>CAUPIJ010000001.1:0-146867 GCA_963511305.1 uncultured Propionimicrobium sp.
ATGAAAACAAGGCGCGACACGCCCAAACAGAGCACCACATTTTGGCCGCTTACCCTGGATTTGCCTGTCGACGCTTGTCCAGGGTTTACCCACCATCTTCACCTAGTCTCCCGATATATGCGAAGACCGGCTCTGACCACATCCCACAAAAAGCGGGAGGGCGAGCCGGTACTGGTGAAAACAAGTTTACACGCTCCAGGGGATAAAAGCACTTCCTAATACCCAAATTTTTTTCACTCAAAGGTCTCCTCGCTGAACTGCGGAATCTCGACGTCAGCGGCAAACAGGCCGCCGTTAACGTACGGGAAACGCTTCAGCTCGTCCGAGACATACGGGTCTCGGCTTTCCGGGGGAGTATCGAGGTATTTGAACAGCTCCTTGAGCGCCACCCGCACCTGGCGGGCGGGCAGGCCGTTCAGGTAGCGGTAGAAGGCGTCCTTCGGGAAGACCTCCGCATCCTCGGCAAACAGGCAAAAGACCAGGCGTACGCAGAGCACGTTAAGGCTGTGCTGGCTTTCCGGCGTGTCCGGGTTGTGGTACTGCTCACGCAGCATCTCGTAGAGGCGCCCGATCAGCGCGCCCGCGTCCAGCGAGACCTTCTCCTCGCGCTTGCGCCTGGCGTTCTGCGGGTCGATCAGAAAGTCGAGCAAGTGGATCTGCTCGGGCAGCTCGGAAAGCTGGAATTCGACGTATTCGTTCGCCGGGTCCTCGCTCTCGAGACTGTGGATTCTGAAGGTCTCGAAGTTGTAGACGATGATGGTGTCGGGGCGCTGCGAGTTCGGCATGGAGTCGGCGTAGGCCTTTGCCTGCTCAAACGGCGTGACCAGGCGACCCTGCCGCTCCTCGGGCTTGTCCAGGTCGACGTGCAGCGACTTCTGTTCGATGAAGGTCTTGGCGTCCGGAATGGTGACGTCAACGAAACCCCTAGCCGAGGTGCGGTGTTCGAAGCGCACGTTGGTGCTGACGTCGGCCATGCCGACCACCTCGGCCAGCAGCTCTAGCCAGAAAGACCCGGTGTCGCCCTTCTCGTAGCCGCGCCCGGCCCACTTATCGGCTAACTTGCGCGCCTTCGCGCTCTGGTTCTGCACCGCCATGTTCCAAGAAATATCCATCAAAACCCGCACTCTAACGTTCGTTCTGTTCAGTGACACTCAAATTAATACACGACGGCACTGACAATATGCGCGCCAGGCTGATGAATAACGATTGTATGTTCAAAAATCTGCTTTGGCGAAAGCCTCGCGGGCTAGTGAAGTTTAAGAGAAATCGTGTTGCGAAAACATCGAGGAGTCTCCACGTACCACGGCGCTGGTGGCGGTCAGCAGTCAAGAGAAAGGCATAAGTCCAACAGCAGTCTTGTTAACCACAAGATCAAGGAGAATTCTGAATTAGTTAGCGCTCTACGCTAGCATTTCACATAACCCTACGAATAAGCCTACTCCGGTATTCGTATCGATGACTTTTGGAGAATTCATGCGCCACCTGGATATGCGTCATATTAAAACCTGCAGCTTTATCGCGGCATTCGCGTTGGCTGCCTCACTGCTAAATCCGATTTCTGCGCTAGCCCAGGATCAGGCCTTGCCTGAGTCACCTGGAACTGTCGCTCAAACCCAGATCGAACGAGCCGAGGAGGCGCCGGAGTCCACTCAGCCGCTCGAGGAGAGCCAGCCCACAGCCACCGAGACGGCAAATACCCCCCCCTCAGAGCCTGAGGCTCAGGGCCTTGAGGTAGGGGAGGAACTAGCCGGTGAGGCCGTCGGAGCGCCGGCAGCTGTGCGTGAGATTGGCTCTTTCTCAGATCTCATTCCTTATCTGTCAGTACGCCAGCTTCCTAACGGCCCGTGGGAAACCCACAAGCGCCTGGTTCTAGAGTCGGGCAACTATAAGCTGACTAAAGACATCGAAATCTCCCTAAAAGATCCCTATTTCAGCGACAAGAAAGACTACATCGAACACGGCATTCTCTCGGTTGTCGGCTCCCTTACCTTTGACGGCAACGGTCACACGATCAAGTTCCCAGATAAAAAGGCGCGCGGCCTTTTCGGCAGCCTGGGCCACAACGAAGAGCCCACACGTCCGGATCCTCACGTGACTAAGGTCCAGAACCTCACCTTGGACTTCACCGGAGATGTGCTCGGCTTCCCATTCGCTGAACAGGTTCGGGGATATCAGACGCCCAAGGCGGACGGTCTGCCGGCCACGGAAAGCCTGCTGAAGAACATCGCCGTCAACGTTGCGGGTAACGTCGAGTCCATTCCCTCCCACGGACTCGTCGTGTCCGACAACCACTTTGTTAATAGTAATTTCTACTCCAACATGGCCACAGGTTTTAGCTGGTACTTGGCTGCTATCAACTGCGAGGATCTCGACATCAACATCGGCGGCAATGTTGGTTCCAAAACGGCTTCGACAAGCCAGGTTAACTACAACGGGGAGACGGCTCCCATCACTGCGGCATCCTATGGTTTCACCTCCCACTTCGACAGGAATCTACCGGGTAGCAATACGGCTCCCTGGAAGAAGCTGCGGGCCCAGTACCGTGACAATAACAATCCGGCTCCGCTGCGAGATACCGGGCACGTGCAGAATCTTTCCTTGACCGTCGGCGGGAACATCCAGGCGGTCTCTAACAACCTCGCCTACGCCGCGGGCCTTTCCAACGACGTGGCTTCCGCCTGGGTGGACAATGCGAAGATCGTCGTCGGGGGAGACATCGCCGCTATGATGAACACGGATTTTAAGCATCCTTGGAGAACGGAGGACCCATACGCTTACGGCATTGCCGAGAACACTGGCGTGTTGATGAATTCGAGCCTTAGCGTGAAGAATATTCGGTTCTCTAGCCCCGAGACTCTCGACGGAAGTGCGTCGCCGGCCCCGGCCAACCAAATCGCCACGCTTGGAGTAGTTGGCTACGACGATAACCACGGATACTACACGAACATCAGCAACAACACCTTCAATATCAAGGAATCGGTGACCGCGAAGACAGGACTGCACCTCATCTCAAATATCGGGCACGGGATGCGCTGGAACTCAAGCAGTAAGTATGGCATGAACTGGGTTGTCGTAAACAAGGACAACAAGTACTCCGTGGGCAAGGTTGAGCTGACCGGCACGACAGGTGCCCAGATCGTCTTTGATGCGCTTGGCGAGAAGACCCGCACCGGCGAACGCGATGATGCCAGCCTGCCGAAGTTGCCGGAAGCGGCCTTGGAGAACACCACGCTCAATGTAGGCGAGCTCAAGACATCGAACCCGAAGGGCTCGGCCTGGGTTAATTTGGGGCAGAGAAACATAGCCGGTGCCAAGCACAACTCCTTGAAATATGGGAACATTTCGGTCGAGACGAAGATCTTGCATGAGTTCAATGGCTTGGGTGGGTTGAAGAACGAGGAACCCAAAACAAACGTCTACGAGCCGATTACCCAGAATAATCATCTGGTCACTGGCGACATCACCCTCACGGCGAACGACGCCAGGTATGTTTCGTTGATGTTTGGTGTTCAACCTGCGGATCACGCCGTACGCAATAACAGTGCTCGGGTGAAATCCTTCGCGCTTAACGTAAATGATGAAAATGTAGAGCGCCAGACCCTGGTTGGAGGCATCACCCCCTTCGCAAGAGGTGAGCTCACCGGTAACCGCGTTTATGTAGGCGATTTCACTGTCAATAGCAAGAGCAAAAAGAAGGCTTGGATTTCACCGGGCATTGCTTTCGCTAAAGGCGCAAAGATCACCGATAACAGCGTTTTTGTCGATAAAAACATCAGCATCGGGCACGCTGGCGATGGCATCATCGGCGGGTTCATGGGCCGGGCTACAGAGTCCACCAGTGTTACTGGTTCTTCTTTCCAGCTTGGCGGTGTTCAGGAGACGAGCGGAAATGGTTTGATTTACGGTGCTTTCGCGGGACAGCTGGCAGACGGCTCCACTGTCTCAAGCTCTAGCGCGTTAAATCTCAATGATTTTGCTCCCTTCGTCTATCAGAGCACTGGAAGCACCACAACTCCATCGACCCTGGACGAGGTAGCGCTGTACAACAATGCAGCTCTGCCCAACAACCTGCCCGCTCTGCAGCTGTTTGGCTCCACGATGTCCGTGGTGAAGAACTCCACGCTGCTAGTTCCTGCCGAACACGCTGATTCTCCGCTCTACTTTGCCGATCACGTTATCGGTGACCAAAGCGTGAATAACTATGTGGTTGCCGTCAACAATAAGGACGGGGAGCTGAACCGGATTGCCTACAGCGCGGCAACCGAGAAGACCGTACAGGTTGATGATCAAGGTACAGAAAAGCAGGTAATCGCGCGTGCTGCAGAAGCCGAGCCTGTGGGCTCGATCAACATTGCGGAGCGCGCCTTTCAGAGCAAGTACTGGACCAATGATGTTTCGGCCTACGCGACGGGCGCAGACGAATCTGCCTTTAGCTACATGAACAAGGATTCTTCTAACAAGACGATAGAGGCATTCTTGGTGGACAAGGGGGTTGTCTCGGCTGATCTCAAGCAGGGCAAGCTAGCGGACTACTACCACCGTCACGCGGGCCTGCGGGTTGCGGGCGGGCCGGTCTACGACCTGCTTGGGATCCCGGTAGTGGACAAGTTGCCCAAGCCCACACCGGAACCATCCCCGAGCGATACTCCCACTCCGAGCAAAACGCCGACTCCCAAGCCCAGCAAGCCGAAGCGCAGCGGGCTGCCCAAGACCGGCGGCACTCTTGCATCGCTAGCTGTACTGCTGGCTGCTGGCAGCCTGGCCGTGTTGGCACGCAGGCGTCGGGGCTAAAGATAGGTTCGCCTCCGGCCTAGCTGGGGGCGAACTGACAACACTTTTAGAACCAAGAGGGACACCAAGTTTCACAAGAACGGTTTTTGGCAAGCCGCTATTTCTGGCTAGCAAAGATAGCCAGCTTAGCTGCTCGATTTTCCAGCCGGGAGCGCGGCAAGTAAAGTCAGCTAGAATAAACCTGTCGACAGTTACCCCTGTCCCGACAACATTTTGAAGGGGAGAAGGCATGAGCCTGCGCCGTAAACTATTTACTTTTGCCCTGGTCTTGGCGATGATTTCGCTGATTGTTCCGCAAGCGCGGGCGCAAGGCGACACTTTGCACTTTCTCGCCACGGTTTATTCGCGCGAGGCGCCTACGAGCCTAGAAGTCCAGCTGGGTAGCGGCTGGTTCGCTGATGTCTATGAAGTTGATGCATCTGACGTAACAACATCAACACAGCTCGCCAACGGGTTGAATCGATATGAGATTGAATTTGGTCTTGACCCTGATTACTCAGAGGGTCAGACCGTTCCGATCAAATTGTTGAGGGCGGGTGGCTGGTTCGGCACCACTATCAGCGAGACGGTAAATGTTCCTGTCAAGAAGAATTCAAGCGGTGAGCTGTCCCTCAGCGTGGTATTGAAAGAAAAGATCAAGCAGCGCTTCAACGTGAGCTTCGAGGATGTTTCCGGTGCCGCTATTACCGGTAGCCCAAGTATGTTTAACCTGCCGCTGACTGAGGGAAGCACCGGCTTTAGCTATCAAGTTAAAACTGATCAGAGCGGCACGTATTTCGAACGCGACGCTGACTACGACGAGAACGGCCAATTCATTTCAGCCGCGCCCACCGTTGACGAGGCAGCTACTTACCCCAACGTTACTTTCGGCAGTGGCAGCAGCTCGAAGCTATATGCCATCGAATCCGTTACCCCCGATGGTAATAGCGGCTTTAAGGTGGGCGTCCGCGAGGTCAAGCTTGAAACCATCAAGTACAAGGTAGTCATCGACCGCCCGTTCGATGTGCTGGGTTACAACGTCAACTGGCAGTTTGAATTGAACGGCGAGAAATCCACTAAGACAAATCCGAAGCTGAATATCCCTGCAGGACGCGGCGAGTTCAGCACCGAGATTACGGCGGTGGATGTTCCTGAGGGCGCACGGCTAAGTCTCGGTGCGTTGCCCGATGAGTACATGTACTACTCGATAGCCGATCAAAACTTTGACCCGGCCACGAATACCCTGCACGTCACGCTGGGCAAGAAGGTCTACTTCACCGCGTCCGATATCAAGGAGCTGACCTACATCGATTTTGGTGTTAAGCACGCCAGATCCGGGTTCGAGCTTGGCCTTTTTGACTCCGCGGGCAAACTGATCGAGACGGCCGCTTTCGATAATGAATATTCGCCAAGGTATCTATTCGAGAAGGTCGTTCCCGGCGAGTACAAGGTGAAGGTGCTGAAGGCTCCCGCTGACATGCAGGCAGGCTACGACTTAGAGAAGGGGCAGGCTTTCAAGCTAACCGAGGATGGCAAGCTCCAGATCAAGGCGATCTCTAGCGGAAACCCCGAAACTGAAACCTGGATCAACCCCGACGGTGGCACCGACTCTCGCTTCGACAACACAGCGAACGCGAAGGCGCTTATCGGGTACAAAACCCCGCTTCGCATCTTGGTGCCCAAAACCACCACCTTCGAGAAGGTCATCTCGAACCCCGCCGATAACCCGAAACAGGCTGTGGTTAGCGTGGGCGACGAGGTTGAGTTCACCATTTCCGGCACGATTCCCGGCGATCACCGCCTGATCATGAAGTACGGCAAGTGGGTGGACTTCGGCGTCAAAAACGACATCAGCGTGGTCGACATCCTAGATGAGCGCTTTGAGCTCGTGGCAGGCAGCTTAAAGGTGCTCGAGGACGGGCAACAGGCCACAAATTACAGCGCTAAATATGACGAGGGCAAGCGCCAGATATCTCTTGTAGACAACGAGAAAGCACATGTTAGCGAGTTCGATTTCAACAAGAAGATTTCCTATCGTGCAGAGAAAAAGGTCTCGGTAACTTTCAAAGCTAAGGTATTGCAGGTCGGCGATAAGCCGCTGCTCAACGTTATTCCCGGCGACGAGGTCGAGGTCGTGCCGTACCTGGATCTGCTGGTCAAGAAACGCTGGAACGGCGGCGACGAGGTAACCAAGGATCTTGGCCCAGAGAATTTCCTGGATTATTTCCAGGTCGAGACCTGGCAGAACGATCAGAAGGTCAAAAGCGAACCAGTCAGGACTTATCTGAAACAAGGCAGCCTAAAGACGGAGGGAAAGAACTTCGAATTCAGGCTGGTGAAGCTACCCAAGTTCTCAACAGATGAGCTAGCGAAGCCCGCCGACCAGAGGGTGTCGTTTAGCTATAAGGTCGTCGAGACTCTGCCGGAAGAGCTGCAGGGCAAGTTCGAGGTTAAGAGCTCGGTTCGGGCTGGTGAATACCCGGAAACGAGCATCGTGGAATTCGAAAATGCCTTTGTCCCGCCCACGCCGGAACCAACTCCGAGCCCGACTCCGAGCAAAACGCCGACTCCCAAGCCCGGCAAGCCGAAGCGCAGCGGGCTGCCCAAGACCGGCGGTAATCTGGTCGACGGTCTCGGGCCTGTAGCGCTGCTGTTAGCTGCCGGCAGCCTGGCCGTGTTGGCACGCAGACGTCGGGGCTAAGAGACGTAGTGGGCGATCCGGTAGTTCTTCTCCGGGAGCAGGCCCACTATCGCTTCCATCGCGCCGAAGACTCGTAAGCACTGGGTGTCTTCGAGAACGTCATCCCTAGCCAGGTCGCGTTCGTGTCCCAGCTGCATCATCTCTTCGCGCGCGCCGACCCACTCATAGCGGTTATCGGTCAGTAGTGCGCGGAATTTCTTGGCGAGATCTTCGATGAATGCTGCTTCGCTTTGCTTGAGTTAATTCTTACAGTTGTTAACCACGAAAACGCCCTTGTAGAATGAACATTGAGAGGCGGTTTTCGTAATATTTAGTTACGCTCTTTACAGGTGTTGCCCAAAATAACTGACTCATCTATGGTGAGCCTTAACCGAACCAATACTTTCGCCGAAAGACATTGAAAGAGGAGGAGTCTCGATGAAATCGAGAGTCATTAAAACGTTGAGCGCATCGGCTGTTATCGCGCTCGCTACTACCTTGCTGGGGGGGGGGAGTAGCTAGCGCGGCTCCTCCGCCGGCCACTGACAACGGCTGGACTATTAACGTCCGCTGGAAGTACAGCGACTCAGACCCGCACTGGAGCTTCGAACCTTCGCGGATGGGGCAGACCGCTAACATTCTGCTTTACTGCCCGGTGTACGGAAAGCCTGAGGGTGGCGGCGCCGAGCAGCAAATCGGCAACAGGTGGCCTGCTTTGCAGCTCACCTACGGAACGAAAACCAGTCATAGAATAGACGTACCTTCAACTGTCACCACCCGGGACGGCAAGACGTACACGGATGTCTATCTTGGCCAGTGCAACTTTTATGGCTATGACGCCGAGGGTTTCGCCCGCGATCTCGCTTATTCGGGCGGTTATGTTTCTGGCAGCGGAGTAGAAGATATTGTCGTTTACCAGCAGGCCAACACCGATTTTAAGTTTGCTCTGACCGAGGGCAAGATCCACCCGGACGATCGTGGCGCTACCGCTGGACAGACTAATATCCCGATCACCATCGCCCTGGATCGTACTTATAATGGCCAGACCGCTCCCCACACTCTTAGGAACGGGGCCCCGGCAGCGAATACCTATAACTTCGC
This sequence comes from uncultured Propionimicrobium sp., assembly GCA_963511305.1. Lineage (GTDB taxonomy): Bacteria > Actinomycetota > Actinomycetes > Propionibacteriales > Propionibacteriaceae > Propionimicrobium. Next base: position 8,552 of record CAUPIJ010000001.1, read on the forward strand.
CGACGGTGCGGTGCATCACCCCAGCGCTGAATTACTTCCGAGCCGTGAAGAAAGTAACATTACCAGAGCATTCACTGGCAACGACCTTGAGCTCTACAGCACTTACACCGGCAAGTACAAGAGCTACCAGATGACCGCTAAGTTCGATAACGGTCAGACGAAGACCGACGACGGCCGCTACGAGATCCAGAGCGTCACAGGTGACGAGATGACCGGTTGGACCGTGAACGTTAAGTCGAACGTCAAGGAGCGCACTCCTGAAGCTCCTACCGTTACTGCATCCACCGAGGTAGGCGTGCTGGGCACGGTTAATATTCCGGCCGAGGCTGATCCCGCCAACCCGGTCTGGAAGTACGAGCAGGTTAAGGTGAACAAGGCCGGCCAGGAGGATCCGAATGGCACCTTCGTTAAGGTGACTGCCTCCCTGGTTGACCCTGTGCTGAACTACATCCCGGAGGGCACCACCACTGAGTGGACGCTGAACGTTTCGCCGAAGTCGGCCACCCTGACCCCGGCAAAGCCCATCGCACAGGCGCCGAACTGGAACGACACCAGGACGCCAGCCGACACCTCGGTGACCATTCCGCTCAACGGCGGCAAGGTGCAGCCCGGCACCACCGTGACCACCACCGGCCCCGGCACCGCAACGCTGAACCCGGATGGTTCCATCACGGTTAAGCCCAATGCGGGCGCTAAAGCCGGCGACGTCATCAAGGTCGTCGTGCTTGACCCCAGCGGAAACGTGATTGACGAGATCACCGTCACCCTGGATCCTGTGAAGGTCAAGAAGGTCAAGAAGACCAAGAAGAGTCTACCGCAGACCGGAATGAACGGCGGCATCGGCGTTCTCTCCATCGCTGCCCTTGGCGTAGCTGGTCTGGCAGTTGCAAGGCGACGCAAGGCCTAGCATCAGCAGCTAGCACATAACAAAATGATCCTTGGCAGAGCCAATATGGTTCTGCCAAGGATCTTTATTTGCCCGAAAACTACTCGGTGAAATCCTCTGGTGCTCTAAAGGCCGCCGGCTAGGTTATTTACCCCGTGCAGGCCGACGGCCTGCTGGTAGAACTCCACTAGCTTATCGGTGGCGCCGCGCCAGGAGTGCTTTAGCGCCTCCTCGCGGGCCAGCTTGGACATCTGCGAGCGTGCCTGCTCATCGTCAATCAAGCGCGTGATCAGGTCGACGTAGGCCTCGGTTTTTTGTTCTCCTGTCGGAGGCACCAGATAGCCGGTCACACCGTCGTCGATCAGGTCGGGAATGCCACCAGCGTCCGCACCGATCACCGGCACGCCCGAGGCCATCGACTCCAAGCCGGCGAAACCAAGGGTCTCGGTGGTTGACGGGAACAGAAAGACGTCGGCGCTGGCGTAGGCCGCGGCTAGCTCGTGGCCGCGCAGATAGCCGGTGAAGACGGTCTTTGTGCCGCTGAACATCGACTTCAGCCTGTTGCTGGCTGGCCCGGAACCTACGAATGCGAAGCGCACGTTCGGCAACCGGTGGACCACAGGCAGCAGATCTTCCAGGTTCTTTTCGTTAGAGAGCCTGCCTGCGTATATCGCCAGAGGCGCATCGGGGTGGCCGTCGGTTAGCCGCTTGCGCATCTTCTTGCTGGCGGCTTCGGGCGTGTAGGTCTTGGTGTCCACGCCCTTAGGCCAAAGATGAACGTTATTAACACCGGCGTCCTCTGCCTTCTCGACCATCTGCGGTGAGGTACAAAGATTCACCTCAGCCTTGTTGTGCAGGAAACGCGTCCAGCGGGTAGCCGTGCTGGTAAGCAGATTCAGGTTCAGCTTCTCCGTGTAGCTGCTCAGCTGCGTGTGGTAGCTAGCAAGCAGGGGAATATCGCGGCGCTTTGCCGAGAGCACGCCATAGGCAGCAAGGGCGGCCGGGTTTACGGCGTGTACGATGTCCGGGCGAAACTTAACCATCTTGCGGGCGATGTTTGAGGTCGGCAGCCCCACCTTGATCTCGGGATACCAGGGCCGTAGAGAAACAGACCTAACCCTGGCCACCCTGAAACCCGCGTAGGACGGCGGGGGAGAGCCGGGTGCGAAAACTATCGCCTCGTGCCCGAGCTCCGCCAACTCATCTAGTGTCCTGACAACTCTAGTAACTACACCGTCGATCTTCGGCAGAAAAACCTCGGTGAATATGGCTATACGCATTATTCGTACTTGTCTGGAACGCCAGCTTTCTGATTCTTCGTCCACAGCGAGCGAGCCGGGATCTTGCTCAGGTCGGCCCGATCCTTGTACTTCATGGCGATCTCGTTGACCTCCATCAACAGCCCATCGGAAAGTGTGGTTGGGTTGAGACCGAGGCTGAGGAAGTTGTCGTTCTTGACGTGCAGCTCGTTCTCCTGAGCCTCATTACGCGGGTCGGGAACGTTGGCGATCTCGGCACCAGTCAGTTTAGAAACTAGAGCGGCCAGGTCGCGAACGCGGTGGGTCTCGGTCATCTGGTTAAAGATCTTGACTCGATCGCCGCTAGCCGGCGGGTTATTCAGCGCAATTTCGATGCAGCGGACGCTGTCCTGAATGTGAATGAAAGCCCTGGTCTGGCCGCCAGTGCCGTGTACAGTCAGCGGGTAGCCAACCGCGGCCTGCATCAGGAAACGGTTCAAAACAGTGCCGTAGTCGCCGTCGTAATCAAAGCGGTTGATCAGGCGCTCGTCGAGCTGGGTTTCTTCGGTGTGCGTGCCCCAGATGATGCCCTGGTGAAGATCGGTTATGCGTAGCGAATCATTCTTCGCGTAATAGGCAAACAGCGTCTGATCCAGCACCTTCGTCATGTGGTAGATCGACCCCGGATTGGTGGGATAGAGGATCTGGGTCTCGATGGCGTGCGGCTCCACCTGGTTGCCGTGCTCGTCCTCGTCGCTCATCACCTGAATGTCCAGGTAGCCCTCGGGGATCTTCATGCCGGCGGTGCCGTAGCCGTAGACGCCCATGGTGCCCAGGTGAACCAGGTGAATATCCAGACCAGATTCGACGATCGCGCACAGCGTGTTGCTGGTGGCATTGGTGTTGTTGTCGATGGTGTAGCGCTTCTGCTTGCTGCCCTTCATCGAATAAGGGGCGGCACGCTGCTCAGCGAAGTGAACGATGGCGTCGGGCTGCTTCTCGATGATCAGCGCCAAGAAACGCTCGTACTCCTCGGCGACGTTGAGCGTGACCACGTCGATGTCGTTGCCGGTCAGCTCTTTCCAGGCATTCTTGCGCTCAACCATCGAGCGGATCGGAGTGAGAGATTGAACACCCAGCTCTTCATCGATCACGCGGCGAGAAAAGTTATCAACGATCGTGATTTCGTGGCCACGTGCTGAAAGATGCAGCGCTGCGGGCCAGCCGCAAAAGCCGTCACCGCCGAGAACGAAGATCTTCATCGTGTCCAAACTCCTATCTGGAAATCTTTTTAGTAACCCTATCCGGTATCGGTTGTCGAATCGCCTTCGGGGCTCTCGGGATCGTCTTCGTTAAACGAAGATTCATCTTTCGTTACCCGACGCAAGAAGTCCTCGATCTCAGCACCGATCTGGTCGGCAGTCGGCAGATCGTCGCCAGACTCGGTGAGCGTACGCTTGGCCACAAATTCGTCGTAGCGACGCTCGAGCTGCTCGATCACGCCCTTGAGTTCCTCAGAACCCTCAACCTGGGAGTCGATCGCGGCATGAGTGGTTTCCGAAATCTTCGGCAGCTCACCGATGGGCAAATCGACCGCCTTCAGCTTGCGCAGCCCCTCGATCAGGGCCAGCGGGCCATCAACGAATTCCAGATCAGCAAGATAATGCGGAACGTGAGCAACCAGACCAAGCACATCCTGGGCGGCCTCGCCCAGCCGCACGGCGAGCATGGCACTAAACGACGACTGCATCTGAAACGATGCCGGCAGCTTGTCCAAATCCGAAATCAGGCCTGGACGCGACGCATACGCGTTCACGAAAGTTGGCCTCGTGTGCGGGGTAGGGGCCGGGATCGCCTGCAGGAAGACGGTTTTTGTGATGCCCAGCTGCTCGTTCAGGGCCTCGATGCTAGAGGCCATCCGCTCCCAGCGCAGTGACGGCTCTGGGCCTGAGAGAAGCAGGAACGGCATGCCCTGCTCGTCGGTAACCTCGTGAAGCACGATCTCAGGAGTCTGGTATTCGGTGAAATGATCGAACTCGAAAACAATGCCTGGCCGATTATCCGTGTAATCGTGCAGCTGATCGAAATCGAACTTGCCCAACTCGTGGTTGGGCAGCGAGTTCAGAATGTGGTTGTTCAGCAAGCGCTGAGTGTGTCCGGTATCTCCGAAAGCGTTCAGCGTGACGACAAGTGTGTTTAGGCGCTCATCCGCAGCCAAATCGGCCTGGTCGATGTGACTGGCAAATTCGAACAACATGGGCACCTCCTAGTAGACGCTTATTACAACGCCTAACGCGGGTTAACTATTCCGAAATGCCTATTCAAGTAATCCTAGATCGTCTCGAACGTCCGCTTTCAGTTCTTCGGCTAAATCGCCCCTGATCACGCTCAAGCTACCATTCGGTTCGAGCAGGATGAAGCGCACGTGGGAGAGATCGTGGACGCCCTTCTCGCGAAGGTTAGAGCGCAACTGGCTTCGGGTGATGTGGTACTTGCGCAGGGTCTCATCAACCGGAGCCCCATCGGCATAAATGATCTCCGCGCGAGGAGCCCGCTTCTTGAAGCCAAGCAGGCGCCTGACGCCGAAGATGCTCTCCAAGATGATCACCAGAGTAAGCGCCACCATCCAGCCGAATAGGGTAGGGGTGTTGCCGAGCATCGCGCGGGCGGAGATCGAGCCCAGGACCAGAGTCACAACCAGGCCACTGCTGCGCCGGTTCGCGTACATTCGCTGTCCGAGCGTGTAGAGCAAGACGGTGATCGCCAGATAGATGACGATGGTGGCCAACGCAACGCCCAAGAGCTGAGCGGGCGAGATGCCGATTTGATGCCAGAACTGCTGCCAGAAATTCATGCCTAATAGCTTAGAACAGAGTCATCGGATCTATTATCTGGCCGTTCTCCCAGGTCGAGAAGTGCAGGTGACAGCCGGTTGACCAGCCGGTTGTGCCTACCGTTCCCACCAGATGGCCGGCATTGATGGTCTGGCCAGCCTGAACGGCGATGCCGGACATGTGATTGTAGGCGGCCTTGTACTTGCCGGAATCGACAACCACCCGGTTGCCCCAGCCGTTCTCGTAGCGGGCGCTAACCACCACGCCCGTCCAGGCGGCCTTGATGGGAGCGCCGCAGGGAGCACCGATGTCAGTGCCGTCGTGCAGCTCGGAGTAGCCGCCAATCGGGTTTATGCGGTAGCCAAACGGCGAAGTCGTCGGGCCGGACGCCGGCCAGACGCCCTGGCCCCTGCCGGTCGGCAGGCCGGAAATCCCGCTCAGATCGACGCTGCCACCATCGAACAGCATCGCAGAACGATCCTTGATTAGAGAGTCATTGAGCTTGGCGAGCAGTTCGCGCTGCTCGGGGGAGAGCTTGAGCAACACCTCTTCGGCCTGCTTGACCTTAGCGTCGTACTGCTGCTTCAGAGCCTCTTGCTTGGCCACCTCGTTGGCGGCCTGATCTGCCAGCTGTTTCTTGACCGTCTTCAGATCGTTAAGCCGATCGCGCTCGGACAGCGCCCTGCGAAGTTGCTCGTAGCTGATGTCAGCGGCGTTGCGCATCGTCGCGATATCCGAGAGGAATTCAGACGTCTCCTCGCTCCGGAAAATAACGCCGGCGGCCGCAGCGGTCTGATGGTGTTGCTGCTGCGCCATGGCCATCATGCTGATGGTTGAGCTGGTCTCGTCGACTCGCTTCTGTTGATCAGCCAGCTGGGAGTCGGAATCGGCGAGCTGCTTCTCTGCCTCTTCCTGCTCCTTCTTTGAGCGTTCGAGGTTCTGGTTGAGCCGAAGGGCGGTGGCCTGGATCTCGCGGATCTCGTTTAGCGAGTCGATGACGGCCTTATCAGTTGTGATCGAAGCCGCGTCCTCCAGTGTCACCTTGCCCCAGCCGTCTACCGGCTTGACGTCGGCTGAACCAGATGCGAAGCCGGCTTTTTCCTGGCTTTCGGCCTTGGTGGTTTTGGTCGTTGGCTTCGGGTTTTGGTTAGCGGGGTTGTTCTGGGAATTATTCGGCTGCTGTGCGGTCTTGCTAGCTGCGGGAGCAAGGCTCTCGGCCGGGGTCTGGACGGCAGAGGACTCGGCTGCTGGCTCGGTCTGCTCATCAGCAAATGCGGTCGCGCCGATGCCGCTCAACGAAAGCGAAAAAATTGCAGCGACAGATAAAAATCTGGTTCCCAGAGCCATGTGCCCAGTATAGGGGGATCTGGCAAAAACAATGGTAAAACTACTTGTGTACCCTTCAAACCTAAGACTGTCGATCTCGATTGACTAGGCCACACCATGCGGGTTAGCATTTTTCGCTGGTTAGCCGATCGCAATCTTTTAGGAGATTCAAATGGACTCGAACGAGCAGCTGTCAACCAAGAAGATCGGCTTCGACCGCGAAAAGTACATTCGCCTGCAGACCGAGAAGATTCTGAAGCGAAGGGCCAAGTTCGGCGGCAAGCTGTATCTCGAGTTCGGCGGCAAACTCTTCGACGACATGCATGCATCCCGAGTGCTGCCTGGCTTCACCCCAGACAACAAGATCAAGATGCTCGAGCAGGTGGCAGATGACGTCGAAATCGTCATCGTGATCAGCGCCAACGATCTGGGTAACAACAAGGTTCGCGCCGACTTCGGCATCTCATACGAAGACGACGTTCTTCGCCTGATCGACTCCTTCCGTGAGAAGGGGCTGTATGTCGGCAGCGTCGTGATTAGCCACATCACTCCCGAAAACCGCGACGCCAAGACCTTCAAGCGTAAGCTGGAGCGGGCGGGTATGAAGGTCTATCGCCACTTCCTAATCAAGGGTTACCCGTCGAACGTGGAGAAAATCGTCAGCGAAGAGGGCTACGGGAAGAACGAGTATATCGAGACCACCAGGAACCTGGTGGTAGTTACCGCGCCGGGTCCAGGCAGCGGCAAGATGGCCACCTGCCTTTCGCAGATCTACCACGACTTCAAACGCGGCATCACTTCGGGTTATGCGAAGTTCGAAACCTTCCCGATCTGGAATCTGCCGCTCAACCACCCGGTGAACATGGCATACGAGGCCGCGACCGCAGACCTCGACGACGTCAACATGATCGACCCGTTCCACCTGGCTGCATACGGCGACCAGGTGGTCAACTACAACCGAGACGTCGAAATCTTCCCGGTGCTGAACAGGCTTTTCGAAAAGATCCTCGGCTCTTCGCCGTACAAGTCGCCCACCGACATGGGTGTAAACATGGTCGGCTACTGCATCAGCGACGACGAGGTCTGCCAGGAGGCGGCAAAACAAGAGATCATCCGTCGCTATTATAAGGCACTGGTGCAGGAGCGCCAGGAGCTATCTGGTTCAGAGCAGTCGGACAAGATCGCGCTGCTGATGTCATCGCTGGGCTTGAAGCGAGAGAACCGGCCTGTTGTCACGCCTGCGCTCGAAATGCAGAAGCGCACCAAGGGTCCTTCCTCTGCGATCCAGCTGCCTGACGGCAAGATCATCACTGGCAAGACATCTGAGCTGCTTGGCTGCTGCTCCGCGATGCTACTGGATTCCTTGAAATATCTCGCGGGCATCGACGACGACGTAAAACTACTAGCCAGCGAGAACATCGAGCCGATCCAGATGCTAAAGACGCAGCATCTCGGCTCCAAGAATCCAAGACTGCACACAGACGAGGTTCTGATAGCATTGGCGGTTAGCGCCAATCGCGACGAAAATGCGCGGCGGGCGCTCGAACAGCTCTCGGGGCTGAAGGACGCGGACGCGCACTCAACTGTTATTCTCGGCAGCGTGGACACAAACATCCTGCGCAACCTTGGGGTGCAGGTTACCTGCGAGCCCGTCTACCAGAACAAGTCGTTATATAAACGTCGTTAGCTAGGAGAAATATGGCTAGCGCCAGCAATGGCATAGTTAAAGTTTCGAATACAAATCTTCGCGCGTGGATAATTTGGTGCGTCGGCTCATTCGCATACGTTGCCGCAGTCTTCTCGCGCACGTCTTTCGGAGTGGCGGGGGAGCAGGCGGCAGAGCGGTTCAACGTGAGCCCAAGCGTCTTGGGTCTTTTCGTTATCGTCCAGATGGTCGTCTACGCCGCGATGCAGATTCCTTCGGGACTGATTCTTGACCGGGTGGGAAGCCGGCTCTCGATGGTCGGCGGAACATTCGTGATGGGCTTCGGGCAGTGCCTGCTGGCTTTCGCCGAGAATTTCTGGTTCGGGCTAGGCGCCAGGGTTTTCATCGGCGCTGGCGACGCGCTGATCTGGATGTCTGCCATTCGCCTGATTCCCGCCTGGTTCGAGTCGCGACGGGTGCCGTTGCTGACTCAGATCAGCTCGATGCTGGGGCAGGTAGGGCAGTGGGCTTCCGCGGTGCCGCTGGTGGCGATTTTGACACATGAGGGCTGGGGCTGGACCCCAGGTTTCTTGGTTGTTGCCGGGTGCTGCTTTGTTTCTCTGTTGATGAACGCGACGCTAGTGCGTGACACACCGCCAGGCGTTGAGCGTCCCAAGGTGGCCTCGAAGTTCAGCCGCTCGGATCTTGCCGTTGTGCTCAGCGCGCCGGGAGCCTGGCTCGGCTTCTTCGTTCACCTGGCGACGGCATCGACCTGGCTGATGTTCGCTCTGATGTGGGGCTATAACTACCTTGAACAGGGGCAGGGTAGAACCACGCAAGAAGCTAGCTGGCTGTTCATGGTGATGATCGCCGGAAACTTGATAGTTAGCCCGCTGATCGGCGTGTTGACCACCAAGGCGGGTAATCAGCGCACGATATTGGCCCTGTGCTGTGTTGCGACCATCGGCCTCGCGTGGGCATTGCTGCTGGCCTTCCCGCCGCCCGCGCCGGGTTGGGTGCTGGTGGTCTTCATGACCGTGATTGGCGTTTGTTCGCCGGCCTCAAACATTGCATTTGACCTAGTCAGGACGTTTTTACCAGCATTTAGGTGGGGCACTGGCAACGGTTTCGTGGTTGTCGGTGGATTCCTCGGCGGGCTGATCCTGGTGGGTGTGGCTGGCCTGGCGCTCAGCATGTTGGGCCACGGCCAGGAAGCCTGGCGGGTAGCCATGCTTCCGGTCTTTGTTGTACTCGCCGTCGCAGTGGCGGGAATGCTGTTGACCAGGCGAGCCGCCATCAAGCGACAAGCTGCTGAGCAGAACCGTTGACCGAGACCTGCACCGACGGCTTGTCGGCAATCTGAATGCGGGCCGTCAGCTCGTTATCGCCACTGGTGACGCGGTATTCGATCCACTCGTTCTGCTTGTCGAGCACCGAGACCTCGGCGGTGGAAAGCCACGGGTTCTGACGGCGAAGCGTGATGCAGCGCTTGTAAACCTCATACATCTCTCTCTGATCATCTAAGACCTCTATGGACTGGGGTAGTGCCGGGCGCAGGGCGTCATCGGCGGAAAGCTCGCTGCCCTTGTCGCCCAGGTAGCCGACCTCGTCGCCGTAGTAGACGCTCGGGCAGCCTGGCAGCGTGAATAGCAAGGCCACCGCCACCTTGGCGAGCTCTTCGCCGACCTGGCTGGCAATCCTGGTGACGTCGTGGTTGCCGATGAAAGTCTGGGGAACCATGGCCTGGCCGAAATCGTTGTGGCGGTCTAGTGCGTGAGCCAGCTCCCACATGTTGGTGTCTTTCAGGCTGCTCCAGATTGCTTTCCAGAGTTCGTACTGCGTGACGGTGTCGATGTGCGTTTGCTCGACGAACTGCACGTAGTCGCCGTGGATCACCTCGCCGATGAAGGCCGCCTCGGGGAAGCGCTGCTTGACGCTTGGGATCACTTTGGCCCAGAAATCTGCAGGAACGCTATAGGCCGCATCGAGACGCCAGGCGTCCGCGCCTTTTTCTAGCCAATGCGTCATCACTTGCTCGATCAGTTCAGCAACCTGCGGGTTGGCGTGATCGAGGGTAGCCAGGTCGAGGTTGCCCTCCCAATGTTCGGGGTATTCGCCGTTTAGCTTCACCAGGCCGTGCCCCTGTTTGAGGGCGTCGTCAACCAGGTGGTTATAAACGCTGACGTGGTTGAAGACCCCGTCCAGGCAGATCTTTAAGCCAAGATTTTTCGCCTCGGAGACGAAAACCTGCCAGTCGTCATCGTCGCCCAGGCGAGAGTCCAGCTTGAAGTAATCGAGAGTGTCGTAACCGTGTGCTGCTGACTCAAAAATTGGCCCTAGCAAGATTCCCGAGCAGCCGAGATCCTTTGCGTAGCAGAGCCAGGGAATTAGCTTCTGGAGCCGATGCGCGGAGTCGTCGTCGGAACGATCTCGGATTGGGGCGCCGACCGCGCCGAGTGGATAAATTTGCCACCAGATCGTTTCTCGAAGAATCTGACAGTTTGACATCTAAGCCTCCTAGTTGGATGGCCACATTATAGGAGAACGGGCGGACGTTTTTGTCAGAAAGGGATTTGCGGCAGGGGAAGTGGCTAGGAGAAAAGCCGGCCCTGCTGCGTAAAGTTAAAATGACATAATGTACATTATCGGACAAAACCCTTGGTAACGCTTGCCGCTTTTACCAACTCAGATGACAGTATTTCGTGGCCTCAGTTTCGGTTTGGAGCGTTGCGTGCTCGATTTTGTAATTCTTTTGAAGAATGCGTTGAGCGCTTTCTAGTGCTTCCTGGGCGTCCGCATCGGATTCGACCAGCAGGTGTGCGGTGGCCACGTTCATTCCGCTGGTCAGGGTCCAGACGTGCAGATCATGAACGCCGACGACGTTAGGAACCGACTCGAGATCCTCGACTATCTGGCTTACCTTTAGACCCTCTGGAGCCTGCTGTCCAAGAACAGCCAGCACCTGCTTGCCCAAAAAGATCGCACGAACGCCAACGAATAATCCGATTGCGACGCCAACCAAGAAATCCCAAAAATAAAAGCCGGTTAGCTTGATCAGAATTCCGGCGATAATAACTCCGACGCTGCCTGCGGCGTCCGCCAAGACTTCTAAATAGGCTCCCTTTACATTCAGTGATTCTTTGGCTCCGGAATGCAGTAAAAAAATTGAAATTATATTAATCGTTAAGCCAATTGCGCCGACTATTAGCATCGGCCCAGTCGCCACCTCTACTGGGTGGCCGATTCTGTCGATTGCCTCGATGATTACGTATGCTCCGACTCCCAGCATCACCAGGACTGCGAAACATGATGCGAATACCTCCGCGCGGTAGGAGCCGTAGGTGCGGCGCCCGGTGATGTCGACCCTGGTCGCTATCTGGGTTGCAAGAAGAGCCACGCCAAGCGTTATCGCGTCAGCAGTCATGTGCCCCGCATCGGAGATCAAGGCCAGCGACCCGGAAATAAAACCAAAAATGAATTCAATAATCATGAAACTGAAAACCATTCCAAATGTAATGGCCATCCTGGTTTTATATTTCGCTCCGGCGTGCCCCGAAGGAATAGAATGAGAATGATTATGATTGTGCGCCATATTTCCTCTTTGCGATTTATATTTTTTTAAGGATATTTAATAAGAAGATAAATGGCAACCAAAACTCGGTTTTTTTACGAGAGCCCGAATAGAAATCTTGTCTTTAAAAAATCAAAATATGGGCTAGTCTGGTTTCTGCTGGCACGGGGCCAGCGCGAGAGAAAGGCAAAACATGTCCCTCATCAACACTGAGATCATTCCGTTCACCGCACAGGCCTACCACGACGGCGAGTTCTGCGAGGTTTCCTCCGACGATCTTGCCGGCAAGTGGTCGATATTCTTCTTCTACCCCGGCGACTTCACCTTCGTATGCCCCACCGAGCTCGGTGATCTTGCCGATCACTACGACGAATTCCAGAAGATGGGCGTAGAGATCTACTCGGTTTCCACCGACTCGCACTTCGTTCACAAGGCGTGGCACGACGACTCCGAAGAGGTCGGCAAGGCTCGCTACTACATGCTCGGCGATTCCAACGGCGTGCTCACCAACAACTTCCAGGTGATGCGCGATGGCCTGGGTCAGGCAGATCGCGCGACCTTCCTCGTCGACCCGAATGGCGTCATCCAGTACATCGAGCAGACCGCAGAGGGTATCGGTCGCAGCGCTTCCGAGCTGCTGCGCAAGGTCAAGGCCGCCCAGTACGTCTACGAGCACCCCGGCGAGGTCTGCCCCGCCAAGTGGGAGCAGGGCGAGGAGACCTTGACCCCTGGTATAGATCTGGTCGGAAAGATTTAAATGACCAAGAAGCTTCTTGACGAAAACCTTTCTGCTCAGCTCTCTTCGTTGATGCCGCGAATCACCGAAGATGTCGAGTTCGTCGTATCCCTTGACGAGCGTCCCGCTTCGGCCGAGCTCGAGTTGCTGGTGAACGACGTCGCAGCGCTATCCGAGAAGATCTCGGTGCGCCGCGACGACGACGCTAACGACCGCAAGCCTGGCTTCCAGATCCGCCGTCTCAACTCCGACATTTCGGTTTCCTTCGCGGGCATTCCGATGGGTCACGAGTTCAGCTCTTTCGTGCTGGCGCTGCTGCAGGTCGGCGGTAACCCCATCAAGGAAGAACAGGAAGTTATAGACCGGATCAAGAATCTTCCGGGCACCTACAACTTCGTCACCTACATGTCGCTCAGCTGCCAGAACTGCCCCACCGTGGTGCAGGCGCTGAACACCATGAGCGTCATCAACCCGCGCATCAAGCACACGACGGTTGAGGGCTCGCTTTTCCAGGACGAGATCGATGAGCTGAAGATCCTTTCCGTGCCCGCAACCTATCTTGATGGCGAGCTGTTTAGCTCCGGAAGATCCACCATTGAGGACTTCCTATCGAAGCTGGACGAGAACGATGCGTCGTTGGCGGCCGAGAAGCTGAACTCGCTGGAGCCTTTCGATGTGCTCGTTGTCGGGCAAGGGCCAGCAGGTGCTGCCGCCGCGATCTACGCTGCTCGCAAGGGGCTGCGCACTGGGATCGTCGGCGATCGCTTCGGCGGCCAGGTCAACGACACCATGTCGATCGAGAATTACATCTCGCAGCCCTACACCGAGGGCCCGAAGCTCGCGCGCGAGCTGGAATCACACGTGGCTAGCTACCCCATCGAGATCATCAAATCTCAGCAGGCTACTGCCCTGGTTCCGGGTGATGGCTCCGAGCTGCACAAGGTTCAGGTCGGCGAGGCCGAGCTTTCGGCCAGCCAGGTGATCGTCGCTACCGGCGCTAACTGGCGACTGCTCGGAGTGCCCGGAGAGGACGAATACCGCAACAAGGGCGTGACGTTCTGCCCGCACTGCGATGCTCCCCTGTTTAAAGGCAAGCCCGTCGCCGTGATCGGTGGCGGCAATTCCGGCATCGAGGCCGCAATTGACGTTGCTGTTTACGCTAGCCACGTCACGGTTGTTGAGTTCATGCCCGAATGCCGAGCCGACGACGTACTGCTCGACAAACTCAACTCGCTGCCGAACACCTCAGTGATCACCAACGCGGCGACCGAGGAGATCGTCGGGGACGGCTCGCAGGTCACCGGCCTGGTTTACAAGGATCGCGCCTCGGGAGAGTCGAAGCGCATCGATCTATCCGGCGTCTTCATCCAGATTGGTCTCCTGCCCAACACGGAATGGGTGAAGGGCACCCTGGAGGTTAACGCGAAGCACGAGATCGTGACCGACGGTACGGGTCGCACCGCGATTCCTGGCATTTACGCCGCTGGAGACTGCGCGGACACCGCCTACAAGCAGATCGTCGTCGCCCAATCCTCGGGTGCGACCGCTGCCCTGGCAGTCTGGGACGACAGAGTCAGGTCTAGCTAGACTGCGTATCGGCCAGAAAGCAAGACAAGCGAATTTCATTCGTGGATTCTGTGAGTCGAATTTTCTGGCCGATACGTGTATTCTCTAAGCAATTGAGATTTCTTTGGAGGACTGATGCGGCGAATGCTTTGCGCGGGATGTGCTATCAGCAGATAGCGTCATGCCGCATGCGTAGCCGAAGCCACGTACGTCCAAACCAAAAGAGTCAACTGTGATCGAAATATCTAATCTAACCAAGGTTTACCCCGCGGCTAGCCGCGATGAGCAGCCCGTTACGGCGCTGGACAACATCTCTCTCACCGTCAACCACGGCAACGTCATGGGCATCATCGGCCCATCGGGGGCAGGCAAGAGCACCCTAGGACGCTGCCTTACCCTGCTCACCAAGCCGACATCAGGAACGATCACCGTTGACGGCATCGAGATGACCAAGCTCAGCGGAGCTAAGCTGCGCGATGCTCGACGTCGGATCGGCGTCATCTTCCAGTCCTTCAATCTGCTTGATTCCCGCAGCGCCCTGGGCAACGTTGAGTTGCCGCTGCAGCTATCGGGGGTTGGCAAGGACAAGCGCAGGGCGCAGGCCATGCAGATGTTGGAACGTGTCGGGCTGGCTGACAAAGCAAAGGTGCATCCGGCGCATCTTTCGGGCGGCCAGCAGCAGCGCGTCGCGATCGCTCGCGCGATCGTATCCAAGCCGAGCGTGCTGATCAGTGACGAGGCCACCAGCGCCCTTGACCCGGCCACCACTGATTCCATCATCAAGCTGATCCGCGAGCTGACAGACGAATACTCGCTGACCACCATCTTGATCTCGCATCAGATGGAAGTGATCAGCAAGGTCGCGGATCAGGTGAGCGAGATTCGCGACGGCAGGTTAGTTTCCGAGGAAGGTGATCTGGCATGAGCGGCGAACAGATGTTCGGCCTGCTGGCTCAAGGCACCCTCGATACCCTGATCATGGTTATTCCGTCCCTGGTCTTGGCCACATTGCTCGGCCTCCCGCTTGGGATCGGCGCGTTTCTGACCTCGCCCGGATCGCTGCGCCCCAACCTGCCCGTCAACAAGGTGTTGGGCGCGATCATCGACATGGGGCGATCGCTGCCGTTCATCATCATGCTCGTCATCGTCACCCCGATCACAAAGCTACTGACCGGCACCTCGATCGGCCCGGTGGCCGCCGTCGTTCCGTTGACCATCGCCGCTGCCCCGTTCGTGGCCAGGCTTTTCGAGACGTCCCTGCGTGAGGTTTCGAAGGGCAAGATTGACGCCGGCGAGGTGATGGGCGCCTCCCTCGGGCAGCTCATCCGCTTCGTACTGTTGCCCGAGGCACTTCCCAGTCTGGTCAGCAACGTGACCGTTCTCTACGTCTCGCTAATCAGCTATTCCGCGATGGCTGGCGCCATTGGTGGCGGCGGCCTGGGCGATATCGCCATGCGCTACGGATACCAGCGCAACGAGTGGACGATCACCTATATTGCGGTGGTTATTCTGCTCGTCCTCACTATGGGCATGCAATGGGTCGGCGATCGATGCGCCCGCGCCCTAGCCCACCGCTGACGCTGATCCCCGGCCCTCATCTCATAGCTCTTTGGGCTAACCACATCTTTTAATGCTTAACTTAAGACTTCATTTGAAAGGAAAAGAACAATGAAAATCAACAAGATTATCGCCGCCGGTTCCGTGCTGGCTCTCGCCCTGGCAGGTTGCTCCTCGACCTCACAGAAGGAGTCCACGGATCTGCCGACCAACGCCGAGGGCCTGACCACCATCGTCGTGGGCGCCACTCCTACCCCGCACGGTGAGATCCTGCAGCATATCATCGACACGCAGGCCAAGGACGCTGGTCTGGACATCCAGATCAAGGAGTTCAACGACTACGTCCAGCCGAACGCGGCTCTTGCCGACGGCTCGATCGATGCCAACTACTTCCAGCACAAGCCCTATCTCGACGAGGACTCCAAACAGAAGGGCTATGATCTGACTGCCCTGACCACGGTTCACCTCGAGCCGCTCGGTGCGTATTCCGAGAAGCTGAAAAGCCTCAAAGATCTGAAGGACGGCGCTAAGATCGGCGTTCCGAACGATCCGACCAACGAGGCTCGCGCGCTGAAGCTTCTGGTGGACGAGGGCGTCATCGAGCTTAAGGATCCCAACGATCTCAACGCAACCCCGATCGACATCACCTCGAACCCGAAGAACATCGAGATCGTTGAGCTTGAGGCCCCGCAGGTTGCTCGTTCGCTCGGCGATTTGGACGCTGCGATCATCAACTCGAACTTCGCCCTGATCAACGGCCTGGATCCGGTGAACGGAACCATCGCCAGCGAGAAGGTCGAGGGCAACCCCTACGCCAACGTGCTCGTCGTCCGCACCAAGGACAAGGACAACAAAAAACTGCTGAAGCTGAAGGATCTGCTCTGCAGCACCGACACGCAGGATTGGATCAAGACGAAGTACAACGGAACCGTTGTTCCCGCTTGCTAATTAACTGCTAAGCAAAGCAAGGTGGCTAGCTGTTTCAGCTAGCCACCTTTTTGTTGCTAGGTTTCTTTCATGGATGCATACGTGGTGCCGCAGCGGAAGGACTATTCTCCCGTCGAAATCGAGATCAAGCGCTCGCGTTTCATCGGCTATCTGGCTCGGGTGGACGACGAAGACGCGGCTAGGGAATTCTTGGCCGAGATCCGCGGCGAGCATCTGCAGGCCAGGCACGTGTGCCATGCATTCGTCATCGGGCCAGAGCGCAGAATTCAGCGTTTCAGCGACGACGGCGAGCCCTCCGGAACCGCGGGGACTCCGATCCTTGAGGCCATCATCAACCGGCAGACGGCAGAGGGCGAGACCAAGCTATCCGATGTCGTCGTGGCTATCGTGCGTTACTTCGGCGGCATCAAGCTGGGCGCAGGCGGCCTGGTGCAGGCTTATTCTGACACGACGGTAAAGACTCTGGATGCCGCCAACCTGATTGCTAGAAAGAGGTTGGGCATCGCCACCGTGACTGCCCCGTACGAGGACGCAGGACGATTCGAGACCGACCTGCGCAACCTATTTTCTCTCGGCCAGACCGAATACAACGCCAGCGGAGCCTTGCTGACCATCTACTACCCCGCCGGAACATACGAGCAACTGGAGGCGAAGATCTCCGAACTCTCGGCCGGGAAAGCAAAGCCAGAAAAGACTGGCTTTGAGTGGACGGACATTTAAAAATCTGGCGTGCAAAGTTTTGAAGTGACAGGTAAAAGTCTATAAATAATGGGGCGCTCACTTTGAATGAGCGCCCCATTATTCAAGTTGAGACTACAGGTTGATCATGTGGCCCTCGATGCCCTCGGCGGCCTCCTTCATTGCCTCCGAAAGTGTCGGGTGGGCGTGTACCACGCGTGCAATCTCGGCGGTGGTCAGATCCCACTGCTGGGCAAGCTGGAACTCTGGCAGCAGCTCGGTGACGTCCGGGCCGATCATCGTAAGACCTAGAATCTCGTTGTAGGTGCCGTCGGCGATCACCTTCACGAAGCCGGTGGCCTCGCCCAGGCCCCAAGCCTTGCCGTTCGCGCTGAACGGGAACTTAGAGACCTTGACGTCGTAGCCAAGCTCCTTGGCCTGCTCCTCCGAGTAGCCGAAGGTGCCGATCTGTGGCTGGCAGTAGGTGGCGCGCGGAATCATCGCGTAGTTGACAGGCATCGTCTCCACGCCCGCGATAGTCTCGGACGCGACGACGCCCTGCGCCTCCGCCGTGTGGGCTAGCATGATCTTCGCGGTCACGTCGCCGATGGCGTAGACGCCGTCGACGTTGGTGCGGCAGAAGTCGTCGATTTCGATAGCGCCGCGCTCGGTGAGCTTGACGCCCGTGTTTTCGAGGCCGTAGCCCTGGGTGCGCGGAGCGAAGCCCATGGCCTGAAGCATCTTCTTGGCCTCCAGAACCTGCGCCTCGCCGCCACCGGCCGGCTCTACAGTGACTCGAACACCCGAACCGGTATCCTCAACAGTCTTAACCGCGGTGCTGGTCATTACCTTGACGCCAAGCTTCTGATAAGCCTTCTTCAGCTCAGCGGAAACTTCCTTATCCTCGGTGGGTACCATGCGGTCGAGGAACTCGACGATGGTTACGTCCACGCCGTAGTTGGCAAGCACGAATGCGAACTCGGTGCCGATCGCGCCGGAACCGCCGATGATGATCGACTCGGGAAGATCCCTCGACAGAATCAACTCCTCGAAAGTCCAGACGTTTTCTGACTTGGCGGTGCCGGGAAGCATCTTCGCCGTGGCGCCGACGGCAATAATCACGTTGTCCGCGGTGACGGTCTGGGTGGAGCCGTCCTCTGTCGCAACGTTAATGGTCTTGGCGTCTGCGAAGGTGCCGGTGCCGTGGATCTCGGTGATCTTATTCTTCTTCATCAGGTAGTGGATACCCTTGGTCATTCGTTCGGAAACCGAGCGGCTCCGATCGAACGCGACGCCATAATCCATGGTTACGTCGCCGCTGATTCCGAAGATATCCTTCTGAGTGGTTAGAATGTTATAGATTTCAGCGTTGCGCAGCAGCGACTTGGTGGGGATGCACCCTACGTTGAGGCAGACACCGCCCCACCACTGCTTCTCGATAATTGCGGTCTTTTTACCAAGCTGTGCGGCGCGGATAGCGGCGACATAACCGCCGGGGCCTGCGCCAAGCACAACTACATCGTAGTGAGAGCTCATGGAAGTAACTCTAGAACAAATGAGACTCTAAGGCAGATGTAGTTGTTAAATATCTTATATGAGTTAAGCTGGCTAAATGACTAACGACTTTTCGGGTGACGCTTCTCCGGCAAATGTCGGTCGGTTGATTCGGGACGCGCGTAAGCAGCGCGGCCTGACACAGTCTCAGCTGTCAAAAGTGTTGGGGACTAGCCAGTCTGCGATCCACCGCATCGAATCAGGCCACCAAAACCTATCTCTAGAGATGATAAATCGCATCGCGAACGCCCTGGAATCGCAGCTAATCGTTCCTAGCGATCGCGGCACCATGAACTTCAGGATCACCGGCCAGCGCAAGTTGTCGGGAGACATCATGGTTCGCTCCTCCAAGAACGCGGCCGTCTCGCTGCTCTGTGCGAGCTTGCTGAACAAGGGCACTACCGTCCTACGAGGCATCGCGCACATTGAGGAGGTCAACCGCCTGCTCGAGGTGCTGGATAGCATCGGCGTCGACGCGCAGTGGTCGGAGGACAGGCGTGACCTGACGATTAAACGCTCCGAGAAGCTGCACCTGGAGAACATGAACGAGGAGGCAGCCAGGCGCACTCGTAGCATCATCATGTTCATGGGCCCGCTGATGCACTTCGCGAAGCAGTTCCAGCTGCCCTACGCCGGCGGTTGCAACCTGGGCAACCGAACCGTTCAGCCGCACATGCAGGCTCTGCATTCGCTTGGTTTGGAGGTCGCCGCCACCGAGGGCGCCTACCGAGCGAAAGTTAACCCCGTGGATAACGAGTCGCGCAGCATCGTGCTGACCGAGCGTGGCGATACCGTCACCGAGAATGCGTTGATGGCTGCGGCGATGACCCCCGGCCTTACCACCATCAGAAACGCCTCCCCCAACTACATGGTCCAGGATCTGTGCGTCTTCCTGCAGATGCTTGGCGTGCAGATCGATGGTATCGGCTCCACCACTCTGCGTGTCACCGGCGTCGACGAGATCAACCAAGACGTCGAGTATGTGATCTCGGAAGACCCGATCGAGGCGATGAGCCTGATCACAGCGGGTATCGTTACTGAATCGGAGATCACCGTGACGCGGGCTCCGATCGAGTTCTTGGAGATCGAGCTTGCCGTGCTCGAAGCGATGAACCAGAAGTACACCATCAGCCCCGAATACTACTCCGGCAACGGCTTCACCCGCCTGGTGGACATCACGGTTCACCCGAGCGAGCTGACAGCCGCTGTTGACAAGATCCACCCGATGCCCTTCCCAGGTTTGAATATCGATAACCTGCCGTTCTTCACCGTCATCGCGGCGATGGCCAAGGGCACTACCCTGATTCACGACTGGGTCTACGAGACCCGCTCGGTACACCTGCTGGATCTGACGAAGCTTGGTGCAGACGTGCGACTGCTCGACCCGCACCGGCTGAGCGTTTCCGGACCGACTCGTTGGCGTTCCAGGGACATGTTCTGCCCGCCAGCGCTACGCCCGGCAGTGTGCATGATGATCGCCATGCTGGCTGCCAGAGGCACCTCTACCCTGCGCGACGTCTACGTGATCAACCGTGGCTACGAAGATCTGCCGCACCGGCTGAATGCGCTGGGCGCGGAGGTAGAAATCTTCCACGAATAGGTTCTAGATGCTGGTTGCCTCGAAGCGATGGCTCGGGGGCAACCAGTTCTTTTTGCGCCGTAACTAGCTTCAGCTGTTTCGATTTCGCCTCGGCCGTGTGGCAGAGGATGCCGTAGACGCTGGATGCAGTGTGCGCGAGAGCTTCCTTCAGCGGCTCTCCGTTCTGCAGGCAGCCGAGCAGAACGGCCGCGGAATTGCCGTTATTTTTAGACGCTAGAGTGGGTGCCATGGCGTTCTTTGAATCCTTCGTAGCCATGGCCCATCGTGGCGGGTACATAGATGAAGCCGATCGGGCTAGGGAAAACTCCATCTACGCTTTTCGGCGTGCCGTTGATCTTGGTTATCGCTATATCGAAACTGACGTCCACGCCACCAGGGACGGAAAGCTGATCGCCTTCCACGACGACCGGCTCGATCGAGTGACCGACAGGCAGGGGCTCGTCGCCAAACTGCCCTTTCGGGAGGTCAGGAAGGCAAGGATCGCGGGGATCGACCAGATTCCGTCTCTGGACGAGGTGCTAGAGGAATTTCCGGACACCTACTTCAACGTCGATATCAAGTCTCCCCTAGCCATCTGGCCGTTGGCGGAGACGCTGAAGAAGCATAACGCGCAAGGCAGGGTCTGCGTCGCCTCTTTCAGCGAAAACAGGCTGCGCAAGTTTCGAAGGCTGCTGCCCAAGGTAACTACTTCGTTGAGCACCCTCGGGGTAGCATGGAACGTCTTCGTGCCGGTTCTGCCCAATTTTCCTTTCTCGAGCCGCATCCTGCAGCTGCCGGTCTCGCAGAAGATTCGAGGGGTTGACGTAAAGCTCGTGACGAAGCGTCTGATTGAGCGCGCGCAGCAGGCTAATAAGAGAGTGCACGTGTGGACGATTAACGATGCGGATAAGATGGCAGAGTTGATTGATTTGGGCGTTAACGGGCTCATTTCGGATCGGCCCGATGTCTTGAAACGGGTGGCAGAAGAGAAGGGCGTTTGGGACGCCAGAGGCTGATGGAAGAAAAAGCCTCTCTTTTGCGTTACATGTTTCGAAGGCTTTGATTAGGAGGTAGTGATGTCCGATCGTGCACTACGCGGAATGGGTTTGGGCGCTAAGAGTTTTGAGGACGAAGAGGGCATTGAGTTTGCCGGTAGGCAAGTGCTCGGTTTCAAGTGCAAGAACGATCATGAATTCGAGATCACCTTCTCAGTTGAAGCTGAGCTTCCCGCCGAGTGGGAATGCCCGCGCTGCGGCGAGGTTGCACTTCGTACCGACGGCACGGAGCCGGAAGAGAAAAAGACCAAGCCGGTCAGGACACACTGGGACATGCTCCGCGAGCGCAGAACCATCCCGGAGCTCGAGGAGCTCTTACAGGAACGCTTAGAAATTGTTCGTAACGAATTCAGGTACTAAAGTTCTGGGGCCGACAGCACAAGCTGCCGGCCCCGATTTCTATTTAAATAGATTTTTTAGCTGCTTGCCGCGGCGTTCAAGACCCCAGCCTGCCGTCTTCACGAGGGCCTCAAAAATAATGTTTCCGCTCATCTTGGAGTCGCCGAATTCGCGATCCGGGAAATAGATCGGCACTTCCGCCACCGTGCCGCCGGCTTCGATGACGCGGCGGGTCATATCCACCTGGAAGGTATAGCCCTTGGACTCGATGGAATCGAGGTCTATTTTGCGCAGGATGCTGGCGCGGAAGGCGTTGTAGCCGCCCGTCGAATCGTGAACGGGGATGTCCATCGCCATCTGCACCCAGATGTTTGCTGCTCTGCTCAAGAACTCCCTGCCCTTGGTCTGGAAGGTAGAGCCGCCCTTGACCCAGCGCGAGCCCTTGACCATGTCCGCGTTTTCCAGGGCAGCGAGGATATTCGGCAGCAGCTCAGGCTGGTGGGAGCCGTCTGCGTCCATCTCGACGAGCACCTGGTAGTCGCGGCTAAGGCCCCACTTGAAGCCGGCGATGTATGCCGCGCTGAGCCCGTCCTTGGACTCGCGGTGCATAACGTGAACGTTGCTATCGGCCTCAGCAATCCTGTCTGCGATCTGCCCGGTGCCGTCCGGCGAGTTGTCGTCAGCGATCAGAGCGTGCGCATAAGGCACGGCTTCGCGCAGCCGGGAAACGATCGATTCGATGTTTTCGGCTTCGTTGTAGGTAGGGATGATTACCAGTACCCGTTTCAAGTCATCGGCAGTATCACTCATGAGATCTAATCTTAGCCGGACGCCATGTCCTTTTGAACGCCGTTAAGGCAACGAACAGCAAAGTCACAGCCAAGCAGGCATATTCGACCGTCGGGCCGAGCCAAACCGAGGGATTTATTGCGGTGCGCTTGGGCAGGGTATAAATACGGGAATCAGCCGTCGCCTCTTCGGTCCGATCCAACACCTCGCCCTTTGCGCCGATCAGACCCGAATAGGAGCTAGTGGTTGAAACAGCGATTTCCCTGCCCAGCTCCATGGCACGAACCCTGGTTATCTGGAACTGCTGTTTCGGCTGCAGGGTGCCCGTGTAGGTGGCGTTATTCGACTGCACCGTGACAAGCTCAGCGTCGTTTCGGCCGATGTCGTAAACGGTGTTGTCGAATGCCAGTTCGTAGCAGATGATCGTGCCCACGCGGGTGGGCACGCCGTTGACGGGAACCTCCAGCACGCCAGCAGTTTCGCCTTCGACGGTCTGCCTGCCCACCTGCTGAGCCATCGGAACTAGCTTGAAGACGATCTCCTTGAACGGGGTGTATTCGCCGAACGGAACAGCGTTTCGCTTGTCGTGGCGCGCGATCAGGTTGCCGGACTCGTTGTACCAGAGGCTGCTGGTCTGGCGTTCATCGTCGCCAGGGCCTTCCATCACCGCTCCGATGAACAGCGGCGCATCGACTAGGTCGCTGGCCTCGGAGACAGTCACGGCGGTCTTCTCGTCAACCGTTGGATCGTGATCGGAGGAGTTCTCCGGCCACACCACTACGTCAATGTCTTGGCCGGAGGTTTTCGCCTTCGCCATCAACACCACGGTTTCGGATAGGTGGTTGTTGGTGACAGACCTGGCGTAACCCATCGCCCTGGGGCCAGCGGAACCGTCGACGTTACCTTGCACGATGCCTACGGTGACCTCCTCACCACCCTCCTCGAGCGGCGTCAGGGCCAAGCTGAGGCCGCCGAGCCCGAAGACGAGCAGGGTTGTAGCCAGAGCGATGAAACCAGAAAGTAAGCGTTTGGCTGTGAGGGCAACTGTCGCGTAGCCGATTAGATTCGTGCAAAGTGCGACTAATAATCCGGCTCCCGGTGAGCCAAGAAGCCACAGATAGCCACCAAGCGGCTGATCGGGGGTGGTGAAGGCAAGCCGAACCCAGCCGAAGCCACCTAGCGGGAACCTAGACCAACAGAACTCGATAGCGATCCAGGCTGCGGAAACGAGCAACGGCCAGGCCCGGAAACGTTGAGCAAGATTCACCAGATAGCCGTAGAGGGCCGTGTATAGGCTCATGATGGCGACCATCAGAACGCCAATCCAGGCGCCCATCACGCCGACGTAACTGATGGTCACCGAGAACAGGCCGCAGCCAAACGCGTAACCTGCCAGCGAGCTTCTCTTTGGAGTCAGCCGCAGGTTAAGCAGAGAAAACGCAGTCAGGCCGAGGACGGCCGCCCAGATGTTGAACGGGGCGAAAGCGAGGCTCGTCAGCAGGCCGCTTAGCACAGCGGCTGCGACAATGCCCAACGAACGCATGCCCTTCTCCCCTAGTCCGCTCGTTCCAGCAGATAGATGGCCGAGCCGGCGCGCAGATTCGGCAGCAATCGCCCCGCGGGTAGCAGCCTGCCGCTTTCCGCCAGCGGAATCCTGCCCGCCACCCGCAACCCGGACTCGTCGAAGAGCGGTTGCATGTCGGCTAGCGTCGAGTGGTGGAGGTTCGGGGTTTCGTACCAGTTGAACGGCAGATCCTTTGACTGCGGCATGTGACCGCTGAGCAGGCGGGTGCGGTTTCTCCAGAAGCCGAAGTTAGGCATGGTGACGATCAGTCTGGGAGCGATCTTGCGCATGGCTTTCAGCGCGCGATCTGGGCGTCGGATTGCCTGCAGCGTGCGGCTTAGCACCACGATGTCGTATGAATCGGCTGCGAAAAGATCCAGCTGGCTGTCGATGTCTAGGTCCAGTACCGGCACACCCGCTTGCATGGCTTTCAGCACTGCGTTCGGCTCGTGCTCGACGCCGGTTCCGCTGCAATCGCGATTATTGAATAGCCAGCGCAGCAATTCGCCCTCGCCGCAGCCGAGGTCTAGGACGTGCGAGCCGAGCGAAATTCGATTCGCTACCTGGTAAAGGTCGTTTCTTACGCGTGCCATTTCAATCCTCGCTTCCGCTGCCCCCACTTATAGGTGTCTCCGTGGTCGGCCTCGATGAACGATTTAACGGTGTCCAGATACGGCTCGATGTCCAACAGGAACGAATCGTGGCCCCATGGCGAAGAAAACTCTCTGAAGCTGACCGGCACCTGGGCGCTCAACAACCTCTGCACTATCCGCAGGCTCTGTTTGGTGCTGAATCGCCAGTCGGTGTCGAAGCTGAGCACCAAGAAGTTGAGCGGGTGCTCGTGCAGCTTATCAAGGATATTTTGTTCCGCGAACGGGTCGAAATAGTCCATGACCCTGGTCAGGTAGAGGTAGCTGAGCGCGTCGAATCTGGTCAGGAACGAGGTGCCCTGATAGTCGAGGTAGCTCTCCACCGCGAAGTCGATGCCAAAGCCGGGCTGGCGCTCCTCGTTTTGAGGTCTGCGCCCAAACTTCTCCTGGAAGCCGATCTCTGATGTGTAGGTGATGTGCGCCATCATTCGTGCGATCGCGAGCCCGACATCAGGGGTCTTGCCGTTGTTCAAGAAGTCGCCCGAGTCAAAGTTCTCGTCGCGCATGATCGCCTCGCGACCAACCGCGGAGAAGGCGATATTTTGTGCGGTCAGCCGGCTAGAGGTAGCGACCAGCACCGCGTTGTTCATGTCTTGCGGGTAGTCGAGTGCCCAGCTCAGCACCTGCATTCCGCCTAGTGAACCGCCGACGGCAGCGTGCAGCCGATCGATGCCTAGATGCTTGAGCAGAGCTCGATGGGCCTTGACGAAGTCGCGCATGTCCAACAACGGAAAGTCCAGCCCCCAGGGCTTTCCGGTGTCGGGATTGACGGAGCTCGGGCCAGTGCTGCCCTTGCAGCCGCCGAGCATGTTCGAGCAGATGACGAAGAACTTATCGGTATCGATTGCCTTACCGGGGCCAATCAGGGTGTCCCACCAGCCTGGATGCTTGTCGCCATCCTGCCAGCCCGCCGCGTGCGCCTCGCCGGTCAACGCATGGCAGATATAGACGGCGTTGTCGCGAGCCTCGTTCAGCACACCGTAGGTCTCGTAGGCAATCACCACCTCTTTTAGGCTCTGCCCGCCCTCCAACACGAGGGGATCGGCAGCATCGAAAAGCTGCACTTTCTTGACCCCCGAAAGGTGCAAACGCTCGTTTATCTTGAGTTTCTCTTCGCTAAGCATCTTCAGTATTTTCTGTCTTCTTATCCTTCGGATACAAGATAGCAACGGCCACCGCGGCCAGCAGTACGGCGCCACCACATCCGATGAGCGCCCAGCTCATGCCGTCGACGAAGCCAGCCTTCGCCAAATGAATTATCTTATCCGCCATCTCGGAAGGGAAATTCTGTGCTGCCTCTGCAGCTCCAGCGTAGGAATCTAGGACGGTCTGTTTGAAATCGCCGAGCTGATCGAATATTGAGCTGTTCGAGATCATGTTCTGGTATCTGGTTGAAAGCATCGCCCCGCCGAAGGCCACGCCGACCGCGCTGCCAACCTGCATTATCGAGCTGTTCGTGGCGGATCCGACGCCCGACGCCCAACCGGGCAGCGCGTCCATCACCGCTTGCGTGGCTGCTGGGTTCAGTAAGCCGGCGCCAAGACCGAACAGTAGCGCGCCGATCAGCATGTGGCTGTAAGTGGACTCGACCGTCACCATGCTCAGCCAGAAGAAGCCTGCGGCAACCAGCACGAGGCCTATTAATACGGTGTTCTTTAGCTTCAGGGTATTTATCAGTTTGGGTGCGCAGACCACGGCAAGGCCGAGCGCTAGGGCCACGGGAAGAATCCTGATGCCCGATTCGAGTGGGCCGTAGGAGAGGTTGAACTGCAGGTACTGCGTCAGAATGAATAGTGCGGCGGAACCGCTGCCAGTGACCAGGCCGGCGACCGAGACCGCGACGGTGAATCGCCGGTTCTTGAACAGAGACAGGTCGAGAATCGGGGCTGAGAAGTTGGCCTCCCAGCAGAAGAAGCCGACCGCCAGGCCCATTCCGAGGACGAAAGAGCCGAGAATTGGCAGCGAGAGCAGCCCCAATTCTGGCGCAGAGATGACCGCCCAGCAGACCAGCGCCAGCGCGCTGGTTGAGAGCAGGGCCCCGACGATGTCGATGCCTTGAAGATTGCTGTCAGGGTGGAAGTTCTGCAGCACGAACGGTCCGACCAAGACGATTATCAGAGCCACTGGAACGTTGATGAAGAAAATCGAGCCCCAGGAAAAGTGTTCCAGCAGGATTCCGGAGAGCAGCGGACCTGCCGCTCCCCCGGCCGCGTTAGCTCCCGACCAGATGGCGAACGCGAGCGTCCTCTCCTTGGGGTCTCTGAATATCGCCGAGACCAGAGCCAGCGTCGAAGGGGTCAGCAGCGCAGCGCCCACACCCATCAGCGCCCTGAAGATGATCAGCCATTCCGCGTTCGGTGCCAGGCCCGCCAGCAGCGAAAAGACGCCGAAGACCGCGGCTCCCGTGATAAACGTCTTGGTTCTGCCCCAGCGATCGACGAACGCCCCCGCCACTAGCAACAGGCCTGCAAACGTCACCTGATATGCGTCGACCGTCCACTGGAGCTGGCTTGTCGTGGCCTGAAGTTCCCTGGCTAGAGTCGGCAACGCGACGTTCAGGATGGTGTTATCTAGGCTCGCCATGAATAGCGCGAGACTCAACACTCCCAGAGCTAGCCAACGTCTATTGACGTGCTTGTGATCAAGCTCGTCGGTTGCAGACTCGGAATTGGTCATAGCTTAGAGACTAACGGCATCGGCCAAAATTAGATATTCTCAAACCCTTGGGTGGGAAAAGCCGCGAAGGAGTCAGCAGGTGACCGAGTTATTAGTTCGCAGAGGCGATATCACTACGCAACATGTCGACGCGATAGTTAACGCTGCTAACAACGCGATGCGCGGTGGCGGTGGCGTCGACGGAGCTATTCATCGGGCTGGCGGACCAGAGGTCTTGCGCGACTGCATCGCTAGATTCCCGAATGGCCTGGCCACCGGAGACGCCGGCTACACCACCGCCGGGAAAATGCCGGCCAACTGGGTGATTCACACGGTCGGGCCGAACTACAGGGCAGGCCAGCGCGATCGCGGCCTGCTGGAATCTTGCTACGCCCGCTGTCTCGAAGTGGCCGATGAACTTGGCGTAAAAACCATCGCGTTTCCACTAATCAGCGCCGGCGTCTATGGCTGGCCCAAGGAAGACGCCGTCAGGTGCGCGATCGACACGTGCGCCGAAGCTAAAAGTTCTGTCGAGGAAATTTTGTTCATGGCTTTTGACGACGACGTACTGAAGCTGTTTCAACGTTTTCTGTAGCTCCTCTACAGCTTTATCTGGTGCTTCTCTTGGCCTAGGCCGCGGGAGTTTTTGTGCTGATACCCTTAAGCCATGTCAGTTTCTGAACTAACCGCGGCGACCCAGGACTATCTAAAGTCGATCTGGTCGCTGCAAGAATGGACTGACGATCCTGTCACCCTCACCGCACTGGCTGAGCGGGTTGGGGTGGCGAAATCTACGGCCTCCGATGCGGTGAAGAAGCTCGCCGAAGCTAAGCTTGTCAAGCACAATCCCTACGGAGCAATTGAGCTGACCGCAACCGGCAGGAAGAACGCGCTCGCGATGGTTAGAAGGCACCGGATTCTTGAGCTCTACCTCGTGGAGGAACTCGGTTATCAGTGGGATCAGGTGGATGTTGAGGCCGAGAATCTTGAACACGCCGTCAGCGATTTCTTGATTGAGAAGATCGACCAGAAGCTGGGTCATCCGACCCGCGATCCACACGGTGATCCGATTCCTTCGCCAACAGGTGAGATTAGAATCCCGAAGGCCACCAGGCTAAATTTAGTCGAGACGGGCTCTTTCGTCGTCGAGAGGATCAGTGACGCAGACCCGCAATTCCTGCGGCACCTGAATAGCAATAGCGTTTCTATCGGCTCGATAATCGAGGTTCTGCCAAAAGATACCTACAGCGGGTCGATAAAGGTGTGCAGCGAGCGAGGCGAAGTTACAGAACTCAGCGACGCTGCGGCCAGCTATTTGTGGGTTAGTGCGGTTGTGAATTCCTAAACAATGAAACTAACGGTCTTCTTATCTAAAAGCTGGCTACGATGTTTATCATTTAACGAGGAAGTAGGACATGACAGAAACCCGCCAAGAAACTGATCTGCTAGGCACTCTGGACGTGCCCGCGGATGCCTATTACGGAATCCACACCTTGCGAGCGATGGATAACTTCCAGATCTCAGGTCGCACCATTTCTGACGTCCCGGAATTCGTGCGCGGCATGGTTCAGGTCAAGAAAGCCTGCGCGCTCGCCAACGAGGAACTGAAGGTTCTGCCCCACGACGTCGCCCAGGCAATCGTCGCCGCCTGCGACGATGTGCTGGAAAACGGCAAAGCCATGGATCAGTTTCCGAGCGACCTATTTCAGGGCGGCGCCGGCACCTCCACGAATATGAACACCAATGAGGTGATCGCCAACATCGCGCTGGAGCTCAGTGGCTTCGAGAAGGGCCGCTACGACGTCATCAACCCGAACGATCACGTCAACAAGTCTCAGTCGACCAACGATGCCTACCCCACGGGGATGAAGCTCGCCGCCTACGCCCTTGCTCAGGAGCTGGCGGAGAAGATCGACGATCTAAACAAGAAACTCCTAGCCAAGGCCGAGGAGCTCAAGGACGTCCTCAAGATGGGGCGCACCCAGCTGCAGGACGCCGTACCCATGACGCTGGGTCAGGAATTCCACGGATTCGCCAGCAATCTGCGCGAAGAGAGCGACATCCTGCGCTACTGCGCCAATAACATGCTCAGCGTTAACCTCGGAGCTACCGCCATCGGAACCGGCCTGAATGCCCCGGTTGGCTTCGCCGAAGTTGCGGCCAGGAAACTCGCTGAGGTCACTGGGCTGCCGATTCAGAGCGCACCAGACCTGATCGAGGCCACCTCCGACACCGGCTCTTATGTGCTGATGCACGCCGCGATCAAGCGGTTCGCAACTAAGCTTTCGAAGATCTGCTCTGACCTGCGGCTGCTCTCCAGCGGCCCGCGCGCCGGATTCAACGAGATCAATCTTCCTGAACGACAGGCAGGTTCCTCGATCATGCCGGCCAAGGTTAACCCGGTGATCCCGGAGGTGGTTAACCAGGTTTGCTTCAAGGTGATTGGAAATGACGTCACCGTAACCTTCGCCTCCGAGGCGGGACAGCTCCAGCTAAATGTTATGGAGCCGGTCATCGCGCAGTCGCTTTTCGAGTCGCTGAGCCTGCTTACGAATGCAGTCGAAGCCCTCGGCGAGAAATGCATCGTGGGCATCACCGCAAATAAGAAGCGGTGCAAGGATCAGGTGATGAATTCAATCGGCATCGTCACCTATCTGAACGAGTTCCTCGGGCACGCCAATGGCGATCTGATCGGCAAAACAGCAGAGGAAAGCGGCAAGAGCGTGCGGGAAACCGCTATCGAACTCGGGCTTCTGACGCCCGAACAAGCCGATCACTTCCTCAATGAAGATGCCTTTATGAAGGATCACTACTTCGGCAAGACATACGAAGACGACGAAAAGGGACTACCCGAATGCTGAATAATGCATCGGTTCTGACGAGTTTTGACCCGTTTCGATGGCGTAGGTGAAATTTTCTAATCCACCTATTACGTCTATCTTTGGAGATCTTGTGCAAAAAGATAGTCCGTCTGCGCTTAAGCGAGGACTAAAAAATCGACATATTCAAATGATCGCCCTTGGTGGTGCGATCGGAACAGGACTTTTCTACGGCTCTGCTGACTCGATTCAACTAGCTGGTCCTGTAGTTCTGATCGCCTATCTACTGTGCGGTGCTGCGATCTATCTGGTCGTTCGCGCGATGGGCGAAATGTCCGTCGACGACCCTAACTCCGGCGCGTTCAGCCACTACGCCTATCAAAACTGGAGCCAGCGAGCCGGTTTCGTCTCGGGCTGGAACTACTGGTTCAATTACATCGCGGTCGCGATGGCCGAGCTCAGCGTGGTCGGCCTGTACATCAACTACTGGCTTCCCCAGGTGCCGCACTGGGCCTCGGCTGCGTTCTTTATCGTCGCAATTACCACCGCGAACTTGATCGGCGTTCGCGCCTACGGTGAGTTCGAGTTCTGGTTCGCTATCATCAAGGTGTTAGCGGTTATCGGCATGATCGTGCTCGGCTTGATCGTGATCATTTTTGGCATCACTAACAACCCGGAGCTTTCTCCTCCATCGTTCAGCAACCTGATTGCAGACGGCGGGTTTGCCCCGTTTGGCCTTGTCGGACTCATCGCTGCGCTGCCCCCGGTCATGTTCTCATTCGGCGGCCTGGAGCTGATCGGCATTACCGCCGGCGAGGCGGTTGACCCCAAGCGTTCGCTGCCAAGGGCCATCAACGGCGTGATCTGGAGAATCCTCATCTTCTACATCGGTGCCATCACTATCATCATGGCGGTCATCCCCTGGCGAACCATCGACGGCAAGATGAGCCCGTTCGTGCAGATCTTCGACAACGTCGGTATCGGCGGGGCCGCGCACATCCTCAACTTCGTGGTCATCACTGCGGTGCTCAGCGTCTACAACTCCGGCCTCTACTCGAACGGCAGGATGCTTTACTCGCTGGCATCGCAGGGCAATGCGCCTAAGTATCTGACGAAGCTATCGAACAACGGCGTTCCCTGGGCCGGCGTGCTGACGTCCTCGCTGATTACTGTGATCGCCGTGGTCGTGGTATTCCATTGGCCAGAGTTCGCGTTCAAGTACATGATGTCAGTGGCGGTGATCGCGGGCATCATCAACTGGTCGATGATCATGATCACCCAGGCTAAGTTCCGCAAGCGGATTGGCCCCGAGGCGGCCAGCAAGCTGACGTTCAAGCTGCCAGGTGGACTGGTTACGACGTTTGGCGTCCTGGCATTCCTGGGCCTGATCGTGGTGTTGATGGCCATGTCGGAGGGCTACCGAATGGCGGTGATCGTCGGCCCGATCTGGCTGATCATTCTGCTGATCTCGTACGAAATCAAGAGCAGGCGGGCAGCAAATTAATTTCTGGCGGGAGCGGCGAAAGGCTGCTCCCGCTTGTCTATTACCGCAGATCGGCAAACCGTCTCACCGCGATGAATCTATGTGAAGCGTCAGGCCTAGCGGGATATAATTTCGTTTAACCGAACTTTATTATCCGACGAGTCGAATTATTAGGAAATGAATATGGACAGCACGGGGCTCGACGCAAAACAGGCAGCAAAGAGGGGAATTTTGCCGATGCTTGGGCCGGCCTTCGTGGCAGCTGTGGCCTACGTCGACCCGGGCAACGTCGCCGCCAACATCACCGCTGGCGCCAGATACGCATATCTGCTGGTCTGGGTGCTGGTTTTGGCGAACGCGATGGCCGTCCTGATTCAATATCAAAGCGCGAAGCTGGGATTGGTGACGGGTAAATCGCTGCCCCACCTGCTCGGCGAGCGGCTTTCCAAACCGGCGAGGATCAGCTTCTGGGTGCAGGCCGAGATCATCGCGGCAGCCACCGATCTGGCCGAGGTCATCGGGGGTGCAATCGCGCTGCAGCTTCTCTTCGATCTCCCCCTTTTAGTCGGCGGCGCGATAGTCGGCTGCATCTCGCTGCTGCTCTTGATCTTCCAGAACGAGAAGCGGCAACGCCAGTTCGAAGCAATCGTGATCGCGCTGCTGGCGGTGATCACGCTCGGATTCGTCGCCGGCTTGTTCGTTAAGCCGCCCGACCCGGTTGACGTGCTGGGAGGCCTGATCCCACGCTTTCAGGGCGTTGATACCGTCCTCATCGCGGCATCTATGCTTGGCGCGACGGTGATGCCGCACGCGATTTATCTACATTCGTCGCTAGTAAATCACCGCTTCTCCAAGAGGAGACACAGCGATGTCCCGCACCTGCTTCGTGCCAGCAGACACGACGTCGTATTCGCGCTTATCGTCGCCGGAGCGGTTAACATCGGCTTGCTCCTGCTGGCCGCGTCCGCGCTCTACGGCCAGACCGGCACCGACACCATCAGCGGTGCGCATGAAGCCATCGAGAATGCGCTGGGCCCAGTTATCGGAGTCATCTTCGCTGTTGGCTTGCTGGCCTCGGGTCTTGCCTCCACGTCAGTCGGGGCTTACGCGGGCTCAGAAATCATGGATGGCTTGCTGCACGTTCGGGTGCCGATCCTGCTGCGTCGCGTGGTTACGCTGATCCCAGCGTTGATGGTGCTGTGGCTGTATCCGAACCCCACCTGGGCTCTTGTCATCTCGCAGGTTGCCCTGTCGTTCGGCATTCCGCTGGCCATCATTCCGCTTACCAAATACACCAGGGATAAGGCTCTGATGGGAGCCTATGCGGATGGCAGAGCCACCAGGTACACCATGAACGTGATCGTGGTCTTGATCGTCGCCCTGAACGCCGCGCTGATCGTGCTGACGCTCTTGGGAATCGAATCCTGAGGTGCTTCAAGACCTAAAGACGAAAATCAAAGAAACGTCGGGCTGACAGGATTTGAACCTGCGACCCCTTGACCCCCAGTCAAGTGCGCTACCAAGCTGCGCCACAGCCCGTCGGGTGCGTTTTCGACCCAAGAAGATACATTAGCGCATCTTCGAGACATATTCCAAAGCGATTCCGCGTCCGCCGCCACTCCGAAAAGAGCTAGTTGCGCTTAGCCCTCGGCCGGACGTTTATCGGCACCGGGCTGCCCTCGAAGCCGAATTCCTCGCGCAGCCTGCGCTCGATGAAGCGCACGTAGCTGGCGTCCATGTCTCCGGTGGTGAAGAGCACGAAAGAGGGTGGCCTCGTCATCGGTTGGGTGCCGAACAGGATGCGCGGCTGTTTTCCGCTGCGAACCGGGTGCGGGTGTGCCGCCACTACCCTGCCCAGGAAAGAGTTGAGCTGGCCGGTGGTAATTCGGGTGTCCCAGCCCTCTAGGGAATTCTCGATCGCTCGGCTAAGCCGCTGCACACCGCGGCCGGTGAGCGCTGAGATGTTCACCGAGGGCGCCCAAGACCAGGCGTTCAGGTCGCGTTCGATCTCGCGGTTTAGATAGAACCGGCGCTCTTCATCGGTGATGTCCCACTTGTTGAAGACAATCACCAGCGCGCGGCCGGACTCCTCGATGGTCGAAAGGATCTTCAGATCCTGCTCGGTGACGGGCTCGCTGCCATCGATGACCATGATGCAGCACTCAGCGCGCTCGATGGCGGCCTGCGTGCGCAGGAAAGCGTAATACTCGCTGCCGGAGGCCTCCTTGACACGCTTTCTGATTCCGGCGGTATCGATCAGGCGATATGGGGTGCCGTCGATCTCCACGAGCTCGTCGACGGGGTCGACCGTGGTGCCGGAGATCTCGCTCACCACCGAGCGCTGCTGGCCGGCTAGCTTATTGAGCAGCGAGCTCTTGCCTACATTTGGCTTGCCCACGATCGCCACGCGGCGAGGGCCGCCGGGCTCTTCCACGTGCTCGCTTGTTTCCGGCAGGATCTCGACTAGGGCGTCAAGCATGTCGCCGCTGCCCCGCCCATGGAATGCGCTGACCGGCCAGGGCTGGCCGAGCCCGAGGTTCCAGAGCGCGAGGGCGTCGGTCTCGGATCGGGCGTCATCGACCTTGTTGGCCACTAGCACTACTGGCTTCTTAGAACGGCGCAAGATCTTGACGACGGCCTCGTCGTCATCCGTGATGCCAACGGTGGCGTCGACCACGAAAAGAACTGCGTCAGCCAGCGAAATCGCTATCTCAGCCTGCTCGGAGATACGTGCGGCCATGCCCTTAGCGTCCTGGGCCCAACCTCCGGTATCCACTAGGATGAAGTCACGACCGTTCCAGTTCGCGTCGTAGCTGACCCTGTCCCTGGTGACGCCAGGGGTGTCTTGCACCACAGCTTCGCGCCTGCCAAGAATGCGGTTAACAAGGGTAGATTTGCCGACATTAGGTCGGCCAACCACTGCTACTACTGGACGGTTGATTTCATTCACGCACTTAGGCTAGCCGACCGCGCCAAAGCGCAAATAATCAGCGCAGATTTTCTGGCACCATGGCGATGACCTCGGCCACGGCTTCGTCTAGGGTCAGATCGGAGTTGTCCAGCAGTGTCACACCATCGGCGGGCTTGATGAACTCGTTGACCTTCGAATCGGCCGCGTCGCGACCGAGGACCTGCTGCGTCACAGTTTCTAGATCGGCCTGATCGGCCACCTGAGCGGCCCGCCGGGCTATCCGCTCGTTCGGGTCGGCGATCAGCAGAATCCTGATCTGCGCGTCCGGGGCAACCACGGTGGTGATGTCTCGGCCCTCAACCACGATGCGCCCGCTGTTCTCGATGATCTGGCGCATCTTTGCCGTCAAGAAATCTCGAATGGGCTGCACCCTGGCGAAGCTCGACACCTCGCCGGAGATGGCTGGCGTGTGCAGCCTCTCAGTGACGTCCTCGCCGTTTAGAACGATCCTGAAATCCCTCGGATCGGTCTTGATGTCTAGATCGATCGCCTCGATCGATCGCAAGACCTGGGCCGAGTCATCTGGGTCGATGCGCTGATCTACGCCGAAGACGGTGAACGCCCGATACATCGAGCCGGTGTCTAGATAGTCAAGATCTAGCCTCTCCGCCACGCCCTTGGACGTGGATGATTTTCCCGAGCCGCTCGGGCCGTCGATAGCGATGACTAGCTCATTCATAAGAAACCCTGCCCTCTTCCCAGTGCTGCCTCAGCGCGGCGCGTAAAACGTCGGCCTGCTCGGTGGCCACCTGAATGCGCAGGAAACCGAAGTTGCGGTGAATATCGTGCTCCATCGAGATGTCCTCAATGTTGACACCGGCCTCCTCGACTACCCTGAACATGTTGGCCATGGCACCGGGCTTATCCGGAATCTCCGCGGTGACGGTGATCAACTCATCCGGCGACTTGCCAGCCCTGGACGGCAGCGCGCGGTTGCCCTTGCGGCCGCGAGCCAGCAGATCCGTCACGGCCTCGGGATCGTCTATGTTATCGATCAGGTAGTTCAGATCCTTCTGAATCTCCAGCAGCTGCTTCTTGATCTGGTCGGTGTTGGCCGCGATGATCTGCGTCCACATGCTCGGATCTGAGCCGGCGATGCGCGTAACGTCGCGCACGCCCTGGCCGGCGAGCTGCAGATCCTCGGCGGGCAGATCCTTCAACGTCGCCGCGGTAAGCGAACTCATCAACTGCGGAACGTGGCTCACTTCGGCGACCGCGCGGTCGTGCTCAAGGGGGGTTCTAGTGACGGTTCTCGCGCCAGCTGCGGTGCCCAGCATGAAGGCGCGCCTAACCACCCAATCGGGGTTGTCGTAAGAGGCGGTCACCACCCAGGTGCGGTCTTCGAACATGTCCGATGTCGATGTCAGCGGGCCGGTATGAGCCGAACCGGCCATCGGGTGGGAGCCGATATAGCGCTCCAGCTGATCGGCGCCCTGCAGGTCTTCCTCGATTTTCTTCTTTATCGAAGCCACATCGGTGACGACGGCGTTCGGAAACTTTGCCAGAGAGCTCTTGACCACATTCGCTACTTCTTGGGGCGGCGTAGCTATCACCACGAGCCGGATCTGTTCGACGTCAGGTTCCTCCAGCACGCCCGCTCCCCTAGCCGCCGCAATGTCGGCGTTGGTTTGCGAGGCGTCGCGAAGATAAACCTTGACTCCCCTAGCCATTAGCGCGCAGCCGATGGAAGCGCCGATCAGTCCGGTGCCGATAATTATGGTTGGTGAAATCTCAGCGAAGCTGGGTTCAGGTAACTCTCTGGTATTCATCGTTGGTAAAGCTTATCTCTCGAATGCCCGAAAGCAGATTCGGTATTGACTTGCGGTCTCACTCCTTCATCGTCGAAAAGTATTTTGCCTGTGGATGATGAACGACGAAGGCGTCGGTCGACTGCTCGGGTTCGAGCTGGAACTCTTCTGACAGGTGAACGCCGATGCGGTCGGCCTGCAAGACATCGACGAGTTGGGCGCGCATGTTCAAATCCGGGCAAGCCCCGTAGCCGAAGCTGTATCGGCTGCCCTGATAAGCCTGCTTTGTGACCTGCGCCACGAACTCACCATCGTCGCCGTCGATGCCTAGCTCAGTGCGGACTCTGTGGTGGGTCCACTCGGCCAGGGCCTCGGCTAGTTGCACGGAAAGGCCGTGCAACTCGAGATAACTACGGTATTCGTCGTTCTCGTAGAGCTCTGCAGTTTTCTGGCTGACCCGATCGCCTACCGTGACGATCTGCAGCGCGATCACGTCCAGACCCAGCTTGTCGGCTTCCTGTTCGTCGCGGAAGAAGTCCGGGATGCATAGCCTGCGGTTTCCTCGCTGACGCGGGAAAGTCCAGCTGAACAATTCAGCATTAGAATCGGGGTCGCATACCACGAGCCTCTCGCCGGACGAATAGCACGGGTAGTAGCCGTAGACGACACCGAAGTCGAGCAGCTTCTGCGACTGCATCATCTCTAACAGCCCGCGCATCCTAGGCCTGCCCTCTGTTTCCGCCAGCTCATCATAGGTCTTGCCGCCCTTTGACCCCCTAAGGCCCCAGCGGCCCATCAGGGTCGCCCTCTCGTCGAGCCAGTCGACGACGCTGGAGAGCGGCATACCCTTCAGCACCCGCGAGCCAAAAAACGGCGGAGTCGGCACTGGGCCTCCGCGGGTCACATCTGAGCGCTCGTTCGAGACATCGGCGACCTTTAGCACAGGCTGCACTCTTCGCTTTCGAGGAGGCGGTAGCTCAGCGCCAGACTTGCCCTTCTTGATGTCCATGATCGTGTCCATCAAGTTGAGCCCCTCGAAGGCATCCTTGGCGTATTTGACCGTGCCCTTATAGAGCGCGGTCAGATCCTCGTCGACGAACGTCCTGGTCAGCGCGGCTCCGCCGAGTATCACCGGGTATTTGTAGAGGCCGCGAGTGTTTAATTCTTCGAGGTTATCGCGCATCACCATGGTGGACTTCACCAGCAGGCCGGACATGCCGATCGCGTCGGCATCGTGCTGTTCGGCGGCCTCCACGATGGCCGAGATCGGCTGCTTGATGCCCAGGTTGACCACCGTGTAGCCGTTGTTGCTGACGATGATGTCCACCAGGTTTTTGCCAATGTCGTGCACGTCGCCCTTCACCGTCGCCAGAACGAGGGTGCCCTTGGACGCGATCTGCTCGTCGGAGGACATGTGGGGTTCCAGATACGCCACGGCCTTCTTCATGGTCTCGGCGGCAGCGAGCACGAACGGCAGCTGCATCTTTCCGGAGCCGAACAGCTCACCAACGGTTTTCATGCCGGAAAGCAGGTCTTCGTTGATGATGTCGATGGGCTCTTTTTCTGCCATCGCGGCGTTTAGATCGTCCTCAAGGCCCTTCTCGTTGCCGTCGATGATTCGCTGGGCTAAGCGCTCGCCGAGTGGCATCGTGGCCAGCTTGGCGTCCCGCTGAGCCTGCACATCGGCCTTTGAGACGTTCTCAAACATGGTGAGCATCTCGCTGAGCGGATCGTAGCCATCGCTTCGCCGGTCATAAATCAAGTCCAGGGCAACCTCAACCTGGCGAGGCTCGATCTGGTCGAGCGGCATGATCTTCGCCACCGAAACGATCGCGGAATCCAGCCCCGCCTTGACGCACTCATCGAGGAATACGCTGTTCAACACGACGCGGGCAGCCGGGTTGAGGCCGAAGCTGATATTGGATACCCCTAGCGTGGTACCAACCCTAGGATGAGCCTGCTTGAGCCGCCTGATCGCCTCGATAGTTTCGATGCCGTCGCGGCGGGTCTCGTCGGCGCCGGTGGCGATCGGGAAGGTCAGGCAGTCGACGAGAATATCGCCCTCGTCGACGCCCCAGTTTTCGGTGAGATCCTTGATTAGCCGTTCGGCGACGGCCACCTTGTGATCGGCAGTTCTGGCCTGACCGGTCTCGTCGATGGTCAAGGCCACTACGGCGCAGCCGTGCTCGCTGACCAGGCGCATCATCCTGTTGAAACGGGAATCCGGTCCGGAGCCGTCTTCGTAGTTGACGGAGTTGATGATGGAGCGACCGGCCAGCTTATTCAGCCCGGCTTCGATTACCGCGGGCTCGGTGGAATCGAGCATCAGTGGCAGCGTGACGGAGGTGGAAAACTTCTCAGCGCCGATGGCCATGTCCTGGGTGCCGTCGCGTCCGACGTAGTCAACGCACAGATCAAGGACGTGTGCGCCCTGCCTAAGCTGGCCGCGGGCGATGTCCAGGCACTCGTCCCAGTTACCCTCTAGCATGGCCTCGCGAAACGCCTTAGATCCGTTGGCGTTTGTGCGCTCCCCGATGGCCAGGTAGCTGACGTCCTGGCGAAGCGGGACGTCAGCATAGAGGGAGCTGACCGTGTTGACGTGCTCGACCTCGCGTTTCGCAACTGGAGTTTGCCTGCCGATGGCCTGCCGCACCTGGCGAATATGCTCCGGTGTGGTGCCGCAGCAGCCACCGACCAGGCACAGGCCTTCCTCTGCAACGAATTCGCTCAACGCCTCAGTTAGTTGATCGGGTGTTAGGTCGTAGACCGCTCCCTCACTGGTTAGCTGGGGCAGGCCGGCATTCGGCATCGCCGAAATGCCCATCGTCGAATTTCTCGACAGGTAACGCAGGTATTCGCGCATCTCAGCGGGCCCTGTCGCGCAATTTAGGCCCAGCACGTCAACGCCGAGCGGTTCCATCGCCGTCAGCGCAGCACCAATCTCGGATCCGAGCAGCATGGTTCCGGTGGTTTCGACGGTCACTGAGACGAAAATCGGCAGCTCGACGCCTGCATCTCTTCGGGCGCGCTTCGCGGCGATCACGGCAGCCTTGGCTTGCAGCAAGTCCTGAACGGTTTCGATCTGTACCGCGTTGATACCGCCACGGATCATCGCGGAAATCTGCGTGTAGTAGGCGTCGCGTAGCTCAGTAAACTCGATTTGGCCTAGCGACGGCAGTTTTGTGCCGGGGCCGACGCTGCCAAGTACGAACCTTGGCCAATCTTCCGTCGAGAACTCGTCAGCAGCTTCCCTGGCGAGCTTTGCCCCGCGAAACGCGAGGTCGTCGATCTGATCTTCGATGCCGTATTCGGCCAGCGCGGCAAGATTAGCGCCGAAGGTGTTGGTCTCTACCAGATCGCAGCCTGCCTCGTAATAGGCGCGGTGAATTTCGGCGATCACGTCCGGGCGAGTTCGGTTTAACAGCTCGTTGCAGCCATCCAGTCCTTCGAAATCCTCAGGTCTAATATCGGCTGCTTGCAGCATCGTCCCCATCGCGCCGTCTGCCAGGAGGACGCGGTCGAACAAAACATCTGTTAAACGCACGCCCTCTAGACTAGTTGGCCGCTCAACAGGCCTGCTAATGCGTTTGGCACTAGAGTTAGGGCATGCGTATTACACCAAGCATTTTGAATGCTGACCTAGCCAATATCGCGGGCGAAGTTGCCCGCATCCCCAGCGCAGATGGCGTTCACGTAGACGTAATGGACAACCACTTCGTGCCGAACATGACCATCGGGCTGCCCGTGGTCGAGGCGCTCAAGAACCACACAGACCTGCCGCTGGACATTCACCTGATGATAGACGACCCAGATACCTGGGCTCCCGCTTTCGCCGAAGCTGGCTGCGAATCCGTGACCTTCCACGTTGAGGCATCGAACGCCCCGATCAGGCTGGCGCGCGAGATCAAGAAGCACGACACCAGGGTGTCCATGGCTCTGAAACCCGCTACTCCCATCGAGCCGTACGCCGATATGATCTCCGAGCTGGACATGATCCTGCTGATGACGGTCGAGCCCGGTTTCGGCGGCCAGAAGTTCCTGGATCTGGTGCTGCCCAAGATTCGTCGCACCCGCAAGCTCGTCGAGGCCGCCGGCAAGGAGATCTGGATTCAGGTTGACGGTGGCGTCTCGCTGGAGACGATCGAGCGCTGCGCCGAAGCAGGCGCCGATACCTTCGTTGCCGGCTCCGCGGTCTACAAGGCTGATGATCCAGACAAGATGGTCAACGATCTTCGCGAAAAGGCGATGGCAGCGGTCAAGTAGCTACTTCTCGTCACCGCCGCCTAGCCCCTGGTGCCCCTCTCGGCTGCGGTGACGTAGAAACCGCTCGAGCTCGTCGGCGATGTCGTCGCCCGTGTTTTCACGTAGATCTTCCTTGTCGCGTAGGCTTTCTAGCTTGTCGACGTATTCCCTAACGTCAGGGTCGCTGCCAGCCGCGGCGTCGACGGTCTGCTGCCACTTTTGAGCCTCTTCCGGTAGTTCACCTTCGACCAGCGGGATGTCGAGCGCATCGGACGTCTTTCGTAACAGCGCCAACGTAGCCTTCGGATTCGGGGTGGAAGAAACGTAGTGCGGCACCGAGACCCAAAGCGAAACCGTGCTGATATCGGAAGTCTCGAAGGATTTGCTCAAGATGCCCGGTATTCCCGTCGGCCCCTCGTAGCTAGATTCTTCGCACCGGAGGCGATCACAGAAAGCTCTATCGCTGCTATATGCGTTGACGGGAAGTGGCCTGGAGTGCGGAGTGTCGCTCAACATCGCGCCCAAAATTACGGCCTGCTTGGGGTCTAGAAGATAGATCTCTTCCATTACCTGCCCCACGAAACTACGCCACCGATAGTTCGGTTCCGGGCCGCCGAGCAGTATCAGGTCGCGGTCGGGCGTGCTGACTAGCTGAAAAATAGTCTCCGGCCAGATGGTTGCCGAGCCCTCGGGCCCGCGGATTATCTGGGGCCGATTCACCTGGTAGTCGTAGTATTCCTCGCCGTCGATGCGACAGACTGTCGAGGTGTCTTCATAGCTCGTGGCGAGGTGATTTAAGACGTCGCTAGCTGCTTGTCCCGCGTCGCTCCAGCCCGAGAACGCTACTACCAAAGCCGGATCACGCAGCCTGGACAGCTCTACGTCACCAAAACCAAAACTCTGCGCCATACCTTTCGAGTCTACGCGATCGCCGAAGTCTTGCGGATTAGAGCCACGAACATTGCGTCGGTGCCGTGCAAATGCGGAAACAGCTGTATGCAATTCGGGTTCAACCGGCTAGCAGCGTCGGGCACATCAGGAATGAAGCTGGGCGCGTCCAAGAGCTCGAAACCCTCTGGCAGGCCTTTTATTACCTCTACGGTCTCGTCCGGGTGCGGCGAACAGGTCACGTAGGCGACGACCCCGCCCACGGTAACTGAGTTCAGTGCGGTGTCTAGGAGCAAGTGCTGCAGTTCGACCAGCTCTGCCAGATCCTCCTCGGTTCTGCGCCACCTGGCCTCCGGACGCCTGCGAAGCGAACCCAAACCTGTGCAGGGCACATCGGCAAGAGTTAATGCGAACGATTCTTTCTGCCAGGCAGGCTGAGTGCCATCGGCGACGACAACCTGCCAGCGATCCGGATAAGCCCGTAGCGCAGATCGAACGAGCTTTGCGCGGTGCTCATGAATCTCGGCAGAGAGCAGCTGTGCGGGTGCAAGCCCGCGAAGCAACGCAGATTTTCCGCCCGGCCCCGAACACATGTCTAGCCAGTTGCCCGCAACGTTAACCGCTCGAATCGCTGCCAAGACCGCAAGCTGGCTGCCCTCGTCCTGTACCGCTGCCCTGCCGTCTCGGATCTGCGCCAGCTCGCTCGGGTTCCCCGGACGGCTGGCCGCCCAAGGCGAATACTTAGCCGGTCTTGCCCCCTGCAGGTCTTCCCTCTCGCACAGTCCTGGTCTCGCAACGAGCATCGGAGCCGAGGCCTCGTTATCGGCAGCTAGCCAGGCCTCAAGCTCCGCCAGATCCTCACCACCCAGCGCATCGAGCATCGCGTCGACTATCCATCCGGGATGTCCGTAGCGAAAACCTAGGGCGTCCAGCTCCGAAAAGTCCTGGGAGATCTCCGTGACGATCTCGTCGAACGTCACCCGAGTGAGTTTCCTGACCACCGCGTTCACCAGCCCGGTGACTCGCTCCCCCAGCACGACGCCGGCTAGGTTAACCGTCGTGTCGACCGTGGCGTGAACGGGGGTTCGCATCTTGTACGCCTGGTGGCAGGCCAGCCTGAGAATGTCGACGAGCTCGGGCTGCAGATCGTAGAGGTCGCGGCCACTTACGTATTCGATGATCTCGTCATAAGTGCCCTGCATCCTGCAGGTGCCGGCGACCAGCTCGGTGACGAAGGCCGCGTCCTTGCCCTCCAGGCCATATTCAGCGAGCTTTTCGCCCAGCGCGAGATTCGCGTATGCGCCGTAACCGTTGACCGCCTCGAGGGTCTCATAAGCGACCCTCCTGGGCGTATCTACCCTGCGTCTCTTCTTGCTATCCAAGTGTGATCTGCTCAAGTTCGCCCTCAGGGATTCCGCGCGCCCAGTCAGCCCCGCCCATCGGTTTCTTGCCAGCTGCCTGAACCTTCAGCAGTTCCAGCTCTCCGTCCTTTACCCCAACCCAGAGGTGCTTGCGGTCGGCAAAAAGCTTGCCCGGAGAAAGTAGCACGGGAGCCTCATCAGGGCTAGCCAGCAGCACCTTGAATCGTTCTCCATTCAACTCGCACCAAGCGCCAGGCGCGGGGCTCGCGCCACGGACGATGTTGCAGATTTCCGATGCTGGACGATGCCAGTCGATCCTTACCTCTGCAGAGCTGATCTTCCTGGCGTAGCTGGTCTCGCCGGGCGGTTGCGGCTTCGGCTGCTTGCCTGCCGCGATCTCGTCGAGGGTGCGTACCATCAGCTCGGCACCGCTGATCGACAAGGCCTTTAGCACGTCACCGGCGACGTCCAGCGGACCCACGTGGTGACTTAGTTGACGGTAAACAGGGCCGGCGTCTAGCTCTTTAACGAGCCTGAAAGTGGTGGCGCCCAGCTCAGTTTCCCCTGCCATCAACGCACGCTGTACGGGAGCCGCGCCGCGCCAGGCGGGAAGTTTAGAAAAGTGCAGGTTGATCCAGCCGTGCTCCGGAATCTCCAGCGCCTCCTGAGGCAGGAGCGCACCGAATGCGACGATAGGGCAAACATCCGGGGCGATCTCCCTCAGCTGAGCGATGAAGTCATCGGTAGCCCTGTCTATCTTGATGACGTCCACACCCATGTCTCCGGCGATTTCCGCGACGGGAGACGCGGTGAGCTTCTTTCCCCGGCCGGTTGGAGCGTCCGGGCGGGTAACCACAGCGGCGATCTCATGACCAGCCTTTTCAAGTGCCAACAAGCTAGGGACGGCCACCGACGGGGTGCCAGCAAAAACTATTCTCACCGATGCAACGATAGCCCGATGAAAAGAAAAAAGTGAATCTATGGGCAGGTTGGCCTAAATGCCGATCCTGATTCCAAACCCAGATAGCACTATGACGCTGATTCCAAGCAGCACAACCAGCCCCACCAGGGTGAAGATCAAATAGGCGAGCACCCGTCCGATCAGGTGCTTTGGTCCTGGATGTTCGCGCGTGTTGCCCTGTTGCGCACCTGCTCCCCACGCCAGTAGCCTGATGCCAACCGAATAGAGCGTTGGCAGGCCAGCGCCGAGCACTAGCCCGACGATCAGCACCAGGGCGAATTCGTGGACGATGCTTAACAGAAAATCCAGAATCATTTTGTCTCACCCGTCGCCGCGCTGCTTTCGACCTTGTCCTCGCTCTGGCTAGCTGTTAGCTGCACAGGCTCGTCGTTTTCTGACCACTCGTCGTTTACGTTGCTGGAATCAACCTTGGTGGCCTGCGAGATTCTGAACATGCCGAATGCTAGGCCAACCATGACCAAGAAGATGATGATGCCGCCAGCAACTGGGCCGATGAAATTCGCTATGTACCAGGTGACGGCGCCGATGACGGCTGCGCACGGCAGCGTGGTTGCCCAGGCTATGAACATCCGTATCGCTAGCGACCAGCGGACTTTGGCTCCCGGCCGACCGATGCCTGAACCGAGGATTGAGCCCGTGGCGACGTGGGTGGTGGAAAGTGCGAATCCCCAATGGCTGGATGCAAGAATTACCGCGGCAGATGCGCATTCCGCCGCGAAACCCTGCGCCGGCGAAATCTCAACCAGGCCTTTGCCGAGCGTCCTGATGATTCTCCAGCCTCCAACGTAAGTGCCAGCTGCGATGGCGACCGCGCA
The DNA here is from genome assembly GCA_963511305.1 of uncultured Propionimicrobium sp. GTDB lineage: Bacteria > Actinomycetota > Actinomycetes > Propionibacteriales > Propionibacteriaceae > Propionimicrobium. The sequence continues at coordinate 53,031 of CAUPIJ010000001.1, forward strand.
AAGGATCTTCACCCAAACCGGAATCGCGTCGGTCTGGTGCCAGTGGCCCGAGCCGATTAGGGCTAGGGTGATGACGCCCATCGTTTTCTGGGCGTCGTTGGTGCCGTGCGACAGTGAGACCAAGGAAGCGCTGCCGATCTGTCCCCAGCGGAATCCCGCATCCACGTATCGCCTGGCCGCCCCCTCCACGATCCTAAAAACGAAGCGCACACTGATTGAGGTGATGATGATGGCGACCAGCGGCGAGATCAGTCCCGGCACGACGACCTTGCCGATTACGCCGTCGATGGAACCGCCCTCACCGATCCACTTGACGCCGCCAAAGCCCAAGCCTGCGATAGCAGCCCCGACTAGACCGCCGAACAGGGCATGAGAAGAGCTGGACGGCAAACCGCGCAGCCAGGTAAAGATGTTCCAGACCACTCCACCAACCAGGCCGGCGAGCAGGATTAACAGCAACGCAGTGCCGTTGTCACCGGTCAGATCGGCTCTCGGTGAACCGTCGGGATTCTGAATGTTGATCACTGCGTTGGTAACCGTGAGCGCCACCTCTACGGACAGAAACGCCCCGATCAGGTTCAGGATCGCGCAAAGTGTGATCGCCTGCTTGGGTTTTAGCGCTTTTGTGGCGATCGAAGTGGCCATAGCATTAGCAGTGTCGTGGAAGCCGTTAGTAAAATCGAAACCGAGGGCGGTAACTATAACCAGCAGCAAGAGAACGTGATCAATGAGCACGACTACATGTTATACAAATCTGAACAAAAGGTTACATTCGAATTAACTATTTGATCATGTTTGGCTTGCTATCCGAATCAAATCCTTACTGGATCGACCTCGACTCGCACGCTATCTAGCTTTTTCGCGGACCTAGCGATGCACAGCGCCCTGACGCTCTTAAGCAGCTCGGCCGAAGCCGCGATCGGGGCGACCAGCAGCAGGCTGAAGATTTCCTCCTCGGAAAACCTTTCCATCGGCAGCGGAACGGGTCCCAGCAGGCTGCAGCCATCGGGAAGGGTTAAAGTTTGAAATGCTGAGACGGCGCTCGCAGAACCCTGAATTCTGATCATCTTCACAGCGGGTGAAAAGCCGGCAGCGGATCTGTCGGCCAGTTCCCTGACGGCAAACTTGGCGGGATCGAGTTGAATCAGGGACTGAACTGCCCGCTCGGAGTTCTCCCCCACAACGCAGACGCTGCCGCCCTCCTCAGCCGGCCGCACCAGAGAAACGGCGTTCAACCACCTGCGTAGGGTCTCTTCTCCAGCGCGTAGGTCGGGCCTGGCGAGCATCCGATCGCCGTCGAGCAGCACGGCGGCCGAGTAGCCGAAAGTCGCGAACGGTTCGGCTCCCGTGGTGGCAACCACAAGGGCGGGGTGGTCGTCGATCTGTTCGACGACGCGGCTGCCGGAGCTGGCAATCACTCGATGCCCCGGAAAAGCCCTGCCCAATTCTTCGGCCGTGCGGATAGAGCCGGAAGCGGCTGCCCGGATCCTTTCAGAGCCACAATTCTCGCACCGCCAACCGACCACTATCTTCGCGCACCACCGGCAGGACAGATTCCTGCCTGACGCCTGCTGCGCCATCTCGATCGGGCCGCCACAGCGCTTGCACCTCAGCACGGTACGGCAACCGTCGCAGAGCAAAGCTGGCAGATAGCCAGCCCTAGCTACTTGCACCAAGACCGGGCCGCTAGCCAGGCCAGCGCGAATCGTCTCCACTGCGCGAAGCGGAATCCTGGCCATTCTGGCAGCGGGATCCCGCTCTAGGGCGTAGTCGGAATCGATTGCGGCCCTGACCACGGCAGATTTTCGCCGCACCTCGGCCGCCTCCTGCTCGATGCCGAGCAACCATCCCCTTGCCAGCCATGCCTGGATCTCCGCGGTTCGAGAATGCGAGGCGTAAAGCAGCGCACAGCCCTCTAGGCTCGCCCTGATCGCCGCCACGTCACGCGCGTGCGGATACGGGGCTCTCTGCTCGGCCAGCAGATCGTCGCCGTCATCCCACAGGCAAACCAGCCCGAGATCGGCCATCGGGGCGAAGACGCTAGATCTGGTTCCGATCACTATCCTCGCCTGGCCGCGAGAGATGGCCAGGTAGTTGCGATAGCGAGCAGACTTGCCGAGGTTAGAGTGCAGCTGGGCGATGGCGCCGGTGCCGACGTATTCGGCCAGGCGCGAGCGAAGCCGTTCGATGTCCTTTGCGTCAGGGACCACGATGATCACAGACCGCCCGGATTTCAGGGTGGCGATAGCCGCCTGGATGAAGCCCGCGATCCAGTCATTATCGGCTCTGAAGCTCGGCATGGTCAGCCAATGCGCGCGCACCTTGTGGCCCTGTTCTAACTGCTTCAGATACTCGGCTCCGACGATGATCTCCTGTAGCCCGCCGTCGGGCATATTCTCCAGTATCGGCTCCGGCCATTCGCGTTGGGGGGCCTTTTCAGTCGTAGCGTGCCGAGGAACGACGGCGAGCCTAACGACATCCGCGGTGATCCCGCAGTAGTGCGAGGCCACGGCCTTGGCCAGCTCGTATTGCCTCTTGAAAAGCACCTCTTCAGGCGAGACCAGCTTGTTCAGGGCAGAGGGTTTAACGCCGGGGGCAGCCTCGTCGGCCAGCTCGATGACGTAGCCATCAACTAATCGACCAGAGAACCGCACCCGCACCCGCACACCAGGTTTGACGTCTTCTTGCATCGACTTAGGAATCGAGTAGTCAAAAAGACGATCTAGATGCGGCAGCGAAATGTCTACTAGAACCCTGGCGACACTCATCTAGCCCCTTACCGCATCAGCAAGCTTGTCAGCCAGGCCAGGCTCCTCCCAAGCCATTCCGGGGCGCTGCACGCCAAAGTGGCCGTAGCAGGTGAAGTTCGAGTAGATCGGGGCACGCATGCCCAGCTCGGCAACGATGGCCGCCGGACGAAGATCGAAGACGCGTGAGATCGCATCGGAGATCTGTTCCTCGGGCACTTTGCTAGTGCCGAAGGTATTGACGTAGATGCTAGTGGGACGCGCCTTGCCGATCGCGTAGCTGAGCTGCACCTCGCACCTGGAGGCCAGACCGGAGGCAACCACGTTCTTGGCCACCCAGCGCGCCGCGTAGGAGGCTGATCGATCGACCTTCGAGGGATCCTTACCGCTGAACGCGCCACCACCGTGGCGAGCCATTCCGCCGTAAGTGTCGACGATGATCTTGCGTCCGGTGATGCCGGCATCGCCAGCGGGGCCACCGGTGACGAAGCGTCCCGTCGGATTAACCAGAAGCAAGGGATCGGCCGACTCGAAACCGTACTCGGCCAGAACCGGGCGGATTACCTCGCGCTCCACGTCGGGCATGAGGGTCTTCTCTAGATCAACATCGGGCGTGTGCTGGGTGGAAAGCACCACGGTCTTGACCCCGACAGGCTTGTCGCCGTCGTAATCGATGCTGACCTGGGTCTTTCCGTCCGGGCGCAGATAGTTAAGCACGCCGTCCTTGCGTACCTGGGCCAACCGATAGGCAAGGCGATGAGCGAGCATGATCGGCAGGGGCATCAGCTCTGGGGTCTCGTCGCATGCATAACCAAACATCATGCCCTGGTCACCCGCGCCCTGCCGGTCGAATTCGTCCTCGGCGAGGCCGTGGCGGATCTCCCAGGAGTCGTCCACACCCTGCGCGATATCCGGAGACTGGGTGTTTAGCGAAACCAGAACTCCGCAGGAGGCTCCATCGATTCCCTTGCGAGCTGAGTCGTAACCGATTTTCAAGAGCCGCTCACGAACCAGATGCGCGATGTCCACGTAGGCCTCGGTGCTTGCCTCGCCAGCAACGACCACCGCCCCGTTAGCCACCAGCACCTCGATCGCTGCCCTGGTGGCGGGATCCTCTGCGAGCATGCCGTCCAGGACGGCATCGGCGATGGAGTCGGCTACTTTATCGGGATGACCTTCGGTGACTGATTCCGATGTGAAGGTTCTCATCCATGCTCCTAAAAATATTCGGCGTGCTTCTTTATAGCATCCATGATTGCCCAAGCCACTGACATTTTTTCGCCCTTGGCCTCGGCCAGCACACCTTTCGAGTTAATAATTATTACATCGTTGGAGTCTTTGCCAAAGACATCGCCGTCCGAAACGTTATTGAGGACGAGCAGATCCGCGCCCTTTCGCTCCAGTTTGGCCATGCCTAAGCTCAGTAGTTCGTCCTTGTCGGAAGCGGTTTCGGCGGCAAAACCGACGATGATCTGCCCCTCTCGTCTCCGAGCAGATAGCCCCGCCAAGACGTCGGTGGTCTGCTCGAGATGCAGGGTCAAACCCTTATCAGAAGACTTCTTTATCTTCTTGTCGCTGGCGTCAGCCGCGGTGAAATCCGCGGGGGCCGCTGCCATGATGACGATGTCGTGACCGGCAGACAGCCGGTTCATATTTTCGGCCATGTCTGCGGTGGTCGTGACGCTCTCCACGGTGACCGCCGACGGCTCGGCTAGTGAGGTATTGGCGGCGACTAGCGTGGTCTGCGCACCCCGCAAGCTGGCCACTCGGGCGAGCGCGTAACCCATTTTTCCGCTGCTTCGATTGCCAATGAATCTAACCGGGTCGATCGGTTCCTGGGTGCCGCCCGCGCTGACTAGCACGCGAGAAGCCGAAAAATCCTGCACAGCCGCGTCAGCCGCTATCGCCGGCCGATCCAGCAGAGTCGCGGCTATCTCGACAATTTCGTGGGGATCTGGGAAGCGTCCGACTCCGGAATCCTTGCCCGTCAGACGTCCGCTGGCAGGCTCCTTAACGATCACTCCGCGAGAGCGTAGCGTTTCAACGTTTGCCTGCGTCGCCGGGTGCTCCCACATCTGGGTGTGCATCGCGGGCGCCAAAAGCACGGGCGCGTGCGTGGTCAGCAAGACCGAAGTCAGCATGTCGTCGGCCCTGCCGGCTGCCGCCCTAGCCAGGAAATCTGCGGTGGCGGGCGCGACGACAACCAAATCTGCAGTTGACCCCAGGCGCACGTGAGCAACCCCAGGCACGTCCTCGAAAACGCCCGCGTAGACGGTGTTTCCGGAAAGCGCCTCCCAGGTGGACTCGCCGACGAAATTGAGCGAAGCCTCCGTCGCAACGACAGTTACGTCGGCTCCCTTCTCGCGAAGCCGACGCACGATTTCGGTTGCTTTATAGGCGGCGATGCAGCCCGTAACGCCCAGCACAACGCGCATTACTGAACCTCAATTAGGCTGGGTCGATGTCGCCGAACGGATCTTCGAAGATGAACTCCGGTTCGATGTCCTCGCTGGCAGCAGGAGGAGCGGCCAGCGGATCGACCTCTTCGTATTCCACCTGACCGGCCTGAACCTCGCGAAGGCCGATGGAAAGCGGCTTCTCCTGCGGGTAGGTTTCAACGAGCGGCCCGACGTTCTCCAGCAGGCCCTCGCCCAACTGAGAGTAATAGGCGTTGATCTGGCGGGCACGCTTGGCGGCGAACAGCACGAGGCGGTATTTGGAATCTACGCGCTCTAGCAGATCGTCAACCGGCGGATTGGTGATGCCTTCAGGAATTTCAGTGCTCAACACAGCCTCTTTAAAAATCTAGGGTTTAAAAATCAACTGCTTTTGCGCAGTCCCATCAACCCTACCAGTTCATCGACCGTGCGGTCGATTTCGTCGTTGACAACAACGGCGTCGAACTCGTCGGCCGCTTCGAGCTCCAACCTGGCTGTTTGCAGTCGTCGTTGCTGCTCCTCAGCAGACTCGGTACCGCGCCCGGCCAGACGGTCAACCAGTTCTTCCCAGCTAGGCGGCGCCAGAAAAATCTGGAAGGCCTCCGGCATGGTCTCGCGAACTTGCCTGGCCCCCTGCAGATCAATCTCGAGTACGACAGTCGAGCCCCGGCTCACCGCGTCCGCGATGGGCTGCTTCAGGGTGCCGTACCGATACTTCTTATGCACCAGAGCCCATTCGAGCAGACCCCCGCTATCCAGTAGGACGTCGAAGTCTTCTTCGCTCTTGAACCAGTAGTGGACGCCATTGACCTCACCGGGTCGAGGCGGCCTGGTGGTAGCAGATATTGATAAATAAATTTCGGGGTATCTAGCTAGCAAATTTGAGACCACGGTTCCTTTGCCAACTCCGGCGGGACCGCAAATTACAAAAACATTCGACATGTTTACTAAAGATGCCGTTCCGAATTAAATTTTCAAAGAACGGCTAGGTTTTTAGCCGAATTCTTTAACCAAGCTAGCGACCTGCTTCGGGCCTAACCCTCTGATCCTGCGGTTAGCCGCGATACCGTGGCGTTCCATAGCCTCAGCTGCCGTCACAGGCCCAACCCTCGGCAGAGATTTGAGCAAGTCAACAACCCGGATGTGTGCCAGGCTGTCATCCTTCTTGCATTCTTCAAGAGCCTTGCTCAGAGAAATTTTCCCGTCACGAAGTTTCTTCTTCACTTCCGAGCGAGCGCGGCGAGCCTCCGTTGCGGCAACGCGTGCAGCCTGCAACTGCTCTTCAGTTAAGTTCGGAACAGCCACTTCATCCTCCCCATTGAACAAAATTGAAGCCAAACTTCTTGCTATCTGTTAAAGATATCAATATCTCGACTAACTGAACATCGATATCAATTCGTTTTTGAATACTATTTTTTAACAATTGCCGCCAGGGCGCTCGCAACGTATTCAATGTTCGAGGTATTTAAGCTCGCGACGCAGACACGGCTGGTGTCTGTGCCGTAAATACCGAATTTCTTTCGCAACAACCCCATCTGCTCCGGCGATAGGCCTAGGTAGCTGAACATTCCGACCTGACGGACGATGTGTTCCATGCCGCTCACGCCCTGCGCCTCCAGGCCAGCGAGAAGGGCCGAGCGCATATCCTTGATGCGATTGCGCATCTGCCCCAGCTCGTCCTGCCAGCTTTGATATAGGGCCGGATCGCCGAGCACGCGCTCCACAAGGGTTGCGCCGTGCGTGGGCGGGTTTGAGAAATTGGTGCGGATGGCGATCTTCAACTGCGAGGCCACGTTAGATGCTTGTTCAGCGTTGTCGCAGATGATCGAGAGCGCGCCGACCCGTTCGCCGTAGAGTGAGAACGATTTGCTGAACGAGTTAGCGACGAAGACGTTCGGCAGCTTGGCGGCGAACGTCCTGGGCACGTAGGCGTCCTCTTCGGTGCCTTCTCCGAAGCCTTGATAGGCCATGTCGATGAACGGAACGAGATTTCGCGCAGCGATGATCGTGGCGATCTTGTCCCACTGGGCATGGCTCAGGTCGTAGCCGGTTGGGTTGTGGCAACAGGCGTGCAGCACGACGACTGTTCCGCTCGGGGCAGCCTTAAGATCGGCGCACATGCCAGCAAAATCTACTTGCCGGTTAATCTCATCGTAGTATCGATAGGTCTCTACCTGGAATCCGGCGCGCGAGAAAATCCCGCGGTGGTTAGGCCAAGTTGGAGACGAAATCAGCACCTTCACCTTCGGGGTGAGTGTATGCAGGAAATCAGCGCCTATCTTGATCGCGCCGGTGCCGCCTAAGCCCTGAACGGTGACTATCCTGCCGTCTTTAATTAGGTCTGATTCCGCCCCGAAAACGAGTTGCTGGACGGCCGAGTTATAGGCCGGAATACCGGTGATAGGCAGGTAATTGCGCGGGCTGGCCTCGCTGGCTAGTTGCTCCTCTACCTTGTGGACGCATTTCAGCAGCGGAAGACGACCCTCTTCATCGTGGTAAACCCCGACACCTAGATTAACTTTCTTAGGGTTCGGATCATTCCTAAAAGCCTCGTTAAGGCCCAGGATAGCGTCGACGGGAGCTTGCTCTACGCTGGTGAAAATAGACATATTCGTTCTTCCTTTTTGAAAAAATCTTAGACCGCCGTTGCGACGGCTTCGCGCAGGTCTTGAGGTTTTGGGCCAGCGGCCAAGATGCCGCGCGAGGAACTGGGCAGGACGTTCGATACGGCCTGTCCGAAGATCCGATCCAAGTCAGAGACCTTGCCGCCCTGGGCTCCGATTCCGGGAGCCAGAATGGAGCCGGCGAAATCGCCTAACTCGACGCTGTTGTTCCTCGTGGCTCCGATCACCAGCCCCACGTAAGCCGTGCCTGCAGACAAGTTTTCTTGGTGCGCGAGAGCTGCGATCTCATCGGAGACCGTAGTCCCGGAAGCCACCTGGCCGCGCTGCAGGCTCTCCCCCTCAGGGTTTGAGGTGCGGCAGAGAACGTAAACACCGCGATCGTTTGCCTTAGCCAAATCGAGCGCTGGACGAAGCGCCTCGAAACCGCAGTACGGGCTAAGCGTGACGGCATCGGCGGCAAGCGGAGCGCCGGCGGCCAGATAGGCACTCGCGTAGGCCGCCATCGTGGAGCCAATGTCGCCTCGTTTAACGTCGAGAATGCTTAATGCTCCCGCCTGCCTGATGTCATCCAGAACCCTCTTCAGAGCCGAGATGCCTTCGGGCCCGAAACATTCGAAGAACGCCGACTGTGGCTTGAAGACCGCGACTGTTTCTGCCAACGCAGCAACCGTCTGCCGGGCGAGCCGCTCTGCGCCCGCGACGTCGTAGCTGAGGCCCCACTTCTCCACCAGGCTCTGGTGGGGATCCAATCCGACGCAGAGCCGTGCCCGCTTGGAACAAGCCTTTTCGAGACGATCTCGATACGCAACCACGATTCTCCTAGGGCTGGGTCAGAGTATTGATACCGGTCACCAGGGCCGGACCGCTAAAGATGAAGCCAGTATAAACCTGCACCAGCTTGGCTCCGGCGTCGAACATTGCCTGGGCGTCACCTGGCGTCATAATGCCGCCAACACCCATGACGGGCAGCTGCGTGCGCGAAGTGATCTTCTCGACCATCTCGATGGAGATCCTGGTCAGCGGCTTGCCGGAAAGACCACCCGCTTGGTTCGCCAGCCAGACATCGTTGCGCGCCAGGTTCTCCCGGCCGACCGTGGTGTTAGCGGCGATGATTCCGGACGCCCCGGCCTCCTCGCAGATGTCGACTATGGCCGCTAGCTGGTTTTCGGAGAGATCAGGCGCTAACTTCACGAATAGCGGTAGTGGGCCGGCGGGAGCCAAGTCTTTAGCCCGATCAACTAGGGCTTCGATCAGCGCGCCCAGCGCCTTCTCGTCCTGCAGATTACGTAGGCCTGGGGTATTCGGGCTCGAAATGTTTATCGCAACGTAATCGGCGTAGTCAGCGAGGGTGCTGAGGGCGAATAGGTAGTCATCGGTAGCGCTGTCCAGCGGCGTCACCTTGTTCTTGCCAATCGAGATGCCTAGTGGCAGGCCCATTATGTTGTTGCCGCGCCTGATGCCGGCGCCTGAGAGCCTTCGGGCCAGCGCCTCGGCGCCCTGATTGTTGAAGCCCATGCGGTTGATGATGCCCTCGGAAGATACCAGCCTGAACAGCCTCGGTTTGTTGTTGCCAGGCTGCGGTCGCGCGGTGATGGTGCCCAATTCTGCGAAGCCGAAACCCAGCCTGCCCCACGCCTTAACCGCGCGGGCATCCTTGTCTAAGCCGGCGGCGACGCCGACCCGTCCTGGGAAGTCAATGCCCGCTACCCTGACCGGGTTGGATTTCTGGCCGATAAGTTTCGATACCAGGTCGAGCACGGTGTCTGGCAGATCACCTAGCAGACGAATCATCTGCTCGTGGATAACCTCGGGGTCACCGTTGTTCGACTTGAACAGCATCGGACGAAGCAGACGCCTGTAACCGTTCAGCAACAACCGAACGCGAAATTCCTCTGAGCTGATCATCGATACTCCTAGTTGCTTATCTTCCATGCGGAGCCGGACTGCTTAGCCCAGTCTTGCAGAGAACAGACGCCGATATTGCCTTCTTTGGTGGCTGAGATCCCCTGTACGGCCGCCTCCAGGCCCTGGACAGTAGTAATGATCGGCACCTGCGCGAGAATCGCCGCAGTACGAATCAGATAACCGTCCATTCGTGGGGAGCCACCGCTGGTCTCGCCTGTTGGCGTGTTGAAGATCATGGCAACTTCGCCGCTCTTGATCAGATCGGTGATGGTCGGTTCGCCGTTCGGGCCGACGCCCTCGGAGTGCTTGCGCACCCGAGACACGGTGATTCCGTGCAGGTCGAGCATCGATGCGGTTCCCTCGGTGGCCAGAATCTCGAATCCCATGTCTGCCAGTGCCTTGATGGGAAAGATGATGTTTCGTTTGTCGCGATTGGCGACCGAGACGAAGACCTTTCCGCTGGTTGGCATCTCGCCGTAGATGGCGACCTGCGATTTGGCGTAGGCAACCCCGTATGAGGTGTCCAGGCCCATGACCTCTCCCGTCGACCGCATCTCCGGGCCAAGGACGCTGTCCACCGTTCGGCCTTCCGGCGTCTGGAATCGGCTGAACGGGAGCACGGCCTCCTTTACCGAGATCGGCATTCCCCGCCAAGTGAGCGCGCCGTCATGTTCGGGACGCAGCCAGCCCTCCTTGCGCAGCTCGGCGATGGATTTGCCGAGCATGATCAGAGTCGCTGCCTTTGCAAGCTGGGTGTTGGTGGCCTTCGAAACGAATGGCACGGTGCGCGACGCGCGCGGGTTCGCCTCGATCACGTAAAGCATGTCGGAGACCAGCGCGAACTGGATATTGACCAGCCCACGCACGCCAACTCCCTTGGCGATCCGCTCGGTGGCGTGTCGGATCTCCTCGATCACCGAGCGTCCCAGCGTGGCCGCAGGCAGCGTACACGACGAATCCCCGGAGTGAACCCCGGCCTCCTCGATGTGTTCCATCACGCCACCAAGGTAGAGTTCCTCGCCGTCGTAAAGCGCGTCGACGTCGATTTCGATGGCGTCGTCCAAGAAGCGATCAACTAGCACGGGCAGGTCGGGGCTGATCTGCGCGGAGTTTTCGATGTAATACTTCAGCGCGTCGTCGTTGTAGACGATCTCCATGCCGCGGCCGCCCAGAACGTAGCTAGGACGAACCAGCACCGGGTAGCCGATCTCGTTGGCGATCTTCTTGGCATCCTCGAAGCTGTGGGCCATGCCGTGTTTGGGGCTATGCAGGCCAGCGTTGGCAAGTACCTCACCGAATGCGCCACGCTCCTCGGCTAGATCGATTGCCTGGGGGCTGGTGCCGATGATCGGCAGGCCTGCATCTGCTAAGTCCTTCGCCAGTTTCAACGGGGTCTGACCGCCAAGTTGGACGATCACGCCTGCGATCGGACCCGCCTGCTGCTCGGCGTAGTAGACCTCGAGCACGTCCTCCAGAGTAAGCGGCTCGAAGTAGAGCCGGTCGGAGGTGTCGTAGTCGGTGGAGACCGTCTCGGGGTTGCAGTTGACCATGATCGACTCGTAACCGGCCGACGAGATAGCCATGGCGGCGTGCACGCACGAATAGTCGAACTCGATGCCCTGGCCGATGCGGTTCGGGCCGGAGCCAAGAATCAGCACCGCGGGCTTCTCGCGCTTGCGAACCTCGGTCTCCTCGTCGTAGCTCGAGTAGTGATACGGCGTCTGCGCAGAGAACTCAGCAGCGCAGGTGTCGACGGTCTTGTAGACCGGGTGAATGCCTAACCCCCAGCGGATCTGCTGAACGGCTTGGGCAGAGATGTTCCTGATCTCGGCGATCTGCGCATCGGAAAGGCCGTGGCGCTTGGCTAGCCGCAACAGCTCGGGAGTCAGCTCCCTTGCCTGGCGTACCTGGCCGGCGACCTCCACGATCAACAGCAATTCGTCCAGGAACCAAGGGTCTATCCTGGTGGCCTTATAGAGTTCTTCGACGCTGGCTCCCGCCCGAAGCGCCTGCACCAGATCGGCGCAGCGGCCGTCATAGGGACACGCGACCCGCTCCAATAGTTCCGCCTTGCTGCCGGGTTTAGAACTGAAGTCAAAGGGCGCATCGCTGTCCTCAAGCGAGCGAAGTGCCTTGCCAAGGGCCTCGGAGAAGTTTCGTCCGATAGCCATGGCCTCGCCCACCGACTTCATGTGCGTGGTCAGGGTGTCGTCGGCGCTCGGGAACTTCTCGAAAGCGAACCTGGGCACCTTGACCACGACGTAGTCGAGAGTCGGCTCGAAACTGGCCGGGGTCTGCAGGGTGATGTCGTTGGTGATCTCGTTTAGCGTGTAGCCGACGGCCACCTTCGCGGCGATCTTGGCGATCGGGAAGCCCGTCGCCTTGGAGGCCAGCGCCGAGGAGCGCGAGACTCGAGGATTCATCTCGATGACGATCATGCGGCCGGTCTTCGGGTTGATCGCGAACTGAATGTTGCAGCCGCCAGTATCCACTCCCACCGCGCGGATGATCGCGATGCCCGCGTCGCGCATCAGCTGATATTCACGGTCGGTCAGCGTCATCGCCGGGGCAACCGTGATCGAATCGCCGGTGTGCACGCCCATCGGATCGAAATTTTCGATCGAGCAGATGATCACCACGTTGTCCGCGCTGTCACGCATCAGCTCGAGCTCAAATTCCTTCCAGCCCTGAATTGACTCTTCGACGAGCACCTCGGTGACCGGGCTGGCGTCCAGACCGATCTTGGCCATCTTTTCGAGCTCTTCTGCATCGTGAGCGAAGCCCGAGCCGACGCCGCCCATCGTGTAGGACGGGCGCAGCACTACCGGAAAACCGAGCTCGTCTGCGGCCTCGCGTATCTCGTCCATGGTGTGGCAAATGAAGCTCCTAGCCGACTCCGCCTTGCCGAACTCGAACTCGGGCAGGTTATCGACGACCTCACGGAAGGCCTCGCGGTTCTCGCCTCTGGTGATGGCGTCGACGTTCGCGCCGATCAGCTCGACATTAAATTTCTGCAGGACGCCCTGCTGATCGAGCTCGACCGCTGTATTCAGCGCGGTCTGCCCACCCAGCGTGGCCAGCAGCGCATCAGGACGCTCCTTCTCGATGACCTTGGCCACCACGTCCGGGGTGATCGGCTCGATGTAGGTAGCGTCAGCCAGCTCGGGATCGGTCATGATCGTCGCCGGGTTGGAGTTGACAAGGATCACCCGGTAGCCCTCTTCGCGCAGAACGCGGCAAGCCTGGGTGCCCGAGTAGTCGAACTCGGCGGCCTGACCGATCACGATCGGGCCGGAACCGATCACCAATATCGACTTGATATCTGTGCGCTTAGGCATTCTGCATTAACCTCACAAAACGATCGAACAGGTGCTCCGCGTCGTGCGGGCCAGCGGCGGCCTCCGGGTGATACTGCACCGAGAAGGCTCGAAGCTTGCCATTCCTAACCAGCTCAAGCCCCTCAACCACGTCGTCGTTGAGACAGGTGTGGCTGACCCTCACCTGCCCGAACTCCGTCTCAATGTCCTTGTCAATGGGGACATCCAGAGCGAAACCATGATTGTGAGCGGTGATGTCTATCCGGCCGGTCGCCCGTTCGAGCACAGGCTGGTTGATGCCGCGGTGACCGTATTTGAGCTTGTAGGTCTGAAAACCCAGCGCGCGGCCGAGAATCTGGTTTCCGAAGCAGATGCCAAACAGCGGCAGGCCCTCTTCGAGAGCCTTGCAGGTGAGCTCCACCTCGTGATCTGCGGTGGACGGATCCCCAGGCCCGTTCGAGACAAAGAATCCGTCGGACTTAATTGCCGCGACGTCCTCCCAGGATGAGCCTGCCGGAAGTACGTGGGTCTCTATGCCTCTGGCCGCCAGCTCGCGGAGCGTGTTCGCCTTGATCCCGAGGTCGAGGGCTGCGACGGTGAACCTCTTCTCACCCTGCGCCGGAACCACGTATGGCGTCTTAGTGGTAACTTCCTTGACCAGATTCGCGCCGGCCATCTGTGGCTGTTCGAGCACCTTGGCGAGCAGCTTCTGCTCGTCGGTATTCACCGAGCTGATGCCCATGCGCATCGCGCCAGCCTCGCGCAGATGAATGGTCAAAGCCCTGGTATCGATATCGCAGATGCCGACGATACCCTGATTAACCAGCTCCTCTTCGAGCGAGCGATCGGCCCGCCAATTGCTGACCACCCTAGCTGGATCCCTGACCACGTAGCCCGAAACCCAGATGCGATTCGACTCGTCATCCTGATCGTTCCAGCCGGTGTTTCCGATGTGCGGGGCCGTAGCCACGACGATCTGGCCGAAATAGCTGGGATCGGTGAGCGTTTCTTGGTAACCGGACATTCCGGTCGAAAAGACCCCCTCGCCGAGAGTCTCGCCATGCGCACCGAAGCGTCGGCCACGGAAGACCCGCCCGTCTTCGAGAACCAATAATGCTGGCTGCCGGTTCACATTCAAAGCTGGGTCCTTTCCAAATTGCTGTTACTGCTTTGTTCTAACGGCCTTCGCCAACAGGCCGTTCAGGAACTTAACAGAGTTGTCGGTAGAGAATTCGTCAGCTAGCTCAACCGCCTCGCTGATCACGACGCTAGCCGAGGTGGCAGTGTAGTCGATCTCCCAGATGGCGATGCGCGCAAGGCAGCGGTCGACGGCGGGCATCCGCTCGAGTGTCCAGTCGCCGGAGACGCACTCGTCGATGCGCGCGTGGATCGCATCCAAGTTCTCCGCGATACCGTTAATAATCTCTTTGGTGAACGGTCTGATGCGTTCTGGAACCCTGATCGACTCCGAGGCCAGGACGCCTAGGAGGTCTTCTTGCCGCTGCTCCGCCTGATAGAGGACGTCGAGCGCGGCCTTTCGTGCCTTGGTGCGGGTGCTGTGATGGCGCTCGGCCATGTCCCTCGAAGAGATTTTCACCGCACCCGGCACGGGCGGGGTCTGACTCATTAGTTAACTCGACCCAGGTACTCGCCAGTAGATGTGTTTACCTTCACGCGCTCGCCGGTGGTGATGAACAGCGGAACCTGAATCACGCGACCGGTCTGGAGGGTGGCTGGCTTGGTGCCGCCGGTGGAACGATCGCCCTGCAGGCCGGGCTCGGTGTAGGTGATCTCCATCTCGACGTTAGCCGGAAGCTCGATGTAGAGCGGATTGCCCTCGTTGGTGGCAACGTTGACCATCATGCCGTCGAGCAGGAAATCCTTGGAGTCACCGACCATGCTCGCGGGCACAACCAGCTGCTCGTAAGTCTCGGTATCCATGAAGACGAAGCCGGTGGCGTCCTCATAGAGGTACTGCATGTCTTTGCGATCCACATATGCCATGTCGATCTTGGTGTCAGCCGGGAACGTCCGATCTACGACCTTGCCGTTAACGACGTTGCGGATCTTGGTGCGGACAACCGTGTTGCCCTTGCCCGGCTTGTGGTGCTGGAACCAGAGAACCTGCCATAGCTCACCGTCGAGGTCGAGAATAGTGCCGTTCTTGATGTCGTTCGTTGTGGCCACGAGGATGCCTTTCAGGTAAGTTATCTATTTTGCAGAGGTATTCAACCCAACCCTGCATTCTAGCGACTGGAAATCTTGATAACCAATCGGTTTATTATAAGGCGCGGCAAGGCGCTGATGAAACTCCGGGTTTGTCTAATTGCTCAGCTAAGGCTGATTGCGATCCTGCGCGTCGACCACCAATTCTTCACGGGCCAGGGCGTGCGGCAAGCTGATCTCGCGCAGATACTTCTGCGTCTCCTCGCTATGCCCGGCTTCAGCGATCGCGTCGGCAAGATTAGAAATATCCCTGGACGAGCGGTTCTGACTCATCTTGGCTTTGCCGATAATCTCGTCGATGCGAATTTCAAGCCCGACCAGCGCCCGAGTCATCTTAGACAGCTTTTCCGAGCCGATGGAAGAGATGTCCCAGGAGGCGTCGTGTTGGCTAACGAGTTCGCGAAGCGACTGCGTGATCCACTCCTCGTCGTGGTGGGCGACGAGATTCCCCCGCATGTGGACGGTCACGTAGTTCCAGGTCGGCACCACCTGGGGGCGGCGCAGCAGATCCCTCTCACTCTGCTCCTGCGGCGTCCATCTCGGGGGCACGTACAGATCTGGGCCGTTGAAGATCACCAAGGCCTGGCCCTCATGTTGCCACTGCTTGTTCACCCTGGCCACGTGCGCCTTCAGTACGCAGCCGGTTGCCGTCCACTCCACGGAGTACGGCAGGAACGTGGCCTCTAGGCCGTTCTCGCCAACGGTAACCAGGTCACCAGCGAGCCTCGAGCTCACGAACTCCCTGGCTTGTTCGGCGCTCATCTTGAAGTGGGCTGGCACATACATGCTATCGAAGCGCCTCGTAGCACTCGGCCAGCGCGTCCTCGTCCGGAGCCTGAACCAGCACCGGCTTTCCGATGGCTTCCAGTCCGATGAAACGCAGGTTGGCTCCCCTAGCCTTCTTGTCCCGGCTCATGTATTCCCTGAGCTTGGCGTAGGGCGCCTTCGAATAGCTGGTCGGCAGACCCAGACGTTCTAGCAGCTCGCGATGCAGCGCGACCTCATCTGAAGAAAGTCCGCTGAGTCGATGCGATAACTCGGCGGCAAAGACCATGCCCAGCGAGATGGCCTCGCCGTGGCGCATCTGGAAGTTTTCGAAGAGCTCGATGGCGTGGCCCATCGTGTGACCGTAGTTGAGTAGCTCTCGACCGATTTTCCCGTCCACCGAGGTGCGTTCGTGAAGGTCTCCGCCGACGACGTCCGCCTTGAAGGAGATACCAAGGGTGATCAGCTCAGAAAGAGCATCGGTGCCAGGAAGGATGGAGCCCGCAGGACAGTTCTTGATGATCTCAAGGATCCTGTTATTGCGCACGAAACCGGCTTTGACCACCTCGGCAAGACCGGAGCTGATCTCGCGCTCGGGCAGGCTGGCAAGGATATCTAGATCTGCGAATACCGCCCTGGGCTCATGGAAGGCGCCCGCCAGGTTCTTGCCCTGAGGAAGGTCGATGCCCGTCTTGCCGCCGACGGCCGCGTCGACCATGCCGAGGATGGTAGTCGGCACGCTCAGATAGGCAACACCGCGAAGATAGGTGGCCGCGACGAAACCAGCGAGATCCGTGGTGGCTCCCCCGCCGACGCCGATCACCAGATCGTTGCGCGTCAAGCCCGAGGAGGCGAGCGTCTGCCAGCATTGGTCTAGCGTCTGCACGTTCTTCGCGCGCTCACTATCAGGGATCTCGATAGAGAAGACCTCCGCCTCAATCGACTGAGCGATGCTGAGCGCGCAGTCGCTGACCGAGGGGGGATAGAAGATGGCCACCCGGCTGGCATCGCCGAGATACTTGCTTACGTCTGCCAATACTCCGTTCCCGATGAGCACCGGATACGGATTATCTGTCTCTACCTGAATCACTCTCTAACCTCTTCCCTAGAGATTTTCTCTACGATTTCTGCAACTACCTGCGCTGCCGTCTTCGAGTCAGTGTCGATGCTCAAGTTCGCCACCTGCTCGTAGAATCCCGCGCGTGCTGCCGAAAGGGTTTTTAGCTTACCGATGGGGTCACCGACCAGCAGGGGGCGTGTCTCGGCATCACCTATCCGACTTGTTGCCTGCTCAGGCGAGACCTGCAGCCAAACCACTAATTCATCTTCGAGCATCTCCCTGACTACGGGATTCGTTACGGCTCCGCCGCCCGGAGAAAGCACGGCTTGGCGACTGAGCAGCTTCGCGATGGCCTCTTGCTCGAGCATACGGAAGCCGCTCTCGCCCACTTCGGCGAAGATCTGCGTGATCGGCTTGCCGCATGCCGCCTCGATGTACTCGTCGGAATCCAGAAAATGCGTCTTCAACTGATCCGCCAACAGGCGCCCGACGGTGGTCTTCCCCGATCCGGGAAGACCGACCAGAACGATGGGCAATTTAGAACTCATGAATCGAAAGATTTCGGTCGGCTATTTGCCGCAGGTAACCACGGTGATTGCGCTGGCACTCAGCGAGGCTGTCGCCGCCGAACTTCTCGTTGACGAGCTCGGCCAAGACGAGAGCCACAGCTGCCTCAGCAACCACACCCGCCGCTGGAACAGCGCAGACGTCGGAGCGCTGGTGGTGAGCCTTCGCCTCCTCGCCGGTCGAAACGTCGATGGTTTGCAGGGCACGAGGCACGGTGGCGATCGGCTTCATCGCGGCGCGCACCCGCAGCACCTCGCCATTGCTCATGCCGCCCTCAACGCCACCGGAGTGTTGGGTGCGACGAATGATCGCGCCGTTAGCGTCGCGCAGTATCTCGTCATGAGCCTGGCTACCAGGAATGCGGGAAAGCTCAAAGCCGTCGCCGATCTCGACCGCCTTGATCGCCTGAATGCCCATCAGTGCGGCGGCCAGCTTTGCGTCCAGCTTTCGGTCAGTCTGAGAGTAGCTGCCCAAGCCAGGGGGCAGACCCCAAGCCAAGACCTCGACGACGCCGCCGAGCGTATCGCCTGCCTTGTGGCATTGCTCGATGCGCTTCTGAATTGCCTCACTAGCCAACGGATCGAAACAACGAACCGGGTCGGCGTCAATAGCGGGCAGATCGGACATGCGCGGGAACTGCTCGTAGCTGGCATCGATACCGCCCAGGCTAACCACGTGGCTGAGCACCGTAATGCCGAAGCCCTGCGCCAGGTAATTCTGCGCGACCCTACCGATAGCCACCTTGGCCGCGGTTTCTCTAGCGCTCGCCCGCTCAAGAACCGGACGCGCCTCATCAAAATCGTATTTCTGCATGCCAGCAAGATCAGCGTGCCCAGGACGCGGCCTGGTTAGCGGCGCGTTCCTGGCTAGCTTGCTGAGCTCCTCCTCATCGACGGGCTCTGGAGACATCACCTGCTGCCATTTGGGCCACTCGGTATTGCCGATCATGATCGAAATCGGCGTCCCAATGGTCAGGCCATGGCGGACGCCAGTGAGCATCGTTACTTCGTCGGCCTCGAACTTCATGCGCGCACCCCGGCCGGCACCAAGCCGACGCCTGGCCAACGACTCTGAAATATCTTTCGAGGTTACTTTTACGTGAGCAGGAATGCCCTCGATGGTGGCCACTAGGGCCTTGCCGTGGGATTCCCCGGAGGTGATGTACCGAAGCATAACCTCCATTATGGCCGAGCTATTTGGAAATCGTTACTTGATCTCGCTGCGCGGCTAGCGCTATCGCTAGGCCGCTCGTCTTCACGACGAGCTTCAGCCGCTCGAAATCCGGCTCGCGCTCCACCTGCATAAATGCGTTCTGCAGAATCCCAAGGGTCACCATCGACCAGCGCCTGGCGTCGGCATCATCGGCGACGATTTGCTGCCAGCACGCCGACAGCTCTCCCCACAAGACCGTGTGGGCAAAACGCGCAACGTCCTTCGTCGCGGAAGAGTTCTTGGCTGTATGCGAAACGTTCATAAACCAGCTGTGGCCGGTAATTTTGGCCTGCGCCAGATTGGTTTCGAGCCAGACCACCAACCGGTCAATCGGATCGGTAACGCCCTCCAATGCCTTGGCGATCGATTCCTCCCAAGCAGGCAGATAACGCGAGAGCACCAGACCCCTGAGGTCGTCGACCGAGTCGACGTATCTGTAGATCGAGTTGCGCGCGATACCGGCTGCCGAGCTGACCTCGGCCGCAGTGAGTTTGCGCCCGGAGCGAAGAATCCGGTCGGCGCTGTCGATCAGAGAATCGAGCACCTTCTCGCGATGGCTTTTAGCATCCATCGTGATCCCTGCAGTACTGCTGGAAGATCTTCACGTTCTTCAAATGCTCTTCGTCGGTCTCGGCGAAACGAGTCTCGCCGGTTTCCATGTTCACGGTCACGAAGAACATGTAGTTGCCCTTGCTCGGGTTGAGCGCGGCCTCGAGAGCCGTCCTGCCCGGATTACAGATGGGCCCAGGAGGCAGACCCTCGTACTTGTAGGTGTTGTATGGCGAATCGATGTTTCGCTGCTCGTCTGAGGTCATCACTGTCTCGCCGCTGTCCCCGACCGCGTAGTGAACGGTGGAATCCATTCGCAGCTTCATGCCGTCCTTTAGCCGGTTGTAGATGACCTGCGCGACGTCGGGGGCCTGCTCGGGGTGCCTGATCTCCTTCTCGATGATAGAAGCGATAGTCACGATCTCGTGCGGGCTGTAACCGAGTTCATCGGCCTTTTTCTCCAGATCAAGCTGAGCGGCGTTGCTAGCGAATTCCTCGGTCATCTGTTTGAGGATCCCCGTGGGACTCGGGTCGAGGCTGTAATCGTAAGTCTGCGGGAAAAGATATCCCTCGGCAGACTGCGCGTAAGACGGCAGCCCAATCTCGCTGCTCTCCATCGCGGTGTTTACCTCGTCATAGGAGACGCCAAGATTCTCAGAAATCAGATTGGCCACCTGAGTGTTCCGCAGCCCCTCCCTGAAGGTGATGTTGTCTCGAAGCCGATTGCTTGGATCGATCAGGATCTCCAGCGCATCCTCGGCCTTCATCTGCTTTAGCATCTTGTAGCTGCCGACCTGAATAGTGTTCGACCGCTCGTCACGCTTGGCAGCTCTGACGAATGCCTTTTGTGAAGCGACGACGTCTTCATTGACCAGTTCATCGCCGATTTCCCAGGCAGTCCAACCCTGCTGGATAGAGACGACGACCTCACCGCTGCCGGGGCCCGGATAGTCAGTCGCGGCGTTTGCTCGCCAAAACTCCATGGCCTTAACGAAGGCGAAAGAGCCGCCACCTAAGACGATCGCCAGAGAGATGCCTACCGCGATCAGGCTCTTGCGGCGGCTTTTCCTTTTGCTCGCCCGCTGCCTCTCTTTAGGCATCTTGGAGCTGTTTTGCATGGCCTGCTCGAGAAAATTCTCGTTCTCCCTGCTGCCTCGCTTCGGCGAATACTTTTCCACTGGGCTATCTCCGCTTCTAGTCATATTAAAAAAGTTCGCCAGCAGGTTGCCCAGTCTGGCGTTCCTTCTCGATGGCCTGCTCGAGGATAGAAACCGCAGCCGCCTGGTCGATGACTGCTCTGCGTTTCTTCGTGTTGCGGCCTATCGAATCAAATTGTTTCGACACCGTCGCGGTGGACAATCTCTCATCCACCAGGCGAATTGGCGCTGACAATCTTTCCTCAAGCATAGCCGCAACACCAGCCATATATTCGGCAGCCGGGCCAGCGTTGCCCCGTAAATCTATCGGCCAGCCAAGAATGACCTCAATGGGATCGTACTCCTCGACTATCGCCGAAATCCTGGCCAGAGCCGGCGCCGGGTCTTTGGCGCTGTTCGGCACGGTCTCCACCGGATAGCAGAGCAGGCAGTCCCGATCGCAGGCGGCCACCCCGACTCGGGCCTTGCCCCAGTCGATAGCGACGCGAACGCCCTTGCGAAGCATTTAGGCCAGAGCCTGCCTAGCCGCAGCGATAACCTCTTCGATGGCCTTGCCAGCTCCTTTCGGGTTGCTGCCGCCGCCCTGCGCCATGTCCGGCTTGCCGCCGCCCTTGCCGCCAAGCTCAGCGGTGGCAACCTTCACCAGGTCGCCGGCCTTGAGGCCTCGATCGCGAGCGCCCTCGTTAGTAGCCACCACGACGGAAACCTTCTCGCCCAAGCCGATCAGTGCGACGACGCCGGCGACGGTCAGCCGATCACGAATATCGGAGGCCAGACTGCGAAGCTGGCCGCCGTCAACCCCATCGATGGCCTCGGCGACGACAGTCACTCCGTCGATATTCTGGGCACGCTCGAGATAGGTCGAGATGTTGCCAGCCAGCTGCGCGGCCTTCAGCGCCGCGATCTGCTTGTGCGCAGCCTTCAACTCCTCGATCATCGAGCTGATGCGATCAGGCATCTGCTGCGGCGAAACCTTGAGCACGTCGGTTAGCTGGTTGACCAGCGCGCGCTCGGCAGCGAGATGGCTAAAGGCGTCCATGCTGACCAGGGCCTCGACTCGCCTGGTGCCCGAACCGATCGACTGCTCTCCGACAAGATCAATCAGGCCAATCTCGGCGCTGGAGTTCACGTGTGTGCCACCGCAGAGCTCGCGGCTCCATGGTCCGCCCATCTCTACCATGCGCACGACATCAGGATACTTTTCGCCAAACAGGCTCATCGCACCGAGTTTCTTGGCGTCTTCGAGCTTCATCTGTTGGACGCTAACCTGCAGGTTGTCGTGGATCGCCAGGTTGCAGCGCTCCTCGATCTCCTGGCGAAGCAGGGTCGACAGCCCCTTCTGGCTAAAGAAATCGAAGCGCAGGTAGCCGGGCTTGTTGTAAGAGCCAGCCTGGGTGGCAGTCGGGCCGACCAGCTCGCGCAGCGCGGCGTGTACGATGTGGGTCGCGGTGTGCGCCTGGCAGCTGCCCATCCGGTGCGCCGCGTCGACCTCTGCGAAGATTTCCTCGCCGAGTGCCAGCTCGCCGTCCAGCTGCACCTTGTGCACGACGAGACCTGGGATCGGGCGCTGCACATCCAGCACCTCCAGATCGCCTGCGGCCGTGCGGATCACTCCAGCGTCGGAATCTTGGCCGCCGGATTCTGCGTAGAACGGGGTCTCCTCCAGCACGATCTCGACTACGTTTCCGCCCTGGGCGGCCTTGACCACCTGGCCGTCCTGGATCAGGCCGCGAACCTTGGTTGGCAGGCTCAAGTCGGTGTAGCCGCGGAAGGGCGTCTCGCCTGCAGAGCGGAGTTCCTGGTAGGCCTCCAGCGAAGCGGCGCTGCCCTTCTTTGCGCGAGCGTCTGCCTTAGCCCTGGCCTTCTGATCGGCCATCAGCTTGGTGAACTGCTCCTGGTCGACCTCTAGTCCCTGCTCAGCGGCCATCTCGAGAGTCAGGTCGATCGGGAAGCCGTAGGTGTCGTGCAGCTGGAAAGCCTTTTCGCCGGACAACTTCTCGCTTCCGGAGTTCCTGGTCTCAACAACCGCGTTTTCAAAAAGCGTCGTGCCTGAGGTCAGAGTGCGGTGGAACGTGGCCTCCTCGTTCTCCGCGACCTCCTTGACGCGAGGCCACTGCTCATCAATATCGGGGTAAGAGGTGTGCATCTGCTCGCGGCTGACGTCGAGAAGCTCCACCAGCGTCTTCGAATCGTTGCCGAGCAGGCGCATCGAGCGAATCGAGCGGCGCAGCAGGCGACGAAGCACGTAGCCACGGGCCTCGTTACCAGGAGTAACACCGTCGGTCATCAACATCAGAGCGCTGCGGATGTGGTCGGAGACCACGCGCAGCCGGACATCGTCTGCTGCGTTCGCGCCGTACTTCTTATCGGTCAGCGCAGATGCCCGCTCAATAACGGGGAAGATCTCATCGATCTCGTACATGTTGTTCTTGCCCTGCAGCAAATAGGCAATGCGCTCCAGGCCGGCGCCGGTATCGATGTTCTTGTTGTCCAGCTGTGCAGAAACGTCGAAGTCATCTTTGGCCCGAACCTCAGAAAGAACCTCGGTCTCGAAGACCAGATTCCAGATTTCCAGGAACCGATCCTCGTCTGCCTCCGGGCCGCCGTCCTTACCGAACTTGGGGCCGCGGTCGACGTAGATCTCGGAGCAGGGACCGCCAGGTCCGGGGACGCCCATGGTCCAATAGTTATCCTTCAGTCCACGAAATTGGATGCGCTCGGCGGGAACACCCATCTTGATCCAGGTGTCGCGAGCCTCGATGTCACCATCGGGATAGGAGGGGTGCAGGCCGGGCCCCAGAACAGTGACCCAGATGGAATCGGGCGAAAAACCGAAGCCACCCTCGTCCTGGCTAGCGGTGACCAGCTCCCAGGCCCACTCGATGGCCTCCTTCTTGAAGTAGTCGCCGAAGCTGAAGTTACCTAGCATCTGAAAGAAAGTGCCGTGGCGAGTGGTCTTGCCGACGTCATCAATGTCTAGGGTGCGAACGCACTTCTGGATGCTCGCGGCGCGCTTCCAGGGTGAAGGCTCCTCGCCAACAAGATAGTGCTTGAACGGCACCATGCCCGCGTTAACGAACAACAGAGTGGGATCGTTGTATAGCAACGACGCGCTTGGCACCACGGCGTGCGCTCGGTCTGCAAAGAAATCTAGGAACCTGCGACCAATTTCTGCTGCTTTCATTTACCTTCCCTCATTCGTTATCAGACCTTTGTCGTTGTCGCGCCCGGGTCAAGGCGCTCCTCAACTCGCCTAGCCTAGCGCGTCAGCCGATAAATGGACACACCGGAAAATTATGTAGTCTGTAGTAGTGAATCATACGCAGCAGACCAATCGCCCCCGGCCAAAGCTGAACAGCCGAGACCGCAAATTCGTATTGAAGGCAACCCTCTCGCGATTCAGTGAAAACCAGACGACCGACGTGGCGGCCACGCTAACGTATTTCACGGTTCAGACAATTTTCCCCGCGCTGCTAGCCCTGGTTTCGATTCTGCAGTTGATCGGGCAGTCCGATCAGGTGATGCCCGCCGTCTTTTCGATGATCGAGAGCTCGGTACAGGATCAGCAGGCGGTTGACCTGATCAGGGGAATCGTCGGGGGCTTTCTCGACTCGCCCGGAGCACCGATAGCCCTGATCAGCGGTATCTTGGTGGCCCTGTGGTCGGCGAGCGGCTATGTGGCTGCGTTCTCTCGGGCACTAAACCGCGTCTACCGAATCGAGGAGGGACGTAACGGCATAAAGCTGAAGATCCAGCAGTTCTTAATCACTATCGTCATGATCGTGGTGCTGGTGATAGCCCTTCTGGCGCTAGTGCTTTCGGGAGACATCGCCGCGAAGATTGGCGGCCTGATCGGGCTCGGCGAGACGGCCGTCCTGATCTGGGGCATCGTGAAGTGGCCGGTGCTGCTAGTAATCCTGATCGGCATGGTATCAGTGCTTTATCACTTCGGGCCGAACCTAGAGCGCGACAAGTTTCGGCCCATCAGCACGGGTTCGGCGGTCGCCGTTGTCGTGGCGCTGGTTTCCGTGTTGGGCTATGGCTTTTATCTTTCAAACTTTGGCAACTACAACAAGACCTACGGCGCGTTAGCCGGCGTCATCATCGCCCTGCTGCTGTTCTGGGTCACCAACATCGCCTTGCTTCTGGGCGCGACGCTGGACGCCGAGATCGGCAGAACCCGTCAACTCAGGCTGGGCATGCCCGCCGAACGACAACTGCTCAAGACCCCGCAGGACGCCGACGGGCTGCGAGCCGCTAAAGAGAAATCAGATCGCCTGGCTCAGGAAGCCCACGAGATTCGCATCGAAGAACGCGACTAACGCCCCAGTAGCTTTCTGAGGGTCTGCAGCCTCTCGGAAATCTGGGCCTCGTTGCCGTTTTCGCTCGGTTTGTAGTAGCGAGCATCCGCCAGCTCGTCCGGCAGGTACTGCTGGCTGGCCACGTTGTGGGGAAAGTCGTGGGCGTATTTATAACCGCGCCCGTGACCGTAGTTCTTCGCCGTCGCGTAGTGGGCGTCACGCAGGTGGGCGGGCACCTGGCCGATCTTTCCTTCTCGGACGTCGGCCTGGGCCGCGTCGATGGCGGCGATAACGGCATTTGACTTGGGTGCGGTTGCCGCGGCTATCGTAGCCTGCGCGAGATTCAGCCTGGCCTCCGGCATGCCGATCAGTTGGACTGCTTGGGCAGCAGCGACGCAGGTCTGCAGCACCGAAGGTGCCGCCATGCCGATGTCCTCACTAGCCAAGATGACCAGCCTGCGTGCAATAAAGCGAGGATCCTCCCCCGCCTCGATCATCCTGGCCAAGTAATGCAGCGCCGCGTCCACATCGGAGCCGCGCACCGACTTGATGAACGCGCTGATCACGTCGTAGTGCTGGTCGCCATCGCGGTCGTAGCGAACCGCCGCCCTGTCGACCGATTGCTCGAGCACCTCGGTGTCGATCACCTTCTGCCCCTTGGCCTCGGCTCCCCTAGCCGCCTCCTCAAGATAAGTCAGCGACCGTCTGGCGTCACCACCCGCCAGCTGAATGATCGACTCGCGAGCCTGCTCATCTAGCTCGAACTTGCCGCCCAGCCCTCGCTCATCGCGAAGCGCCCTGTCCAACAGCAGGCTGATGTCCTCGGCGCTAAGTGGCTCAAGGGTGAGCAGCAGTGAGCGGGAAAGCAGCGGAGAGATGATCGAGAAGCTGGGGTTCTCCGTGGTTGCCGCGACCAGGGTGACAAGTCGGTTCTCAACGGCGGGAAGCAGCACGTCTTGCTGCGCCTTGTTGAACCTGTGTACCTCGTCGACGAATAGCACGGTCGTCTTTCCGTGTGCGAGCTCCCTTTTTGCGATCTCAATCTCTTGCCGCACCTGCTTGACGCCTGCGCTAACCGCCGAGATCTCGACGAACCTGCCCTCGGTGGCGTTGGCAACTACCGAGGCGATCGTGGTCTTGCCGACGCCTGGAGGGCCCCACAAGAAAACCGACATGGCCCCGGTGCCTTCAGCCAATCTACGCAAGGGCGAGCCCGGAGCGAGCAGATGTTTCTGGCCGACGATCTCATCCAGGCTCCTAGGACGCATCCGCACGGCAAGCGGGGCTTGGGCGTTGTCGCCGTCGGCCAGCGAACTAATCGACGTCTCGACAGGCGTCACGTTGTCAAAAAGATCTTCGCTCACAGCTACCAGGCTAGCCGTT
Organism: uncultured Propionimicrobium sp.; assembly: GCA_963511305.1. Taxonomy (GTDB): domain Bacteria; phylum Actinomycetota; class Actinomycetes; order Propionibacteriales; family Propionibacteriaceae; genus Propionimicrobium. The sequence goes on from CAUPIJ010000001.1 coordinate 79,282, forward strand.
TTTGGCAGCTAGCTGAAAGGACTTGTCGAGCTCGGCTTAGCCCAAAAGCGATTTCACCAAGGCGCCCTGGTCGTTTTCGTTCCAGCCGTTACGGTCGAGCCAATTGGCCAGAGCACCGAATTTCTCGTCAACCATGCCTAGCAGTAGCTTCATGGCTTCGGCTGGAGTGGACTGGGACGAGACCCTGGCTTCCATCTCAGCCGAACCGGCCGCCGCAGCCTGACCGAGGCGCTCGAGAATCGCAGGCACCTTCTCGTCGGAGGCCGCATAGTCGGCGATGACCTGGTCGTCGGGCACGCCGATAGTCTTCAGCACGACGGCGCAGATGGTTCCGGTGCGGTCCTTGCCCGCCGCACAGTTTACGATGGTCGCGCCGGGCGCGTTTGCGATGGTGCGCATCGCAGTGACAATCGATTCGGGACGCCAGGTGAAATAGCCTAGATAGTGCCGCGCGGTGCGATGCGCGTGGTCTTCCTTGGCTAGGGCCTCGGCGCCGATCACGCCAGCCCACGGCGGCAGCGGTTCCGAGGGATCGTCCTCTGGATACAGGCTCAGATGGTGACGCTTGACCTTATCGCCGAACGGCCAGGCCGGATCAACGAACATCTCCCTATTTGTCCGCAGATCGACAACATCGCTCAGGTGGTAGTCGGTCAGCAGGCTATCTTGGGCATCTTCGCTCAGATCGCCCAGATTATCCGAGCGGAGCACGACACCGGATCGGACGACCCGGCCATCAGCGGTTGTACGGCCACCCAGGTCGCGCATGTTCACAACGCCAGCAAGATCAATCCAATTCGTCATCATGCCTGTCAATCTAGCAATGTCAGGCAACCGAATAATGAATTGCGCGTTAATGCCGCCCGAAGACGCGAATGGGGATGGTTGTGAGTCATCCCCATCACGCGAATCGTAAGAATTAGTTACTTACTCTCGGTCTTCTTTTCCTCGCCGGCCTTCTTGTCGTCGGCCTTCGGCTTGAAGTCGACACCGGTCTCCCTGCGCTGCAGCTTGGTGATCGGGGCGGGAGCACCCGTCAACGGATCGAAGCCATTGCCGGTCTTCGGAAATGCGATGACCTCGCGGATCGACTCGGAGTGGGTCAGTAGCGAAACAATGCGATCCCAGCCGAACGCGATGCCACCGTGCGGCGGGGCTCCGTAAGAGAACGCGTCGAGCAGGAATCCAAACTTGGCCTGAGCCTCCACCTCACCGATGCCCATCACCTTAAAGACGCGCTCCTGAACATCCTTGCGGTGAATACGTATCGAGCCGCCACCGATCTCGTTGCCGTTACAGACGATGTCGTAGGCGTCAGACAGCGCGCTGCCAGGGTCCTGCTCAAAGTTGTCCAGGAACTCCGGCTTGGGCGATGTGAAGGCGTGATGGACGGCAGTCCACGCGCCCTCGCCGACGGCCACATCGCCCTCGGCCTTGGCCTCGGAGGTGGGCTTGAACAGCGGGGCATCGACGACCCAGCAGAAGCTCCAAGCATCCTCGTCGACCAGATCGCAGCGCTTGGCGATCTCCTGACGAGCGGCACCCAGCAGCATTTGCGAGGCGGTCCTCTCGCCTGCTGCGAAGAAGATGCAGTCGCCCGGCTTTGCCGAAGTGGCGGCGGCCAGGCCGTCGCGCTCCTCTTCGGAGATGTTCTTGGCCACCGGGCCGCCGAGCGTGCCGTCCTCGGCGATCGTGACGTAGGCAAGGCCCTTTGCGCCGCGCTGGCGCGCCCAATCCTGCCAGGCGTCGAACGTGCGACGCGGCTGGGAAGCACCACCCGGCATGACGATCGCGCCAACGTAAGGGTTCTGGAAGACGCGGAACGGGGTGTTAGCGAAGAACTCGGTGAGGTCAACCAACGGCAGATCGTAACGAAGATCCGGCTTGTCAGAGCCGTACTTGTTCATCGCGTCCTCGAACGTGATGCGCGGCAGCGGGGTCGGAATCTCGGCGCCGATCAGCCGCCAAATCTCAACCACCAGCTGCTCAGCAAGCGCCATTACGTCTTCCTGGTTCACGAAGCTCATCTCGATATCGAGCTGCGTGAACTCCGGCTGACGGTCGGCGCGGAAATCCTCGTCGCGGTAGCAGCGAGCGATCTGGTAGTAGCGTTCCATGCCGGCAACCATCAGCAGCTGCTTGAAGAGCTGCGGGCTCTGCGGTAGCGCGTACCAGGAGCCGGGCACCAGCCGTGCGGGTACCAGGAAGTCGCGGGCGCCCTCCGGGGTCGAGCGGGTCAGGGTCGGGGTCTCGATCTCCACGAAATCGTGGCTTCCAAGCACTCGACGAGCAGCCTGGTTGACCTTAGAGCGCATCCGAATCGTAGCCGCCGGCTTCGGACGACGCAGGTCGAGGTATCGGTAGCGGAAGCGAGCGTCCTCGCCAACATTGACCCGCTCGTCGATCGGGAACGGCAGCGGATCGGAGACGCTGAGCACTTCCAGGTCCTCGACGCCAATCTCGATCTCGCCGGTGGCCATCTTCGGGTTGATGGTCTCCTCGTCGCGGAGCTGAACCTCGCCAGTTGCCTTGATGCAGAACTCGTTGCGCAGCCTGTGCGCGCCCAGCTTCTCGACCAGTTCCTCTCGGAAGACCAGCTGCGAGATGCCGGTTGCGTCACGCAGGTCAATGAAGACCACACCACCATGATCTCGGCGAGCATTGACCCAGCCTGCCAACGTAACGGTTTTTCCGATGTCGGCCTTGGTAAGCGTGCCGGCGTCATGTGTGCGAATCATAATTCCCTTTCAAAGTATGCCCGCATAGACAGTACGGGCTAGCTTGATCAGTTTAGAACCTGTAGTTAGAAAACGGCTAGTTAGCGATGATGGACGGGCGCAAGTCCTCGGCAGGCGGAGCCCAATCGTTCGCGTTTGCCGCGCGCTGATCGCCGCTGCGAATGTCCTTCACCTCGCCGTCGATACCACCGAACCAGACGTACGGGATGCCGCGGCGGTCGGCGTGGCGAATCTGCTTGCCGAACTTAGCGGCGTTCGGCGCGACCTCGCACGAGATGCCCCGGTGCCGAAGTGCGGTGGCGACCGCGGTGGCCTCCGCCCGCTCCTCCTCGTTGGTGACCGCGACCAGAACCGCGCTCGGCACACTGCGATCTGCGATCAGCTCGCCGCGAGCCAGGATCGGGCCGAGAAGCCTGGTCACGCCAAGCGAGATTCCGACGCCGGGGTAGGTGGTCTTACCATCGCTGGCCAGCGAGTCGTAACGCCCTCCAGAGGAAACCGAGCCCATCTTCTCGTGGCCGATCAGCTCGGTCTCGTAGACGGTGCCCGTGTAGTAGTCCAGGCCGCGGGCGATCTTCATGTCGGCGACCACGCGTCCCTCGGCGATCTTGTTCGCCTCTGTGAGCACAGTCGCTAGCTCGCTCAACCCCTCCTCGAGAATCTCGTTGGAGACGCCGAGGGCTCGCACCTGCTCGGCAAACGACTCATCAGCGGTGCAGATGCCCGCCAGGGCTACGCACTTGCTTGCCACTTCGTCGCTCAGACCGAGTTCGTCGACCAGCAGCTTACGCACGGCATCCGGGCCGATCTTGTCGTACTTGTCGACGCGCTGCAGCACCTGCAGGGTGTCGTCGATGTCTAGCCCGCGATAGAAGCCCTCAGAAAGCTTTCGATTATTGACGTGAATGCGCACCGGCGGGATGCCGATCTGCTCGCGTAGCGCCTCGAAGGCTTCCAGCATGACGAGCATGGCCTCGACGTCGTGATGTGCGGCGAGAGTGCCATTGCCGACGATGTCGATATCGGCTTGCAGGAACTCGCGATAGCGGCCCTCCTGCGGACGCTCCCCCCGCCAGACCTTCTGAATCTGGTAGCGCCGGAAAGGAAATTGCAGATGGCCAGCGTGCTCGACCACGTAGCGGGCTAGCGGCACCGTCAGATCGAAGTGCAGGCCCAGCTCGTCGGGGTGATTGGGATCGGCGTGCAGGCGCCTGATCGTATAGACCTCTTTGGTGATCTCGCCCTTGCGGGTCAGTGCGTCCATGGTTTCGACCGCGCGGGTTTCGATGTTGGCGAATCCGTGCAGCTCGAAGGTATGCCTCAGCACATCCAGGACGCGCTGTTCGACGATCCGTTGGGCCGGTAGAAACTCGGGGAAGCCCGAGAGCGGCTTAGGGCGAGCCAAAATGATCTCCTAAAAATCGTTTAGCTGTAATACGTACTTCGACCAAGTTTAGAGGCCCATGCGGCCAGTCAAAAACGGGTTGGTTGCCAACTCGTGCTGCATCGAAGAGGTCGGGCCATGACCGGGGGCGAGCATCGCGTCGGACGGTAGCACCTCGACTAGCCGTTTTAGGCTATCGCGCATCTGCTCGGGGTCACTACCCGGCAGGTCGGTGCGGCCGATTGAGCCGTTGAAGAGAACGTCGCCGGAGAATACCAGCGTGGCTTCCTCGGTTTGCGTAACCAGATTCACGCAGCCGGGTGAATGACCAGGGAAATGATGGATCTTGAAGCTCAGTCCGCAGGTTTCCAGCTGCTGACCATCCGCCAACTCGCCACGCTCGTTGGGGGCGGCTAGCTCGGTCAGGCCGAGCTCCTCCAACAAGCCCCTGGAGCTCTCCCCCAACCCAGCTACTGGATCAGTCAGCATGAAGTCGTCGCCAGGATGCATCCACATGGCAACTTTCGCCTCGTTTGCCAACTCGGCCGCGCTGGCGATGTGGTCAATGTGGCCGTGGGTAGCGATCACGGCGCCGATCGTCATCTTGCGCTCGTCAAGCGTGCTACGCACGATCTGTGCGGCGTCGACGCCGGGATCTATCACGACCACCGGGCTGGTCTCATCTTTTGCAATTAAATAGCAATTCGTCTGCCAGATACCGGCAGGAAATGTGGCAATGAACACAAAACCAACTCTATCGTGCAAAATAGAGGGTATGAGTGATACGTCTAGGCCCGAAGCGTTCGGCCGAGTGGATGACGAAGGACGAGTCTTCGTCAAGACCGCCGACGGCGAACGCGAAGTGGGTCAAATTCCCGGAGCAGACCCCGCGCAAGCGCTCGCTTTCTTTGTCAAGAGATTCGAGGCGCTAGAGACCGAGGTTCAGCTGCTGGAGCAGAGAGTCAAGTCAGGAACGCTTACCAAGGACGCCCAGAAGTCAGTGGCGGCTGCCAGGTCGAACATCGTCGAGTCAAACGCCGTTGGTGACCTGGAAAGCCTGGTCAACCGACTGGACGCCCTGGTGCCGGTGATCGAAGAGAACGCCGAGGCGCGTAAGAAGGAACGACTCGAACGAAACGAAGAGACGAAAGCGCTCAAGGAAAAGATGATCGCCGATGCCGAGAAGATTGCCGATTCCGGCGATTGGCGTCGCGGCATGTCAAAATTCCAGAATCTTGTGGACAAGTGGAAGAAGCTCCCCCGAATCGATCGCAAGACCGACGATGAGCTCTGGAGTAGGTTCAGTACGGCGCGCAGCAGATACACCAAGGGCCGCAAGGTATTCCAGGCGCAGCAGAACGAGCGCCGCGATCAGGCCAAGGTGCTAAAGCTAGCGATCATCGAAGAGGCCAAGTTGATCGCCGATTCCACTGACTGGGGGCCGACGGCCGGCGAGTTCCGCAATCTGATGAGCCGCTGGAAGGCAGCCGGTTCTGCCAGGCGCGAGGACGAGGACAAGCTATGGAGCGAATTCCGCGGCCTGCAGGACAAGTTCTTCGATGCCCGCACCGCCGCTTTCGCCGCCCAGGACGCCGAATACGAGGGCAATCAGCAGGCTAAGGAGCAGCTGCTCGACGAGGCCGAGGCGACGATCCTGCCCGTCGAAGACATCAAAGTGGCTCGCAACAAGTTCCGCGAGTTCCTAGACAAGTACAACGAGATTGGCCGCGTTCCGCGTGATGCGATGCGCCCGCTAGAACGCCGGGTTAGCGCCATCGAGCAGGCCATCAAGGAGGTCGAGGAGGCCGAATGGCGCCGCACTGACCCCGAGGCCAGGCAGCGCGCTGAGGACACTGTCAACGTCTTCTCCGAGCAGATCGAGAAGCTGACCAAGCAGGCCGAGGCCGCCGAGGCTAAGGGCGACAAGAAGTCAGCGAAGCTTCGCGAGCAGATTGCCACCTACCAAACCTGGTTGCAGCAGGCTCAGAAGACCCTCGACGAGTTCACCGCGTAGACAACTAACAAGCACTAGCTGTTGCCCGCTCCGGTGGGCAACAGCTTCTTGTTTACTGCTTGACCCGGTAGACGTCGTAGACCCCGGATACCTTGCGCAGGGTCTCGATCAGGTGGGCCAGGTGGTCGGAGTCCGACCCCTCGAAGGTCAGCCGAATCTTGGCCGTGCGGTTTTTGGACGTGTGTACCGTGGCCGAGGTGATTGAGCCGCCCTGGTCGGCGACCAGCCTGGTGACGTCGCTAAGCAGTCCGGAACGGTCTAGGCATTCGATCTGGATCGTGACCAGGAACCCGGATGTGTAGCTAGTCGGTGCCCACTCCACCGAGACGATCCTGTCTGGCTTATTCAGCAGGTCCGAGGCGTTGGTGCAGTCCTTTCGATGAACCGAGACGCCCTTTTCGCGCGTAATGAAACCGATGATCTCGTCGCCTGGAACCGGGGTGCAGCACTTGGCCAGCTTCACCCAAAGATCAGGGTCACCCTCGACGATTACGCCGTTTGCGCCAGTGCGCTTCGGGAGCTTGGTGCTGACACCCGCGAGCTGATCCTCCATCGCCTCATCGGCGGTGTCCTCGATGCCGCCCTCAATCTCGATAAGGCGCTGGACGACCGACTGGGCGCTGATATTGTTCTCGCCGAGCGCCCGGTACAGGCCGTTCACATCGGGCACCTTGAAGGTGTCAGCCACCGACGTCAGGTACTCGACTGTCAGCAGGCGCTGCAGCGGAAGGCTGGCCTTGCGGATCTGCTTGGCAAGCAGTTCCTTGCCGTGCTCGATGGCCTCCTCGCGGCGCGATTTGGTGAAGAACGACCGAATCTTGCTCTTCGCGCGCGAGCTGACTACGAAGTTTAGCCAGTCCCGGCTCGGGCCTGCGTCGTCGGCCTTGCTGGTCAAGATTTCGACCTGGTCGCCATTGTTCAGCTTTGATTCCAGCGGCACCAGGCGCCCGTTCACGCGCGAGCCGATGCAGTGATGCCCAACCTCAGTGTGAATGGCGTAAGCCATATCGACCGGCGTGGCGTCCTGCGGCAGGGCTATTACGTCGCCGTGAGGCGTAAAGACATAGACCTCAGTGGCGTTGATCTCGTAGCGCAGCGCGTCCAGGAACTCGCCAGGATCCTTCGTTTCGGCTTGCCACTCGCTTAGCTGATGAACCCACGAAAGCTTGTTCGTCGTATCGTCCGCCGAGCTGGTCGCGTTCGGATTGGCCTTGTATTTCCAGTGCGCGGCAACGCCATACTCTGCCCGCTTGTGCATCTCGTGCGTGCGGATCTGAAACTCCACAGGCCGTCCACCGACGCCTAGCACAGTCGTATGTAGCGACTGGTACATGTTGTACTTGGGCATCGCGATGTAGTCCTTGAACCTGCCCGGCAGCGGGTTCCAACGCGTGTGCATCACACCCAGCGCGGCGTAGCAGTCGCGCACCTTGTCGACGAGAATCCTGATGCCCACTAGGTCGTAAATGTCGTCGAAGTCTCGACCCCTAACAACCATTTTCTGGTAGATTGAGTAGTAATGCTTCGGGCGGCCGTAGACGGTGGCTTTGATGCCTGCATCCGCCAGATCCTTGTTCACAACGTCGATGACTTCACGAAGCTGCTTCTCGCGCTGCGGCGCTGCCTCCGCGACGAGCCTGACCAGCTCCTCGTAAACCTTGGGCTGCAGGGTAGAGAAAGACAGATCCTCTAGTTCCCATTTCACGGCGTTCATGCCAAGTCGGTGAGCTAGCGGCGCAAAAATCTCGATGGTCTCCCTGGCAATTCGCTTACCCTTCTCGGAGCGCAAAGAACCAATAGTGCGCATGTTATGCAGGCGATCAGCGAGTTTGATAACCAGCACCCTAATGTCCCGGCTCATCGCGATGATCATCTTGCGCAGAGTCTCTGCCTTAGCGGAATCGCCGTACTGCACCTTATCCAGCTTGGTGACGCCGTCGACGAGGCTAGCGATCTCTTCTCCGAAGTCGGCGGTAAGCTGCGCGAGCGTATAGCTAGTGTCTTCCACCGTGTCGTGAAGCAAGGCCGCGCAGAGCGTGGTCTCGGTCATGCCTAACTCGGCCAGAATGGTAGCTACCGCAAGAGGATGTGTGATGTACGGGTCGCCGGACTTGCGCGTCTGCCCCTGGTGATAGTGCTCGGCTGTGCGATAGGCGCGAGTAATCTTGTCGAAGTTGGCCTGCGGGTGGTTCGCCCGAACCACGGCAAACAGCGGATCCAGGACAGCGGACTGGGGAGACTTGCTGCCACCAAAGAAGGGAAACTTGTTGCGCATCCGCATCCTGGGCTGTTCGGGACCTGTGGTGACCCGCTCGAGCGTGGCGGAATAAGGCGCGCCAGGAGCACCATCCTGACCGTAAGGGCCATAGACGCTGTTTTGATCTTGCGAATCAGCCCTGTCATTCATCGCTTCTTCGCCTCCCCTGGCTAGCTACAAAATCAAAGTTTATAACTATTCCCCGCCGTTGTCTGTGACTACGGCATTCAGCGGAGCAGATGTTACCTTCGCGAGATTTTCGCGACCGCCCAAGCCGCACAGCTCAACCAGCACCTGAACCTGAGCAAGATCGGCGTCAAAGCGGTCAATCAGCTTTGCGGCAGCGGAGAGGGTTCCGCCAGTAGCGAGCAGGTCGTCGACCAAGAGCACGCGCTGTCCCTCGTGCAGGGCATCCTGATGAATGTTCAGGACGCTGGAGCCATATTCCAGGTTGAAGCTTTCCTGATAAACAGCAGCTGGGAGCTTTCCGGGCTTGCGGACCGGCACGAAGCCGATGCCAAGCTCGAGGGCGATCGGTACCCCGAACAGGAACCCCCTAGTCTCAATGCCGCAGACGACGTCGAGTTTCGGAGGCGCTACGGCCAGCATCGCTTCGACGCTGGCCTTCAGACCCTCCGGATCGCCGATTACCGGCGTGATGTCCTTGAACAGAACTCCAGGCTTGGGAAAATCCGGCACGTCCCTGATCAGCGAGGCAACGAATTCGGCATTGGCAGGCATTAGTGTTTCTTTCTGTCGCTACGAGACTTTCGCGCTGGCTGCGGCCTTCCTGATGCCCCCGACGAGCGGGTGATTTCCACCTCGTCCTCGCTGAACGTGTATTCGCTCGGCCCAACGGAGGCAACGGGAGCTGAGACGGCCTCTGCAGCCTTATTATTGCTGGCTTCTCGCTGGATCTTTCGATCTTTGCTCTGGCGATCGCGCAGCACCTTGTCGGTGTGCTTCACGATTTCTGGGTCGCGCTCGCGAAGCACGCAAGTGAGCGGAGCGGCGATGAACAGCGAGGAATATGCGCCAGCCACCAGTCCGACGAACAACGAAAGACCAAGATCGGCCAGCGGGCCCTCGCCGTTCAGCACAACCATGCCCGCGATCATCAGCGCTACGACAGGCAGCACGACGATGATAGTGGTGTTGATCGAACGCGTCAGCACCTGGTTGATGGCCAGATCCGTCTGCTCGGCGTAAGTGCGATCCTGCCTGGTGATGTACTTGGTGTTCTCAGCCACCTTGTCGTAGACGATAACCGTGTCGTAGAGCGAATAGCCGAGAATCGTCAGAACACCGATCAGCGTCGAGGGCGTGATGGTGAATCCGAAGATCGAGAAGACACCCATCGTGAGGATAACGTCGTGAACCAGCGAGACGATCGCGCCAAGGGATGTTCGCCAGTCGCGGAAATAAATCCAGATCAAGCCGAAGACCAGCACAATGAAGACTGCCAGCGCGCCCAAGGCCTGATTAGTGATTTGCTTACCCCAGGACGGGCCGATCAGCGTGTATGCTACGTCGTCGGCCTCGCAACCGGCCTTATCTGCGACTGCCTCCCTGACCTGAACCACCTCGTCGGTGCTCAGACTACGGGTCTGGACCCGAACCCCGTTGCCGCTCAACGTGCTTACCTGAGCGCCGAGCTCGGAGACGCCGGAATTAGCTACCGCGTCTGAGAACTCGGAGATCGTCTGGCTGTTCACCTGGGTGGGGGCCTGAAATACGGAACCGCCCTTGAACTCGATGCCCCAGTTGAAGCCGCGGATTAGGAAGCTGGCAAAACAAACCAGGATCATGATCGCCGAGACCGTGAACCAAAGTTTGCGCTTCTCGACGAACTTGATGTTGAAGTCGCTGCGGTAGAGACGCTTGACGAACGACTCGTTCTTTTCCTCAGTCGCCACCTGGTTTTCCTTAGCTAGCATTTGCAGCCTCCTTAGCTAGACGGGAGCTACGACGACGTCCAAGCAGAGACTTGCGGGAGACGCCCATGTGCTCCGCCGAGAAGCCCGACCACTTGTGGCCTTGGCCGAAGAACTTGGTGCGACCAAGAATCGACAGCAACGGATGGGTGAAGAATACGATCATGAAGAGGTCGAGACCCGTGGTGATGCCCAAGGTGAACGCGAAGCCCTTGACGCTGCCGATCGACAGGAAGTAAAGCACTACCGCAGCGAGCAGCTGCACGCCGTCGGCCATCAGAATCGCGTTTCTGGCCTTCTGCCAGCCAGTTTCGATCGCCGTGCGCAGCGGTCTGCCGGATCTGACCTCGTCCCTGATTCTCTCGAAGTAGACGATAAACGAGTCCGCTGTCATACCAATACCAACGATGAAACCGGCCACGCCAGGCAGGTTCAGCGCGAAGCCGACGATGTCGCCGAGCAGCACCATCACCGAATAGGTCATCAGCGAGACCGCGATCAGCGAGCCGAGCACCACGACGACAAGGCCGCGATAGTAGCTGAACGCGTAAAGCAGAACCAGGCCAAGGCCGATGCAGCCAGCGATGATACCTGCCGTTAGCTGCTCGCCGCCCAGGGTCGGCGAGATGGTGTCTACGCTGGAGACCTCAAGATCGATCGGAAGAGCGCCGTAGCGGAGGGTGTTAGCCAGCGCGTTTGCTGATTCCTCGTTGATATTATCGCCGTTGATCTGCGCGTTACCGTCGGAGATGACGCTCTTGATCGCAGGCGCGCTGACCACCTTCGAGTCGAGAACGATAGCGAACTGGTTGGTTGGCGGCTTCTGCTGGTAAAGCTGCTTAGAAGTCTCCGCGAAGTCCGCCGCGCCATCGGAGTTGAGGCTCAGCGAAACGATCCAGCCGAGCTGCCCCTGCGGAATACCGGCCTTGGCATCCGTGAGGTCCTCGCCGCTGACTAGCATCGGACCGAGTAGATACTTCATCTGGCCCTCTTCGTCGCAAGCAATCAGGGGTTGGTCTACCACGTCCGGGAAGTCCATGCCGCACTTGAACGACTGGAACTCAGACATGTCCTGCTCGCTAGGCTGATAAGCCAGCCGATCCTCAATCGAAGCCAGCTCGCCGCTGGGCTCGGTCGGACGCGGCGTGAAGGACTCCGGCGGCTGGGCCGGCAGCTTCGGAGCCATCCTGCGTTGGGTCTTCTCGTCGCTATCGGAAGCTTTCTGCTCGCTAGGCTTTTGCTCAATGGATTCGGCCTGTGAAGCGGCTAGGACGGCGCGGAAGTTCAGCCGAGCAGTGGAGCCGACCAGGTCGATCAGCTCGTCGCCGCTCATGTTCGGAACTGAAACTTCGATCTGTTTATCGCCCTGGATGGTAACTGAGCTTTCGCCGACACCGAGGCCGTCAACACGCTGGGAGATGATGTTCGCGGCGACTTCCAGAGACTTCGGATCGACGGTTCCACCATCAGCGCCGACGGCCGTCAGCTGAATCGTCGTTCCGCCCCTAAGGTCAAGACCCAACCTTGGAGTCCAGGTCTGCAGCAGCGCCATGAGCGCCACCAAGACCACCAGTGCAAATAAGAAGCCGCCAATTTTCCTCTCGGACTTGGCAGACGGTGTCGAGCGAGACAAGGTTATTTCTCCTCAGTTTCAGTTTTCTCAACGAAGTCCGGCGCATCGGCTGGCTTGTCGGCCTCTTCTGCGGGATCTTCGTAAAGCTCCTCGATTTCAGCTTCCTCGACCGCGGGCTCCTCTGCGAAACTTGCCGTGTCGATGGCATCGAAGCCCTCTATCGGGTCAATCTGATCGTCGAACTGAAATTCCTCTTCGCCCTCTGCAACCTTGCGTACCATCGTCTGCTTGAGAACCGGAACGTCGACGCCAGGAGCATATTCGACGATGAGTTGCCTATCGCCAACCTCGCGGACGGTGCAGTAAACGCCAGACTGCAGCAGGACGCGGTCGCCCGGCTGTACAGCAGCCAGCTGCATCTGCTGCTCTTTCAGTTGCTTGCGCTGGGGGCGGCTCATCAGCCACATCAGGCCGATACCGACAGCCAAAATAAGAAGAAGAGACATACTTTCCTAACCAATCACTTTCAAACTCTTGGCAGTTTAGCCGTAATCATCTAAAAACTGGATATTTACATATCTTGGCGAGCAACTAATCGAACAAGTTTGGCTCGCTCGGCGCCACCAAACCCAGATGTGCCCAGCCCTCCGCAGTGGACACCCTGCCGCGTGGCGTGCGCATCAGGAAGCCGGATCTGACCAGAAATGGCTCGGCCACCTCAGAAATCGTGTCGGCCTCCTCGCCCACCGCGATGGCCAGTGTCGATAGGCCGACCGGGCCACCACCGAACTTGGTGCAGATCGCATCCAGCACCTGGCGGTCTAGCTTGTCCAGGCCCAGGGAGTCGACCTCGTAGAGCTCCAGTGTCGCGACCGTGGTCTGCTCTGTGATCTTCCCGCCATTCTTGACCTGCGCGTAGTCGCGGACTCGCCGCAACAGACGGTTGGCGATTCGTGGCGTTCCCCTGGATCGGCGGGAGATCTCGGCGGCAGGAGACTCGCCCAGCTGAATGTTCAGCTTGTCTGCAGACCGCAGGATAATGCCGGTCAAATCGTCCTCATCGTAGAAGTCCAGCTGCGCGGTAAATCCGAACCGATCTCGGAGTGGCCCTGGCAGCAATCCAGATCGCGTAGTGGCTCCGACTAAGGTAAACGGCGGTATTTCGAGCGGAATCGCCGTCGCGCCCGGCCCCTTTCCGACGACGACGTCAACCCGGAAATCCTCCATCGCCAGGTAGAGCATCTCGGCGGCGGGGCGGCTGATTCGGTGAATCTCATCCATGAACAGCACCTCGCCGGCAACGAGGCTAGACAGGATTGCGGCCAAATCGCCGGAATGCTGGATCGCCGGGCCCGAGGTAATCCGAAGTGGCGCCGAGAGCTCGTTGGCGATGATCATGGCTAGCGTGGTCTTGCCCAGTCCGGGCGGGCCGGAAAGCAAGACGTGATCCGGTGCGGCCTGCCGGTGCTTCGCCGCTGCCAGCATCAGCCCTAGTTGGTCGGCGACCCTAGGCTGCCCCGAGAACTCCGCCAAAGTAGCCGGCCGTAGCGCACCGTCGATGGCCTTATCGTCCGCGTCGGCCTTCGGGCTGACGGCCGAACTCACCGTATCCTCGGTGATGCCTAGCGATTCGGGATCTATCTGACCGGGAAGATTCATCTAACTCACCTACTTGGCCAGGCTCTGCAGCGCGGCCTTTAAAAGATCCGAGATGGAGGCTTCGGTTGCGGCTAGCTCGCTGACGTTATCGCAGGCAGCCTCCGCGACGCTTGCGGAATAACCGAGGCTGACCAGCGCGGCCGAGACCTGCATCCGCCAGTCGCTCGAGACACCGTCCGCGTCAGTAAGCGGCTCCACGCATAGCCTGGCGACCTTGTCTTTCAGCTCAAGAATAATTCGCTGTGCTCCTTTTCGACCGATGCCCGGAACCGCAGTGATCGCCTTTTCGTCCTCGCTGGCTACGGCAGAAACAAACTTCTCCGGGGACATGGTGGCCAGCACGGCGAGAGCCGTCTTCGCACCCACACCGGACGCCGTCTGCACTAACTCGAAAGTTTCGCGCTCGACCTTGTCGGCGAAACCGTAGAGAACGATTGCGTCCTCGCGAACCACCATGGTGGTATGAATGATTGCTTTTTCGCCCAACCGATGCTTAGCGCTGGTGCCAGGAGTGCAAAAAACTTGATAGCCGACTCCCCCGACGTCTATGACGAGAAAATTTAAGGTCTTCTCGACTACCTCGCCGTAAAGACGCGAAATCATCTGACTCCTTTTAACAACCTAAACTGCAGCCATCTAGGCCTTGTATGTCTCGGCTCCCGTGGCACTAGCCAGTCTATTAGTCGCCGAGCCACGCCATAGGTGGCATATCGCCACGGCGACGGCATCCGCAGCATCAGCGGGCTGAGGCGGAGCGCCAAGGCCGAGAATCTTAGTGACCATGTTAGCCACCTGATCTTTGTTGGCTGAGCCCGAACCGCTGATCGCCGCCTTAACCTCGCTGGGCGTGTGATAAGCCACAGGGATCTCCGCCTGGCCAGCGATCAACATCGCTAAACCGGCTGCCTGGGCGGTCTGAATGACCGTATTCAGGTTGTGCTGAGAGAAAACCCGCTCGACTGCCATCTGTTCTGGCTTCGTCTGAGTGACCCACTTGCGAAGGTCATCATGGATTCTCAGCAGCCGTTTAGAGATATCGGCCTCAGGGCTAGTTTTAATCACCCCGACTGCAACGAGCCTTGGCCGTTGACCGGGCTGAGCCTCGACTACGCCAACACCGCAGCGAGTCAGGCCCGGGTCAACTCCAAGCACGCGCATTATTAGTCTTCGGCCTCCATAGCGGCACGAACCTCGTCGGACATGGCGCCGTTGTGGAAAACGTCCTGGACATCGTCGCAGTCTTCGAGAGCGTCGATGATGCGATCCAGCTTCTCGGCGTCCTTGACGCTTGTCAGGGTCTGATCGTAGCTGGCGACGAACTGGATCTCTGCCGACTCGTAGTCGTAGCCTGCGTCCTGCACTGCCTTTCGGACCTCGACCATGTCGTTTGGATCGCTGATCAGCTCGAATACCTCGCCCTCATCAACGATGTCCTCGGCGTTCGTCTCGATGGTGGCTTCGAGAAGATCGTCCTCGGTGACCGTTCGGGTCAGGGTCTTGCGGCCCTCCTCGTACTCCTGGGACTTCGCGACGGTAACCACACCCTTGCGCTCGAAGAGGCGCTGCACGGAACCGCCGTCGGCTATGGTGCCGCCGTTGCGAGTAACGGCCACGCGAACGTCGGAGATCGAACGGTTACGGTTGTCGGTCAGGCAATCGATCAGAATCGCCACGCCATCTGGGCCGTAGGCTTCGTAGATGATCGACTCGTAGCTGACCGCATCATCTCCCTCGCCGGAGCCTCGCTTTACAGCGCGATCGATGTTGTCGTTTGGAACGGAACTCTTCTTGGCCTTCTGGATGGCATCATAGAGGGCCGGGTTTCCGTCGGGATCACCGCCACCAACTCGAGCAGCTACTTCCACGTTCTTAATCAGCTTGGCGAAAAGTTTGCCGCGCTTAGCGTCGTTAGCTGCCTTCTTGTGCTTGGTTGTTGCCCATTTAGAGTGCCCAGCCATCCTGGCCCCTTTCTATGTAAATGTCAGTTAATGATAACTAGTCTGTAAAAACTGCGTCGTACAACACGACACGGTCGGCTGAAACATAGCCGAATTCAACGAAAAGTCTGGCGCTGCCACCCTCGGACTCGGTATCTACCCCGATTCCGGCGAAGTTAGCCCCGTTTTCCGCGAACGACTGGATCGACTTGCCGATCAGCACGGCTCCCAGCCCCTTCCCCCTGGCATCGGGAACAACGCCGAGCATATCGGTCCAGCCCTCACGGATCTCTCTGTTTTCATCTATCAGCTGGGAGTTGAGGACGTAGCCGACGATCCTGCCGCTTTCTTTCTCGATCACGACCCAAGACCAGTCTTTGCGGCACTCTGGTCGATTGACCAGGTTTTGCCAGCCTTCCTTGCCAACCGGCTTCGCTCCCCTACGGGTGCTGAATGCCAGGTTGTGCGCCTGACGGATTTCTTCGCTCAGCTCTTCGCTGTACGGCTCAACCGTGTAACCATCCGGCGCCGGATGAGACTGGGCCTCATCTCCCTCGCGTATTTCCCGATGCATATCGAAGAACCAGCGGCTCGGTTTTAGCGTCCGATCCTGCAGAATATCCTCCTGGATTCTCGAACCCTCGTCGACTGCGATGGTTACTTTCAGGCTCTCGAAGCGCTCGCCCTTCTCCAGCTGCTTCTCCTTGATGTGCTCGGCCCACATTCTGGCCCTAGCGATCGACCACGTGACCAGGCGCTGGCCGATTTTGCGGTGCCGCCATGCCGGGTGAACGCCGATCTCCAGCCATACCGTTAGATTTGGCTGATCGGGTGGCGACGGGTGATTCCAGGAGTACGCAACGATGGTGCCGGCCTTATCGCGGCCGACCACGCAGTGCTGCTCGGCGTGGCTGTGGGGGGACGCGTAGTCTTTGCGCATCTCGTCTAGACTGCGCTGAACCACGGGATCGTCAAAATATTCGATCGCTAGCCTCAGTTCGGCGAGCGAGGTTAGATCCTCTTCGCGTAAAAATTGCCAGTCCAGGCTGGGTTCGACAAATGCTTCAGCCCATGTTGAAGCCATTTACAGAATCATCCCCTTGGATTAGCGGCAGCGATCAGTGCGTCTTCCAGCGTGAACTTACCCAGGTAGAGCGCGGTACCGATGATAGCGCCCTCAACGCCGATCGGAACCAGGCCAGCAAGTTGCCTGATCTGCTGAAGATCGGAGATGCCACCGCTAGCCACTACCTTCGCTTCGGTGTGCGCGCATACCGCGCCAAGCAGCTCTAGGTTTGGGCCGGTCAACATGCCGTCGCTGGTGACGTCGGTTACCACGTAGCGCCGGCAGCCGGCTTGATCCATCTTGGAGATGGTCTCGAAGAGATCGCCGCCCTCCCGGGTCCAGCCACGAGCGGCGAGTTTTGTGCCGCGCACGTCCAAGCCGATAGCGACCTGTTCGGGATACTTGCCGATGATCTTCTCGCACCACTCGGGATCTTCCAGCGCCGCAGTACTCACATTGACGCGGGTAGCGCCTGCCTCGAGAGCGCGCTCCAGGGTTTCGTCATCGCGAATGCCGCCCGACATCTCGATTTTGATGTCCATCTGAGCAACGATGTCGGCCAGAATCTCCGCGTTGGAGCCACGACCGAAGGCCGCGTCGAGGTCGACGAGGTGAATCCATTGGGCGCCAGCGTCACGCCAGCGCTTTGCCGCCTCTAGCGGGTCGCCAAAGGTGCGCTCGGTGCCCGCGACACCTTGCACCAGTTGAACTGCGCCGCCGTCCTGAACATCCACTGCTGGCAGAAGTTCGAGGGACAAAGGATTCACGTTTTCACTCATACTAAAAGGTTATCTTATGACCCAATTTTTAAGTAGAGCCCCGCCAATCTGGCCGGACTTCTCGGGGTGAAACTGAGTGCTCGTCACTGTGCCGTAATTAACCCCCGCGACGAATTCGTCACCACCATGGCTAGCGTAAATAACCTCGGCGCCCTCCGGAGTGCTGAGCTTGCCACCGCAGTATTTGTGCGCGGCGAAACTGTGCACAAAATAACACTTCTTGCCTACGATCTCGGCGAACATCTCGCCAGGGTTCTCGCCATAGACATCATTCCAGCCGACGTGCGGCAACCTGACCGCGCTCATCTTCTCGACTGCTCCGGGATAAACCCCAAGCCCCTGGCAGGTCTGGTTCTCGTAGCCTGCGCTAAACAAAATCTGGTGTCCGACGCAGATGCCGAGCACGGGTTTTTGGGCGTCGATGAAACCGGCGATCAGCTCCAGGCCGCCGAGCTCGCGGATCCCGTCCATGCAGACGTTGAAGGAGCCTACGCCAGGCACAACCAGCGCGTCTAGCTTTTCCAGTTCACTCACGTTGGACGAGCAGACGACGTCTGCCCCCGCGTTGCTCAGAGCCCTACACGCAGATGCCAGATTTCCCGATCCGTAGTCGAATACGCCAACGGTTCGGCTCAAAGGAGACCCTTAGTTGATGGAATTCCGCTGACGCGCTCGTCCGGCTCTACTGCAGCGCGAAGCGCCCTAGCTAGGGCCTTGTACTCTGCCTCGACGATGTGGTGGGCGTCGCGACCTGCCAGCAGGCGGAGGTGGATGCAGATACCGGCATTAAAGGCGATCGACTCGAAGACGTGATAGGTCATCGATCCCATGTAGTGCGGCTCAAGCCCTCCGATGCGAGCGTTGATCTGGCTTTCCGGCTCGCCGCTCAGAGATGCGTAGGCGCGGCCGGCGACGTCAACCACGCACTGAGCCAAGGCCTCGTCCAGGGGTACTATCGCGTCGCCGTAGCGCTTTATGCCACTCTTATCGCCGAGCGCCTGACGCAGTGCCTGGCCGATGGCGATCGCCGTGTCCTCGATGGTGTGGTGGCCGTCGATGTGGATATCGCCGGTGGTCTCGACCTCCATGTCGATCAACGAGTGCTTCGATAGGGCGGTCAGCATGTGATCGTAGAATCCAACGCCGGTGGAGATCTTCGATGAACCCGTGCCGTCGAGGTTGAGCTTGACATAAACCTTACTCTCGCTAGTTTCGCGAGAGACTTCGCCTATTCGATTCATTGTTTAACCTTTCAAAACCGTTACCTCGTCGAGCACTTCTGAAAGCGCTTCCTGAAACTTAGCCATCTCGTCTGGGGTGCCCGCGTTAACCCTCAAGTATCCCTCCGGCCCGACCTCTCTGATCAAGACACCGCGATCCACCATCTTCTGCCAGACCTGGTGACGATCCTCGAAGCGGCCGAACAGGCAGAAATTCGATTCGCTGGGCACCACCCGCAGGCCCTTGGCTCGCAGCCAACCTTGCACACGCTGAATCGTCTCGCGAAGTTCCCCCACCTTGTTCAGCATCTCGTCCGCATTCTTGAGTGCCACCAGCGCGATGGCCTGCGACATGCTGGACAGGTGATACGGCAGACGCACGATCCGGCACGCGTCAACCACGCCCGGATTCGCTGCCAGATAGCCCAGGCGGCCGCCGGCTAGGGCGAACGCCTTGCTCATGGTTCGTACGACCACCAGACGCGGATACTTTGGCAGCAGCGCGATGGCCGAATCCAGCGGCTCAGCCGCGAACTCCAGGTAGGCCTCGTCCACGATGACCATGCCGTCGAAACCCTCGCAGATCTCCTCGATGGTCTTCACTGGAGTGAGGGTGCCGGTCGGGTTATTCGGCGTCGTGATCATCAGCACGTCTGCCTTGTGCTCGGCAGCTGCAGCAAGCACGTCCTCACTGTCCAGACCGAAATCTTGTCTGCGAGGCACAGAGACGAAATTGGTGTGCGTGTTGCGGGCGTATTCGGGGTACATGGAATAGGTAGGCGAGAAGGTCAGCAGCGTGCGTCCTGGCCCGCCGAACGCGCCGAGCAGCTGCACCATGATTTCGTTACTGCCGTTGGCCACCCAGATGTTGCTCTCGTGGAGCTGGAAGCCTAGGTATTCGGCCAGCGCCTTGCGCAGCTCGATGGCCTCGCGGTCGGGATAGCGATCGATGGTTCGCGCCACCCTGTCCGCGGCTTCGGCCATCTGCCTGCGCACTCGAGAGCTGGGCGGGTACGGGTTTTCGTTGGTGTTCAGGCGCACCTCGACGTCCAGCTGCGGAGCGCCATAGGGCACCTCCCCCACTAATTCCTCTCGCAGCGGAAGATTCTCTAGCTGATTTTCCAAGTCACTCATCCTCCTGCATGCGGATCTCGATGGCGTGCGCGTGCCCCGGCAGGTGTTCTGCGTACGCGAAAGTCTGGATCCCCTCGCCGATCTCGGCAAGAGCCTGCTGGGTGTAGTTAATCACGTGTACCGAGCGCATGAAGCTGCGGACGTTCAGACCCGACGAATATCGGGACGCGCCGCCAGTCGGCAAGACGTGGGTGGATCCTGCCGAATAGTCACCCAGTGGAACCGGCGAGTAGGGGCCGACGAAAATCGCCCCAGCGTTGGTGATTTTATCGGCCACCTCAGCGGCGTTCTCGGTTTGGATTTCCAGGTGCTCGGCTCCATAATCGTTCACCACGGCAACCCCCTGATCAAGATCACGAACAAGCACGATCGCGGACTGCTGTCCGGTCAGGGCCATCTTTAGCCGCTCCCTGGTATCCAGGCGCTCGACCTGCGTCGCAACCTCCTCATCCACCTTCTCGGCTAGCTCTAAGGAGTCCGTGACAAGCACGGACGCGGCCATCGGGTCGTGCTCTGCCTGGCTGATTAGGTCAGCCGCGACGAATGCGGGATTGGCAGTGGCGTCGGCGAGAATTCCGATCTCGGTCGGCCCAGCCTCGGAGTCGATGCCGATGGCACCGCGCAGGTGACGCTTTGCGGCGACCACATAAATGTTACCCGGGCCAGTGACCAGATCCGCGCGAGGGCAAAGCCCCGAAACTCCGTAGGCGAACATCGCGATGGCCTGAGCACCACCGACCGCGTAGACCTCGTCCACACCAAGCAGAGCGCAAACTGCGAGCGTCGTCGGGTGCGGCAACCCGCCGAATTCCCTCTGCGGCGGCGTAGCGACAGCGAGCGAGTTGACACCGGCCACCTGGGCGGGAACCACGTTCATTAGAACGCTGGAAGCGAGCGGAGCCAGGCCACCGGGCACGTACAGCCCAACGCGACGAACGGGAATTAACTTGTCTGAAACCACGGCACCATAAGCCAGCTCTACTGTCTTGGCCGCTGCCTCTTTCTCCGCTTGTTCGCAGACCTCGCGGCGACGCTTGATCGCCTCTTCGATGGCCGCGCGCAACTCCGGATCTAGGCTAGCGAGAGCCTCGTCTAGCGCCTCCTTCGGCACCCTAAAATGCTCTGGAACCACGTGGTCGAATTGCTCACTGAACCGCTTTAACGCCTCGATGCCGTCCTTCTTAACGGCGTCGCAAATAGGCCGTACCGCGTCGAGGGCATGTTCGACATCGAACTGAGCCCTCGGAACAGCAAAGCTGTAGTCTTCCAGATCGCTAGAACGTAAATCGACAGTGGTTAGCATGACTGAAATCTTACGGCACTTAGCAAACTGGCAAAAGGATGCCCGCAGGGCGACTATTCAGAACGCTTTGCCGACTCCCGGCCGGGGGCACGCTCGAAAGCGCTGAGCAACATCAGGGCTAACAGCGAGCCAAAGACCCAGACCGCCAGGGCTGATGGGCTCCGCAGGGTGAAGTCAACCGGAACCTCCATTCCGCTGCTCGCCTCTGAGACCCTGGCAGCGAAGTGTTTGGGCCCAAGAAAAACGCCCAGCCCCCAGCAAGCGAGCGCCGAAAGAAGAGAGCCGAAGATGGACATTCCGATAGCCAGCAACCCTCTAACCCGAAACAGTGCCCAACAAACCGTTCCGATGACCAGGCCCGCTATCAAACCGATGGAGACGTAGCTGACATCGATCCGGAAGATCTTGCCGGCGGCTAATTCGGAGAGCATCGCGGAGCCGTCCTGCCCCACGACGAACGCCGGCGGAGCAACCACTGCCCGCCAGATGAAACCAAGCGATAGCCCAAAAATGAGCGTCAAGCAGACGAAGACTAGGCTCTTTAGCAGCAATGAACGGCGAGTCCTCGACCGATTGAAATCGGCTATCACGCGTTCTGCATCAATCTCGCTCATCTAGTTCCTCGTAGATACTGCTGCCGGGCCAAGTAGCGCCTTCAAATCTGCCATCAGGGGCTGGGATGGCGTGACCCGAAGATTCTCGCCCAGCTGATAAACCTTGTTTCTCACCGAGCTGGTTATCTTCAGAAAAACCTCAGTGGAGCCCGGATGGGACGACAATACTTCGTGCAGGCTATCCACCACAACGGGGGTACACCTGGTGGCCGGGACCTCGAGGCTGATCGGCCCACTCTCCTCCTCCGCCGAAGCGTTTATCACGGTAACCTCGTTAGCCTGGATCTCTGCTACGTCATCGCGGACGGAGACGCGTCCCCTGATCCGCACCAGCACGTCGGAGGCGAGCACCATAGCGACCTGCTCATAGACCTTCGGGAAAACTAGCACCGTCACCGATGCGTCGAGATCCTCGACGGTCAGTGTCGCCCAGGGCGCCCCAGCCTTGGTCTGGCGTCGCGCAACCGTGGTGATCAGGCCACAGATGACCTGCGTTGATCCATCGGTAGCGTGCTCCTCCAACTCGGCCAGTGATATCTGGCGGTTGGCGGCAAGCACATTCTCCATGCCGTGCAGCGGGTGATCGGAAACGTACAGCCCTAGCATCTCTCGCTCGAAACCGAGCTTAATGCGCTTGTCCCACTCCTCGACGTCTGGGATCTCCTTCTTCGGCCCGTCCTCAACCTCGGTCGAAAGCAGGCCGCCGAGCAGGCTGTCCTGTCCGTTCTCCTCGTTTCGCTTGATATCGGTGACCTGGTCGATGGCCTCCTCGAAGACCTCCATCAGAGCCCGACGCTTATGCCCCATCGAGTCGAAGGCGCCTGCCTTGATCAGGCTCTCGATCATCCTCTTGTTGCAGACGGTGAGCGGCGCATTATCCAGGAACTCGTAAAAATCGCTGGCCCGACCATGCTCCTTCCGGGCCTCCAGGATACCTTCGACGACCTGCGTTCCGACGTTCCGCACCGCACCCAAGCCGAAGCGGATATCTTCGCCAACGGGGGTAAACATGTCTTCCGACTCGTTGACATCGGGCGGCAGCACCTTAATATTCATTCGACGGCACTCTGCTAGGTAGATGGCCGACTTGGACTTATCATCCTTGACCGATTGCAGCAGCGCGGCCATGTATTCGACAGGATAGTTTGCCTTCAGCCACGCAGTCTGGTAGCTGACTAGGCCATATGCCGCCGAGTGCGATTTGTTGAAGGCATAGTCGGAGAAGGGCACCAGGATGTCCCAGACCGTCTGGAAAGACTCCTCCGAATATCCCCGACCCAGCATGCCCTGTCGGAAGACGTCGTATTCGGCGTCGAGTTCTTCCTTCTTTTTCTTGCCCATGACCCGACGCAGCTTGTCAGCGGCGCCGAGCGTGTAGCCGGCGAGCTTCTGGGCGATCATCATGACCTGCTCTTGATAGACGATCAGTCCGTAGGTCTCGGAGAGGATCTCGTCCAGAGGCTCGGCTAGCTCCGGGTGGATCGGCTCGATGGCCTCGCGGCCGGTCTTACGACGGGCGTACTTATTATGCGAGTCCGCGCCCATCGGGCCGGGGCGGTAAAGCGCGGAGACAGCCGAAATGTCCTCGAACTTGTCAGGCTGCATCGAGCGCAGCAGTGCGCGCATCGGCCCACCGTCCAGCTGGAAGACCCCCAGCGTATCGCCATGCTGAAGAAGCTCGAACGTCTTCGGGTCATCCAGCTCGAGCGCATCGATGTCCACGTCAATGCCCTTGTTGCGCTTAATGTTCTTAAGCGCGTCGTCCATGATGGTCAAGTTGCGCAGTCCCAGGAAGTCCATCTTCACTAAGCCGAGCGATTCGGCGCTCGGATAGTCGAACTGGGTGATGATCGCGCCGTCCTGCTCGCGCTTCATGATCGGGATGACGTCGGTTAGCGGATGGGAACTAACGATGACGCCGCAAGCGTGGACGCCCCACTGCCGCTTCAGACCCTCGATACCTTGCGCGGTGTCGACGACTTCCTGCACCTCTGAATCGGAATTGTATAACTCGCGGAATTCGCTGCCCTCGGCATAGCGCGCGTGCTTAGTGTTGAAGATCTGGTTCAGCGGCACGTCCTTGCCCATCACGGCTGGCGGCATGGCCTTGGTGATCTTCTCGCCAACGCTGTACTGCTTGTCAAGGACCCTGGCAGAGTCCTTCACGGCCTGTTTGGCCTTGATAGTGCCGTAGGTCACGATCTGGGCCACGTGATCCTTGCCATATTTCTCGGTCACGTAATCGATTACCCTGCCGCGCTGGCGCTCGTCGAAGTCGATATCGAAGTCAGGCAGCGACGGCCGCTCAGGGTTTAGAAACCTTTCGAACAGCAGGCCGTAGCGCAGAGGATCTAGATCCGTGATGCCCATGGCATAGGCGATGATCGAACCGGCACCGGAGCCACGGCCCGGTCCAACCCGGATGCCATTGCGTTTAGCCCAGTTCACGTAGTCGGCGACGATCAGGAAGTAACCGGGATAGCCCTTGCTCAGGATGACTTCTCTCTCGTAGTCAGCGCGCTGCCTGATCTCATCCGGCAGCGGATCGCCGTATCGCCTCAACAGGCCCTCTTCGGCCTGCTTGACGAACCAGCTATCCTCGGTCTCGCCATCCGGGGTGTCGAAGACCGGCATGAACGTGCCAGCGCCCTCGTCGAAGTGGGTCTGGCAGCGCTCCGCGATGGCCAGGGTGTTGTCGCAGGCTTCGGGGTAATTGCTGAACAGGGTGCGCATCTCTTCAGCGGTCTTGAGGTAATAGCCGGTGCCATCAAACTTGAACCGGCCGGGGGTGTTGATGCGCGAACCGGATGAGACGCAGAGCAGGATGTCCTGGCTGCGGGCGTCCTCAGCGTGGACGTAGTGCAGGTCATTACTGGCGACCAGTGGGGCGCCAATTTTCTTCGCGATGCTGAGCAGATCGCCACGAACCTTTGTCTCGATATCCAGGCCGTGATCCATCAGCTCGACGTAGTAGTTTTCCTTGCCGAAGATATCCTGGAATCGTGCCGCAGCCTCGACGGCCTCTTTGTACATGCCTAGCCTCAGTAGCGTCTGCACCTCACCCGATGGGCAACCCGTGGTGCCGATCAGTCCATCATGGTATTCCTGCAGCAACGCGTCATCAGCGCGCGGCTTGTAGAAATAGCCGTCCAGAGACGACCAGCTAGCGATTCGAAACAGGTTGTGCATGCCCTCGCGGGTCTCAGCCCAGATGGTCATGTGGGTGTAAGCGCCCTTGGCGGCGACGTCGTCACCCGTTCCGTCACCAAACCGAACCCTCTTGCGCTGCTGACGCGGCACGCCCGCGGGCGTCACATAGGCCTCCAGACCGATGATCGGTTTGACGTCGTACTTTTGTCCCGCCTTAAAGAAATCGTAGGCGCCGAACATGTTGCCGTGGTCTGTGATGGCTAGTGCTTTCATCCCCTGCTGGCTTGCTGCAGCCATCAGATCGTCGATGCGGGCAGCGCCGTCCAACATCGAAAAGTCGGTGTGATTATGCAGGTGAACGAACCCGCTAGCCATACTGATTCCCTTCAAAAAGACAGATTAGAAATCTACCTTATCTGCTCGACGGCCTTTTCCTCACTCGCAGAAAACGGCATTTCTTCCGCGCCCGGGCGAGCCTTCGACAGGGCAACAAAGCCTGCTACCGATGCAATGAACAAGATCAGCGAGGTGTAGTTATTCACCCTGAATCCTGCTACCTCGTTGGCCGGATCGATACGCAGAGCTTCGATGAAGAATCTGCCGAATGTGTACCAGGCTATATAGAGCATGCAAAGCCTGCCATGACCAATCTTGAACTTACGCTCTGCCCAAATCAGAACGGCGGCTCCGGTGAAGTTCCAGATCATCTCGTAGAGGAATGTCGGATGAAAAGTGGCGTATTCCTCGTAGCCATCGGGGCGATGCGCGCGATCAATCTGCAGCCCCCAGGGCAGTTCGGTGGGCCTGCCAAAGAGCTCCTGATTGAACCAATTGCCGAGCCTGCCGATGCCCTGCCCGATCAGCATGGTTGGCGCGATGCAGTCCGCGAGAGCAGTGAAATTAATCTTGTAATGCCTAGCCATCAGCCAGGCACCAAGCGCACCAAGTGCGACGCCTCCCATAATTCCGAGGCCGCCATTCCAGATCTTCAAGGCATCCAAGGGGTTTTTGCCAGAACCGAAGTAGAGCTGATGGTCGGTGACAACATGGTAGGCGCGCGCGCCGACGATGCCGAAAACAATGGCCACCAAAATTATGTTCTGAAACTTATCGGGGTTGCCGCCGCGAGCTACGAACCTGCGTTGCGCGAACCAGCCTGCAACTGCCATGCCCGCGATCAGGCATAGCGCGTAGAAGTGAATGGTTAGCGGACCGATATGGAAGCTAGCGACCGATGGACTCGGTATTTGAATAAAAATCACGGTTTAAGTTTGCCCTCCAATCGCCAGCTAAGCCAACTAGTTACGAACGCCCCTGCCAAGATCCTCAGCTACCTCTGCGAGCCTGCCAAGCTGCTGGTCGGTGCCCTCAGCCTCGATCATGCACTTGACGAGTGCAGAGCCGACGATTGCCGCATCGGCATACTGGCCGGTCTCATGAGCCTGCTGGCCGTTCGAAATGCCCAGCCCGACGCAGACCGGTAGGTCGCTGCGAATCTTGCGCGCCCGCTCGACGATCACAGGTGCCGCGCTGGAGGTCTCGCTCCTAGTGCCCGTGACGCCCATGACGCTGGTGGCGTAGACCCAACCGCGGCAGGCATCCATGGTCATGGCGATGCGCTCGTCGGTGGAGCTCGGCGCGATCAGGAAGATCCGGTCGAGGCCGTACTTATCGGATGCCTCGATCCATTCATCGGCCTCGTCGGGAATCAGATCCGGGGTGATTAGGCCAGCGCCGCCGGCGTTGGCCAAGTCGCGCGCGAATGCGTCCACGCCGTAGTGCTCCACGAGATTCCAGTAGATCATCACAGCAGGGGTCTTGCCGGCAGCTCGAACCGCCTCGGTGGCTTTGAAGATGTCTGTGGTCCGGACGCCCAGCTCTAGGGCCTTCGTCGTGGCGTACTGAATGGCAACGCCGTCCATCATCGGATCCGAATAGGGCATGCCGATCTCGATGATGTCGGCATGCTCGGAGACCACTCGCATGGCTTCCAGCGAGCCCTCGACGCTCGGGTAGCCGACCGGAAGATAACTGATCAACGCGGTTCGGCCCTCGGCCTTTGCGTCCATCAGAACCTTGCCCATAATTCCTAGTCGATCGCTCATGACAGCCTCCCCGTGGTGTGGTCGGCCACACCCTCGATTCCGAAATACTTCATTGCGGTGTAGACGTCCTTATCGCCGCGGCCGGAGATCGTGACCAGGATGCACGGCCTGCGATCCGGGTTTTCCTCCAGCATGCGCAGGGCGAGGCGCCTGGCACCGGCCAACGCGTGTGCCGACTCGATGGCCGGCATGATTCCTTCGGTCTGCGAGAGATCGCGGAAGGCGTTCATGGCCTCGTCATCGTTAACCGGCTCGTAGTTAGCCCGATGGTGATCGGCCAGCCAGGAATGCTCGGGCCCAACGCCCGGATAGTCCAGCCCGGCCGAGATCGAATGCGACTCGATGGTCTGGCCGTCCTCGTCCTGCAGCACATAGGTGCGAGCGCCGTGCAGGACGCCTACCGAACCGCCGTTGATCGAGGAAGCATGCTTGCCGGTCTCGATGCCGTCGCCGCCAGCCTCGAAGCCGTAAAGCGCAACCTCGGGGTCGTCGATGTAGTCGTAGAACGAACCGATTGAATTGGAGCCGCCCCCAACGCAGGCACAGACCGCGTCCGGCAGCCTGCCGTACTGCTCCAGCATCTGTGCCCTCGACTCGGTGCTGATCACACGCTGGTATTCACGCACCAACATCGGGAATGGGTGCGGGCCGGCGGCCGAGCCGATCAGGTAGTGGGTGTTTTCGACGTTGGCAACCCAGTCGCGCATAGCCTCATTCATGGCGTCTTTCAGTGTCATGGATCCTGCCTCCACCGAGACGACCTCGGCGCCCAGCAGCTGCATGCGAGCCACGTTTAGCGCCTGGCGCTCCATGTCGACCTTGCCCATGTAGACGCGGCACTCAAAACCAAATAGCGCGGCGATCGTAGCGGTTGCCACACCATGCTGGCCAGCGCCGGTCTCGGCGATGATGCGGGTTTTGCCCATCCGCTTGGTGAGCAAGCCCTGGCCCAGAACGTTGTTGATCTTATGGCTGCCAGTGTGGTTGAGATCCTCGCGCTTGAGCAGAATCTGTGCGCCGCCGCAAAACTTCTCGCCGTAACGCTTCGCTTCAGTCAACAGCGAGGGGCGGCCAGCGTAATTGACCTGTAGTTCCTTTAGCTCAGCCTGAAAATCCGGATCCTGCTGGCACTTGGTGAACTCTTTTTCCAGCTCATCGAGGGCCGCGTGTAGTGCCTCAGGAATGAACATTCCGCCATATCGATCGAAGTGGCCGCGCTGATCAGGAAGCCCGGTGCCTTTTCTTCTTTCAATCATCGTTTTGCCTCCTCAATCATGGCCTGCACGGCCTTCCTTGGTTCTAAGTTTTTGACTAGCGCCTCGCCGACCAGAATCACGTCCGCTCCCTCGGCGGACATTCTCGCTGCGTCTTGGGGACTCAAGATGCCCGATTCTGCGACCTTGATCGCATCGTCATCGAGCTGCTGCACGAGTTTAGAGAATTGTGCTAGATCGACGTCGAGGGTCTTTAGGTTCCTGTTGTTCACGCCGACCACCTGTGCGCCAATATCCCTAGCCCGACGTGCCTCATCGGCGGTGTGTACCTCGACAAGCGGAGTCAGTCCCAGCCTGACGGCCAGGTCGTAGAGAGCGCGCAGACGTTGGTCATCTAAAGCAGCGACAATCAACAGCGCCAGGTCTGCTCCGTGTGCCCTTGCCTCGTAGAGCATGTATTCATCGACGACGAAGTCTTTTCTAAGCACGGGAATCTGCACCGCCGCACGAACCGCGTCCAGATCGGCCAAGGAGCCGCCGAACCTGTGCTTCTCGGTCAGCACAGAGATGGCGCTCGCACCTCCGGCCTGGTACTCGGCTGCCAGTTGCGCGGGCTCAGGGATGTCTGCCAGCGCGCCCTTGGAGGGGCTAGAACGCTTGACCTCGGAGATGATCGACAGATCATCAGACCTAAAGGCCTCTAGCGGCGAGATCGGGGCGGGAGCCTGCTCGATCAGCTTCTCGAGATCAGCTATCGAAACCTTCTTTTCACGCTCGGCCATGTCGGCCTGAACACCCTTGATCATTTCGTCCAAAACGCTCATCTAGATATCCTCCAAAAGGAACCCACCGGTGTCGAAACAGCTTTCCGATCCCGTGTGGCAGGCTCCACCAACTTGATCAACCTTAAGCAACAGGGTGTCTCCATCACAGTCAACTTCCACGCCTCTGACTTTTTGGGTGTGCCCGCTAGTGGCACCCTTACGCCAAAGTTCCTGCCTGCTCCTCGACCAATAAGTGGCCTGCCTGGTCTCCAAAGTTTTAGCTAGCGATTCCGCGTTCATCCAGGCAACCATCAACACTCGTCCACTCTGGGCGTCCTGGGCGACGGCGGTGATCAGTCCGTCGTCATCAAACTTCAGACGCGATAGATCTTCGGGCAAAGTCATGACTAATTATCACCTATCTGCATTCCGTTGACGAGCCCGAGCCACGCTTCAAGACGAGACCTAAGCACTAGCGGAGGCTCTGCGGGGCGCACTTAGCTGCTCCGCAGATCAGCTCAGCTTCTCCAGAATCAACTCGCGGACGCGCGCAGCATCGGCCTGCCCCTTCATGGCCTTCATGACCGAACCGATCAGCGCGCCGGCTGCCTTGACCCTGCCAGCGCGGATGGATTTGGCAACATCGGGGTTGGCGGCAATTGCCTCGTCGACGGCTGCGCTGAGCGCGCCATCGTCGCTTACCACGGCCAACCCCCTGGCCTCGACGACCTTTTCGGGGTCGCCCTCCCCCGCCAGCACGCCGTCAATGACCTGGCGGGCCAGCTTGTCAGTGAGCGTGCCCTCGTCGACCAGCTTCTGCAACTGGGCGACATGGGCGGGAGTCATGCCGGCGTCTTCGAGGGGCACCTCGGCCTCGTTTGCGCGGCGAGCCAGCTCGGTCAGCCACCACTTGCGGGCGGAACCTGCGTCGCAGCCGGCCTCGACGGTCTGCTCGATCAGATCGAGAGCGCCCTCGACTGCCAGTACGTCACGCATCTCGAGATCGGTGAAGCCATACTCGCCCTGCAGCCTCGCACGACGCTTGACTGGTGGCTCCGGCAGCTCGCTGCGCAGCTTCTCAACCCACTCGCGGCTAGCCGCTACGGGAACCAAGTCGGGCTCCGGGAAGTAGCGGTAGTCCTCCGCGTGCTCCTTGGAGCGACCGGCTGTGGTGTAGCCCTCCTCGTTCCACATGCGGGTTTCCTGCTTGACCTTTCCGCCGCTAGCGAGGATGGCCGCCTGGCGGCAAATCTCGTAGCGAAGTGCCGCCTCGACCGAGCGCAGGGAGTTGACGTTCTTCGTCTCAGTTCGAGTACCAAGCTCGGTGGAGCCCTTCGGCATCAGCGAGACGTTCGCGTCGCAGCGCAGGTTGCCAAGCTCCATGCGGGCATTAGAGACGCCTAGTGCGCGCATCTGATCGCGCAGGAACTCCATGTATGCCGCGGCGACCTCGGGGGCCTTAGCGCCCGTACCGTAGATCGGCTTAGTCACGATCTCGACCAGCGGCACGCCCGCGCGGTTGTAGTCAACCAGCGAATACTGCGAGCCCTGGATTCTGCCGGTACCGCCGACGTGGGTCAGCTTGCCTGCGTCCTCCTCCATGTGCGCGCGCTCCACTGGAATCTGGTAGGTCTTGCCGCCGACCTCGATCTCCACGTGTCCCTCATAGCAGATGGGCTCGTCGTACTGGCTGACCTGGTAGTCCTTAGACATGTCCGGGTAGAAGTAGTTCTTGCGCGCAAACCGGCACCACTCGGCGATCTCGCAGTTCAGCGACAACCCGATGCGAATCGCAGACTCGACGGCCTTACCGTTAACCACTGGAAGCGAACCGGGCAGGCCAAGGCAGACCGGGCAGGTGTGGGTGTTGGGCTCGCCAGGCTCGTTCGCGCAGCCGCACCACATCTTGGTTTTAGTGGATAACTCGACGTGTACCTCGAGTCCCAGAACGGGGTCGAAGCGCTCCATCGCCTCGTCGTAATCCATTAGTTCGGTCATGCGATCACCTGTTCTCCGGTTAGATCGGGGGCTTGCTTCAGAAGCAGGCCTCCCCAGCGATCAGTGAGCGCGGCCTCAAGCGCGCCACCGAGCTGATAGCAAAGATCGTCCTTCAGCACGGGCGCTATCACCTGCAGGCCGACCGGCATTCCGTTCTCCGGCGACAGCCCGATCGGGATCGAACCGGCGGGCAGGCCAGCCAGGTTTGCCGGGATCGTGCAAAGATCTGAAAGGTACATGCCCATCGGGTCGTCTACCTTCTCACCGACCTTGAACGCGGTGAAGGGCGTGCTTGGCGAAACCAGCACATCACACTCGGCGAAAGCCGCGTCGAAGTCACGCTTGATCAGGGTTCGCACTTTCTGCGCAGAACCGTAGTAGGCGTCATAGTAGCCGCTGGACAGCGCATAGGTGCCGATGATAACTCGACGCTTCACCTCATCGCCGAAGCCCGCGGCGCGGGTAGCGCGCATGGCCTGCTCAACATTCATGCCCTCGGAGGCTTTGCGCAGGCCGTAGCGAATGCCATCGTAGCGAGCCATATTGCTCGACACCTCGGCCGGCATGATCAGGTAGTAGGCTGCCAGCGCGTACTTGAAGCTCGGGCAGCTCACTTCAACCACCTCAGCACCAAGATCCTTGAGTAGCTGAACTGCCTCATCAAAGCGGCTTCTGACGCCATCCTCGTAGCCTTCACCGTTTAGCTCCTTGATGACGCCGACCTTCATGCCCCCAATATCGCGCTTGCGGGCTGCAGCAACAACGTCGGGCACCGGAGCATTGATGGAGGTCGAGTCCATCTGGTCGTAACCACCGATAACTGAGTGCAACAGCGCCGCGTCCTCGACGGTCCTGGCGCACGGGCCGGGCTGATCAAGAGACGACGCCATAGCTATCACGCCGTAACGCGAAACTCCGCCATAGGTTGGCTTCATGCCTACCGTTCCGGTGACGGCGCCCGGGGCGCGGATTGAGCCACCGGTGTCAGTGCCAACGGCAAGCGGCGCCTCGTATGCCGCCACAGCAGCGGCGGAACCGCCACCAGAGCCGCCAGGAATCCGCTCGAGATCCCATGGGTTGCGAGTCGGTCCGAAGGCAGAAGTCTCGGTTGAGCTGCCCATCGCGAATTCGTCGAGGTTGGTCTTGCCCAGGATCACCATTCCGGCATCCAGCATCTTCTTGACGACGGTGGAATCGTAGGGCGGCTCCCAACCCTCGAGAATCTTCGAGGCTGCCGTGGTCGGCAGACCCTGATAGCAAAACAGATCCTTGACCGCGACCGGAATTCCGGCCAGCGGCGAGAGCTCAGCGCCCTCAGCTCGCTTTGCGTCAACCGCTTTAGCCTGCTCTATAGCCCGATCCGCGTCGACCGAAATGAATGCGTTTAGCTTGGGCTCTAGCGCGTCGATGCGTTCCAGCGACTGGACGGTCAGCTCCTCGCTGGTCAGCTCGCCGCTCGACAGCTTCGTGGAAAGCTCGGCGGCGGTGAGTTTGGTGACGTCGTTCATCAGGCACTCTCCCCCAGAATTCTCGGCACCAGGAACTGGTCGTCCTCTACTGCGGGAGCGCCAGCCAACATGCTTTGGGGATCCCAGCTCGGCTTTACTTCATCGTCGCGGAAAACGTTTTCCATACTGATGGCGTGGGATGTTGCGGGAATATCCTTATCGGCGACCTCCGAAACGCTAGCCACTGATTCGAGTATCACATCGAGCTGAGGAGCGAGATGCTCCAGTTCCTCTTTCGTCAACTCGATTCTGGCTAAATCTGCCAGCCGAGCTACGTCCTCAACAGTTAGTGCCACCGCTTGGCTCCTTTATCTATTAAGTGCTTCGACCAAGTCAATCCTAGACCCATGACAAGATAGCATCTGAATAGCGAAGTTCAGCGCGTCTTCTCAGCGTGCTCTTTAGAACAATAAGATCGGGTTTTGAGGGAATGCAGCTATTTTGGGTCGAATTCGCCAGCGCCTTCGGGTTTGGTCTGCTGGCCTCGCTGGTTCCGGTTTTCAACGCAGAGACTTTCATAGTTGCGACTGTTGCCACCGGCCTCATCGGGCCGGTTCCGCTCGGCATCGGACTGGGCTTGGGCCAGGGCCTCGGCAAGGCCATTCTGTTTCAGCTCACCCGCCAGGGAAAGAAGCTGCCTTGGTTAAAGCGTCGAAAACCACAAGAGCCCGAGAAAGACGTCGGAAAGTGGCGGCTGCGGTGGCGCTGGCTAGTTAAGAAGTCAGTTTCGCTGCTGGAGCATCGCGGTTGGGGTCCCGTGGTGGTGTTTGCCTCGGGCGCGATAAGCGTGCCACCGAACTATGCAACAACCCTCGTAGCCGGCACGACGAGAGTAAATGCCTGGATGTTTGGCACGATGATGACGCTCGGTTATGTCTCTCGAAACCTGGTCGAGGCGCTCATCTTCGCAGGCGCCCTAAGCGCCTGGCTCTAGGCCTGCATTAGGACGTCAAAGAAGAACTTCATCGCGAATCCGACTGCCCCTAAAGCCCCAACGAACGCTAGGACTGTGTAGAGTCTCGCGCGCTTTTTCTGCTTTACCGATGGCACCCGCTCCGGGCCCCATTCCTGACCGGGCTGAACTCTGACCGGGGTCCTGCCGTTGAGGTTTAGGTCGCTAAATAGACTCACTTCGCACCCCTTCAGCTTCAACTCTGTCGGTCTGCCCGATAATCGTGCTGCCAACCACCCGATCGCCGTCGTAAAGCACCGCGTATTGGCCTGGAGCTAGTGCGGTGAGAGGCTCGACAAAAACTACCCTCACGCACTCACCGTCATAGTTGATCTCAGCAGCCACGGGCTTGCCGTGCGCCCTTACCTGCACCTGACCACGCCAGGGTTCAGTTGTTGGGCCTTGCGTCCACTTCGGCCTGATCCCGGAAAAGCCAGTAACCTCCAGCTCTGGCTTGCTGCCCACCACGACTCGAGAGTTCTTCGAGTCGATGTCCACCACGTAGCGAGGCTTGCCATCAACCGCGGGAACGCCCAGGTTGAGGCCTTTTCGCTGACCGATCGTGTACCTATAAGTTCCTTCATGGCGCCCCAGACTCCGACCAGCAGTATCCACTATCTCACCCGGCCTGGCACCCAACTTCTCAGTTAAGAATCCCGCCGTATCGCCGGTCGGAATGAAGCAAATGTCCACCGAATCTGGCTTATTCGCAACACCCAGTCCCAGCTCTGCTGCCTCAGCACGAACATCGCTCTTGACCGACCCGCCCAGCGGAAACAGTGAGTGCGCGAGCAGATCTTGGCTCAGCACGCCCAGCACGTACGACTGATCTTTGGCGATATCGGCTGCGCGCCACAGCTCGTAATGATCGCCAACTTTCTTGACCTGTGCGTAGTGACCGGTGGCGATGGCGTCGAAGCCCAACTCGACACCGCGCTCTATGAGTGCAGCGAACTTCACCTTCTCGTTGCATCTGAGGCATGGATTCGGGGTGCGACCCTGGGAATATTCGTCCAAAAAATCTGTGATCACTTCGTCAGCGAATCGCTCAGAAAAATCCCAGACCTCAAAAGGGATGCCGAACTTATCGGCCACGGCGCGCGCGTCCTCTGTATCAGTCAGCGAGCCACAGCCCTTAGCACCGGTTTGCTGGGCAAGTGCAGAACGCGAAAGATCGAGGTGAACTCCAGTGACCTCGTGGCCGGCAGCGACAAGCCTGGCGGTGGCTACCGCCGAATCCACTCCGCCCGACATAGCTGATAAAACACGCACAACGTCAGTTTATGTTGAATTGCCCAATTCACCACAGAACATATTTTCGGCTGTCACGAATTGCAGAAATATCCCGTATCTTCGAGGACAACTAAGGGGTTAGAACATCTAGATCTGGTTAAACCGACTCCAGTTGCAACAGGCAACAATGTTGAATTTCTGTGCTCCTCAAGAAAGATCCGCTCGTCCCAGTCTTCCCGAAGTGAATGCTAACCAAACGTCTGTGCATGTCCGTTTTGACCTCGGCCGTTACTTAAACTAACTTGACCTCATTGAGAAGGACCATATTTTTAGTTTTTCAAACCCACTAAATTTATAGTGCTCACCCGCACAAACGCCCGTAACAACGACCAGGAGATTCATGCCTTTCACCGAAAGAACCGAGCCCTATGTGCGGGGAGCTGTCCTAGCTGAGGACGGCTGCTCTTTCACGCTGTGGGCCCCTCGCGCCACTCGAGTTGAACTGACGCTTGTTGGCGAAGACGGTTCTCAGCGCAACGTGGACATGGACTTCAACGAAGGCCGTTGGAGCACGTTCGTACACGGCGTTAAGGCTAAGCAGCGCTACGGCTTCAGGGTTCACGGGGAATGGACTCCGGACAAGGGGCTTCGGACTAATCCGGCGAAACTGCTGCTCGATCCTAGGGCCAAGGCAATCACCGCTGGGGTGGATTATTCCGGCCCGATTTACGACCACGCTGAGTCTTCTTATTACGTTCCGGACAAGCGCGACTCTGCCGGTCACATACCGCTGTCGGTAGTCGTCGAGCCGAGCGAACCTGCCAAGCCAATCAAGAGGCGCCGTCCGCTCAGCGACTCAGTCATCTACGAGTTGCACGTGAAGGGTTTCACCAAACTACATCCCGCGGTTCCCGAGCATCTGCGCGGCAGCTACGCCGGCCTGGCCTATCCCGCGGTAATCGACTATCTGAAATCAATCGGCGTGACCGCTGTCGAGTTGCTTCCGATCCACCATTTCGTCAGCGAGCCGTTCCTGATTCGCAAGGGTCTGGTCAACTACTGGGGCTACAACTCCATCGGTTTCTTCGCGCCGCACGCCGGATACTGTTCGGTGGGCACTCTCGGCGATCAGGTCAACGAGTTCAAGGCCATGGTTTCTGCACTGCACGAGGCTGACATCGAGGTGATCCTGGACGTCGTCTATAACCACACCGGCGAAGCCGGATTCGATGGCCCGACCCTCTGCTACCGGGGCATCGACCATGCCGGCTACTACCGTCTCGCGCCCGATCTGCGCAGCGACTACGACGTGACCGGCTGCGGTAATTCGATCAACACTTCCAATAGCGATGTGCGCAACTTGATGATCTCGTCCATGCGCTACTGGGTCAAAGAAATGGGCGTCGATGGCTTCCGCTTCGACCTGGCTCCGGAGCTGGTTCGAGATGAAAACCACCAGGTCGATATGAACCACCCGTTCAAAGAGATCATCGACAACGACCCGATCTTCAAAGACATCAAGATGATCGCCGAGCCCTGGGACGTCGGCCCAGACGGCTATCAGGTGGGCGCTTGGGGCAAGAACTGGAGCGAGTGGAACGACAAATACCGCGCCGTGGTTAGGGACTACTGGCGAGGCGCCGACCACGGCGTCGGCGAGCTGGCCACCCGGCTTTCCGGTTCCGCCGATCTGTTCAACCGCGACTACAGAACGGCCAGTGCTTCGGTTAATTTCGTGACAGCCCACGACGGCTTCACGATGCGCGATCTAACCACGTACAACAACAAGCACAACGAGTGTAATGGCGAGAAGGACCGCGACGGTTCAAACGACAATCGCTCCTTTAACTACGGCATCGAGGGCGAAACCGACAATCCGAAGATCAACAAGCTCCGGATTCGTCAGGTTCGTAATATGCTTGCCACCCTGATGCTCTCGCGCGGAGTTCCGATGATCACCGCCGGAGACGAATTTGGCCGCACCCAGCAGGGCAACAACAATGCCTACTGTCAGGACTCCCCGATCGGCTGGGTCAACTGGGAAACCGAGCCGGAGTGGGCACAACTTCGCGAGCTGATGGCGAAGCTCGCAGAGATTCGTTCGGCCTCCGAGCTGATCCGTAACCCTCGGTTCCTCAGCTTCACCAAGGTCAAGGACGCCAATGGCGAAGAACTAGACCGCTATGAGATGGCCTGGCTGGATGAAGACGGCCTGGTAATGGAGATCCCCCAGTGGGAAGACCGTCATCAGCATCTGCTAGGCATGTACCTTTCTGACGAGTCGTCTGCAGAACTCATCTGGTTCTACAACGGCACCCAGCCGATCGATGTCCGCCTGCCAGACGATAGTTGGGGAACGAAGTTCACCATCGAGCTGCACACTGGCGAAGAAGATGAATTTGAAAAGACTGACTTCGCTGCTGGTGAGCAATTTAAGATGCCGGCCAGGACGGTCGTCTACATGAAGGTAGATGTCGCTAGCTAGCTCTTTTAAGGCGCAAAACGCCTAAAAATTCTTTTGCTATCGCTGGCAACTGTCCACCTTGAGCCGAAAAGCCAGATACGGTTTATTCCGTGAAGAAAAACATTGGATTCGGCCGCATCCCCATTGGCCAGGTGGAGCCTGTGATTGAACACGGCGCTTACCCCTCAAAAGCAACAGTAAATGAAGCGATTCCGCTGCGCGCTCGCATTATTCGCGAAGGCCATGACAAGGTGGCTGCTGACGTAATCCTGATCTCGCCCAGCGGCAAGGAAATCCGCCAGCCGCTGCCACAGGTTTGGCCTGCCGGCTTGGATATTTTCGAAGCCTGGGTTCGCCTTGACGAAATGGGCGAGTGGAGCTTTTACGTCGAAGCCTACGGTGACGTATGGCACACATGGCACCACAACGCAGAGGTCAAACTGCCACTCGGACAGGACGTCGAGCTGGTCTGCATGGAAGGCGAAGAGATTTTCGCCCCGGCCGCAAAGAACGCTAAGAAGGCTGGCGACAACGATGCCGCGAAGCTGATCAGCGACGTTGCTGACCAGCTCAAGCCAGAAAACGACAACAACAAGATGGCTGAGCTCATCGACGGCAAGGAGTTGAACGAGGCCATGAGCCTCTACGCTCCTCGCGACTTCCCTACTCAGAGCGACAAGTACCCCATTCTCGTCGAGCGTGAACGCGCGCTATACGGCAGCTGGTATGAGTTCTTCCCTCGCTCGCAGGGTGCCTATCAGGACGAGAACGGCAAGTGGCATTCGGGCACCTTCAAGGAGTCCGAGAAGATGCTTGAGCGCGTCGCGGATCTGAAGTTCGACGTCGCCTACATAACGCCGATTCACCCGGTTGGTTCCGCATTCAAGAAGGGCCCGAATAACTCTCTCGAGGCCAGCGAAGAAGATCCCGGTTCGCCGTGGGCAATCGGCTCTCCGGACGGCGGGCATGACGCCGTCCACCCCGATCTGGGCACCATCGAGGATTTCGATTCCTTCACCGCCAAAGCAAAGTCGCTTGGCCTGGAGGTTGCCCTGGACTTCGCGCTGCAGTGCTCCCCCGATCACCCGTGGGTCAAGGAGCACCCGGAGTGGTTCACGATTCGTCCCGACGGCACCATCGCATATGCAGAGAACCCGCCGAAGAAGTATCAGGACATCTACCCGATCAACTTCGACAAAGACCCGGAGGGCATCTTCAAGGAAGTTCTTCGCCTGGTTCGCTTCTGGATTGATCACGGCGTCACCATCTTCCGCGTGGATAACCCGCACACCAAGCCGCTGCTGTTCTGGGAGAAGCTGATCGCGGAGGTCAACCGCACTAATCCTGAGATTATTTTCCTGGCCGAGGCGTTCAGCCGCCCGGTCGTGATGGGCAACCTCGGCAAGGTCGGCTTCCAGCAGAGCTACACCTACTTCACGTGGCGTA
This sequence comes from uncultured Propionimicrobium sp., assembly GCA_963511305.1. Taxonomy (GTDB): domain Bacteria; phylum Actinomycetota; class Actinomycetes; order Propionibacteriales; family Propionibacteriaceae; genus Propionimicrobium. The sequence goes on from CAUPIJ010000001.1 coordinate 117,728, forward strand.
CCTCGAAGAAGGAGCTCGGCAGCTACCTCATGGAGATCGCCACCGAGACCGCCGACTATATGCGTCCCAACATGTTCGTCAACACCCCGGACATCAACCCGTGGCAGGTGCGTTCGGGCAAGCCGGCGTCCTTCGCGATCCGAATGATCCTGGCGGCCACGATGTCGCCGACGTGGGGCGTCTACTCCGGCTTTGAGCTTTTCGAGCATAAGCCGTACCGCCCGGAGATGGAGGTCTATGACCACTCCGAGAAGTACGAGTACCGCCCGCGCGACTTCGAGGCTCAGCCCAACCTGAACTCGCTAATGCGCAAGCTAAACGAGATCAGGCGCGAGCAGCCGGCCCTCCAGCAACTTCGCCAGGTGAAGCTGCTGGAGACCACCAACGACGATCTGTTCGCATTCATCAAGAAGGAAGGCGACAACGAGGTAATCGTGGTCGTCAGCCTCAACTTCAACGAGCCGGTTTCCGGCGAAGTTAATATTCCAGAACGAGCAATGGAGCTTGCAGACAACGAACTGTTTGGCGTTCACGACGAACTGACCGGCAGAAACTTCGTCTGGGGCAGAAAGAATTACGTTGCTCTTGACCCATCGACTCCCGCTCACATCATGACTGTGAAACGGACGATTAAGTAATCGGAAGGAAACCACAGAAATGCATAACAAATTTGGCAATTTGACCGGCTGGGACTTCGAGGGTTTCCACAGCGGCGGCGACACCGAGGCCTGGCGCAGGCTCGGCTCCCATGTCGTCACCGTCCACGATGACGAGCGCGGCGATCTTCGCGGCACCCGCTTCACAGTTTGGGCGCCTAACGCTCAGCGCGTCCAGGTCATCGGCGATTTCAACTGGTGGCAGGGCGACGACATGGAGCTCATTCCGGGCTCTGGCGTCTGGGGCTTGTGGAAGGAAGACGTGCTCGAGGGCACTCTCTACAAGTACAAGATCCAGCACGCCGACGGCACCTGGCAGGAGAAGACTGACCCGTACGCCAGGTATGCTGAAACCCCGCCGAGCAACGCCTCGGTGGTTTGGGAAAGCGGCTACGAGTGGGGCCCGAAGGAAGACGATTGGCTCGAGAAGCGCTCTAACACCAACGTCTACAAGAGCCAGATGTCGATTTACGAGCTTCACCTCGGCAGCTGGCGCAAGGGGCTCAGCTACCGCGAGCTAGCCGAACAGCTCCCCGAATACGTCAAGTGGCAGGGCTTCACTCACGTCGAGATGATGCCGCCGATGAGCCACCCGTACACCCCTAGCTGGGGCTACCAGGTGACGGGCTACTACGCCCCGGATGCCAGGCTCGGCACTCCGGACGATTTCCGTTACCTGATCGAGAAGCTGCACGAGGCCGGCATCGGCGTGATCATCGACTGGGTTCCTGGACACTTCCCGAAGGACGACTGGGCCCTGGGACGCTTTGATGGCACCGCGCTCTATGAACACGCCGATCCTCGCCAGGGCGAGCAGCTCGACTGGGGCACCTACGTCTTCAACTACGGGCGCAACGAGGTCAAGTCGTTCCTGATCTCTAACGCCCTTTACTGGATCCAGGAGTTCCACGCAGACGCTCTCCGCGTCGATGCGGTGGCGTCCATGCTGTACCTCGACTACTCGCGCCCTGAGGGTGAGTGGATCCCGAACGAATTCGGCGGCCGCGAGAACCTCGAAGCCATCGACTTCCTTCGCTACGTCAACAAGCACCTCTACGAGCGCGAGCCCGGCGTGATCATGATCGCCGAGGAGTCGACTAGCTTCGGCGGCGTCAGCAAGCCCGTCGATTGGGGCGGCCTTGGCTTCGGTTTCAAGTGGAACATGGGTTGGATGAACGACACCCTGCGCTACCTGAACGAAGACCCGGTATATCGCCAGTGGCACCACAACGATCTGACGTTCGCGATGGTCTACCAGTACTCGGAGAACTTCGTTCTGCCGATCAGCCACGACGAGGTCGTCCACGGCAAGGGCTCTATGATCAACAAGATCCCGAACGACGACTGGCAGAAGTTCGCCACGCTGAAGACCTTCTACACCTACATGTGGTCTTTCCCCGGCAAGCAACTGCTGTTCATGGGTCAGGAGTTCGCCCAGCGTTCGGAGTGGAGCGAGTCCGACAGCCTCGAATGGTGGGTTGACGGGCTTTGGGGCCACAACGGCAATAGGCAGCTGATCCGCAAGCTGAACCAACTGCAGGCCGAGCACCCAGCCCTTTACGAGCTGGACTGCGAACCGGAAGGCTTCACCTGGATCAACGCTGACGACAACCAGCGCAACATGATCAGCTACATGCGAAGCAGCTCTGACGGCGAGCACATCGCCTGCATCATCAACTTCTCTCCCAACCCGTACGTTGGCTACCCGATCTGGCTGCCGTACGCGGGCAAGTGGACCGAGATTCTGAATACTGACGCAGCAGATTTCGATGGTCTCAACGAATACCTGAACCATGAGATCGACGCTGTGGCCGGCGATAAGGAAGGCGATTGGGCACACACCAGCCTGACGGTTCCGCCGCTCGGAGCCATTCTGCTGAAGCATGAGGGCTAACCACTAATTCAAGAGTTAGCGGCCTGCCAATTTGGTAGGCCGCTAACTTTTTGGTTTCATATTTGCTTGTCACATAAAGTCTTACCGCTTTATTTGATATGACTTTCTAGTTAGCAAAAGGTTTACTAAAGGAATCTAAATGCGCAATTCAAAACCTTACGTAATCGTCGTGACCGGCCTTGCGTTATTTGCCATGTTTTTCGGGGCTGGCAACCTGATCTTTCCAGTAATGATCGGCTACCAGTCGGGCACCAGCGTCATGGCAGCCATCATCGGCTTCCTGATGACGGGCGTGCTGCTTCCAGTTTTCGGCATCATCAGTTCCGCGATGGAGCCCGACAAGGTTGGAGGCGTCGCTAACCGAATCGGCGAGATACCCGGCAAGGTTTTGCTGATTGCGATCTTCCTATCCACAGGCGTCTTCTACGCGGTTCCGCGCGTTGCGGCTGTCAGCTTCGAGATTGGTGTCGCACCACTGGTCGACCAGTCGAGCCAGCAGATAGCGCTGCTGGTTTACAGCGTGATTTTCTTCGCGCTCTGCCTGATCTTCACCTTTAATGAGAACCGAATAATCGAGAATATCGGCGGCTGGCTGACCCCGATTCTGCTGATTTTCCTGGTTATTTTGATCGTTAACTGCGTCTTACGTCTGGCATCCAATCCTCTTGAACCAACTACCGAGTACGCGGATTCGCCGATGCTAACCGGGCTGCTGCAGGGTTACTTCACTATGGACGCGCTTGCCGCCCTGGTCTTCGGCCTGGTAATCATCTCGTCGCTTCGCAGAAGCTGCTTCACCACTCCGAAGAAGCTCTTCAGGGCAACCTCGCTGGCGGGCGTCATCGCGGGCGCCTGCCTGGCGCTGGTTTATCTTGGACTGACCGCCATCGGCACCAGGATCACCGACCAGACCATCGACAACGGTGCCGCCGGCCTGGCATACGCTGCGGCCAAGATGTTCGGCCGCAGCGGCCAGATCATCTTCGGCATCATCGCCTTCTTCGCCTGCCTGACCACGGCGGTTGGCCTTATCGGAGCATCAACCTCTTATTTCAAGTCAATGTTCCCGAAGGTTCCCCGCAAAACGATGCTGCTGATCCACATCGCAATCGCCCTGGTGCTCTCGAACCTGGGCCTGAACATGATCTTGAAGCTCGTTGCCCCGCTTAACCAGTTCATCTATCCGGCCGCTATCTGTCTGATCCTGCTGGCCATGGCCGACTGGCTGCTACCTGGCACATTCCACTGGACCTACCGGCTGCCCGCCTGGACTGCAGCGTTCATCGCGTTCTTCGACGCGCTCTGGACCACCGAGCTGTCCGTCTTTGAGGGCCTCGGAAACTTCCTAAATTCGCTGCCTGGCGGCCCACAACACATGGAGTGGGCGCCCTTCGCGCTGGTTGCCCTGATCATTGGTCTTGTGCTCGACGGCGTCCAAGGGCTGTTGACGAGCAAACCAAGCCCACAGCTAGCTGCTAACTAACCGATTCGGGGGTCTGGGAACAGGCCCCCGATTTCTGTCTCGCTGCGTTACTGACTTCGGGCAGAAGCTATCGTTTTCGTATGAAGTATTACGCAGTTGAATTTGTTTACCGCGAGGATGCGGATGTCGACGCCACCCGCCCACGTCACCGCCAGTACCTGGCCGGGCTACGCGACGACTGCAAGCTCCTGGGCGCCGGTCCACTGGTCGACGGCAGGGCTAGCGCATTGCTGATCTACAAGGCTGAAGGCGAACAGGGCTGCAGGGAAATGATCGATAATGACCCGATGCAGACCGAGGGCGTGCTGAAGTCCTACACCGTCACCGAGTGGAACCCGGCAACCAGGGCATTCGACAACTAGAACAGCGCCAGGCTCAGCTCACGGCGGGCTCGCTTGAGGTCCTCGTTGTTGGCCGGCAGCGTCTCAAACAACTCAACTAGGCGCTGACGGATCCTCTCGCGGTCGTCTCCGAAGTTGGTACGCACCAACGCAAGGAGTCGATCGAAGGCCTCCTTGACGCGACCCGCGGCTAGCTCAACGTCAGCCGCCACGAATGCCAGGTCGATGTCCTTGGGGTTGGCGTCGGCCTTCGTGATGCAGTCCGGGTCGACGTCAGCCGTGCGTGCCAGCAGCCCAGTCTGGGCACGACCGGCGCGTGCCTCGGCGTCATTAGGATTGGCCTCGAGCAGCTTGTCGAACTCCTTGAGCGCTGCATCGTAGTCGCCCTTGGCCAGAGCCGCATCGGCGGCCTCAAAGCGGGGATCAGTCTTGGGCTCCTCGCTTTCGGCAGCTCCGCTGGCTACCGGCTTCGCCCATCCCGCGATGCCGCTGGCCACCGCAGCCTGCTCTACCTGCTGCATCAGAGCCGAGATATCTGATTCATCTCGGGTGCCCTGGAACAGCGGCATGGCCTGGCCACCAAGCAGGGCGATAACTGTCGGAACGGCCTGAACGCGCAACGCCTGAGCGATCTGCGGATGAGCGTCAACGTCCACCTTCGCCAACAGCCACTTGCCGTCGGCCTGGTTGGCGAGCTTGGTCAGCGTGTCTACTACCCCAGCGCCCCCGGTGTCGCGAGGCGAGTACAAAACAATTATGACCGGGTATCGAACGGATTCGCCAGCCGCCCACTCGAACTCCGCTTCGGTGAGTTCCATGGCGTAGCTGGCACCGTTTGGGGCTGGCTCAGAGGAAACATTGGACAAATCAACCGCACCTGGGCGCGAAAAGTTCTTATCGGTCATATTGTCTATTTTGTCATCTATTTCTCGATAACCAATTTCGAGAAGCTCTGGTTAGGCATGAAAGCGCCTAATTATAAGAAATATTCCTGAGATGGAGGCAGAATAATAACCATGGCTCATCCACGCGCCGGCAAACCGGCAGAAAAAAGCGATCTCATCGACGTTGATGCACTACTCGCTGCTTATTACGACATAGTTCCAGACGTTTCCAATCCAGACCAGATGGTCGTTTTCGGAACCTCCGGACACCGCGGCTCGGCTTTCGATGGCGCCTTCAACGAGGCCCACATTGCCGCGATCACCGCTGCGATCATCGAATACCGTGCCCAAGAGGGCGTCACGGGCCCCCTATTCATCGCGAAGGACACCCACGGCCTGTCTTTGCCCGCCTGGAAGACCGCTATCGAGGTCTTGGTGACAGCAGGCATCGAGGTCTTCGCTGAACGCGACGATGAGTACACTCCCACTCCGGCGTTGTCTCGCGCGATCATCCGCTACAACCGCGAGCACGCGGGCGGCCCGCAGGCCGACGGCATCGTAGTGACGCCGTCCCACAACCCGCCTCGCGACGGTGGCTTCAAGTACAACCCGCCGAACGGTGGCCCTGCAGACACCGATGCAACCAGCTGGATCGCCAACCGCGCTAACGAGCTGGCACCCAACTTCAAGCAGATCAAGCGCACTCCCTACGAGCAGGCCGCCAGCAAGGTGAACCGCTACGATTACCGCAGCACCTACTGCCAGGAGCTATCCCTGGTGGTCGATATTGATAAGATCAAGGCTTCTGGCCTGCGCATCGGCGCTGATCCGATGGGTGGTGCATCGGCTCAGTACTGGCACTACATCTCCGAGAACCTGTTGCCGAACCTGACCGTGGTCAATGACGTAATCGACCCGACCTGGTACTTCATGACGCTAGACACCGACGGCAAGATCCGCATGGACTGCAGCTCGCCGGATGCCATGGCGTCCCTGGTTCAGCAGCGCGACAAGTACGACATCGCCACTGGCAACGACGCCGATGCCGACCGGCACGGCATCGTGACGCCAGATGGCGCCCTGATGAACCCGAACCACTACCTGGCGGTTGCAATCGAATACCTGTTCTCGCACCGTCCGGGCTGGCCGGCAGACTGCAAGATCGGCAAAACCCTGGTCTCCAGCTCGATGATCGACAACGTGGCTCGTGAGCTCGGTCGCACGCTCGTCGAGGTTCCGGTTGGCTTCAAGTGGTTCGTCCCCGGCCTGATTTCCGGTGACTTCGGTTTCGGCGGCGAGGAGTCCGCGGGCGCTTCGTTCCTCGAGATGAACGGTAAGACCTGGACAACCGACAAGGACGGCCTGATCATGGATTTGCTGGCCAGCGAGATCACCGCTGTCACCGGCAAGACCCCGAGCCAGCGCTATCGCGAGCTAGCTGAGCAGTTCGGCGAATACTGCTACGCCCGCATCGACAGCGACGCTAACCGCGAGCAGAAGGCTCGCCTGAAGGCGCTGTCCCCTGAGGACGTCAAGGCTACTGAGCTGGCTGGCAAGGCCATTACCAACGTCTACACCAACGCACCAGGCAATGACGCCCCGATCGGCGGCATCAAGGTGACGACAGACGCTGGCTGGTTCGCTGCACGTCCGTCCGGTACTGAGGATAAATACAAGATTTATGCCGAAAGCTACGTGTCGACCGATGAGCTGAGTAAAATTCAGGATGCGGCTAAGGACGTAGTTTCCGAGGCCCTAGAAGGCTAAAGCCGTTGACGGCTAAAGTCATTGAGGGCCGATTGACTAGGCTCTATAGCAACATCACAAATAGCTGAAAGGAAGCTTCATGGAAAACTCTGATCTGTTCACCTGCATCGACCACATCGCTTACGTGTGCCCCGACGCCGAAGAGGCTGCTAAGCACTACACCGAGGTGCTCGGTTTTCACGAACTGCACCGCGAGGTTAACGACGAACAGGGCGTTTTCGAGATCATGCTGGCTCCTGCTAAAGAGCTGACTCCTCACATGACCCAGATTCAGATCATTTCGCCCACGCGTGAGGACGCCACCACGGCGAAGTGGCTGAGCAAGAACCGTCCTGGCTTGCACCACATGGCGTGGCGCTGCGAAGACATCGAGGCTGTTTCCAAGGTTCTGCGCGAGCGCGACATGGTACTGCTCTACGATGAGCCTCGCATCGGCACCGGCGGCTCGAAGATCAACTTCCTCCACCCGAAGTCGGGCAAGGGTGTGCTGATCGAGATCGTCCAGCCAGGCAAATAATTTATCCAGAGGGTGGGCAGCTGTTAGTAGCTGCCCACCCTCTTTGTCTACTCAGACTTGACCACGTAGCTGACGTCAGAGATTTCCTGCGCGTAGACCGGCCATCGGTACTGCTCCTCGAAGTGAAGCACCCTAGCGGTATTCGTTATCGCTAGCAGGGAGGTCAGCGGGCCGCGCTTCTGAGCCGCGAGCTTCACGGTTTCGACGTCGCCGTAAGGGCCCAGGGAGCTCAGAGCCGAGGCATCGGAATCTGTGGCGAAAATTTCCGTCCGATCTTCTGTTACTCCCAAGAGCAGTAGGTTACTTCCGGAGCTCCAGGCCACGTCTGAAACCGAATTGATCTTCCCCTCATTCCAGTTCAGCGGTATCTCGCGCCAGCCGTCGACAGATAGTTCCTTCGAGTTATCGATCCTGACCAGGCCGAAGCTCTTTCCTCTATCATCGTTGACCGAAAGCGCCCCATAAACCCCGTCGGGTGAAATCGCCAACGCAGCGATCTTTCGTCCCTGCAAGGCCTTAGTTTGTCGAGAAGCTACGGTGCCGTCTTCGGAAAGACGGAATATCGTTGGCTCACCCTCGATGTCGCCGAGCCACCAAAGGTAGCTGGCCGCATACTGCAAAGATCTAATGTTGCTGCCGGTGAATACCCTCTCCGGCGGCTCCGCGTTTCTGCTCAACCAGATTTCTCGATCACCTTCAGCGATCACAGCGATGTCTGCATTCTGGCCGGCGATCCTGGTCACGGGGCCGACGCCAGCTTGTTCAAAGGACTCGAGAACCTGAGGCTGGCCGTCATCGGAAAGCCTGGATGGGGCACCCTGAAAAACGCCTAGCAAGCCAGCGGATTCTTCACTATGCACGCTAGTCAACGAGCTTTGTGAGGCTAACAGCACATCACTTGGGCCGCCTCCTGGCATTTTCAGTGTCTTACCGTTCACGCTGACCTTGATGCCCTTCACCCGATAGATATCTTGCAGAGACATAAGCAACTGTGCGGCAAGGAGCTCACCTTTTTTGGTTGTGACCTCCTCGGCGACGTCGTTCAGGCTCACCCGAGCTATCTGCTCGTTGTCGATCCAAGTTTCCGATTCGATCGACGCGTCCTGAGCATAGTTTTTAACCACAGGCCTCAGCCATTCTCCTGGCCCGCGAATAACCGTTCTAACTGTCTCATCCATGCTGACCTGCCTGGACGGCACGTAGACCAGTTGGTGCGCCAGTGACTTTTCATCGTTTGCGACGAAGTACGCCTTCAGGGGCGTGAAGGAACGCACAAAGCGCTGCTGTGAGAGCAGAATGCCAGTCATTGGATTGGAGATTCTGAGCTCACCATCGACCTCCTGCAGGCGCAGTCTAACCGTCGATGAGCGAGGCGTTTTTGAGGAATACAAGCCCTCGCCAGATAGGTTTCCTACCTCGGTCAAGGGAAGTTTCAGAACGTTTGATGATTCTTTCTCGAAGCTAGATTCATTTGAATAGACCAATACGCCCGCGGTGGGATCCCACTGTTCGGCTGCTTGCGGGGTCAGGTACTGCTTGGCTACCGAGTAGTTGTCGGCCGATGATTCCATTGCAGCCAGGAAGCCCTCGACGATCATCTCAGCTGAGGATCCGGGCTGGGGCGGGAGCGCGGCTACGTTAATCCTGCTGCGTTGCTCGTGCGAGGCCACCTCTGGAATGTATTCGACCTTTCCGCTGGTCGGTAGCGACGAACACCCGCTTAACGAAAACGCCGTGCCGAATAGAAGCGCGATGCTGGTTGCTAGGACTTTAATTTTCTTCACTGCCGCTCCCCTCGCTGTCATCGGAGACTTCGGCGGTCTTTGGCAGTGTCAGCGTGAAGGTGGTGCCTTCACCGTAGGCGCTCTCGACCGCCAGTTCTCCCCCGTGCAGGTTTGCGTCGGCCTTGGCGATCGAAAGCCCGAGCCCGGTGCCGCCAACCGTGCGGGTTCTGCTCGGGTTTGCCCGCCAAAACCTATCAAAAACCCTAGTCAATTGCTCTTCGGTGAGGCCGATGCCGTGATCCAACACCTCAATCTGCACGCACTTGTTGTCCTCTTGGCATCTGAGGTTGATGGTCTGCTTTTCACCATGCTCTAGGGCGTTGGTGATCAGATTTCTCACCACCCGCCTGATTCTTCGTGGGTCGCAGAGCGCCAAACAGTTACCGTGAGCGCTGAACTCAATCGGCGTTTCAAGCTCGTCGCTCAACGAGCCCAGGCTAGCGATTTCTTCAGAAACCAGTTCGGCCAGATCGGTCTCCTCGAGAGATAGCAACTCGGCACCGGCATCGAAGCGGCTGATCTCCAACAGGTCCGCGAGCAAGCGAGCAAACCTGTCGATCTCACCGTGCAGCAGTTCAACGGTTCTGCCCTTTACCGCGTCCAGCTCACCGCGATCTGCGTAGAGCATGTCGATGCCCATCCGCATGGTTGTCAACGGCGTTCTGAGCTCGTGGCTGACGTCCGAAACGAACTGCTGCTGCATCGAGGAGAGATTCTCCAGCCGCGAAATCTGGTTTTGCAGGGTCGATGCCATCGAGTTCATCGACCGGCCCAGATCGGCTATCTCGTCGTCGCCCGAAACTTGCAGGCGTTCGTCGAGATCGCCCTCGGCGATGCGCTGAGCGACGTTTCGCGCCTCGATAACGGGGCTAGCCACCTGGCGAGAAATCAGCCACATGGTGGCGGCTAGAGCCAGCAGCAGAACTAAGCCGACAGAATAAAGCGCTTGCTTGACCACGGTTAGGGTCTGGATCTCGTTGTTTAGCGGAAAAAGAAAGTAAATCGGCACCTCGCGACCATCGGCCGTCTGCAGATTACTGCCGATCGCGATTCCTGGAACAACAGACTCGTCTTCGTAGCTGATCTCGGTGGACGTCACCCACATCCCGCTTCCGCCCTGCGCCACCTGTTCTTTCAACTCATCCGGGACACTCTTGGCCTTCACACCGCCGTATAGATAGATACTCGGCCCGGCCTCCAGAACGATCGAGTACTGGCTCGGCTCCGAACCGATCCGCTCTGCAATCGTGCTCAGGCGCTCGAAGGTGGCGTCACTGGCCAGATCCATGCCCAGAATCTCGCTCTGCATCCTCGAAAGCGCGGTGGCCGCCTCCAGCTGGCTGTTTTGTTTCTTTCCTTCGAATACGCCTGCGGTCACTTGGTTCGAGATCAGGAAGCCGCCGATCAGGCTGATCAGAACGCTCGTAAGCACCGTCAAAATGACGACCCGGCTCATCAGCGACGAGGTCCACAACCTGACCAGCCTGACTTTCAGGTTGGCGAGTGCCCCTTTAACTTTGAACTTCACCAGCCCGATACCCCACTCCGCGCACTGTCACTACGATGACAGGATTTTCCGGGTCGGGTTCAACCTTGGAGCGCAGTCTCTGAACGTGAACGTTAACCAGCCTGGTATCAGCGGCGTTGCGATAGCCCCAGACGTCTTCCAGCAGTTTCTGGCGGCTGAGCACCTGACCCGGCTTGCTCGCCAGGGCAACAAGAAGATCGAATTCGAGAGGCGTCAGACCGATCTCTTCTTCCCCGCGCTTAACGATGTGGCTCTGGGTGTTTATTTCGAGATCGCCTATCTTCAGCAGGTCTTTCCTGCCATCATCCTGGTTGCGAAGCCTGGCCTTGATGCGGGCCAGCAACTCTTTCACTTTGAACGGTTTAGAGACGTAGTCATCGGCACCGGCTTCCAGGCCGCGCACGACGTCGTTGGTTTCGCTCCTGGCTGTCAGCATGATGATTGGTACACCGCTTTCGCCGCGGATCTGCTTGCAGACTTCGATTCCGTCCTTGCCAGGCAGCATGATGTCTAGCAGCACGATCTGCGGTAAGTGCTCCTTAAACGTGGCCAGGGCTCGCGAGCCGTTAGCGCACCAGGCGGTGTTGAAGCCCTCTTGACGCAAGACCAACTCCAGCATCTCAGCCAGCGCGGAGTCGTCGTCAACAACCAAAACAGTAGGATTGGTTTCACCGATCTGCCCCATTAGTCCTGCTTTCCTTGAAGCCGCCGAGGATAAGTTTTCGACATAGCCAATCGTAACCAAAATCTGGCAGACACTTGTCAATTCATGTCGGGATCTGCCGTCCAGCTAGCCAGGATGCCTAAACTTCCGCCTTGGCGGCGCAGCACCGTTCGCCACAGCTCACTCGGTTTGGCGGTGAATACATCTGAGGGATGAGACGGAACCACGTGCCAAAGTCCGTTTTGCAACTCGCCTTCCAGTTGCCCTGGCCCCCAGCCTGAATAGCCGGCAAAAATTCTCATCTGTTCGTACGCTCCCTCCGCCAATTCGACGGGGGTGTCCAGCTGCAATAGGCCAAGATCTCCGCTAATCTGTCGCCAGCCAAGAGGCATTTCGCCAGAATTCTTCACGACTGCCAAGCAGACAGCCCCGTCAGTGGAAACCGGTCCACCAGAAAATAACAGCTGCGGTGGGTTAACCAACTCGCTCCATCCCGGAAGAACCTTTGCCATGTCTATCGTGGTGACCTTGTTCAGGCAGATTCCCAGGCTCCCTGTTTCGTCATGATCGATGACTAGAACGACGGCTTGGGTGAAGTAACCGGCGTCAGATGGTGCGTCAGCAACCAGCAAACTTCCGATCTCCACCTTGCGTTTCATGCCTCTAGGCTATCTGATCGAAAAACCGTCAACTAGCAGCCGCTTTCTGAGCACCGATAGTCTGGGAAGCATGAGAGTCTTGTTTAACCGCTTACGCCAATTCTTGAGCTCTCGGCTATGGATCTGGCCTCTGGTCTTGGGCCTCCTAGCCCTGCTCGCGGGAAGTTACCTAGGGTCGCTTGAATTGCCGCAGGACGGCACGCTGGCAAAATATCTATGGCCGGGCTCCGCGCAGTCCGCTTCGGACATGATCAGCATGATCTTTTCGACCGCCCTGACCGTGCTGACCACCACCATCTCAATGACCCTGATTGTGCTTCAGGTTGCCAGCGGCAATTTCTCTCACCAGCTGCTGCGCGACTTTATCCAGTCTCGCGCAGTACGAGGAATCATCTCGGTATATGTCTTCATCATCTGCTACTCGGTCGCCGCCTTGCGCTCGATCCACACCACCGACACCGACAGGCCCCCTCAGCTAGCGGTCACCGTGGCTATTCTGCTCATCTTCATCGCAGTCGGCACCTTCATCTGGTACGTGGCCAAGGTAGTCGAGATGGTCAGGGTCGACTCGGTGATCAGCAAATCGATTACTAAGTCGGCTGCGGTAGCTAGACGTGTAGATAAGCAGACCCGCGAAGACGTCAAGAGGCCGGAAGTGCCGGACGAAGCACACCGAGTTATCTCCGATGGTTTCGGCTATATCCAGACCATAGACGTCGAGCACGTAGCCACCTGGGCAAAAGAAAACAACGCAACCGTGATAATCGACTGTCGACCGGGCGACATGATGATCGTCGGCATGACCTGGGCTCGCTACTGGTTCAACGAGCCAAAGCGCGACGAGCCGAGTTTCCCAGAGGCGGTCTATCTGGACGACGGCCGGATTTCCGGTGCAGACTACACCCTAGGCTTGCGCCAGGTGCTCGATATCGGCGTACGAGCCTTGAGTTCCGGCGTCAACGATCCGACTACGGCCGTCCACGCCATCGGGCAGTGCTCAACCATCCTTCGAGACCTGGTTAAGAACCCTATCTACCCGCAGGTTAGGCGCGAGGAGAACGGCAGGCTACTGGTCTGGGCGGCCGCGAGGGAACTCGAGGAGATCATTGACGACTTCTGCGGAGAGATACGTCGCAATGGTTCCGACGAACCCCTAGTAGTGGTCTCGCTGCTGCAGGTTCTCGAATCGGTTTATAGCGTCGCCGACCAAAACATCAAGCGCTTCGTTGTCGAGCAGCAGAAGCGAATCATTGCGGCTGCTGAGAAACATATCGAGGACCCGGTCGACCTAGAAAGTGTGAAGAAGGCAGCCTGGGAGGAGGATCTGCTGAAGGATCCCCCGCCAGACAGCGGCGTCTAAAGATAAAAGCTGCTCCTCCGAGTTTAAGTGCGGAGGAGCAGCTTCATTGAGCCAAGGCTCCAATTATGTTGCTGAAAAGGTTTAGCAGGCGGCAATCTCTTCCCGCAGCTGCTGCTTGAGCGTCGGGGTGGCCCACGAAATGTCCACCGCATTCAGGCAGAGCTGCTTGAGGAAGTCCTCGTCTGCGTCTAACTCGTCGGCAACTAGCTGCAGATTCTCGCCGATGTAGCCACCGAAGTATGCAGGGTCGTCGGAATTGATGCAGATCTTAATTCCCTTGTCAGATAACTGCTTGATCAGCTGAGTCTTGGAGCCGTCCGAAACCCAGGTGTTGGAAATCGGGCAGCTGGTCAGGCCGATCTTGTTGTCCACCAGATACTGCACATAGTCGGGGTTCTCGATGACGTTGGTGCCGTGGTCGATGCGGTCGACCTTGATCTCCTCGATCAGCTGGCGGATGTGCTCGATCGAGTTCTTAATGTCGACGTCGGCGTGCATAGTCAGCAGGAAGCCCTCCTCGCGAGCGCGAGCGAAGACCTCGGCGAACTTTTCGGGCGCGTTACCAGTCTCGTCGGAGTCCAGCCCGACGCCGATGATCCAGTGCTTGTAGTCCAGGGCCTGGGTCAGCGTGGCCATCGCGTACTCGGCCTGGAAGTCGCGCAGGAAGCACATGATCAGAGCCGACTTGATGCCCAGCTTCTTCTCTGCCTCGACCTGGGCGCGGTGCAGGCCATGGATGACGGTGTGGAACGAGACGCCACGGCAGGTGTGCGCCTGGGGGTCGAAGAACATTTCCACGTAGCGCACGTTCTGCTCGGCTGCCTTGCTCAGGTATGCCATGGCCAGGTCGTAAAAATCCTCGGCGGTCAGCAGCACGTTCATGCCGTCGTAGTACGCAGCCAGGAAGGACGCCAGATCGTCGAAATTGTATGATTCGCGAACCTGGTCGGGGGTTTCCTCGGCGAGCTTGATGCCATTGCGCTCGGCGAGCTTGAACTTCAGCTCCGGCTCGAGCGTGCCCTCGATGTGTAGGTGCAGCTCGACCTTGGGCAGTTTCTGAACGAAGGGTGAAACCTCCACTTTGACTCCTAGTTGCTGGAAATTACGGGATCGGTGACGACGAACTTGACGCAGTCGATCAGGCCCAGATCGGTGATCGCCCACTCCGGAATTGCGGTGATCGACAGGAACAACAGCTGGACGAACGGCGACGGCAGGTCGCTGCCCAACTCCTCGCGGGCGATGCGATCCATCTCCTGTTCGGCAGCGGCCATCTCCTCAGCCGGAATGTCAGCTACGACGCCGGCTACCGGCAGTGGCAGTCTGCCGATGACCTCGCCATCGGCAACAGCCACCTGGCCACCTCCAAGCCTAGCCACCTCGTTGATGGCGAGGGCCATGTCTGCGGCATTGGTTCCGGCCACCACGACGTTGTTGTCGTCTGGCGAGTTGGAGGTCGCGATCGCACCCTTCTTGATACCGAAACCGTTGATGAAGGCAACCGGCAGGTTGTCGGTCTTGCCGTAGCGCTCGGCGACGGCAACCATGATTGCGTCCTTTTCGATGCAGGGCTGAACCACGCCGTCGACGATGTCCAGCTCGATCTCCGCGCCGGGACGGCGGAAGGCCACGTCCTTGCTGAGCACTATCGCCTGAACGACTGCCTTGGAGCCCTCGGCCTCGACCTTAATGCGGCTTGCGTCCACTTCCTTCAGCTTGAAGGTGTCGGCGACAACCGAGGTGCGCTCGGGCGCCACCGGAGCTACGACCGACTTGCCGTTCTCGGCGACGATGCGGCCAGCGGTCATCACTCGTGCGGGTCGGAAGTCGTTCAGGTCGTCCACGAACAGGATGTCGGCGAAGCGGCCGGGCGCGATCGAGCCGATCTTGTGATCCAGCTTGTACATGCGGGCGGTGTTAATCGAGCCCATCTGAATTGCTTGCATCGGGGTCACGCCGCACTCGATGGCCAGGCGAACCACGTAGTCGAGATGGCCACGGCCAAGCACGTCGCTCGAGGTTATGTCGTCGGTGCAGAAACCGACACGGTCGCTCGGGGCGCCCATCTCGGTGACCAGCTTGATGTTCTCGCGCAGCATCGGGGCCGCGGTCGACTCCCTGATGATGATGTCGATGCCGTTGCGCATCTTCTCCAGCTCTTCCTCAGGCGAGTAAGACTCGTGACACAAGACAACCCCGGAAGAGGCGTATCCAGCCACCCTGCGGGCGTCCACCAGAGGCGCGCAGCCGAAGGCGTGCAGTCGGTTCTTCTCCGCCAAGTCCATCGCGGCCAGAACGTCCTCGTCGCCGTCCTCAACCATCTCCTGAACCGTCTCCCAGAGGCCGACGCACTCGGGCATCTCCTGGGCTATCTTGTGGTCCTCGGCCTTGAACGCATAACCGACGTTGGACTCGGGGATGGTGTAGGGCGCCTTAGCCGGTGCTCCCCACCAGACGTGTGCCGACGAGTCGGCGGCCTCCGCCAGGAACTCCTTGACGCCGTCGATACCTGCGGCGACCAACACCTGATCGAGTCCGGAGATGACCGAGGTGGTGCCATAGCGTGCGACCATGTCGGCGAGCATCGTCACAGAGAGCTTCGAGCACTCGATGTGCATGTGGCCGTCGATCAGACCCGGGGTCAGGTAGCGGCCCTCGGCGTCGATGATCTCGGTATCGGGGCCCTTCTGCGCAGACACATCGCCGACGGCAGCCACGCAGCCGTCCGCGATGGCCACGTCTGCTGGATAGATCTCGCCAGTTAGGACGTTAACCAGCTTGCCGTTTTCGATGATTTTGTCAGCATGTGCCCTGCCGTAGGCCACATCCATTACGTGCTGGTTAGGCATTTTTTCTCCTTAGTTTTACGGGCGCGCGGTCACGCGATCCCTAAGTTCTTCTTTTTATTGGTGCTTGTGAGTGCTATGAACAGGACGCCGCTGACCACTATCCCGGCGGGAATCGCGAAGTCAGGGGCATATTCCGGGTGTTGCGGCGAGATCGCAGCTGCAATCGGGCCGATGAAATATCCGGTGTTGGCAAATAGCGCGGAACCGATCATTCCGGCAATCAGCGAGACGAATCCGGGCAGCTTCACGCCCCCGACGCCCCAGTAGACCCCGCCCTTGTCGTTCATCAGGCCAGCCAGATCGTAATTGCCGCGTCTCATGACCCAATCGACGAGATAGATCGTGATCCAAGGTGCTAGCCAGACGCTCAGCGAACCGACGAAGGCGCTCAGCAGCGCGTAGAACGACGATTGGGCGACCGCGAAGATAGTGATCAAGATGCAAATGATCGAGTCAGTGACGACAACCACCGGGCGCCTTGCCGGGATGCCAGCGGTCTGCAGGTTAAGTGACGACGAATAAAGGTTGGTGCCGTTTTGTACCATCAGGCCGAAGCCCACCAGAAGCAGAAACGGCACGGAGAACCCAGCAGGCAAGATCGCGGGAACGGCTAGCGGGTCGGAGAGGTCAACGTCGGGGCCGACTGCGACAGTAGCCATGGCGGCGCCTAGGCTCTGCAGCAGCAGGTACGGCACGAAACCGCCCAGCGCGGCCCAGGTGCCAACCGATAACAGGCTGGTTTTTTCGGGCAAATATCGCGAGAAGTTCGAGCCGGAGCATGCCCAGCTCAGGCCGCCGGAGACCACTACTAGACTGATCGCGCTGATCATCGCGTTGATGTCGGCGCCTACCTCGCCCGTAGCGATGTTTACCTTGGGCAGGATCAGCACTGCGAGGATTACGAAGGCGCAGGCGAAAATGATCGTGGCGAATTTCTGCGCTGTCATCAGGAAGTTGTAGCCGATCAGCGGCAGCAGCATTTGGATAAGGCCGAGCACCACGATGAGCGCGACCTGTATCACGCCCGAGACGTCGACGCCGAAAATGCCTAGTAGCGCGGCAATCGCGTAATAAACGAGCACCAGACCGGCGGCTTCGAAGCCGAGCAGCATCAGCCACGAGAACAGGCCATTTACTCGTCCGCCTCGAGGACCCAGGCTAGAGCGGCTGATCGTCATGTTGGTCGTGCCGGTCTTGGGGCCCTGCAACGAGGCCAGCGCCAGCAGCGGGTAGGCGATTAGGTTGCCGAGGACGATCGCCGCGATAGCCTGCCAGAAACTGAGGCCGAAAAGAATCACCAGCAACGCGCCGTAAGAGACGGTGAAGATGTTCGTGGTTGTTCCGGCCCAGAGGAAGAATAAGTCGATAGCATTTCCGTGCCGACGATTTGGTGGGACGAGATCAATGCCCTGTTGATCGATACCTGAAGAGGTTTCGAGAGCCGCGGGATCTGACAAATTGTCTCCTTAGTTTTCAAGGTGCCCAGCCGAACTGGGTTAGGATCCGATCCAGAGTTTATAGAACCGCATAGGCCGATTCAACTTGCTATTAATTTGATTTCTTCTGCCGTTAAAAACAAAAACTCCGGAACCTTCCGGAGTTTTTGCTGTTAAGCGATTTCTGGTTTAACGCCGTCCCTAAAGAAATAGAGCTGTCACAAGTTCCCGCCGGCGAACTTAACCTCTACCTCGTAGTCGGCCTTGTCCGTGCCCACGAGCACCGCCTTAACGTGGGATTTCAGCAGCCTCGTGGTGTGTTCCTCTGATTTCTGCAGCAGGCCTCCCTTGATCGCTTCGTCCCTGTTCTTATCAGTCTCGGCGCTGAGAAAATCTGTCACGTCGTCCACCGAGACCTGGTTTAGCGGGTTGAACGACTGGTCATAAATCTCGACACTGGCCGGGTCTATCGACTCGCCCAGAACGTCGGCCGCGGGGGCTTTGACCAGTACCTTCTTGGATCTCTCATCGATGTTTACTGATATTTCTTTGGTGTCCTTGATGCCAGCCTTTATTGTTCCCGAGTAGGTCACCAAAAAGGATTTTCCGGTCAGCGGAATGTCGAGATCCCCGATCTTCTTGGCGTCGTCGAACTTACCGACGCCGGTGAAGCTGTACTCCTCGGTGGCAAGCTCAGCCACGTCATTGAACGAGTTTTTGATGACAGTCGAGTCGATTTTCGTCGCGGATCCGCCAAAAAGCCCTGGAATCAGCAACGCGCACAGAGCCCCAAGCAGGAATACCACTATGACGCGCATTATCTGCGCCCGAGAAAATTTGGTCGGCCGACCAGCTAACCCTGCTTCATTTTTCTGGGATTCGATTGTGTTTTCTTCCATGTCCCTGATTCCTCGGCTCCGAAGCTAAACAGTTGTTTAGTTGAAGATTACCTAGCCGCGAACGATCTTCTCCATTAGGGCCGCATCCTGCGGAGTGTCGACGTCAATTAGCGCGGCGGTATCCGTTTGAACGCGCGATAGCGAGAGTTTCTCGAACTGCGAACGAATCGAGCCGTCGCGGTCAAAACTGAGCTTCCTGAGAGCGCCCAGCCGGTAGACGCCGAAGGAATACTGTGGCCACCCTGTCTCGTCGACGGGAACCGCTCCATCGGTTCCTGCAGAATCATCACGGTCTAGAGCTTCGGTCAGCTGCGGCAGAATACTCACGGATAATGGCGCATCGCACGTAGCCAGAGCAACCATGCTTTCGTCCGCTAGCTCAGCAAGTTCACTAACCCCCGCGCCTGTCCCGGCGAGCGGACCGCCGTGCGGCGGCTCCTCGAGAGTCAACCGAACCGCCCCTGGCACCGAGACATCATCCGGAGCGACTAAGACAATCTGCCCAGCAAAACCCGTCAGTCTAAGCTGCTCGAGAAGGTGATCAATCAGCCGTTTTCCGCCAACCAGGTAGTCCGGCTTGGAAACCCCTCCGAGCCGCGCTGCGGTTCCGCCGCCCAGGATGATGATGGCGTCGATATCGGAGGCTGTTGAGCTATTGGCCATCTTGGTTCCTTAACGCTGGTTGCTTCTGCACGAAACTTATCACCAGGCAGGCTATGCGCCCGTGAGCGTTGGCCAAAAACCTTGACCAAGATCTCTCACACGAAGACTTTCAAGGTACTCGCGTTTTGGACTGACGTTGAGAAATTCTTGGCTCAAGCAGACAATTGTGGCTATGAGGATTCGTGAAGCGCGAGCCTTTGACGCAACCGCTCTGGTTGACCTCGGCAGGACGACTTACACCGAAACGTTCGGCGACGGCTATCCGCCAGAGGATCTGGCCTACTACCTCGATACCGCTTACAGCGAAGAGGATTTTGCGCGCCAGATTGCAGAGCCATCATCTGGCGTCTGGGTTCTTGAGGATGAGGAGCTTGGCGGATACATCACCTGCGGCGATTGCAAACTGCCAAGCGACTTGGTTCAGCCTGGAGATGGCGAAATAAAACGCATCTATGTTCTGCAGAAATATCAGCGCGGCGGCTGGGGATCTAAATTGCTTGAGACTGCTCTCGACTGGCTGGTCGAAACAGGCCGCCGCACGATCTACCTGGGCGTCTGGTCGCAAAATTACGCGGCCCAGCGCCTCTACGAACGATACGGTTTTAGCCACTGCGATGAATACGAATTCATAGTGGGCAAAACCCGAGACCGCGAATTCATCTATCGAAGGCTGATCAACAGACAGGCTAATTGATTCAGACTGCTCAGGATCTAACCTGCCGAAGATATCGATAGACGGAGGGCTCGGAAATCTCCAGCGCCTCTGCGAGATCTGCGACCGAAGATTTCAGTTGGAAGAAGCCGTCCCGATCCAGCATCTCGACCACCGCCAGCCTGTCATCGGTAGTGAAGTGCGAAACGTCCACGGGTCGAGTGTCGAGCGCCTTTCTGATTGCATCGCTCGTGATATCCGCGATGGACGTCGAAAGCATTTCAGGATTCTCGGCGGCCTCCAGCTTCGTCGGGCCGTCCTCGCCAGCAAAAAAGTTTTCGCCAATTTCTTTGGTCAGCTTCTCCAAAGATTTCAGCATCGACTGATCGGTATTAATGCACAGCATCCCAACGATTCTTCCTTCGCGGCGAATGAAATACGTTACAGAACGAAGGTGCGAAGCGCTGGTGGAGCTAACTGCTGAATACCCCGTAATAAACTGCCGCTGGTCGCTCTCCCCTGCCCGCAATATGCGAAGCATCAGGTCGGTTGCCGGCAAACCGACCTTTCTTCCCGAAACATTTCCGTTTGCTATCGCGATAACCGAGGCTTCCAGATCAGAAATATCGTGCAACACGACCTCGCTCAGTGGACCGAGAGCAGCGCCGAGAAATTCGACTAGCGGCTTGAACTTAGCAACGTACTCGGAATCCGTTGCCCGCTGATCGACTTTTTTAACCACGATTCCCCCTACACCGATGCCTTGGTTAAATGCAGAACAGATCGGGTGTGCGGCATCCACCGCACACCTGTGCTGTATCCAACGAACCTATTAGGGCTCTGCCTGTCCCTTGGCGATATATGAGTCCATCTCGTCCTTTGGCACCATGTTTCCGCCGGTTACCCACCCCAGGTGAATCGCATTGGCGAGTCGCTCATCGGTCAGACCTGTGCGTTCGCGATACTCGCGGGCAGAGTCGCCTATCAGATGCGCAGGGCCAGCAAAAGCGGTGGCTGAGGACGGTTCGATCCGCAGGTCTTCGCTATCTGCCATCAGCGCTACAAGTTTGTACATCTGCGGGTCTTCGACCGTGTAGTAGCCGTCGATCAGATACTGCATGTGGCGTCCTACGAAAGCAGATGGTCGTCCGCATGCCAGGCCGTCCGCAGCGGTGACATTGTCGATGCCGAAGTCCTGCACGCAGACGTTGTCGTGTTCGCCTGTCATCACACCGAGCATCATGGACGGGCAGTGCGTCGGCTCGGCGAAGATGCAGCGAACGTTATCTCCGAATACCGATTTGAGGCCGAAGGCGACGCCGCCAGCGCCGCCACCAACACCACAAGGCAGGTAGACGATCAGCGGGTGGTCCTCGTCGATGCGAATGTCGTAGGCCTTGAACTGGCCAGCTAGTCTAGCGCCGGAGACCGCGTAGCCGAGGAACAGCGACGTGGAGTTCTCGTCATCAACGAAATACATCGTCTCGTCAGATTCCGACTGCTTGCGGCCCTCAGCGACAGCCACCGAATAATCCGACTCGTATTCGACAACGGTAACACCGTGCGAGCGAAGCTTATCCTTCTTCCACTGACGAGCATCTGCGGACATGTGGACGAAAGCCTGGAAGCCCAGCTGTGCGCTCATAATGCCGATGGACAGACCTAGGTTGCCCGTCGAACCGACGGCCACCTTGTAATTGCCAAAGAGCTCCTTGGCTGCGGGCGTACCGAGCTTGCGGTAATCGTCCGCGAGAGTGATCAGGCCAGCCTCAAGTGCGATCTCCTCTGCGTGCTTCAACACCTCGTAAACGCCCCCGCGAGCCTTGATCGACCCGGAGATCGGCAAGTGGGAATCGAGCTTCGCCCACAGCTGGCCCTTGATCTCGATGCCATAGTCGGCTTCGACCTTCTCCTTGAACTCAGGCACGCACGCCAACGGCGATTCGAGGATTCCACCTGTCCTACCGGCCTCGGGAAAAACCTGAGCCAGATAGGGCGCCCAACGCTTCAGACGGTCGCGAGCGTCTTCAATATCCTCAGAAGTCAGCCCGACTTCCTTGAGGCCTTCTGCTGCGTTTTTGACGTTCGGGTTGAACCAGTCGGTTACTTCGTTTTCCATCAGGATTTCCAGCTTGGGGAACTCCTTCACCCAGTCAGAAATCTCTTTTCCTAGAACTTCAGCCATGATAGTTTCTCCTAAATTTCAATTATTTAGACGAATATGTGCACTACGAGGACGCAGCCCAGGGCCACGACGGAGGCGATAGTTGTGCCGACGGTTAGCGTCTTAAGTGCTGTGCCGACCTCGATTCCCATGTACTCCTTGTAGAGCCAGAATAGAGAATCAGTGACGTGGGTCAGGCCCATCGCGCCTGCACCGACGGCGAGCACCAGAATCGCCGGGTTCAGGTCTGGGTTAGCTGCGAGCATCGGCAACACGATGCCAGCGGCAGAAATCATCGCGACCGTGGCCGATCCGACGGCAAAGTGCAGAACTAGCGCAATCAGCCAGGCGATAACAATCGGGCTTACCGGCAGGCCACCTAGAGCATCGGCCAGAGCGGGTGCAACACCTGACTTCATCAGCACAGCGTTGAAAGCGCCACCAGCACCGATAATCAGCAGCACGCCGCCGATCGGGGCGAAACTTGAATCGGTGATCGATGAGAGCTTGTCCAACCGCACTCCCCGACGAAGGCCGAGAGACCAGTAGGCAAAGATTACAGACAGCAGCAGGGCAATAATCGGGTGACCGATGAGTTCGAAGACAAGGCGAGCTCCGCTTCCTTCGGTTAGCGCGCCTTCCGCTACGGTCTTAGCGATCATTAGCAGCAACGGCAGCAGAATCGTTAAGACGGTAATGCCGAAACCTGGCAGGCTCTTCTGATCAGCTACTAGCATTGAGGACTCGTCGTCGGCATCTGTAGCGGTTACCGCAGCTAGAGCTACCGATCCGTCGCCACCACCTACAAGGCTGGAAACGCCTTCCTTGACTACTTCGGCGTCCGCGAGTGAATCAGCGTGCACGTGAGCCATCCGCTTGTCAGCAAAGCGCATGAACAGCGGGCCGCCGATCAGTGAGGTTGGGATCGCGACCAGCAGACCGAGCATGATGACCTCGCCGATGTCGGCACCCAGCGTATTCGAGATGGCGGTGGCAGCAGGGTGCGGTGGCAACAAGCAGTGGACGCACATTAGCGAGACAATCAACCAACGTCGCCCCTAGCTGTCTGCCGTCCTCGTTCCTACCAACTACTAGGCTTTCTCCTGGATCGACGATCGTATTTGAGGCAACGTCAAAGGAATACACCTTCACCAGTTTGGTTTTAACATTTTGCCGGGTAGGCGCCATCACTAGCAGCTTGGGAGCTTCTTCCGAGCCGAAATAAACCAATTCATAGCTGATTTTGCCCTTGTCTGGATCAATCTCGCCACCGAAATCTATCTGATCGGGCTTTTCCAGAATCTTCTTGTAGCCGTGATAAACCCGAGTCTGCACAGTCTCATTTCCCGAGCAACCAGCCATGCTTATCGATAGCAGTATTGCAGTTATAAACGCGATCAGCTTGATTCCACTTCGCATGACTAGAATTCCTCGCTCTTTCGTGGGTAAAGGAAAACGCACTTTTATATAGCAACAGAGTATAGTCACGCTCAGGCTCCCCCAACCCAAAAAATAAGCTGATAGCTCAACGACGTCTAGTCTCGTCCAAGAGCATTTCGAGTGGCGCCAAAGTCTCCTTGGCTGCCTCTGTCACGGCCCTCACTACGCTTGGGAATGCCTAGCTGATTGCCGGTAGGAGCCAGGTGGGCAAAATCGCGCAACACTCACGCCGTCTGCGTTTCTTAACTAGTCTTTCGTTATGAATACAAAACATCCTTGGTTCGACGCCACTAAATCACCGCGCGAACGGGCTGAGTTGCTGGTAGAAGCAATGACGCTAGAACAGAAGATCGCCCAACTTCATGGCGCGATGGAAACTATCAATATCTACGACTTGGCTAACCAGGGCGAGACGGCCGAAGAGATGGAGCAGCTTGCCGCCCAGATTCGGTTGGAGCGCCATGTCAAGGGCATTGAAGAGCTGGGTATCCCTCGGTTCCGCATCACCAACGGCCCTGTCGGCGTAGGCATGGGCGACGGCACCCCAAGCCCGCCCGCCACTGCCCTGCCGATGACCATCGGCGTGGCCGCGTCCTTCGACCCTGAGCTTGCCTACAAGTACGGCGACGTGATCGGCGAGGAGACCGCAACTCTCGGCCAGCACGTGCTGGAGGGGCCGGCGGTTAACCTGCACCGCACCAGCATCGCGGGCCGCAACTTCGAGTACTTCTCCGAAGACCCCTACCTGTCAGGTGTGATGGGCATTGAGGTAACGAAGGCCATCCAGAGCCACGACATCATCGCGATGGTTAAGCACTACGTGCTCAACGACCAGGAGGACGAGCGTTTCCGCCACAACATTGAGGTTGACGAAAACGTATTCCGCGAGCTCTACCTGCTGCCGTTCGAGATGGTGATTAAGGACAGCAAGGTCGCCTCCGTCATGAGCGCCTACAACCGCATCCGCGGCGTCTACGCCACCGAGTACTATTACTCGCTGACCACGATTTTGCGTGATGAGTGGGGCTTCGACGGCTACGTCCAGTCCGACTTCTGGTCGACCCGCTCTGCGGCACCCTCGCTTAATGCCGGCCTCGACCACGAAATGCCGGACGCCAAGTGGCTGAACGAAGAGAACATCAAGGCCGCGCTGCAGGACACCTCTCTTGAAGAGAAGACCATCGACCGCGCGCTGATCCGCCGCTACACGCAGATGTTCCGTTTCAACCAGTTCGAGAAGCCGTACAACCCAGGCGAGATCGATGCCAAGAAGAACGGCCAGATCTCCCGCGAGCTCGGCACCCAGATGGCCGTGCTGCTGCGCAACGACGACGGCCTGCTTCCGGTTACCGAGCCGAAGGGCACCATCGCAATCATCGGTCAGCAGACGTTCGCAGGGCAGGCTTGCCAGGGCGGCGGCGGTTCGTCCAAGGTCGACCCGCTGTACACCGTCGACCCGGCTCCGGGCATGGAGGACGTGCTCAAGGAGATAGGCTCGGAAGCCAAGGTCAACCTGGTTGTCGTTGCCAACGACCTGTCCAACCTGGACGAGGCCAAGGCGGCCGCCAAGGAAGCCGATCTGGTTGTTCTGATGGCTGGCCTGGTGGCCACCGAGGGCGCCGACATGAAGAACGCCAACATGTTCAACGACCAGAACAAGATGCTCGACGAGCTGCTTGGCCTCAACGACAAGACCGTCGTTGTGATGAAGGACTCCGCTCCCGTGCTCATGCCTTGGCAGGACAAGGCCCCGACCATCCTTGAGGTTTGGAACCAGGGCACCGAGGACGGCCACGTCGTCGCCGATCTTCTCTTCGGCCGCATCAACCCGTCCGGCAAGGTTCCGACCACCTACCCGGCTCGCGAAGAGGACACCATCTACTACAACCATCCGGAGCGCCACCCAGGCGTGGAAGAGGATGCCGGCTACCCGGTCATTCGCTACTCCGAGGGTTTGAATATGGGCTACCGCTGGTGGCAGTCGCAGGGCATCAAGCCGCTGTTCGCTTTCGGACACGGCCTGTCCTACACCACCTTCGAGCTCAGCGATGTCGCGGTAGACACGAAGAAGCTCACCGACGCCCCCGTCACCGTAACCGCCAAGGTGACCAACACCGGCGATCGCGCTGGCGCTGAGGTCGTCCAGGTCTACCTGGGCATCCCCGAGGACGGCCAGCCGCCGAAGCGTCTGGTTGGTTTCGCCAAGGTTCAGCTCGAGCCCGGCGAGAGCAAGACCGCGACCATCGTCATCGACCCGGCCGCCACCAACCACCCGTTCGGTGTCTGGTGCAAGGCTGCGGAAGATTTCGTTATCCGCGATGGCGAATACAAGGTTTACGTGGGCACCTCCAGCGAGGACACCCCGTTCACCGAAACCATCACGCGCTAAGCTCGCGTTAATCGGAGGAGCACCTTTATGGGTGCTCCTCCTTTTATGTTTCCGGGAGATCCGTTTCCCTTTTAATAACAACGCGGTTGTCTAGAATGACTGTTATGACTACCTCTCGTGATTCTTCGGTTTTGGTCTTGGTTGATCTGCAGAACGATTTTCTTCCCGGTGGATCGCTCGGCACTAAGATGGGCAATGTTGCTGCCGCCGCCGTCGCGGACTATGTGCGCGAGCATGGCAATGACTACGCCTACATCGTGGCCACCAAAGACTGGCACATCGACCCGGGCACGCACTTCTCGGACAACCCGGATTTTGTGGACTCCTGGCCCCCGCACTGCGTGAAGGGCACCACGGGCGCTGACTTTGGCCCCCAGATCGACGCATCTGCGGTTGACGAGGTCTTTTACAAGGGCGAATACGAGGCCGCCTACTCTGGCTTCGAGGGCCACGCATCTTCGGGCGAAACGATGTCAGCATGGCTTAAGGATCGCAACATCACCCACCTGGACGTGGTGGGCATCGCCACGGATCACTGTGTGCGAGCAACCGCCCTGGATGCCCTTGACGACGACTTCACCGTGACGGTATTCGCGGACAAGACCGCCCCGGTCTCCCAAGAACGCGCGGCAGAATCGCTGAAGGAAATCGAAGCCGCGGGCGGAAGGGTGCTAGGAAAAGTCCCGGCTTAAAGGCCTGCCACGACACCACGCTGCGTAGGCCACTACTCTGCCCTAATTCGTGTGGAGCATGACGTCGCCGTCTTCTGGGTTTTCGTCCACCAAACCTACTATTGGATGCGGGACGTACGGCTCTTCTAGGTACGCGATGTCTTCTGCACTCAGCTCGACGTTTAGGGCGGCAACCGCGTCCTCAATGTACTTGGCCTTGCGCCGCCTACTACTGGAGACGCGACACCCTTAGCCAAATGCCAGGCCAGAGTGAAGCGTCCTGCGTTTTATTCATAGTGTGTCCACATCCGCAACACGAGAACTGTTTTTTGTTCTGGTAATACTTTGTAGACCAGATGGTGTTGGATATTGATTCTTCGTGAATAGTAGCCGGATAGGTTTCCGACAAGCTTTTCGTAGCGTGGCGGATTAGTGAACGGATCTTGAGCCAAAACATTTAGTAGTTTTTGTGTTTTTGGTTTAAGACCGCTACTGGCAAGTTTTTTGGCGTCTTTTTGTGCGGCTTTTGAGTAGACGATTTTCCAGTTACTCACCAGTCCAGCCTATTGCTAGCAGCTTCAACACCTTCTTGGTCGGCCTCGATGACCGATTGGCTCATACCTGGAATCGAGTTTAGGTAAAGGGTTTCTTGGATTGCGCTCCAATCGTCTTCACCTATTAATACTGCGTTGCCACGTTTGCCGGTGATGGTGATGGTTTGAGATTCTTCGTTGGCTTGATCTACGAGTCGGTATAGGTTGGCTCGGGCTTTGGTAACACTTATGGCAGTCATTTTTCCTCCTTCTTTAGTTAGTACGGTTTAACGTACATGAATGAGTATAGCTGCAATTAGGTGAAAAATAACCCATCTGTTTTCAGGTGGTTTTGGGTATTAACCCATAAACAAGCCTATTTTCGCCCACTGGCATGGGAAAGCGCCGCTCTTCAAACTAGTATTAGCATCCTGATCGTTGTATCCAAAGCAACTGCTTGTGCGACCCGGCCTGCGGAACCTCAAACCTTTTAGCGACTCGCATACTTTTGGCGCTTGTTTCTCGGAGCCCTTCCATCAGCCTAGAAATCTGACAAACTGTGTCGACCCAGTGATAAGTCAAATACCTAGCCAGGAAGACTTCCGAAACCAATAAAACCACTCCGGCAAGGCGAAACGCCAGGTTTTAGGGCATAAAAATAGGACGCTCACTTTGTATCAAAATGAGCGTCCTAGTGGTTACTTACACGTTCATTTTGATACAAGACTTCAGGTGTGCGCAAAAGCAGCCGAGGTGTGCGCAAAATCGGGGGTAGTGTGCGCAAATGCTAAGCGCCAAGTGCGATTTCTCGCTTACTCTTTCACCTGAGCATTTTCTGGTCAGGCTGAGAAGTGCCGAGGCTTGACTGAGGCGTCGGCGACTAGTGAAGCGAGTTATTCAGGATTCCATCCCAGACGATCCGCAGAGATGGCAAGCGCAGACCTGCTTTTACCAAACAGCCACCTACCTTCATTGGCGCAGATTTGTGATCTATCGATTCTTATAGAGCGATAAAACTCCACAGGTAAGTGAAGGTGCCATTTTCGAGCAGAATATACAGTCCGAGGCCAATAAATACGATCGGTACGATGATTTTCTCGTATTTTTCCACGGTTTCCCCAATGGCCGGAACGGATGCCAGACGTCGCGACAGCAGACACAGCAATAAAATCCCCAGGATAAACACAATGAGGACGACTAAAATCTGGATCGGAGTTTTCCCCGTGAAATACGGGATATAGATTCCAAGATTATCCCCACCCATAGCGACGGTGAGGCCGGTAAAGGCAAGGATTTTTGAGCCTTCCCCGCTTAGTTTTGATTCGAGATCGTCCTCGTCAACGTCCTCGTCTACGAAAATGGCTCTAATGCCAAGCGCGATCGGGATGAGACCCAGTAGCCCGATAATCCAATCCTGTGGAATGAAGTTAAGGAAGTAGGCTGCGACCAGGCTGATTACAACCAGGATTCCTGTTCCAAGATATTGCCCGAAATAGATTGATTTTATGTGTCTCTTGCCCTGGGTGACAAACAAAATAGTCAGGATAACCAGGTAATCGATTGATGTTGACACGAACACCAGGACGGAAGAAAAGACAGTTTCCACAAGCGGTGCTTTCCAACTTTAGGGTTAGGGTTATTTAATTCTGCGGATGGATGCGACTAAATGCGTTCAAGTAAGTTCTTGACCCGCTTCGTGATGTCATCGCGGATTTCACGTACAGCTTCTATTGGTTGTCCAGAGGGATCAGCGACGGCCCAGTCCGCGTAGTGTGTGCCGGGGAAAACCGGGCACGATTCCCCGCACCCCATCGTTATTACCCAATCGGCTGCTTTTACTTTCGCTGGGTCTAGTTTTTCTGGCTGCGCAAACGGCTCTAACCCGATTTCGGCGAGGGCGTCGCGCA
>CAUPIJ010000002.1:0-125993 GCA_963511305.1 uncultured Propionimicrobium sp.
GTTTTTGGGTATTAACCCTAGTTTTCGGGTCCGAGGACTTTGAGTGTGTATTCCCTTGCTGGACACCTGCGGAGTAGGAAGATGGGAAGCCGTGAAGATGAAAAAAACACATTCCTGAGCAAATTGTGGTCAGGTCGGAGCGAGCCACCAGAATACGAATTAGGATCATATCTCCACAACTGGGATCAGCATGAGCTACCAACGGATTGCAAACAAGGTTTAAGCCAACATCTAATGAAGCCCTACCTTTTAGCGCCAGCAACACTTTTTAGCGGCTACTCCCAGGCACGCACCCACTAGCTGAAATCAGCCTCAGGCGCATCACCTCGGCGACCCCCGCAGACGCATATAGACAAGCGAGTAAAATCCAGAAACCTGCGCTGACAAGCCAAACCGCCCCTCCGCGCAACATAAAAATAGGACGCTCACTTTGTATCAAAATGAGCGTCCTGATGGTGGAGCTAGGGGGATTCGAACCCCCGGCCTTCTCATTGCGAACGAGACGCGCTACCAACTGCGCCATAGCCCCTAAACAGATGTTCAGATTAGCACCGCTTGAGCTCTAGCTCAAAACTTCTGGTTCCTTATTCACCGACCGCCTTAGGAAGGCTGGCGTCGAGAATCTCGGTCTCCTCGTCCGTGAAGATCGTCTGCACCTCGGGATGCTGCGACGTAACCGGGCGCTGCGAAGCCATCGGAGCGGAAAGGTCAACCGTGCGCACCGAGCGGGGCAGCAGCGGCTTGCTGACATACGTCGTCGGGGTGACGGGAATTGGGGCAAGCAGCGTATCGAGCGTGTCCTCCAAAAGAAGCCTGATGGAGCGCTCAGCAGAATCGCGTTCGGCGAAAAGCTCCGCCTCGTCGATAACGATCGTCGGCTCCTCGCCAATCAGCTCCACGCGCTCCAGAATGCGCTTCGAAACCCGATCCATCGCGCAAACCGAATAGCGCGACAGTGCCAACCACGCCACCAGCACCAGAAAACCGCCCAGCGTCAGCCAATGCGAGAGCGAGGTGAAGAACGGCAGGATGATCGTCGCGATGAAGATCAACAGATTGCCCAACAGCCCGATGCGGCGACGCTGCGCAGCAACCTGCCTAGCGCGACGAATATCATACTTGGCGGCCCTGCGAATGAGCGGGGTAGAGACGGCATAATCGCTGTCTACGTTCTCGGCAGAGCAATCCCGGACAAGCTGCACCGAAGCATTAAAGCTGGAGAGTGAATCGTTGTCCAAGTTAACCCAGCTGCGATTGCGCTTAGAGCCCCAGGGCGCCAGATAAACGACCCAGAGAACCGCAATCGCTACGAATAATAACCCCGTCACCATAGGAAAGAATCTAGGGTAAAAAAGTTCTATTCTTGGGAGCAGCCTCGGAGTGTCAGCCAAACGCAGATGAAATTACTTGATTCTCTGCTCCGCGAGCGTGATGAACTGCACCGGATCGCCCTCGTTGACGTCTATCACGTGGTCAGGGAGACAAATTAGGCCGTCACAGTTAGCGATATCCAGCAGCATGCCACTCTCGGCAGACGCC
This sequence comes from uncultured Propionimicrobium sp., assembly GCA_963511305.1. Classification (GTDB taxonomy): domain Bacteria; phylum Actinomycetota; class Actinomycetes; order Propionibacteriales; family Propionibacteriaceae; genus Propionimicrobium. The sequence goes on from CAUPIJ010000002.1 coordinate 1,540, forward strand.
AGCGGTACAGCCTTGCCGTCGCGGATCTGCGCGGTGAGGAACTGGGTAAGGCCGGCCGGAGACTCCAGGCGGCTAGCCGCAGGAACCTCCTCGTGGTCGAGCGTGAAAGAGCTCAACCCCATCAGCTTCGAGACCACGGGACGAACCAACGTCAGATAGGTGATGAAGGCGTCGGTCGGGTTGCTAGGCAGCATGAACATCGGGATGGCGTCCTCGCCGATCAGGCCGAACGCCACTTTGCCGCCTGGAGTGATCGCGACGTTAGCAACATCGACCAGGCCCATCGAATCTACGACCTCAATCATCTGCGAGGTCGCCAAGCCAGCGGCGGAAACTATCAGGTCGGCGCGGATCAACTGGTCGCTGATCATGTCGCTCAACTGCTCGTCGGTGCCGGCAGGGATATCTACCCGCCAGACCTGAGCCCCATCTGCCTTCAGAGCGGCCGCGATTAGGTGCGAATTGACCTCGTTAACCGCGCGCTCGCTGATAGACGTGGCGGAGGGATCGACGACGTCAAGCACCACGACCCTCGGCCTCGGCCTAGCCAGCACGCGGTCAAACCCCGCGCCCGCCAGTAAGCCACTAAGACGGGCGTTCAGAACGGTGCCACTCTTGACCAGCAGATCGCCTTTCTTGAGCCCCGCGCCCGAGCCGCGCACGTTCCTGCCTGCGTCGACGGGCTCTTCAATGTCCACGATGCCGTTTGAATCGCCGTGCAGGATCACCGCGTCGGTGCCGTCGGGCAGCTCCTGGCCAGCGGTAACGTAGGTGCCACGGATCCTGGCCCCCGGCACCGCGAAAGTCGAAGAGATGGCATAGCCGTCGACGTCCGCGACCGACCTCTGCGGCAGATCCGCATTGGCGTAAATGTCCTCGCAGATCGGCATGCCCCAGGCGTCCAGCAGGTACATTCCGAACGCTGGCAGCGGGTCAACTAAGCTCAGCAGGTACTGTCTCTGGTCGCTCAGGCTGCGCCGGCCAGACTCGTCACTCTGCGGTGGCGTCGGGAGAACCGGCTTGCGTTCCTGAGCAGGCTCAGGCGAGTTGTTCTGCTCTGTCTTTTTTGAGCGTCGGAAAAAAGCCATGCTACTACGATAGGCGAATGAGCAAGATTTGTGCCTCCAACCGCGCCGAGGCGCGCCTAGTGTCGCGGGAAAATCGCTTGGCGACAGCGGAAAATGCCCGTCGTGAGGCGGACGAGGCAAGGCTGAAGAATCTGCTGGCGGTCGTCGACGGGTGCGAGAGCGTGGCCGTTTATCTCTCCGCCCCTCCCGAACCCGACACCACCGAATTCGTGCGTCGCTGGCCAAAGCCGCTCTATGTGCCCGTGCTGCGCACCTTCAAGAAGACCAAAACGCCGGATTGGACGCTGCTGCAACCCGGCACCCTCGAGGCCGCAACGAGGCCCGGCTGGCAGGGCATCCCGGAACCGCTGGCCGAGCCTCTTGCCGAGCCGATCGCACCGGACGCGATAATCATCTCGGCCCTCGCCGCAGACGGAGCCGGTAATCGGCTGGGTGCGGGCGGCGGCTGGTTTGATAGGGCGCTGGCCGCGCTACCTAACGGATGCCTGAAAGTCTGCCTCTTGAATAGTCGTGAAATAGTTGGCTGGGTGGAGCCTGAGTCGCACGACGTTCCGGTTGATGTGCTAGTTACGGAAAGCGGCTGGCAATGGTCTACAGTTAGCAGTCGTAAAAATAGAGTGCCAAACAGGAAGTGAAGATGCCTACCTATCAGTATCGTTGCAAAGATTGCGGAACCGACCTGGAGATCTTCCAGAAGTTCAGCGACGATGCGTTGACCGTCTGCCCCGAATGCAAGGGGCGGCTGCGCAAGGTGTTCAGCGCGGCGGGCATCATCTTCAAGGGATCCGGTTTCTACTCCACCGACAACAGCTCCTCGTCCGCGGCCAGCCCGCGCGAGACCAAGTCGGCTGAGCCGAAAGAAACGAAGGCAGAAAAGGCGGTCACCTCGGATAAATAGCGAGTTTTTCTGTGGAAAACTGAACATTTCGCTGGCTTTTCTCAATAGTGCTCGTGTGAGTACCAAACGAAAAACCCTAGAGCGGGCGCGGCACATTTTCCTCTGGTATCGCAGAGAAATAGCCGCGCTTTGTGTTGCCGCCAGCGTCTTCTGCGTGGTCTACGCCCTGACGCCGAAGGATCCAGCCAGCAGCCAGGTCTTCGTCGCCAACCATTCGCTGACGGCAGGAGCGAAGCTGCAAGCCAGCGACTATGCCGCAAAGCAAATACCCGACGAGTACCTGCCCGCGGACGCCATTCGCGACGCAGATCAGCTCGCGGGGCTGACTCTGACAGCAAATCTGGGGGAGGGGGCCGTACTCACGGACTCCGCTGTTTTCGGCTCGCAGGGCTCCGACAGCACCGAAAAGTTGGTGCCGTTTCGCGTCGAGGATCAACAGGTCGTCTCGCTGCTGAAGGTCGGCGATCGAATCAGCGTGGTTGCCAATTCGGCAGACGGTACCAGCAAGACTGTTGCCACGGGCGTTCGCGTCGCCGCTCTCCCGCAGGCCGAATCGTCGGATTTCACCGGAGCGCAGAGCGGCGCGTTGGTGGTTGTTTCTGCGGACGAGGAGACCGCGAATGCCCTAGCCGTGGCCTCATCGCAGTCGAAACTGGGTATAGTCTTCGGCTAGCTGCAGCTTTGGTTAAGCCGCGCAAGGCAAGTAACCTCTTTTGTGGCATTAGAAAAGGGGAAGTAATGAAGGAATTTAAAGAATTCATCCTGCGTGGCAACCTCGTCGAGCTAGCCGTGGCGTTCATTATGGGCGCAGCGTTCAGCAAGGTGGTGGATAAGTTCACCAACATCGTGATGAGCGTCGTCTCGCTGATCTTCGGCAATGAGCCGAACTTCGACGCCTGGCAGCCGCTCGGCCTGCCGGTCGGTGAATTCCTGACCGCACTGATCTCGTTCCTGCTGGTCTCCGCGGTGCTGTTCTTCCTGCTGGTCAAGCCAATGAACGAGCTGAACCGTCGCATGAAGAAGGGCGAGAGCGAAGAGGACGTTCCGCCCTCGGACAACCAGCTGCTGACCGAGATCCGCGACCTGCTCAGCGATAAGGCCGCCGGCAAGTAGCTTCGATGGCCGCTGCAGCCTCAGCCGACTTTTCCGTGATGCGGCGGCAGCTGCTCGATTAGCTGACGGTCATGTTGGCTTAGCGGCGCCGATGCGTCGCGCAGCCTTGGCTTGGCATTCAGGCCGAGGTGCTCGCAGACCTGGGATATGCAAGCCTTCGCCTGGGCAGCGCCCACCTCGCCGCGGATAGCCGGGTCGACAGGGAACGGCCAGCGACGCTCGTCCGCGAAGGCGGCGTCGCGGATCTCGAGAAGATCCTCCTTGCTCCAGCCGCTCTGTAACAGTTTCTCGGCTAGCGTTTTCGGATCGCGGGCGTCCTCATCTGACTCGGCCTGCTGTCCGGTCAGGGCGTAGTGAACCGCCGAGAAAAGGCTCATTCGGCACCCTCGAGCACTGAACCGCCAGGGACACGCATGGGACGCTCCGTCTCGATGGTTACGTCGCCCACCACTTTCAGGCCCTCGCCGAAGGTGACGTCTCCCGTTACTTTCAGGCTGTTCGCTTGAGCAAGTGAGAGGGGCGAGGGGAAGCGTTGATCGAAGTCAGCGATCAGCTGGTAGTGCTCGGCATCCAGGTCGACTACAGGTGCGCTGCCCTGCGCGACCAGCCGGAAGCTCTCGTCCAGTAGGTAGCAGTCCGAGCGCAGAATAAGCAGTTCGTTGGTCTTTTTGACAGGCACGAAGCGGTCGCGCTCGATCTGAATCACTGCAGATTTCTTGAAGATCTCGATGGCAGCGCCCATTGCCGTCTCAATCTGGATGACTTGCGGGCTGGCTGAGTCAGCGGGATCCACGGTTTTCTTGTTCTGAATCAGCGGCAGCCCCAGCACGCCGCTGGACTGTTCGAGCCGGTCACGCAGCGCTATCAGGTCGAGCCACAGGTTGTTCGAGTTGAACATTTTGTGGCGGTTCTCGTCCTCGAAGAACTCGAGGTCTGCTTCGGCGGTCTGCGCAGACTCACGCAGGATGATGTGTCCGTCGGACTTGCGAACCGCCAGGTGGCCGCCTTTACGATCGTTGGCCGTGCGCTCGCAGACCTCACAGGCGAACTCGGCGCCGCTTTCGGCAAACCAGCCGGCCAGGCGGGCATCGGGACCCGCACCCAGATTGTCGACGTTAGAAACCGCCGCGTAGCGATAGCCGGCCTCGATCAACTGGTCGAGCACCCCAGAGTCGCGCAGCGACGGGTAGATGTCGCCGTGGCCGGGTGGACACCACTCCAAAGCGGGGTCTTTCGGCCAGTCGATCGGGCTAAGGTCTAGCGCGTCTAACTTCGGTTCGCTGGACTGTTCGAAGTCGATCGGCAGGCCGTCAACTGGTAGCTCGGGATATTTCTCTAACGCATCCAGGCAGGCCCGGCGGGTGGCGAAGGAGTGCATGAAAATCATCGGCAGCTTGACGTCGTACTGTTTGCGCGCGGCGAGAACCTGCCGGACGCTGATGTCCAGGAACGTCAGACCGTCGCGCACCTCAAGCAGCGACTTGGGGCCGTCCAGGCCCATCGACGTGCCAAGGCCCCCGTTTAGCTTGATGATCACTGTCTTTGCCAGGGCGTCCTTAGCTGAGACATCATCGACGGTGATGTCGAGCAGCGCAGGGACTTCGCTCAGCGGCGAGATCTCGTCTTCTCGGATTGTTCCGACTTGGCCGTCCACGAGTTGCCGGTAGTAGTGCGAGAAGCTTTCAATAGCCGAGGAACCGATATTTGCCCGCTGCATCTTTGCAATGGCGGCGTTGAGACCATTTTCTGCCATACAGCAACGTTAATCGAAACTGCCCAATTGCGCCGCCTCAACACCGCTGTCTTGGGCTTAAGACCTAAAAGCGGCTATTGTTATCCGAGATGGCCTCGTAGCTCAGGGGATAGAGCAGTGGTTTCCTAAACCATGTGCCGCAGGTTCGATTCCTGCCGGGGCCGCCAATGGTTTAGGGCATGTTTTGCCTAGTGGATGGCCCTTTCAGGGGGCGGAACAATGCGGCACAGTCTGGCATTATGTGGTACTTATTGCTTGTGCGTCGCACAAATTTTTTAGCGTAAAAACGTCGGGTGCGGCGAGCGATTTTGTGCGAGATCTGCGCCGTGGCCGCCTCAAGGTGTTGCTATCGTTAAGAGTGTTGCTTGGAAGGAGTGAGCGTAATGATTCAGTGGGATATCGACTACGACGCTAATGCGGCCTATGCCCGTCTGGGCGGCGGCAAAATTGACCACACGAAGGAGGCTGCTCCTGGCGTGATGGTTGATGTCGATTCGAGTGGCAATCCTATTGGCGTGGAGTTGTTGGATTTAAGGATTCAGCCATCTTTGCAGCAGCTTGTGGGCGAGTGCGGATTGCCCGAGAGCGTGGCTCTGGCGCTGTGTGGAACAAGCCGCCCGGAACTGATTTTCGAGTCTGCCTCGGTCGGTCGCCAAGGTGCGATTTTTAGGGAGCCCGTGCTGGCGTAGTCGCGTAGTGGTTAAGTTGCTAGACGGCCCTGGCCTAACTAGCAATAATCCTCGGCGGGATCGCAGCAATCATCAAAGCAATCGCAGACCTGATTGAAGCGATCAAAAAGAAACCAGAAAAAGACAGCTAGCTAAGGTGAGGGCTTCGGAATAACCAAACTATCCCGAAGCCCTCCAGGCCAGTATTTCACATCTCAAAGACGATATGAAGAAACTAGTAACCCTGAATGTACTGAACCCTGAAAGTTGGACGGTTATTTGTTCAGTTTTAGGGTTGGGGGTGTGTTGTGCGTCCTGATAGTTCGTTGTCGGTGGTGCAGGGATCGGCTTGTTGAGCGCTGCCGGGGTAGTTGCCCTTGGTGGTGGCTTGACGGTTGGCTTGCGCAATTCGCGCCGCAACAAGAAAAACTAAGCCTTAAGGTTTAGTTCTCTCATCGCGGGGTCTGGGGCTTTCCTCAGGCCCCATCGCTGTGTGTGCGTAAAGCCTGTATAGCATCTAGCGCGGTGGATAGGCGGACGTCGGGTGAGCCTTTTTCCAGTCTGGCGATTGCTTGCCTACTAACCTTGGTGTTGGTCGCTAATTCTTGTTGGGTGATAGAAAGTATTTGCCGCCGCTTACGAACCCAAGTGCCGATACCTTTCGGGCTAAGCGGGATTTCTTCTTGGATGTATTGATCTGTGGTGTCCACCGTGGCCTTCTTTCAGTATGCACTCGGTACGTGCCCTCGGCATCCAGGCGCCGCATTTGATCGCAGGCGTGATAAGTGGGTTGTTGGTTTTCGGTGAGGGCTTCGTGTTCTCGTTCAGGAAGTTGGATATTTCTTTCAAATCACGCAGTTTTCCGCTGGCAACGTCTAAGCAGAAAAGTTCTAGTTGATCTTCGTTTATGGTTGGGGCTAGACCGTATTCGTCGAGAACTGCCAAACATAAAGCAGCGCCAAGCCTTTTATTGCCGTCATGTAGCGGGTGCTGGGCTTGGACTTCGAGAAGAACCTTAGCCGCTTTGTCGTACCCTGATGGGAACAAGTTTTTGCCAAAAAGTTCTTGGTACGGGCCTCTCAAGCACGAGTTGAGTGAGCTTTCATTCTTAATGTGTAAGCCCCTGTGCTTGATCCAGTCGTAGACGGCTAAAGCGTCGATTGGAGGGGTCAATTTGCAAGCCTGTTCATCAAGCTTTCGTTTTCTGTGTACACCTTCTCCAGTCTGCTAAACGTTTCACGATACCTGGCGAGCGTCTCGACCGCCTTGTCTAGGACTTCGGAGCGTGTTTCCCCTGTCTGGCTAGACAGCTTGTCGAGTTCCTTGATTGTTTTTTCGCTGAGTTCTACTTTTGTTGGTTCCATACTCACCATAATAACACAAATGTTACGCTAGCGCAACATGAGATTGGTGGTGCGATACCTGCATCCGCACACTGAGGGTTCGTACGAAAATTTTTAGCTGCCACGCTTCTGCTGATCGGCATGGCCTGTCTGCTGTATCCAACCGTAGTGAAGCGTCCTGGGTTTTGTTCCTACTCGTTTTTGAGAGGGTTAGGGATATGTCTAAGAGGTATTCTCAGGATTTTGAGGATCGTTTCGGAATCGAGCCGATTCGCCGGACTTTGGCGCATAAGAAGCCGCCAGCATTGAAAAGACCATTACCGCCAAGTCGATGTATCCGTTAGCCAGATCGAACGATTACTTATCTGCGTTCGTATGCGGATGCTTGCATATCTCCTCAGTGAAACCAAAGGCACAGAGGAAAAAGGGTAATAGAACCGAGTTTTTTAAAGTGGTAGCTTCTAAGTAATAGTTAAAACAGTCTGACGAGGCAATTGGGCAATGACGTGCTACGGCTTCGTGAAATGCTGCGAAGGGTTCATAACGCCTGCCAAAGCCGAATCGGGCGATAGGTTACGAAAGAATGAGTATGGATAAAAAAATTTCTGTTTTGGTTGGCAGCCTGCGCGGCGGTTCTTACGCGCGAAAGATCGCCAAGAATGCCATCGGCTATTTCCCGGAGGGCTTCAAGGCCGAGATCGTTGAGATCGGTGATTTGCCGCTCTACAACTTCGACTACGACGACCCGCAGGTCTCCGACGTGCAGCTGCCGGAGAGCTACACCAAGTTTCGCGAGAACATCAAGGCTTGTGACGGCGTGCTCTTCGTGACCCCGGAGAACAACCGCACCATCCCGGCCTGCCTGAAGAACGCAGTAGACATCGGCTCCAAGCCCAATAGTGACGTGGCCTGGAAGAACAAGCCGTTCGGCATCATCTCGCATTCTGTTGGCCGCATGGGCGGCTACAGCTCGCAGAAGAATCTGCGTCTTGCCCTGTCCTACTTCGACATGGTCTCGGTTGGTCAGCCGGAGGTCTTCCTGGGGCAGTCGCCGACGCTGCTGGACGACGACGGCAAGCTGCAGCCGGAAAAGACGGTTGACTTCGTGAAAGACTATGTGATCCGCTTCGCAAAGCTGGTCGAAGAAAAGGCGAAGTAAAAAGCAAATGAAGGGAGCGGGGCAGAAGATGCCTCGCGTCCTTCATTATTTTCCGAGTAAAAGCCTTGCTGAGCGGCTAGGCGCTCAGCTCGAGCCAGAGGTCTTCTTGTTCTGCCAGTTGGGCCTTTGCCTCCTGGAGCTTTTCGCCCTGCTCGGTCAGCCAGACGTAGTCGGTCGGGTCGTGAGCCTCTAGCTCTGCCTGCAGCTGCTCAACCGAGGCAGTCAGGCGCTTGATCCTGCGCTCCACGGCCTCGATCTGTTTGCGTCTAGCGCGAAGCTCCGCGCTAGACGGGCCGTCCGTCTTGGCCTGGGGTTCCTCTGCGGCCAGCGGGGCTGGGACGTCATCGGCCCCAGACCTCTCTGTAAGACGCAGGTATTCATCGACGCCACCGGGCAGATGGCGAAGCGTACCGTTCAAAATCGCGTACTGCTGGTCGGTGATTCGCTCGATCAGATAGCGGTCGTGACTGACCACCAGCAGCGTGCCGGGCCAGGTGTCCAGCACGTCCTCCATGGCAGCCAGCATGTCTGTGTCAACGTCGTTAGTCGGCTCGTCTAGCACCAAAACGTTCGGCTCGGAAAGCAGCACCATCAGCAGTTGCAGCCTGCGCTTCTGGCCGCCGGAAAGATCATTGACGTAGGCGCTCAGGTGCGCCGAAGAAAAGCCGAGCCGCTCTAGCAGTTGCGCGGGAGTAAGTTCCTTGCCGCCAATGTCGAAGGTGGCTTTCGTGCGACTCAGCACCTCGCGGACGCGATCGGTGCCGATTTCTTTCAGCGCAGAAAATTGCTGGTCGAGCACCCCAAAGCGCACGGTCTTACCGCGGATCACGCTGCCGCCTGACGCCTTAATATCCCCGCAGATGAGGCTGAGCAGAGTCGATTTCCCCGCGCCATTGGCACCAAGAATTCCGGTGCGTTCGCCGGGCGCGATCTTCCAGTTGACGTCGTGCAGAATCTGCCGGTCGCCATAAGAAACGCTGACATTGTGCAGGTCAACCACCCGCTTACCGAGCCTGGCCATCGACAGCCTCGACAGTTCAACCTTGTCGCGCGGCTCGGGCACGTTGGCGATCAACTCGTTGGCGGCCTCGATCCTGAACCTGGGCTTGCTGGTTCGGGCCGGCGCGCCGCGACGGAGCCAAGCCAGCTCCTTGCGCATGATGTTCTGGCGCTTGGCCTCGGTGGCCGCCGCGATGCGGTCGCGCTCGACGCGCTGTAGCACGTAAGCTGCGTAGCCGCCCTCGAACGGTTCGACGATCTGGTCGTGCACCTCCCAGGTGCTCAGCGCGATCTCGTCGAGGAACCACCTGTCGTGGGTTACCACCAGCAGGCCGCCGGTGTTTCGCGGCCAACGATTCTTCAGGTGTCTGGCAAGCCAGCTGACGCCCTCGATGTCCAGGTGGTTGGTCGGCTCGTCCAGGGCGATGACGTCCCAGTCACCAACAAGCAGCCTCGCCAGCGCGACCCTGCGTCGTTGGCCGCCGGAAAGCTCGCTTACCGGCTTCTCCCAGTCGAGGTCGGGAACCAGCCCGGTGATCACGTCGCGAATCCTTGGGTCGGATGCCCAGACGTATTCTTCGACGTCGCCCACGATCGCCTGCCCGACGCTGTCGTTGCCCTCCAGCTCGTCGCGCTGGGTCAGCTCGCCGACGCGAAGGCCGTTGCGGTGGGTCACCTGGCCGGAATCGGGGGTGAGGCGCCCGGTAAGTAGCCCGAGCAGGCTCGACTTGCCGTCACCGTTACGCCCGACAACACCGACTCGGTCACCGTCGGAAATACCGAGGGTGACCGAGTCGAAAACCTGCTTGGTTGGGTAGGAAAGGCTCAGATTCTGAGCCCCTAGCAAGTGCGCCATCTAGCGCCCGCGCATTGCCCGACGAGCCCCCTTCATGCTGGGCATCGGGCCCTTGGGGAGCGGCATCCGCGGCTTGGTGGCGTCCAGCGCGGTGAGCCTGGACTGCAGGTCGATGATCTGCGACTTGTCGAGCTTTTTCGGCATCTTCTGAATGTGTTTAGTCAGCTCTGTCAGCGGCACCTGACCCTCGCCGTCACCGATCATGATGGTCTTGACCTCGACGTTGTAAGCGATGGCCGAGTGGCGATTTGTCTCGGTGCGAAGCAGCTTGCGGATCGCGCCGCTCTGGCCGTCGCCGATCAGCACTAGCCCGCACGGGCCGACGACGCGGTGCACGACGTCCTGGTTGCGGTTGAAAGCGATGGCAGGTGTGTAGCTGTATTTCTTCTTGTTGAGCATCGAGAGGGCGACCTCGCCGGAACCTGCCTCGCCCTCGTAGCGGGAGTAGGTGGCCTTCTTCAGGCGATTGGTGAAGACCATCATCGCTGCCGTCACGCCGAACAGCGCGCCGAAGATCAGGCCCCACAGCCACCACCACGGGAAATCCAGCAAGTTGCCGAGGAGGATGCCGAGCAGCAGGCCGGTTAGTGCGGTCAGCGCCCAGGTGCCAAAGACGAAGAGCGGCAGCTTCTTATCTAACTCGTAGGTTGCCTTCCACGCCTCGCGCAGTTGCTTAATAGTGCCCCAGTCGCGAGGGTTTTCGGAATTGCGCTTTTTTTCTCGCATGGCCTTGCGCTCTGCGCGCTGCTTGGCCGCTAACTCCTTTGACCTTTCGCTTGCCATCGTCGCTCCGTAACTAGATCTCGATTAACGTTTCGAGTCTACATGTAAACAAAATTTCTTTACTAGCCAGTTTCTGTCGAACAAAAACCTGGGGCCCGGCCATGAGCCGAGCCCCAGACTGAATTTGTTTTTAGAGGCCAAATTCGGCGCCGAAGTCGCCGCCCTCCAGCCTGGCCTTGACCGCCGAGAGGAAGTCGCCGGCCAGCGCACCGTCAATCAGGCGGTGATCGTAGGTAAGCGAGATGTACATCATCTGGCGAATCGCTATCGAATCGTTGCCGTACTCATCGGTGATGACGACCGGACGCTTGACCAGCGCGCCGGTGCCCATGATCGCCGAGTTCGGCTGGTTAATGATCGGGGTATCGAACAGCGAACCGTTGCCGCCGTAGTTGGTGATGGTGAAAGTCGAACCGGAAAGCTCATCCGGCTTGACCTCGTTGGAGCGCACGCGCTTGGCCAGATCGGCGATCGACTTCGCCAGGCCGCCGACGTTCAGGTCGCCGGCCTCCTTGATGACCGGAACCATCAGGCCGCGATCGCTCGATACCGCGATGCCCAGATTCTCCGAGCCGTGGTAGGTGATGGTCTTGTCTTCCAGACTCATCGAGGCGTTGAATACCGGGAACTTCTGCAGCGTCTCGACCGTGGCCTTGGCGATGAACGCCAGGTAGGTCAGGCCGACGCCCTCGCGGGAGCGGAACTCGTCCTTTACCTTGCCGCGCAGGTTGGCGACGGCGGTCAGGTCGACCTCTACGGTAGCGGTCAACTGGGCGGCGGTCGCGAGCGACTCGTTCATGCGCTGAGCAATGATCTGGCGCATCCGCGGCAACTTCTCAGTGGTGCCGCGCTTGTCCTCGTCAACACCCTCTGGAACCTTCTTCTCGGCGGCCTTGGGAGCAGGAGCGGCGGGTGCGGCCTGAGGCGCGGGGGCCTTGGCGGCATCAGCAGCTGCCTGGACATCCTGCTTGCGGATGCGGCCACCGACGCCGGTGCCCTCGATAGTGTTCAGGTCTACGCCCAGATCCTTCGCCATCTTGCGAACCAGCGGAGTCACGTAAACGTCCTTGCTGCCGGCTGCGCGAGGCGCGGCTGCCGGGGTGGCAGGGGCCGACGACGACGGCACCGGAGGCTGCGGCGGGGCAGCGGTCGGGCCAGGGGTAGCCGCAGGCGGCGGGGTCGGAGCCTGAGTTTGCGCGGGTGCCTGAGCAGCAGGGGCTGCAGGGGCCGTGGGAGCTGCCGGAGCGGCGGCTGCGGCGTCGCCGATGATGCCGAGAACAGCGCCAACTTGCACGTCCTCGTCCTCACTAGCGCGAACCTCGAGCAGGGTGCCGGAGGCGGGAGCGGGAATCTCGGTGTCCACCTTGTCGGTGCTCACCTCGAGTAGTGGCTCGCCGGCGGAAACCTCTTCGCCGACGTCCTTCAACCAGCGCGCAATGACTGCCGTATCAACGCCCTCGCCGAGCTCGGGTAGCTTGATCTCAGTGCCGCTGGCCTGGCCACCGGCAGGCGGAGCAGCGGGGGCCGCAGGAGCTGCCGGAGCAGCGGGTGCGGCAGGAGCCTGCGCAGGAGCAGCAGCCGGGGCTGCCGGAGCCGGTGCGGCTTCGCTCGGATCTCCGATGATAGCGATTACCGCGCCGACTTCTGCGACGTCGTCCTCTTCAAACTTAACTTCCAGCAACGTTCCGCTGGCAGGGGATGGCACCTCTGTATCCACCTTGTCGGTGCTCACCTCGAGTAACGGCTCGCCGGCCTCAACCTGCTCGCCAACTTCTTTTAGCCAACGCGAAATGGTTCCTTCGGTGACGCTTTCGCCCAGAGCGGGCAGGGTTACTTCGGTCGACATTTAACGGACGCTCCTTCGCAGCACGAAATACTTTCGAAACCTAGCCTAGTAGCAAAGTTGAAATGTTAGGGCAATAATTGGCTAGGTGGGACTAGGGAGATTTTTCAGACGAGGCAAGAGGCGCGTTCAGATAACTCGAGCAGATGCCTCGATACCTGACGCGACGAAAACTCATCTCGAGGAGTTCGTGAAAAGCAGGCAAGGGGTGGAGGCATGGGTGGAGTCCGCCACTAGCTTCAACAAGGCTTCGATCTTGTTGGTCGATAAGGAAGGCGAGTCGACCCGCAGGTCGGTCGACTCTGAAAGCTGGGCCTTCGACTTCGCCAAGCGCAACGGCATTCCGGCTTATCAGGCGGGTGTTGTGCCGTATCCTCAGCGCAAGCGTGACTACGACGCTAGAACCAAGGGGCGCAAGCACCCGCCGCTCAGCTAATCAGCCATCTGCTCGGCGACGGCGACCAGCGTGCGAACGCCGGTGCCGGTGGACTCCTTCGGGATGTAGCTGTAGGCGCTATCGCTCCAGGCGGGGCCGGCGATGTCTAGGTGCGCCCAATTGCCGCCCTCGGCCACGAAGTGCTCGAGGAAAGCCGCCGAGTAGAGCAGCCCGCCCACCCGAGAGCCCGACGACAGCAGATCCGCCACCTGCGACTTCTTGATCTCGGAGCGAATGTGGTCGGTGATCGGCAGCTGCCAGAACTGCTCACCGGAGACGTCCGCCGCGTCGAGCACCTGGTCGGCCACCTCATCAGAGCTAGCGAACAGGCCGGAGACGCGGTCACCCAGCGCAGAGACGCAAGCGCCGGTCAGGGTGGCGACGTCGATAATCAGATCCGGGTTGTCCTGGTTTGCCCGCGAAATGGCGTCGGCCAGCACGATCCGACCCTCGGCGTCGGAGTTGCCGTTCTCGACGGTGGTGCCGTCGTGCATGGTCAGCACGTCGCTCGGGCGGTACGCGCGGCCCGAAATCAGCGACTCGGCCATCGCGCCATAAGCCGTGACCTGGATGTTCAGCTCGAGGGCTGCGATGGCGTGAATCGCGGCCATCACGTCTGCCGCGCCGGACATGTCGTTCTTCATGGTGATCATCGAGCCGGCAGGTTTGATGTTATAGCCGCCCGAATCGAAGGTGATGCCCTTGCCGATCAGCACCAGGTGCTTCTTGGCTCCGCGCGGGTTGTAGCTGACGCGAACCAGGCGTGGGGGACGATCGGAGCCTCCACCGACAGTCAAGATGCCGCCGAAACCCTGCTTGGCTAGGTCCTTTTCGTCGAGGATTTCGACGTCTACCTTGACGTCCTTCATGTAGCCGCTGACCTGCGAGGCGAATTCTGGCGGACCCATCAGATTGGGTGGCAGATTGGTCCAGTCGCGAGCCACTGCCACGGCGCTGGAGGTAGTTTCACCGCGCAAGACGGCCTGCCTGGCCGCGTCGCTTTCGGCGGCCACGATCACGATCTCGCCGATCTGGTGTTTTGGAGCCTCGCCGCTGATCTTCGCGAAGCTATCCGCCGCCAGCAGAGCACCTTCGGTGACCGCCTGGATCTGCTCGGGGGCATCGGTGTCCAGGGAAATCGCGACCCGGCGGGTGCTCGGATAACGACCCGAAGCGATGGCTCGCACTGCGGTTCCCGCTGCGCGGCGAAGCTGCTCGGAGGTGACGTCGACGTCGTCGCCCAAGCCGACCGCGAGCACGCGGGTTTTGCCGACGGTGATAGCGGTCAGCTTGCCCTTAGAGCCGCATAGGCCCTGAGCGACCAACGCGCTGCGCACGTCCTCGTGGGTTGTCTCCAGACCGGCAGCAGACAGGCCAATAAGACGCGGCTCGTCCTTGCCGATTGCGCCGATCACCACGTCGTCCGCGGCCAGGTCAGCGGCCAGCGAGACCGGCGGCAGCTCGGTGCGGTTGGGGTTGAACTTTGCAGCGTTGAAACTGCAGTCAGTCAATTTTCCTCCTAGGTTATTCGGCAGCCAGTGCCATCTTGTAGAGCAACTCGTCGCCGTCGAAAAGGCTCACTGCTTCCACGCCGAGCTCCTCGAGGAGCTCGTAATTCTGGGTGACCCACTCCTCAGCCTCGGCGCGGCTCGCAAACTTCTTGTCGATGCCGCTGTCGGCTAGATCCTCGATGTCGAACAGCGGGTCGTCGATCATGTGCGGTTGCCAGGTAAACATGAGAACAAGTATTCCAGCTAACAGCGGCTCGTGTTGCCGACTGGCTCTCGTTACTGATCAGTACGGGTCGCCGCGGTTGATCGCGGTGCCCGGTCGACGCCAGCGGCGGGGCTGCATCATACGGCTCCACATGTAGCCGAGCAGGCCGCGCTTGACCGGGTTGGGATAGCGCTCGTAAAGCACCTTCTTGTACTTACGCCAGCACCAGCCCACCTCGATGACCATGGCAGCCACCATCACCCACAGCGCATAAGTAGCGATCTGAACCAACCAGAAAACGCGGACGCCGAACATGCTCACGGTAAGCACAATCAGCATGCCGGGCATGATGAACTCGCACAGCGACCAGCGCGAGTCCACGAAGTTGCGCAGCAGCACACGCTCGGGTTGGTTCTCGATCTCCTGCCATTGACGCTCGCGCTGGCGGGCCTGAATCTGGCGCCTGCGGCGCTTGAATTCCTTGCTGTTCGGCTGGGGGTGAAGCCGGTTCATGCGTGCGGCCTCAGCCTCTTTACGAGTAGGGGTCGGACCAGTCTTGCCAGCGGTCGACTTTTCCGCTTCTTCTGCTTCCGTCTGGCCATCGCGCCTATACGGCCTGAAGATTCCCATGTAGATCCATTCTTTTTAGAGCTTGGTACTAAGTCTATCTACCATTAGATAGCTTTCCAGTTTCGACTCAGTTGCCTGAGAATCAATCAAGATTGCCGATGGAACAATCGCGAAACAGCCATAGAATGTTGCAGACACGTGGAATCGAACTAGGTTTGCTTGCGTTGCTTATTAGAACTGATTGGAGCCAGATAATGACTGATACTCAGACCAATACCGGAGTCATCCTCAAGCCCGCCGCCGTAGAGAAGGCAGCCGCGCTGCTTGCCGCCGAGGACGGCGACACCACTGGCATCGCGCTGCGCATCGCTGTGCAGCCGGGCGGTTGCTCAGGACTGCGCTACCAGCTGCAGTTCGACGACACCCAACTGGACGGCGACGTCGTCGACGAATACGACGGCATCAACCTGGTAGTCGACAAGATGAGCCAGCCCTACCTAATTGGCGCCAGCATCGACTTCGTCGACACCATCGAGGCTCAGGGCTTCACCATCGACAACCCGAACGCCCAGAACACCTGCGCCTGCGGCGATTCCTTCCACTGATTTGCGCCCACGAACGCTGTCCGAAGCCGGGTCGCGCGGAGCGGCTAGCTGAGGACAAGTTAGCCCGCCCCGACTCGGCTGGCGGCCTGATTGAGTTGTGTTACTACAGTCGTATCTGTCGTTTATTTAGCTAAAACATGAGGTAGAGTTCAGGCATGAGCGAATCGAAGACTCAGCAGAATACTTCTGCTCAAAAACTGCGGGTAATCCTTTATTCGTCCGATCGCACCGTGCGCGAGCAGGTGCGGACGGTTCTAGGCAAACGCATCGCGAGCGATCTGCCGGAGCTGGAATACTTCGAGTTCGCCACTCAACCGGCGTTGTTCAAGGTGCTTGATAAAGAGAGCTTCGACGTCGCCATTCTGGACGGCGAGGCGGTGCCTGGCGGCATGGGCATCTCCCGTCAGATGCGTGAAGAGATCGCCGACCCTGCGCCCGTGGTGTTGCTGGTTGCGCGCCAGGACGATTCCTGGATGGCAGCCTGGAGCAAGGCGGAGGCCATCGCCACTTATCCGCTCGATCCGCTAACTCTGCCGCAGACAGTAGCCCAAGTGGTGCGCGATCGTCGCAGCGGACGCCGCACGGTGTTGTCTAGCGACCGCATCGAGCCGGGCGTCTCCAGCCGCCACGTAGAGGCAAGATAATTCCTAGACATTAGCTGGACACCAAATTGCCATCTGCGGCCAATGTGGTAACCATGAATTATGGAAAAAACTCAGGGCACTACTAATCAGGCGTCGACTTGGCCAGATCTGCTAACTAGCCTTATCAACGGCGAAAACATGAGCCAGGAGAGCACGGCCTGGGCGATGTCCGAGATTCTTTCCGGCAACGTCTCCTCGGCGATCATGGCCGGCTTCATGGTTGCGCTGCGCGCCAAGGGCGAGACCGTCGAAGAGGTCGCAGGCCTGGCCGACGGCATGATCTCGAAGGCGCGCCCCATCCAGCTCTCGCAGAACGCCGTGGATATCGTCGGCTCCGGTGGTGACCGCGCAAACACCGTGAACATCTCGACCATGGCCGCAGTGGTCGCCGCAGCCGCAGGCGCGAAGGTCATCAAGCACGGCAACCGTGCTGCCAGCTCCATGTGCGGCACCGCGGACTGCCTCGAGGAGCTAGGCCTGGAGCTGATGGTCGCGCCGGAAAATCAGCAGCGCGTCCTCGACGAGTGCGGCATCGTCTTCCTGTTCGCGCCGATGTATCACTCATCGCTGCGCCACACCGCTCCGACTCGTCGCGAGCTCGGCGTGCAAACCACCTTTAACTTCCTTGGGCCCCTAACTAACCCGGCGCGCCCGATCGGCCAGGCAATCGGCATGGCCAACAAATACATCGCCGACCTGGTAGCCGGTGTTCTGGCCGGACGCGGCGCTCGCGGCATGGTTTTCCACGGCGAGGACGGCCTCGACGAGTTGACCACCACCATGCCCTCGGATGTCTGGCTGTTTGACGGCGGCAAGATCGTCCGCACGGACTTGGATCCCGCAGTGCTTGGGCTTGCTGCAGCAGAGCCGCAGGAGCTGGTCGGCGGAGAGCCAGCCGTCAACGCACAGGTGATGCGCGACGTGCTCGCCGGTAAGACCGGCCCGGTGCGCGACATCGTCCTACTGAACGCGGCAGCCGTTCTGCTGGCCTGGGACGGCCCGGATCTGGACGCCCCGCTGGCTGACCAGATGCGCGACAAGCTGGACCGCGCTGCAAAGGCCATCGACAGCGGCGCCGGCGAACAGCTCCTGGACAAGTGGATCAAGCTGACACAAGAAATCGGCCCGATGGCCAATTAGTTTTCGGTGTGCGGGGCTGGCAGTCAAAAATTGTCAGTCCCGCACACTATGCTTGAGGACGCCATGATGAATCAGCAATCACCGTTCTCGATATTCGACGCGCCCGCTGCGCCGTCTCCCCAGCCTGCTGCGCCGGAGCAAAATCAGCGCGCCTCTAGCCAGGAGCTGCTGGAGGGGTTGAACGAGCAGCAGCGTCAGGCCGTCGTGCACGAGAGCGGGCCGGTGCTCGTGGTTGCGGGCGCCGGCTCGGGCAAGACCCGCGTGCTGACAAGGCGGATCGCCTATCTAGTCGGTGTGCGCGACGTTCACCCAGGCTCTATTTTGGCCATCACGTTTACCAACAAAGCCGCCGCCGAGATGCGCGAGCGTGTGCAGGAACTGGTCGGCAACCGAGCCAAGCTGATGTGGGTCTCGACTTTCCACTCGGCCTGCGTGCGTATTCTGCGCTCCGAGATCGAGGCGCTGGGGTTCAAGAAAAACTTTTCGATTTACGACAGCACCGATTCCAAGCGTCTGATGACTCACGTGTTGAAAGACCAGGGCAGCGACCCCAAGAAGTTTCCCGTCAGACAGGTGCTCAACTGGGTTAGCAACTGCAAGAACGAGCTCGTTGGCCCGGTTCAGGCCGAACGTGCCGAGGACGGCAAACCGAGCGGCAACATCGAGATCATGGCCGAGGCCTACCGCGAATACGCCCGTAGGCTGAAGGCCGCGAACGCCCTTGATTTCGACGACCTGATCATGCTGACGGTCGAGCTGTTTGAGAAGTTCCCGGAGGTTCGCGAACGCTATCGCAGGCGCTTCAGGCAGGTGCTGGTTGACGAGTACCAGGACACCAACCATGCCCAGTACATGCTGATCAAGCAGCTGTGCGGCGAGTTCCCGGCTCCCGAGGGTGAGCCGGCCATCGCCCCTAGTGAGCTGATGGTTGTCGGCGATTCCGACCAGAGCATCTACGCCTTCCGAGGTGCCACCATCCGCAATATCCTCGACTTCGAGAAGGATTTTCCTGGCGCCGAGACCATTCTTTTGGAACAGAATTACCGCTCAACCCAGACTGTGCTTTCGGCGGCGAACGCCGTCATCAAGCACAACTCCGGGCGGCCGGAAAAGAACCTGTGGTCGGATGCCGGCGACGGCGAGAAGATCGTCGGTTATGTGGCAGACACCGAGCACGACGAGGCTCGTTACATCGCCCAAGAGATCGACTCGCTGGTCGACGACGGCCACAAGTATTCTGACGTGGCGGTTTTCTACCGCACGAACGCCCAGTCCAGGCCCATCGAAGAGGTCTTCATTCGGGTTGGGCTGCCGTATCGCGTGGTCGGCGGCGTGCGGTTTTACGAGCGTAAAGAGGTTCGCGACGCCATCGCCTATCTGCGCGCCATCTCGAATCCCGCCGACGACGTCTCGCTGCTGCGCATCATAAACACACCGAAGCGGGGCATCGGCGAGCGAGCCCAGCAAATGCTGCAGGACTACGCCACCTATCACCGCATGAGCGTCAGCGAGGCCATCGAGGCGCTCGACGAGATTCCGCAGATCGCCACCAGGTCGCGCAATCAGATCACGGCCTTCGGCGAGCTATTGGCGCACTGGCGTCAGATGACCGACGACGGGGCGGCGGCCAGCGACGTACTGCAGGCCGTGCTCGCCGAATCCGGGCTGCTGGACGAGCTGAAGAATTCCACCGACCCGCAGGACGAGACCAGGGTAGAAAACCTGGTCGAGCTGGTCGCGGTTGCCCAAGAGTTCGTCGCCCAGGCGGGGGCGGTAGATCTGGAGGAGGTCGACGAGCGGCTCGAGGCCGGCGGACTGGCCGACGGCATGGCCGAGCCGGATCAGTCGTTGGACGCGTTTTTGGAGCGCGTCGCGCTGGTGGCCGATTCCGACCAGATCCCGGACGCCGACGACGGCCTCGGCGTGGTGACCTTGATGACCTTGCACACTGCGAAGGGCCTGGAGTTCGACACGGTTTTCTTGACCGGCCTAGAGGACGGCGTCTTCCCACACAGCCGATCACTGGGTGAACGCTCAGAGCTGTCGGAGGAACGGCGCCTGGCCTACGTGGGCATCACCAGGGCGCGCAAGCGGCTCTACCTGACCAGGGCCTCGGTGCGCTCGGTATGGGGCACGCCCAGCTACAACCCGGTCAGCCGCTTCGTCGAAGAGATTCCCGATCACCTGATCGACTGGCGTCGCACCGGACACGACGTCTCTAGCTGGCAGAGCAAGCCGGAGCGCACTCGTGAGACTACGTCGGTTATCGGTTCGGGCCGGGCCCCGGTCAACACAGCGGCGCAGTACGCGGTGGGCGACCGGGTGCTGCACACCAGCTTCGGGCTGGGCAAGGTGCTGGCCGTTTCCGGCGCTGGTGCTAACGCCACGGTAGACGTCGACTTCGGCTCGCTGGGCAAGAAGCGGCTGGCGCTGCGCTACGCGCCGATGGAGAAGATCTGATGCAGGCGGTGTGCGGTGGCTAGATTCAACCCGTTTAAGAAGGCCGATCAGGCCGAGCCGAGCATGCGGATTTCAAGCAAATCACAGCACAAGGCTCGTGCGCGCTCCGAGGGACGCAGAAACGCCGTCGTCGGGCTGGCTCAAGTTAGCGGCGAGCCCGAAACCAAAAAGAACTACCCCTGGTACGTTTCCGCTAGTCTGACAGCCGCGTTTGTTGCCGTGGTTTCGCTGCTGTTCATCGTCGCCTTCACCGTCATCGCCTGGCTGCCATTCTCCGAATACACCGAATCGATGCCGTTGGACGTCGCGGGCAGGTTCTGGCTGCTGGCAAACGGCATCAGCATTCCGCTGGAGAGCGGCCAGCTGAGTCTCTACCCGTTGTTGCTCACTGTCGGCTTGTTCTTCCTGTCCTACGTTTGCGCGCAGGTGGCATTCGGCAGGACTGAGGGGGCAGACGCGTTGGGTGACGGCGGCAAGAAGGCGGCTCTGGTGGTCAAATCTACCGCAGCCTTTGCGCTGGTTTACACGGCTATCGGTGTGGTCTTGGCTGCCCTGCTAGCCACTATCTCCGGTCCGGTGATTCTGCGGCTCTTCGTGTTGGCCGTGCTGATGAGTTTCTTCAGTTTTAAGAATGCGGCGGCTTGGCGGCCGCTGCCGAAGGTAGTTTACGATCTGCTGCGCGCGGTCGCAGCTGGCCTAGCCGCGTTGCTGTTGGTCTCTTCGCTGGCTTTCATCCTGGCCGTGGTGGGCGGTCGCGAGCGCATCGAGATGATCGCCGAGGGGCTAGGTGAGGGCGGCTTCGACTCCGCGCTGCTCGCCCTGACCCAGCTGACTTGGCTGCCGAACGTTCTGATTTGGATGATGTCCTGGGTGACGGGAGCCGGCTTCCAGTTCGGCACCGACAGCACGATCAGCCTCGTCGAAACTCAGGTGGGAATGCTGCCGTCAATCCCGCTGCTTGGCGCGTTGCCCGCGGCAGGTGGCACGCCGCCGGTCTTCAACCTGTGGCTGATCGGCCCGCTGGCGGCCGGCGCTGTGACGGCCTTCGTCTTCGTCAAACGAAGTGTGGGCATAGACACGCTGCTCAAGGCCGCCGTTTACGGGGCTATCGCCGGGCTGTTTACGTCCGTCGGGGTGGTCGCGCTCGGCTTCGTTTCCGCTGGCGACCTGGGTGGTCTGCGCCTGGTGGACATCGGTCCAAAGCTGGTTGACCTCGCGACCCTCGCCCCAGCCCTGCTCGGACTAGGCGGGCTGATCTGCGCGATCGGCACCGCGGCGGCCGGCGGCGTCAGGCAGGTTTTGCCTCAATTTTTGTTGAAGCGAGACGCCTCAACAACCGAGCCGCTAGACGATGATTCCGATGGCCTCGAGGCATCAAGTTCCTTGGGGTTACCAGCCGAGCGTGACGAAGACTAGGATTGAGCCCGTGAGAATGGTGGTTTTAGCGTCCGGTTCGGGCACGCTGCTGCAATCGTTGATCGACGCTCAAGCTGCCGGTCAGCTAGCCGGGCGGATAGTTGCGGTGGGTACCGACATCCCCGGTTGTGGGGCCGTGCAGCGAGCCGAAAAGGCAGGTCTTGATCGCTTCGAGCTTCCTCTGCCGAAGGGTGCCGACCGCGAGAACTGGGATCGGGAGTTGACCGAGAAGGTCGCCGCCTACTCTCCGGATCTCGTAGTCAGCGCGGGTTTCATGAAGCTGCTCGGCGCGCATTTCCTAAAGTCTTTTGGTGGCCGCTGCATCAACACGCACCCGGCCCTGCTGCCCAGTTTCCCAGGCATGCACGGGGTGCGCGACGCGCTTGCCGCTGGCGTCAAGGTGACGGGCGCAACGGTCTTCATGGTCGACGAGGGCGTCGACACCGGCAAGATCATCGCGCAGCGCGCGGTTGAGGTGGTAGAAAACGATGACGAGGCTAGCCTGCACGAGCGCATCAAGGTGGTCGAGCGGCAGCTGTTAAAAGACGTGATCAATGAGTTCGCGAAAGATTCAGAAAGGCATCTAGCAAATGGCTGAGCGTAACACGGTTAAGAGGGCTCTGATTTCGGTTTTTGATAAGGCCGGCATCGTTGAGTTCGCGAAGGGTCTGGCCGAGGCCGGCGTCGAGATTGTCTCGACCGGCTCGACGGCCAAGAAGCTGCTCGATGCGGAGGTCAGCGTCACCGCAGTAGAGCAGGCGACGGGTTTCCCGGAGTGTCTGGACGGGCGCGTCAAGACGCTGCACCCGCGCATCCACGCTGGCATCCTGGCCGATCGTCGCCTGCAGTCGCATCGCGATCAATTGAAAGAGTTGGACATCGAGCCGTTCGATCTGGTGGTTGTTAATCTGTACCCGTTCGCCGAGACCGTGGCCAGCGGGGCTAGCGTCGCCGAGTGCATCGAGAAGATCGACATCGGCGGGCCGACCATGGTTCGCGCTGCCGCGAAGAACCACGCCAGCGTCGCCGTCATCACCTCGCCCGACTACTACGATCAGGCCCTGGCTTCGGTTAAGGCCGGCGGATTCACCCTGACCGAGCGAAAGAACCTGGCTGCCAAGGCATTCGCCCACACCGCAGAGTACGACGCCGCTGTCTCGCGCTGGATGGCCGCCAACATCGCGGAGGCCACCGAGGACGGCTTCCCCGATTTCGAGCCTGCCGCTTGGACCAAGCAGCACGCGCTACGCTATGGCGAGAACTCGCATCAGAGCGCCGCCATCTACACCGACGATTCCGTGCCCGTGGGTATCGCCCAGGCCGAGCAGTTGCACGGCAAGGAGATGAGCTACAACAACTACACCGACGCCGATGCCGCCTATCGCTGCGCCTACGATTTCGACGAGCCGTGCGTCGCGATCATCAAGCACGCCAACCCGTGCGGCGTCGCGATCGGTGCCGACATCGCCGAGGCGCACCACAAGGCTCACGCATGCGACCCGGTTTCGGCCTTCGGCGGCGTGATCGCCACGAACCGTCCGGTCAGCGTCGAGATGGCCAAGCAGGTCGCTGAGATCTTCACCGAGGTGATCGTCGCCCCGGCCTACGAGGACGGCGCGCTCGAGATCCTGTCGGGCAAGAAGAACGTGCGCATCCTAACCGCACGCGCCTACGAGCACCCGAAACACCTGGTCAGGCAGATTTCCGGCGGTGTGCTGCTGCAGGCCCCCGACCGCCTGGACGCGCCCGGCGACGACCCAGCCAACTGGCAGCTGGTTTGCGGTGAGCCCGCCGATGAGGCCACGCTGCGTGATCTGGAGTTCGCCTGGAAGGCCGTTCGCGCGGTCAAGTCGAACGCGATCCTGCTGGCCGACGACGGCGCCTCGGTTGGCGTCGGAATGGGCCAGGTCAATCGGGTCGATTCCTGTCACCTGGCTGTTGATCGCGCGGGCGAGCGCGCCAAGGGCTCGGTGGCCGCTTCCGATGCGTTCTTCCCGTTCTCCGATGGCCCCCAGATTTTATTGGACGCGGGCGTCCGCGCGATCGTGCAGCCCGGCGGCTCGATCCGCGACGAGCAGACGATTGAGGCCGTTAAGGCAGCGGGCGTCACCATGTACCTCACTGGCAACCGCCACTTCCTGCACTAGATCAAGAGGTGTTGATGACCGCAGAGAAACTAGACGGCAAGGCGCTGGCCGCCCAGATCAAGGCCGAGCTGACCGAGCGGGTGAGCGAACTGACCGAACGCGGCGTCCGTCCAGGCCTGGCGACTGTGCTAGTGGGCGATGATCCAGCTAGCCAGAGCTATGTTCGCATGAAGCATCGCGACTGCGAGCAGGTGGGCATCAAGTCGGTGCGGGTAGATCTGCCCGCAGATACCAGCGCAAGCCAGCTCGAGGACGCCATAGCCGAACTCAACGCCGACGACAGCGTCACCGGCTACATCGTGCAGCTCCCGCTGCCCGCCGGCATGGAGCAGAACCACTTTCTCTCGCTGGTCGACCCAGCCAAGGACGTTGATGGCCTGCACCCGGTGAACCTCGGCAAGCTGGTGCTCAACGAACCCGCTCCGTTGCCCTGCACGCCGCGTGGCATCGTCGAGCTGCTTCGCCACTACGAGATCGACCTTGATGGAGCAGAGGTCTGCATCGTCGGGCGAGGCATCACCGTCGGGCGTCCGTTATCGCTGATCTTGAGCAGGCGCAGCGAGAACTGCACGGTCACGCAGTGCCACACCGGCACAGTCGATCTGGCCGAGCACACCCGCCGGGCCGACATCGTGATCGCAGCCGCCGGCAGGCCTAACACCATCACCGCCGAAATGATCAGGCCGGGCGCGGTGCTGGTTGACGTCGGCGTCAGTAGAGTAGACGGCAAGATCGCCGGAGACCTCGCCGACGATGTCTGGCAGAAGGCGTCCTGGGTCACGCCGAACCCTGGCGGCATCGGGCCAATGACCCGGGCCATGCTGCTGCGCAACGTCGTCGACGTGGCGGCTAGGGACAGCGCCAGATGACCGCTGAGAGCCCCGAGGTTAAGGGGCATCAGAAGCAGCCGGAATACTCCAACTTCTGGCCGATAGCCCTAGTCATAGCGATCTTCGCGGTTGGCCTGGTGCTGGTGATAATGATGCACTGGCGTCGTGGCACCTTCATCATGGGCTTCGCTTTGATCGTTGCCGCCGAGTTCAGGGCGTTGTTGCCGCCAGAAAAAGCTGGCCTGCTGGTGGTGCGCAGTAAGGCTTTCGACCTAGCGGGTCTGCTGCTCGCTGGCGCTTCGATAATGGCACTCGCCGCGTTCGTGCCAGGCGGTTATCTCTAGAATCCCATAACATGGCCGCTTTCCGGGGCGTCTCGCGGCCGGCGCTTATGATTGTCCATCATGGCGACAAACGACTTGCGGCTAGCTGCTAAAGACACGTTGCCAATCGGCCTAGGCTATGTTCCGCTGGGCATCGCGTTCGGGCTATTCGCCGTGAGCCAGGGCTTTCCCTGGTGGCTGGCGGTGGCGACTGCGGTGATCATCTACTCCGGCTCAATGGAGTTCATCGCCGTCGGCCTGGTGACGGGCGGCGCATCCGTGCTGACCACTGCTGTGACTACCCTTTTCGTCAGCTTTCGGCATATTTTCTATGGGCTTTCGGTGCCGATCAAGCAGGTGCCCGTCCCACTGCGGCCGTACTGCGTGCACGCCCTGACCGACGAAGCCTGGGCGCTGCTCAGCCGTGACACAGCTCAGAGTTTCAGTGGCAGAAGAATATTATTCACTCAGCTTTTCTGCCACCTTTACTGGGTCTGCGGCGCGACGCTCGGGGCGGTTTTGGGTTCGCGGATGCCCTGGGATCTGTCGTGGATGGGCTTCGCGCTTACCGCGCTCTTCGTGGTGCTGTCCATCGAGGCGTTGGAGGCCGCCAAACGGCCGGCGCTGCTGGGTTCGATCGGGCTGGTCTGCGGCGTCGTCGCCCAACTCGCTTTCCCCGATTACATGATGGTCGCGGCCATGACCGCGTATGCGGTGATTGCCCTAGTCGGCGGACGGAGGCTGGCGTGATTCCCGCTCAGATAGAAGTCACCTGGTACACCTGGGTGTTGATCTCGGTCATGTTCCTGGGCACCTTCGGGCTGCGCCTGACGCCGTTCCTAGTGCGAGCCTGGCTGCGCGAAAACGAGACTCTGATGCGGCTCGGCCGGCTGATGCCGGTGGGTGTGATGGTGATCCTGGTCGTTTACTCGTTTTCCGGTGTTCTGGACGCTGGCGTGCTTCCCGCAGTGATCGGGGTGTTTGTCACCTCCGTTCTGCACATCTGGCGCCACCAGATGCTGATTTCGATCGTCGGTGGGGTCGGCGCGTACGGCTTGGCATTGCTGATCTTTTAGACACGACAACGGG
Source organism: uncultured Propionimicrobium sp. (assembly GCA_963511305.1). GTDB lineage: Bacteria > Actinomycetota > Actinomycetes > Propionibacteriales > Propionibacteriaceae > Propionimicrobium. Next base: position 27,419 of record CAUPIJ010000002.1, read on the forward strand.
CGCCTTGGTGCTGACCAAAGCGCCCGTTATTGTCAGTTAAGCGTGCCTCACTCTGCTTTCTGGTTTGGGCTAAGCATGACGAGACAAATCAGCTTCTTCTGGCTTGATGGCCGGCGAGCGCGTCACCAGCTTGTGCCCGATCCAGAGCCCCAGGAACAGGAACAGGCCCAGATAGATGCTGAAGAGCTGCAGGAAGCTGAAGTCGCCGCGGATGATGTCCAGAGATTGGCCGATCACCACGACGGTGCACATGCCCAGCGCGATCAGCGGGCCGGCGGGATACCACGGGGCCTTGAACGGCAGCTCGGAGACATCGTGCCCCTGGGCCTGGAATGCCCTGCGGAACTTGAAGTGCGACCAGGCGACGCCCATCCAGGTGATGAAGCCTGCCAGGCCGGAGGCGTTCACCAGCCAGACGTAGACGGTTCCAGAGCCGATTCTCGAGGTGGCGAAGCACGCCGCGCCCACCAGGCAGGTGCCGATCAGCGCGGCCAGCGGCACTCCGTGCTTGGTGACGCGGGCGAAAAGCTTGGGTGCCTTCTTCTCTTTGGCTAGCGCGTATAGCATGCGGGTCGAGACGTAGACGCCGGAGTTGCCCGCCGACAGGATCGAGGTCAGGATGACCGCATTCATCACCGCAGCCGCGCCCGCGATACCCGCGCGTTCGAAGACCAGGGTGAAGGGCGAGGTGGTGACCGCCTGAGTCAGTCCCTCGGTCGTAGAGGTGTCAGCGTTTGCCGACTGCAGCAGGCTCGGCTCGGTGTAGGGCAGCAGGAAGCCGATGATCGCGATCGCACCGATGTAGAACAGCACGATGCGGAAGAAGACCGCGCGGGTTGCCTTCGGCACGTTCTTCTCCGGCTGGTCGGTCTCGCCTGCCGCGATGCCGATCATCTCGGTGCCCTGGAACGAGAAACCAGCGATCATGAAGACGCCCATGATGCCCCAGAAACCGTTGACGAAGGGCGCGTCGCCGATGGTCCAGTTGGTGAAGCCTGGCGACTCGCCGCCTAGGATACCAAAAACCATCAGCAAGCCGAGAATCAGGAAGACGATGACCGCGATCACCTTAATCGCGGCGAACCAGAACTCCGATTCGCCGAAGCCGCGAACCGTGAACGCGTTGAGCACGAAGAGTAGAAGCAGGAAGGCGGCGGACCAGATCCAGGGCGGGACGACGTCGGCAGGCACCCAGTACTGCATGACGATCGCCGCGGCAACCAGTTCGGCCGCCACCGTGATCGCCCAGTTGTACCAGTAGTTCCAGCCCTGGGCGAAGCCGAACGATTTGGAGACGTAGCGGCTGGCGTAAACCTCGAACGCGCCAGAGGCCGGGCAGTAGGTGGCCATCTCGCCGAGCGACTGCATCAGGAAGAAGACCATCACGCCGATCGCGCCGTAGGCCAGCAGCGCTCCGCCAGGGCCGGCCCCGGCAATCGTGCCGCCCGAAGCTAGGAACAGCCCGGTGCCGATCGCGCCGCCGATGGCGATCATGTTCAGGTGGCGGGCGCGCAGATCCTTCTTCAGCTTGCCGCCGTGCTTAGAGCCATGCCCGTGTTTACTCGCGGTGGCATCGTGAGTCATACCAGCGGCTTCGGCCATCTCGTACTCCTAGGGATAGATTTTCACAACAGATTATTAGTTTCGGACGCATTTGTGGCGCATGACGCAACTAAAAAGCCAAGTTGAGGGGTTTTGGATGCTAGATCAGGCCCGCCAGGCGACGAGGTTCAGTAAGCTGCCAAAATGCAGTTAGCAAAGAGTTTTTCAGCCAAAATACTCGCAGTCGGCGTGCTGGCGGGTGCCGTCACGCTAGCGATCGCTGGTTGTTCTTCGGGTGCCCAGAATACCCATGAGACCTCAATCGGCTGGACCGAGTATCAGATCAGCGGTCCCAACGAGATCACCGTCACCGCGGTCACCGGCGACGAGAAGTGTTTTTCGCTTCGTGAAGAGCACGAGGAAAAGGACGGGGTTCTGACGGTGAATGTATACGAGAAGGAACGCCCGGACGCACCCAAGGAGTGCAAAGCTATCGCAAACTACCAGGACTTCGTGATCACCACGAAAGCCCCGGCTGAGCAGCTAAGGGTCGATGGGAATATCGTCAGCGACGACTAGATCCCGATTGCGTCCTTTTCCTTCTGCGTCACCCGGCCGCCGGTGATCGGCTCGCCGGTGCTGGGCAGAGTCAGGATCTCGACGCCGTCGTCGCGTGCCACCATGGTCTGCTCGAACTGGGCGCAGCGCGACTTGTCGCGGGTGACCACTGTCCAGCCGTCGTCCCACTGCTCAGTGGCGGCGCTGCCCAGCGTCAGCATCGGCTCGATGGTGAACGTCATTCCGGGCTTGATGACCGGCATCGGGGTCGGCTCGTCGTAGTGCAGCACGATCAGGCCCGAGTGGAACGCGGTGTGCACGCCGTGGCCGGTGTATTCGCGGACGGTGTCGTAGCCGAAGCGGTTGGCGTAGGCCTGAATGACCTTGCCGATGACGTTGAAGCGCCGACCAACGGCAACTGACTTGATGCCGCGGTTCATGGCGTTCTGCGTGCGCTCGGTGAGCAGGCGGGAATCCTCGTCGACGTCGCCGCAGTAGAAGGTGGCACAGTTGTCGCCGTGTACGCCATGGATGAAGGCGGTGACGTCCAGCTTCACCAGATCGCCGTCCGCCAGCGGGCGAGCGTCGGGAATGCCGTGGCAGATGACCTCGTTGACCGACGAGCAGATGCTCTTCGGAAAGCCCTGGTACTGCAGCGAAGACGGGTAAGCGCCGTTGTCACACATGAATTCGTGGGCCACCTTGTCGAGGTGATCGGTGGTGACGCCCGGGGCAATCTCGGCAGCGGCAACCAGGATCGCGTCGGCGGCGATGCGACCGGCGATGCGCATCTTCTCGATGATCTCCTCGCTCATCACATCGGGGCCGTCGTAGGTCTCGCGGGCCATCACGCCGACGTAATCGGGCTTGACCACCGTGCCGGGCACGTGACGAAGCGGGCTGATTGGGTATGGCTTAATTGCTGAACTCACAGATGCCACATTACCTTCGTTGCGAAAAGGCGGGGGACTTCCGGCAAGTAGCAGCGATAAACATCACAGTCCTCGTGGCCTGGGCGCGTACCAGGTGGCAAACTAGAGGCATGGATCGTCAAACCGAATACGTGCTGCGTTCCGTTGCAGAACACGATGTGCAATTCATCCGCCTGTGGTTCACCGACGTGCTGGGCTTCCTGAAATCAGTGGCCATCTCGCCGGCTGAACTGGAAAGCGCCCTGGGTGAGGGCATCGGTTTCGACGGCTCCGCGATCGAGGGCTTCGCGCGCATCTTCGAGGCCGACATGATCGCCCACCCCGACACTTCGAGCTTCCAGATTCTGCCGTGGCGAAAGAACGCGCCAACCGCACGAATGTTTTGTGACATCCTGATGCCGGACGGCTCGCCCGCGCTCTCGGACCCACGAAACGTGCTCAAGCGCGCGATGAACCGGGCAGCGGACATGGGCTTCACGTTCTATCTGCACCCCGAAATCGAGTTCTTCCTGTTCCGCGAACCGGTGATCCCTGGCGAGGTGCCGACCCCGCTGGATAACGGTGGCTACTTCGACCACACCATCATGGACGAGGGCACCCAGTTCCGCAGCGTCGCGATCGAGATGCTTGAACAGCTAGGCATTTCGGTGGAGTTCAGCCACCACGAGGGCGCTCCCGGCCAGCACGAGATTGACCTGCGCTACGCCGACGCACTGACCATGAGCGACAACATCATGACGTTCCGCGTGGTGCTGAAGGAGGTCGCGGCCTCGCAGGGCATCCACGCCTCGTTCATGCCCAAGCCGTTCACCGATCAGCCGGGCTCGGGCATGCACACCCACATGAGCCTCTTCGAGGGCGATACCAACGCGTTCTACGACGCCGCCGACGAGGTGCGGCTAAGCAAGATCGGCAAGCACTTCGTCGCTGGGCTGCTCGCGCACGCCCGCGAGATCACCGCCGTCACCAACCAGTGGGTCAACTCGTATAAGCGTCTCAACTGGGGTGGCGAGGCCCCGAATTACGTGTCCTGGGGACGCAGCAACCGCTCGGCTCTGGTGCGCGTGCCGCTGTTCAAGCCACAGAAGGCCAGCTCGGCTCGCATCGAATACCGCTGCCTAGACTCGGCCGCGAACCCATACTTGGCCTATGCGCTGCTGCTAAACGCCGGCCTGGACGGAATCACCAGAGAGCTGCCGCTGCCCGATGAGTCCGAGGACGATGTCTGGAGCTTCAGCGAGCGCGAGCGTCGCGCGATGGGCATTCAGAAACTGCCGCGCAGTCTGGGCTCGGCCATCGAGCTGATGGAGTCCAGCGAGTTAGTTGCCGAGACGTTAGGCGAGCACGTCTTCGATTACTTCCTGCGCAATAAGAAGGCCGAGTTCGATGCCTACCGCTCGCAGGTCACCCGCCACGAGCTGGCGACGATGCTCGGGCGCGTCTAAGGTTGGGGTGCTTGAAACCGCTTCTGACAAGATGAGACGCGGCTAGTTAATGCGATAGATCGGCAGCATTCGATCGATTTCGGTGGCGTGCGCGCCAGAAACCGAAAGCTTGCCGCTGCTGAAAACGCGTTCCCACTCGTCCGCGCCGACGGCTAGAGCCAGGAAGGTCTTGGCGTCCGTCTCAACGACGTTCGGCGGTGTCCCGCGCCTGTGGGTGGGGCCATCGCCGAAGGCGCCGACCTGCACCGCCGAATAGGGCGGCACCCGCACCTCGATCGACTGGCCGGGATGGCGCTCGGCGAGCACCGCTAGCAGCTCTCGGACTGATTCGCCCAGAGTCTGCCTCGATGGGTTAGCGCCTCGCTTAAGCATCAGCACGCAGAGCTCGATCGTGTTCGCGCGAAGGTAGTCCATCAGCCGGGTAACGCCGTATTGAGTGTTTACTGTGTTGGGTAGCGCCATGTTCTTTGCCGCGTTGAGCAGCTCATCACTTAAGGGCGCGAGCTGGCGACGAAGCACCTGCCTAGAGGTCGAGGCCAGCTCTGCGATGCTCTCGCGAGTGGCATCGCCGTACATTTCGCGTCGGTGGAGGTGGTCGCTAAGCGTGCCGGGCGTGTCACGCGACGGGCTGTTGAAAGCGAGCATGCAGGTATTCGCCATGTAGACGAGCGTCGCCGACTCGACTGCGCCACCGTGCGATGACATAGCGAAGTTGGCGAATTGCAGGCAGAAAGTCTCGGCAACTCGCTCCAGAGTTGCCTTTGCGCGTGCCGCCAATACTGTCACACCTCAAAACTAGAAAGCGTTTGTCGCGATTTCGTAACAATCTGGTTAACGTCTAAATAATTATTCACTTGATCCGGTTAATGCTATCGCGCTTGACATGCGAATGCTCTGATTAGAATTCGTTGTTGAAAAGGGGCGTAAATGGATCGGTTAACTACAGCCGCAGGTGAGCTAGCTAGGCTGGGTTTTTACAACGGCGTCTCGGCCGCTAACTTGCTAGCCGAGCTCGAGGCCAGGATGCCCGGCGTTAGTCCCAGGCAGATAGCCCAGGGGGCAGTGCCGGATCTGTGCCTACAGGGCTTGACAGCTGTCGCCGAGGCCGCCCCAGAGCTGTTAACTAAGGTTTGGGCCGACGAGTCTGCGCGTTGCAGGCTCATCGCCGTGCTGGGCGGCAGCGAGGCGCTGAACCTTCACCTGCGCGCCCATCCCGAGCAGCTGGACGCCTTCTTCTGCGAGCCGACGCGCAGCCGCGATATCAAGCAGCGGGTGCTGGCAGCGATATCCGAGGGCGAGGGCAAGGTCGACCGGCTTCGGTTGGCGAATAAGTGGGAACTGCTGCGTATCGCAGCCAGGGATCTGAGCAGCGGCGAGCCCCTGGAGATTCTCGAGGACGTGGCCGCCGAGCTCGCGGATCTGGCCGACGCCATCGTCGCCGGGGCTCTGGAGATCGCCAAGGACTCGGTGCCGGACTGGCAAAAGGTGCGGCTAGGTGTGGTCGCGCTGGGCAAGTGCGGCGGCCAGGAGCTCAACTATCTTTCCGATGTCGACGTGCTATTCATCGCCGAGCCGGTCGGCGATACCTCGACCAGCGAGGCCATGCAGATCGGCAGTAGGTGGGCCGCGGCGGCTTCAAGGGTCTGCTCGGAGTACACGCGTACCGGCGCCATCTGGCAGCTCGACGCGGCGCTGCGTCCCGAGGGAAAGTCCGGGCCGCTGGTGCGCACGCTGGAGTCGTGCCGCGCCTACTACGAGAAATGGGCCCAGAACTGGGAATTCCAGGCCATGCTGAAGGCGCGACCCCAGGCCGGTGACATGGAGTTGGCAGAGCAATTCTGCGAGCTGGTCAGCCAGAAGGTCTGGCAAGCGGGTGGCCAGGAAAACTTCATCACCGAGATGCAGGCCATGCGCAAGCGCGTCATCGAGAACATCCCCGAGCGGCACAGGCATCGCGAGATCAAGCTCGGCTCCGGCGGGCTGCGCGACGTCGAGTTCACCGTTCAGCTGCTGCAGCTAGTGCACGGCCGCGCAGACGAGCGGCTGCACCATCGGGGCACGCTACCGTCGCTGCGCGCGCTGGTTGAGCACGGTTACATCGGCCGAGCGGACGGGGCGAAACTCGAGCGCGCCTACAAGTTCGCGCGGGTGTTGGAACACCGCGAGCAGCTGTTCAGGCTGCGACGCACTCATTTAATGCCCGACGACGAGGACTCGCTGAACAGGCTTGCCCGGCAGCTCGGCGCCGAGAGCGGCAAGGCGCTGTTCGACGAGTGGCAGGCCTCGACGCGCACGGTGCTGCGGCTGCAGCAGCGCGTCTTCTACTCGCCGCTGCTTGAGGCCGTGAGCAAGCTAAGCACGGATTCGCTGCGACTGTCTACCCAGGCCGCACGGGACAGGTTGTGGGCGCTCGGCTTCTCGGACGCAAAGGCCGCCCTCGGGCACATTGAGGCGCTGACCAGGGGATTCACTCGTGCCTCGGAGATCCAGCGGCAGCTGCTACCCGCCATGTTGCAGTGGTTCAGCGAGGGCCCGAACCCCGATCTTGGCATCCTTACCTTCCGTCGTCTCAGCGAGGACATGGGGTCGACCAGTTGGTATCTGCGGGCGCTGCGCGACGAGGGATCGATGGCAGAGCGCCTGGCCAAGATCCTGTCAGCCAGCCGCTACGCCAGCGATCTGCTGCGCAGGGACTCGTCAATGGTGCAATTCCTCTCCGACGACACGCTGCTCGTTCCGAGAATGCGAGAAGACTTGGTTGAGTCGATGCTGATGGCAGCCCAGCGTCACCGGGACCCGCAGGATTCCGTGGCGGCCGTACGGGCGCTGCGCAGGAGGGAACTGTTCAGGCTTGCGGTCGGCGACGTACTCGGCTATATCGATCTCTCGGCGCTCGGTAAGGGGCTTTCGGATCTGGCAGACGCCACCTTAGAGGCCGCGTTGGATATTGCCCGGCGCGTCGAGGACGTAAACGTGCCCATCGGCGTCGTCGCGATGGGACGCTGGGGCGGGCGCGAGCTGAGTTACGCATCCGACGTCGACGCGATGGTGGTGGTGCCAAACGACGTGGACGCCGTGCAGATCGCTGCCGCCGGCAGGGTGGTTTCGACTGCCAGGAAGATTCTTTCGGCCCCTGGCCCCGACCCGGCCCTGGAGATCGATCTGGGGCTGCGTCCAGAGGGCAACAAGGGCGCGATAATCCGCACGATCGGCAGCTACCAGGCCTACTACCAAAAGTGGAGCGATACCTGGGAGGCACAGGCTCTAGTCAGGGCAGGTTTCGGCGCCGGCGACGCCCAACTGGTCGGCGAGCTGCTCACCTCGATAAACCCGATCCGCTGGGCAGAAGGCGGTCTGGACGAGAAACAGGTCACCGCGATTCGCCGTCTGAAGGCCAGGATGGAGACCGAGCGTGCGGGGCGCAATGCGCAGCGCAATCTGAAGCTCGGGCCCGGTGGCCTGAGCGACGTCGAGTGGACAGTGCAACTGTGCCAGCTGCGCAACGCGGCAGACTATCCGCAGTTGCGCACCACCGGCACATTAGAGGCTCTTGACGCCGCCGCCGAGGCCGGGCTGGTCGAGGCCGACGACGCCAAGCTGCTGTCCGACGCGTGGCGGCTGGCCTCGCAGCTGCGAAACCGCGCGATGCTGGTTCGCGGTCGGGCCTCCGACCTGTTGCCTGGCGACTATCGAGACATCGCCGCTATGGCCATGCTGCTTAATTACGGCAGGGGAGAGTCGTCCACCCTGATCAATCTCTGGGAGCGCACCTCTCGCCTGGCCGACAAGGTCGTGGAGAATCTGTTTTGGGGCAAAGAATGAGAGTCTTGGTTTTGGGTGGGGCCAGCCAGATCGGCCTGGCCATCGTTGAGGCGATCGCCGCAGATGGACCGGTCGAGGCAGTCCTGGCCGCGCGCCCGGGATCCGCGCACATCGCACAGTCCGTCGAGAAGCTGGAGAGCGCGGGCATCGCCGTCGAGACCCTGGATTTCGATGCCGTTGCCCCCGAAATTCACCGGCAGGTCATCGAGCGAGCCTTCGAGCGGCGCGTGGATGTCGCCGTGGTGGCCTTCGGCCTGCTCGGTGACGAGGACACCTGGCTCCGCCACGACGAGACGGTCGAGCTGGCCGGCGTCAACTTCACCGCCGCGCTCAGCGCCGGCGCGCTGCTTGCCGAGCAGATGAGCGCCCAACGGCTGATCGATGGCAGCCGAGGCAGGATCGTCGCGCTCAGCTCAGTGGCTGGCGAGCGCGTGCGGCAGTCCAACTTCGTTTATGGCGCTACCAAGCGCGGCATGGACGCCTACTACCTCAAGCTCGGTGATGCGCTGGCCAAGAAAAAAGTGCAGGTACTCGTGGTGAGGCCGGGCGTCGTCGCCACGCGCATGGTGGCCGGTCGGCCCCGCGTCCCGCTGACCTCGACGCCGCAACAGGTCGGCATCCGGGTGGCTCAGGCCATGAAGTCAGGTGCCACGATGATCCGAGTGCCGCGCTTGTTTGGCCCGGTGATGGCGGTATTCAAGCTGATGCCCCGCTGGCTGGCTAGAAAACTGGGGCTTTAAGACATGCAAAAGGCGTAGCCAACCGCAGATGGCTACGCCTTCGCGAAAAATTAAATCTGGTAGTAAAGCTCGAATTCGTATGGGTGCGGACGCTGCTGCATCTCGCTGATCTCCCTGCGCTTCATGCGCGTCCAGATATCGATCAGGTCTTCGGTGAAGACGTCCCCGGCCAGCAGGAAGTCCTTGTCTGCGTTTAGGGCGTCTAGCGCCTCGCCTAGTGACGCCGGCACCTGCGCCACCTGCTCGTGCTCCTCCGGGGGCAGCTCGTAGAGATCCTTGTCGATCGGGTCGGCCGGCTCGATTCGGTTCTGAATACCGTCGATACCCGCCAGCAGAATCGCTGCGAACGCCAGGTAGGGGTTGGCCGAGGGGTCGGGGCAACGGAACTCGACGCGCTTGGCTTTCGGATCCGGGCCGGTCAGCGGAATGCGGATGCAGGCCGAGCGGTTCGACGCCGAGTAAACCAGGTTCACCGGCGCCTCGAAGCCGGGCACCAGGCGGCGGTAGCTGTTGATCGTCGGATTTGTGAAAGCTAGCAGCGCGGGGCCGTGGGCCAGCAGGCCGCCGATGTACCAGCGGGCGATATCGGAGAGCTGGCCGTAGTTGGTCTCATCGAAGAACAGCGGCTTGCCGTCCGCCCACAGCGAGCTGTGCACGTGCATGCCCGAGCCATTATCGCCGTAGACCGGTTTCGGCATGAAGGTGACGGTCTTGCCGAGCTCCTTGCCAGCGTTCTTGGCCAGATACTTGAACAGCATCATATTGTCGGCGCTGCGCAGCAGCTCGTCGAAGCGCCAGTTGATCTCGGCCTGACCTGCGGCGCCGACCTCGTGGTGTGAGCGCTCGATCTTCAGGCCGGCGGCCTGGCAGAGCTGCACCATGTAGTCGCGCAGGTCGCCGTAGTGGTCGGCAGGGGCTACCGGGAAGTAGCCGCCCTTCTGGCGAACCTTGTAGCCAAGGTTGCCGCGCTCCTCGACGCGGGCGGAGTTCCAACCCGCAGATTCGGCGTCAACAGAGTAGAACGCGGTGTGCCCGTTGTTCTCGTAGCGCACGTCGTCGAAGACGTAGAACTCGGCCTCGGGAGCCAGGAACGCGGTATCGGCGATGCCCGTGGTGCGCAGGTAGTTTTCGGCCTTCTTGGCCACGTTTCGCGGATCGCGGCTGAAAGGCTCGGCGGTCAGCGGATCCTGCACGAAGAAGTTCATCACCAGCGTGCGTACCTTGCGGAATGGGTCGATGTATGCGGTGCTCGGGTCGGGCAGCAGCGTCATGTCGGACTTGTCAATGCTGGCGAAACCCTCAACCGACGAACCGTCAAAAGCCAAGCCCTGCTCGAAAACCTTCTGATCCATCTCGGCGGCGGGCACGGTGAAGTGCTGCATAACCCCTGGTAGATCGCAGAATCGAACATCGACGTTCTCGATGTTCTCTTCCTTTAAATATGCCTGTAGTTCGTCGGCATTATTGAACATTAAACCCTCCATCGCTGGTTTCTCGGTCTAACGATAGTCGCCAAGGTGGCTCCGTCGCTACACGGCGTTGCAGTCTTTATCGCGCTTTGGTTAGCTCAGTAGCGTGTGCATCCTGATCAGGCGGACGTGGTTTCCGTGCTCGTCGCCGATTTCTTCGTGTGCGCCGTCGGGAACCCAACCGGTCTCGGTCAGCCAGGAGCGCAGCTCGTCGTCAGTGCTCTGCACCCACCAGGTGGCACGCTCGAAGCCGTCCATGCGCAGGGTGTCGACGACGGCGTGCAGCAGCCGGTCGGGGGTACCGTCCTCGGTGTCGCCTTCACCGACGCGAAACTCGGTAACTACGCAGTCTCCTTCGTCGGCGTCGGGATCCTCAGACGGTCCGATCGCTGCGAAGCCGACCACCTGCTCGCCGCTCACAGCAACCAGCACCCGATAGGTGGCCAGCGGGGGAGCCGAGATGGCCTTGTGCCAGGCCGCGCTCATCGCCTCGACATCCAGCTGGCTGGCTGCCGCCGCCAGCTTCTCGTCGGCAAGCATCTGGCTGTGCTGAAGCCGCGCGATTGCTGCGGCCTCATGAGGCAGGGCTAGCCGAACCTTCGAAGAATCAATTTCACTCACCCGCCCAGTTTAGGTGGCATAAGCCTCGAAGTGCCGAATCGATGCGCGCATTGCTGCTTTATTCGTGGAACGGGCTGCTTTGTTCATAGAATGGAGATGATGAATGCACTTAATCTTCCCCCAAAGCTAGAAAAGAATCAGCTACGGATAATCCCCCTGGGCGGTCTCGGCGATGTTGGCCGAAACTGCACCTGCTTCGAGATCAACGGAAAAATCCTGATCGTAGACTGCGGGGTTCTCTTTCCCGAGGACAGGCAGCCCGGCGTTGACCTGATCCTGCCGGGCATCGACTACCTGAACGACCGCATCGACGACGTAGAGGCGATCGTTTTGACGCACGGCCACGAGGATCACATCGGTGGTGTGCCGTATCTGCTGCGCAAGCGCTCCGACATTCCGATGTACGGCTCCCAACTGACGCTCGCTCTGGTCGAGTCCAAGCTGCGCGAACACCGCATCAAGGACGCCCAGCCACATATCGTCCGTGAGGGCGACAAGGTAAATGTTGACGGCTTCGACCTGGAGTTCCTGGCCGTCAACCACTCCATCCCGGACGCGCTGGCCGTGCACATCGCCACCGCCGCTGGCACCGTGCTGATCACCGGCGACTACAAAATGGATCAGCTGCCGCTGGACGGCCGCATCACCGATTTGCGCGGCTTCGGCAGGCTCGGAGCGAACGGCGTAGACGTATTCATGGCCGACTCTACGAATGCCGAGGTGCCCGGCTTCACGCGCAGCGAGCGCGACCTGATGCCTGCGTTGGAAAAGGTCTTCACAGAGAGCAAGCAGAAGCTGATCGTGGCTTGCTTCGCTTCACACGTGCACCGCGTCCAGCAGGTTATGAACCTGGCCGTCGAGCACGGCAGAAAGGTGGCTTACGTTGGCCGCTCGATGGTGCGGAACATGGCCATCGCCGCCGAGTTGGGCTACCTGAACGTGCCGGGTGGCACGCTGATCGAACTGAACGATATCGACAAATACCCCGATGACAAGGTCGTTGTTATCTGCACCGGTTCGCAGGGCGAGCCGCTGAGCGCGCTGAGCCGCATCGCCAACCGCGAGCACCCGGTGCTTGAGGTCGGCCACGGCGACACCGTGCTACTGGCCAGCTCGCTGATTCCGGGCAACGAAAACGCCGTCTCGCGCGTCATCAACGGCCTCACCAAGCTGGGCGCGGCCGTGGTGCACAAGGGCAACGCATTCGTGCACGTCTCCGGCCACGCGAGCGCCGGCGAGCTGCTGTATTCCTACAACATGGTGCAGCCCAAGAACGCGATCCCGATTCACGGCGAGGCCCGTCATCTGCACGCCAACGCCAAGCTAGCCATCGCCACCGGGATGAACGAAGACAGCGTGATCGTGGCCACAGACGGCGACGTCATCGACCTGATCGACGGCAAGATCGTGCTCCGCGGCGAGGTTGACGCTTCTTATATCTTCGTGGACGGCTCCACCGTCGGCGACATTAGCGAGTCCAGCCTCACCGACCGCCTGATTTTGGGCGAGGAGGGTTTCATTTCGGTGGTCGCCGCCGTCGATCTGCGCGCTGGCACCATAGTGGCTGGCCCGGACGTTTCGGCCCGCGGTTTCATCGAGGACAGCAACGTCTTCGACGAGGTCACCGAGGAGATCCGCAAGGGAATTCAGGACGCGCTGGACAACGGCCAGGACGACACCTTCCGACTGCAGCAGGTGGCCAGGCGAATCGTTGGCAGGTGGGTTTCGCGAACCTACCGCCGTCGGCCTATGATCGTTCCGGTGGTGATCGCAATCTAGTGTTGCGCGCATTTTGCTTGAGCGCGTCTGGCTAGATATGATTGCCAGGTTGCGTCCGCGAGGGCGCCTCGAATTATCAATCGCTGCAAGGAGTGTTCCCATGGCTGCCGTATGCGAAATCTGCGGTAAGGGCCCGAGCTTCGGCCACAACGTGCCTTGGTCGAAGAAAAAGACGCCGCGGCGCTGGAACCCGAACATCCAGCGTGTCCGTGCGGTTGTCAACGGCACCCACAAGCGCCTGAACGCCTGCACTGGCTGCATCAAGGCCGGTCGCGTCACGCGCTAACTTAAAGGCATTCGAGAGGCCCGTCCGTCACGGATGGGCCTTTTGCTTGCCCAGAATTGTCGGTGCCAGCAGCTAGGGTTTAGATCGTGGATTATCGACTGCGTACTTTTCAGCGCTTCGCGGAGCCGCTGGCTGACGTGCTCGGCGGCAAAACCGCAAAGCCGCTAGCCAGCCTGGGTTTGGTGAGCGTCGGTGATCTGCTGCGCCATTTTCCCAGGCGCTATCTTTCCGGCACGCAGGCCACCGATCTCTCTAGCGTCATGCCCGGCGAGGAGGTCTCGCTGGTTGCCAGGGCGTCGAACATGCAGAAGTATGTGGACGGCCAGCGCTCGCACTTCGCCGCGGACATCGCCGCCCAGACGGGAGCCAGGGGTAAGTCGAGTGCGCGGAAGGGGCGTATGACTGGCTCGCTGCTGGGCAGCAACGGCGAGATCTCGGTGACTTTCTTCGGCCGCGAATACATGCTCGATTACTGGCATCGCGAGCTGGTCTCTGGGGCCACGGGAATCTTCGTCGGAAAGGTCGGTGTTTGGCGCAATCAGTTGCAGATGACCAACCCGCAGTTCATAATGCTGGACGAGGCCGGCCGGCCGATCGGCAAGGGAAAACAGGACAAGATCCGGCTTGCCAATCGGGTGCAGCGTTCCAGTTTCGTGGGCATCTATCCGGCCACCAGATCGGCCAGTACCTGGCTGATCGCAGACGCCGTCGAAGCCTTGCTCGACCTGCTGGTGAACCTGGATGATCCGCTCCCGGCCGAGCTTTGCGATGAGCTTGGCTTGATGGAGCTGAACCAGGCAGTCAACCAGATTCATCGTCCCGAAACCCTGGACGGCGACGAGGCCGCCAGGTATCGGCTCAAGTTCGACGAGGCCCTGGCGCTACAGGTTGCCATGGCCAATCGTCGCGAGGCCGCCCAGAAGAATCATTCCGCTCCGATAGAACGGAGCGCTGAGGGTCTGCTGGCCGATTTCGACGCTCAGCTGCCTTACCGGCTAACCAAGGGGCAGCTCGAGGTGGGCGAAGAAATCTTCGCGGACATGGCCAAGGATTCTCCGATGCAGCGCCTGCTGCAGGGCGAGGTCGGCTCGGGTAAGACGGTGGTCGCGCTACGCGCGATGCTGGCCGCGCTCGATGCAGGCAAGCAAGCCGTGCTGATGGCTCCGACCGAGGTTCTGGCGGTGCAGCACCAGAAATCAATGACGCAACTGCTGGCGGGTGTTGGGGTCGGAGTCGAGCTGCTCACCGGCTCGATGGCCGGTTCAGCGGCTAGGCAGACGCGCGAGCGAATCGCGTCGGGCCAGGCCGGAATCATCGTCGGCACCCACGCCTTGATCTCTGCCAGCACGAAGTTCAAAGACCTCGGCCTGGTGGTCATCGACGAGCAGCACCGATTCGGCGTCGATCAGCGCCAGCAGCTGCTGGCCAAGGCCGATTTATGGCCGCACACGTTGGTGCTCACAGCAACCCCGATCCCAAGATCGATAGCCATGACGATCTTCGGTGACCTGGACGTCTCGACCCTGCGTCAACTGCCCGCCGGCAGGCAGGAGATTCAAACAACGGTGGTCAATCGCGCCAAGGATCCCGGCTGGGTGCCGAGGATCTGGCAGCGGATGCGCGAAGAGGTAGAAAACGGCCGGCAGGCATTCGTGGTCTGCCCGCGAATCACCGAGAGCGACGCCGATGTCGAGGAGGGGGCCGCGCCCAGCTCGACGGTGGAGGGCACCTTCAAGGAGCTGTCTGCCACGCTTTCCGGGCTTCGGATGGCTTGCCTGCACGGCAGGATGGAGCCGGAAGAGAAGGCCCAGGTCATGGCAGATTTCGCCGCCGGAAAAACTGATGTGCTGATCGCCACTACTGTCATCGAGGTGGGCGTAGACGTGCCCAACGCCACGATGATGGTCATTCTCGACGCCGAACGCTTCGGCGTCGCCCAACTGCATCAGCTGCGCGGACGAATCGGGCGCGGAGGTCACGCTGGGCTCTGCCTGCTGCTGACCAACAGCGCGCCCGGCGATTCCCTGCAGCGCCTGGATTGGGTGGCGTCCACCCGAGACGGCTTCCAGCTTGCCGAATACGACCTGCAGGTGCGTAGGGAGGGCAACATCCTGGGGCCGCAACAGTCCGGCGGCCACTCCGCGCTGCGGCTGCTTCGGGTCAGCACCGACGCCGAGCTGATCGAGCGCACGTCCGAGGTCGCTGAAAAGATTAAAGGCAGGCCAGATCTAGCTGATCTGCGTCACGACATGGCGTGCTCGATCGAGTCGCAGGACACCTAGCGCTGTTGATTGCCCTTGTAAAGCTGGTTTGGGCGCGTAAAGCGCGTTTAGACGCGAAAATTTGCCGGCTGGCGACGCTCCCAGCCGGCACCCAGCCTTTTTATTACTTTTCTTCGCCGAAGGCGAAGTTGCGCCCGGAGATCTCCTTGGTGGGTGTGACGCGGACGTAGTTCGGCTTTACCGTCGGCACCCAGGGCAGCAGCGGCAGCTTGTCGAGCAGCCTCAGCTCGGCCTCGTCGGTCACTACCTCGCCGCGGCCGTCGAGCAGCACGCTCCAGCCGGTCTCCTCGTTCCAGCCGTCGGCCTCGAAGCAGACGTGGCTGTTGGTGGCCAGCGCGTCGAGCTTGCTGCCTTCGGCGGAGCGGAAGACGATGGACTCGCCGTCCACCGCGTAGTTGATCGGGAAAATAGTCGGGGTGCCGTCCTGGTCGATGACTGCCAGGCGGCCCAGGGTCTGGGAGGCCAGGTAGCCCCAGCAGGAGGCTTCGGGGATTATCGATACTGGAGAATCGCTCATGTTCTAATCATCGCCTATTTTCGCCCAATTTGTTAGCTAGATAACCTACTTAGCGTGAGCAGAATTATTGCGGGTAGCGCGAAGGGTGCCAGATTGAAGGCTCCCGCGGGCGCGAAGACCCGCCCCACGACGGATCGCACGCGCGAGGCGTTGTTCAGCTCGCTGGTCACTTGGTTTGACTGCGCAGACGCCGAGACATCCTCTCAGCTGGCCGGGGTGGAGGTGCTCGATCTGTTCGCTGGTAGTGGGGCAATCGGCCTGGAGGCAGCCAGTAGGGGAGCCAGCGTCACCCTGGTCGAGAAGACCAAGCCTGCCGCCGCGGTGATCACGGCGAACATGAAGGCCACCAGGCTTTCCGCGAAACTCGCCAACTGCACGGTCGAATCCTTCCTCGAATCCGAGCCCAGGCCATTCGATCTGGTCTGGCTAGACCCGCCCTATGGCTTTGCCACCGTGAAGATTAACTCGCTGATCGCTAGACTTACCGAAGGCTGGCTGGGTGCCGACGCCTTGGTGGTGGTTGAGCGCTCGGTCAGAGACGAGCCGCCGACTTGGCCCGCGCGATACGACGAGTCGTGGCAAAAGAAGTATGGCGAAACCGCGCTCTACTACGCCAGATGCAGTTAAACATCTGTAGTTAGGAAACCATGAAAAAGTCAGTAATCGCAGTCGTGCCGGGGTCATTCGACCCCATCACGCTCGGCCATCTAGACATCATCACCCGCGCAGCCGCGGTGTTTAACAAGGTAATCGTCGCGGTCGGCCGCAACTCCTCCAAGAACTACATGTTCACGCCCGATCGCCGCCTCGAGCTGGTGGCAAACGCTGTCGCCGACATGCCCAACGTTCGAGCGGCAAGCATCGACGGGCTGCTGATCGACTTCTGCCGCGAAAACGACGCCTCGGTGATCGTCAAGGGCGTGCGGTTCGGCTCCGACTTCGACTACGAGCTGCAGATGGCTCAGATGAACCGCGCGCTGTCTGGCATCGAGACCGCGCTGCTGCCCGCCGGGCGCCAATACGGCACCGTCTCGAGCACGATCCTGCGCGAGGTGGCCCACAACGGCGGCGACATCAGCCAGTTCGTCACTCCGGCGGTCAACCAGGCCGTGCAGGAAGTTGTGAAGTAGTTTTCCGCTTGCCGAAAAACTGTCAGCCCGATGTGCTTGGCTTAAAGGCATGAGAAATCCATACGAGGGCGTTCCCGCGCCCGCAAAACTCGACGTCACCAGCGCCGACTTCGCCGATGGTCAGATCCTGCCGCGCGATACCACCGCCAGCGAGGGTGGCCAAAACATCTCGCCGCAGCTTTCCTGGTCGGGGGCGCCGGAGGGCACCAAGGCCTTCTATATTCACTGCTACGACCCGGACGCCCCGACCCCGTCGGGCTACTGGCACTGGTCGCTGGTCAACATTCCAGCCGACATCACCTCGCTCGATCGTGACGCGGCCAAGAGTCCACCGGCAGGCACGGTGACGTTGCGCAACGACAACGGCCAACGCGAGTACATGGGTGCTGCTCCGCCGGCTGGCCACGGCCCACACCGCTATTTCTTCACGGTTTACGCGCTTGACGCCCCGTTAGAGGTGGACGAAAATACCACCGCCACCACAGCGGCTTTCCTAGCCAGGATGCATACCCTGGCAAGGGGAAGCGTGGTTGGCATCTGGGAAAACAAGTGATTTAACCGGTAGGAAAAACTCGGGCCATGTTTGCTCAAGGCGCAGCCCGAGATCGTTTTGCTCATTTCTAAATGAAATAGAGAAGAGCAGGCTTCTTTGTGGTTCTAGATGCGTCGGTGTTTGAAACTTAAGACGATTTGCAAAATTAATAGCACAGCAATCAAAAACCACCCAGCTAAAGACAGGTCAGCTGTACGCTGAGCTAAAAAATCGTAGACATCTATGTCTAGGTTTCGCTTAAAAAGATGAGTTAAGAACCGCGGAAGATAGATGGCAAGTATGGCTAAGACGAACATAACCAACTGTATTGGAAAGGAACTTCTGGCATTTTTAGTAAAAAATAGCCGGAGGGTGTTTATAACCAAAAAGAGTAGGTATACCCCGCAGAAGAATGCAGTAAGTAACAATACGATTAGCTGCCAATTCATTTCCGCTCCTAGTTGCAGGTGACCGGGTTAACGGAGTTTGGCCTTCTCGACGGCTCTAGGTTCCAAGGTACCTTAATCATTCCGTATCGAGCGTGGCAGAAGAACTGTTTACGCATACTCTGGTCTAAGAGTTGAGCTTTTAGAGCTTGTTCTTCGGCATTAGATGAATCAAGGTAAAGGGCTATCTCTTCATCGGTTGGAACAGACCCGAATTGTTCTAGGTAGGAAGTATATTCGGCATTATCTGGTACGTAGCCGAATGCCTGTTCAAAGAATTCTTTATGCTCAGACGGAATGCTGTCTGCAGCTTGAGAAAGCGGCGAGCACGCTAGCGAAACGGATAAGGACAAGCCAAGTCCTACGAGGAGTCTGGCAAGTTTCATGTCTCTCCTCAAGGTGAATGAATGCAGCAAGACCACTACACAAGAATTAGGTTAGCCTCGCCTGTTTTGCTTTTGATTTAGTTCCACTAGGTTGTCAGGGGTTTAAGGAAACGGTCGGCAGTGCTTGTGATTCCGAGGCTAGTTGTTTTGGTTATTAAGGCTGTCTCGTCCTGCTAGGCTGCTCCTTGGGTTCATTTCGGTTTGATTCCTGTTGCGGTCTTGAATTTTGACCCTTGCCGGGTGCCGCGTTATGCTAGAGCGCTGTTGCACGCTAGCCGCGTGCTGATGAAGAATTTGAACTTACAATCTAGTGGAAGAGGGCTCGCGACCGTGCCTACATACAGCCCAAAGCCTGGTGACCTGACCAGGAACTGGCTCGTCATTGATGCTGAGGACGTTGTCCTCGGCAGGTTGGCGACCACTGTTGCCAACTTGCTTCGTGGTAAGCACAAGCCGACCTACGCGCCGCACATGGACGGCGGAGATTTCGTAGTCGTCGTCAACGCTGGCAAGGTGTCGCTTTCCGGCAAGAAAGTCGAAGATGATATGCGCTACACCGTCACCGGTGGTCCCGGCGGCTTGAAGGCGGTTCCCGCTGGTGTGCTGCGCGATAAGGATCCGCGGAAACTGGTTGAGCGCGCTGTCTGGGGCATGATGCCGAAGAACAAGCTAAGCCGCCGCCAGATGGGCAAGCTGAAGGTTTACGCAGGTGCCGAGCACCCGCACGCCGCTCAGAAGCCCCAGCCCTACGAGATCAAGAAGGTCGCGCAGTAGGCGCGAAGGTAAGGACTTACAGTGACTGAAACGCAGACTGAAGACCTCTCCGTAGAGGCCACCGGAACCGAAGGTTTCGTTGACGAGAACGACCGTAACATTGCTTACCGTTCCGATTCGGCGCCGCAGACCGCAGCCGCTAACGCCGACCGCTCCGCTGTGATCGCCCCCGGTCACGGCACTGGTCGCCGCAAGCAGGCCGTCGCCCGCGTTCGCCTGATCCCGGGTTCAGGTAACTTCACCATCAATGGCCACAAGCTCGATGAGGTTTTCCCCGACAAGCTGCACCAGCAGACCATCAAGGAGCCGCTGGTTACTCTCGGTGTGGAAGACGCTTACGACGTTGTCGTCCGCGTCAACGGCGGCGGCACCTCCGGCCAGGCTGGTGCGCTTCGCCTGGGCATCGCCCGCGCGCTGAACCTGATCGACCGCGACGCCAACCGTCCTGCCCTGAAGAAGGCTGGTCTGCTGACCCGCGACGCGCGTAAGAAGGAGCGCAAGAAGGCAGGTCTCAAGAAGGCCCGCAAGGCTCCGCAATACTCGAAGCGTTAATTACTTTTGCAACAAGAGAACCGCTGCCCGGCAGGGTGGCGGTTCTCTTGGTTTCTTTGAAAAAGTTCACCGGGCTGTGCCCAGCAGAGTATCTTTATTCGATCTACTGCCAATACAGAAAGCAGCGATATGGAAACACTCGAACAGCCCGCTTGGTCGCTGAGCCGCAGGCTTGGTGCTTGGGGAGTTCATTTCTTCACGATGACTGGCCTGATTTGGGCAGTGCTTGCCATTGGAGCGTTGAATTCGGGCCAAATCAAGTTGATGTGGCTTTGGCTGGGTGTCTCGTTGGTTGTCGATTCTATTGACGGCCCGATCTCACGCAAGATCCGTGTCACAGAAATATATCCGTGGTTTTCTGGGGCCATGGTCGACAATATCGTCGACTACATGACGTGGACGCTGATCCCGGTGCTATTCATCGCGGCTCAAGTACCCTTGGGGCCCCGTCCGCTGGTTTATGTGGCCGTCGCGATGATCTTGATGTCGTCGATGTTCTGCTACGCGAACACCAAGATGAAATCACATGATTGGTACTTTGTCGGGTTCCCGGCTGCCTGGAATATCGTCGCTGTCGTCATGTGGATATTCCAGACGACGACGGCCGTCAACTGGGTGGTCATCGTCGTATTCTCGCTGCTGGCTCTCATTCCGTGGAAGTGGGTGCATCCTTTCAGGGTTGTGAAGCTGCGAAAGATCACTTCGGTGTCGGCTTGCCTTTGGGGCTTGGCAACCGCAGTTTTAGTGGTTACTTTCCCTAGCCGTCCGTGGTGGCTAATAACCCTGTGGTTAATCAGCGGGTTGTGGATAATTCTGGTTGGAGCGCTGCGCACCTTCACCCGGCTGCTGGACTAGGCGTTGCCAGGTTTCTATAGACGCGCCGGTCTAGCCAAACCTTTGAGCCCTCCAGCGCGAATGTGCTAGCGATGAGCAGGACGATCACGACGATGACGATGGGCGGATACCCCTTGCCGTTAATCGCAAAATAGACGTATGGAGCGATGAAGGTGGCGATAGTTATCAGCATGCCAGCCAGACGCATCAGGAATTTCTTGGCGGTGAACATAGTCAGGATTCCCCAGGTGTAGGGGATCGCGGTGCCGAGATCAATCGCCCACAATGCCCACAAAGAGCCCTCGAACTGTTTGACGAAGGTAACCGGCAGCACCCGCAGCGCGGAATAGACGAGCACTACGACATAGGCCCAGAACTTGAAGTTCGTGAGAAGTCGGATTGTCCGGGAACGGGGGATCAACTTGATGCCGTGGTTGGATAATTTTTTGGCGTGCTTGGCGGATACCAGAAGGCTGTCTTGGCCGTCTAATACCTTGCGTAGAAATGCGAGTCCAGGCTGGTCGCCGCTTTCGAGCACGCGCTCAATGAGCTTCCGGGGTGCTAGACCCATTGGGGTTATTTCTCGGCCATCAACCAGTTGTTTTGGGCCCAGTTGCTCGATTGGCAGGAGACCCTCGCAGCGAGCTATCTCAGCATCAGTCATCGGTGCTAGCCAGAGCCGTTCGCGCTTGCGAAAGGCATCGCGAACCGCCGAAAAGAAGTATTCGCGCTGTTGCTCAGTCTGTGGAATATCGATGCCGGGCAGCTCGCGGATTTGGCTGTCGCGCAGATCGCATAGCCGATCTATTCCGGCAGCTTTGGCGACGGCTTGTGGCCAAAGCTCGAAGGAAGCTCCGACTGAAGGGCTGAGCGAAAATCTCATCGCGAATAATCTATCGTGCGTGGCCAAAACTGCAGCGTTTTATCGCAGCATATGCTGGGAGCATGCTAGTTGCGTTTTCTATCAGCCCATCCAGCTCAGGTGAGGACGGATCCGTCCACGAGGCCGTCGCGGCCGCAGTGAAAGTGGTTCGTGATTCCGGCCTGCCAAACGAGACCACCGCGATGTTCACCACCGTCGAGGGGGAGTGGGACGAGTGCATGAAGGTCGTCAAGGATGCCTGCGATGCGGTCGCCGCCTTCGGCCCCAGAGTTTCCCTGGTGTTGAAGGCCGACATTCGTGGCGACCGCACCGGCGAGCTTCAAGGCAAGGTCGATCGGCTAGAGAGGGCTCTCGAAGAGCTTTAGATGCCGTCTACCGAGGCGATTCGGCCCTCCTGGATTGCCTTCACGAACTTCGCGTGGTCGGCCTCGTTCTGGTCGGCGTAGGCGCGCGCGAAATCGCACATGGCCACGGCCAACTTGTCGGACTTGCCGATGTAGCCGGTGATCATCGAGGCGCCAGAGGTTCGAGCGTGCGACTTGGCCATTATCAATCCCAGCACGCCCGCGTAGTCGGCGAGCGCCTTCGGGTCGAGGCCGTCGATCAGAATCGCGCCCTTCATGTTACGCCACTGACGAACGTAGAATTGCACCGGCCCGGAGCCTTCATCCAGGCCCTCGTCGTCCGGATCGTATTGGCCCAGAGCGGGCGTCGACGTCCAACCGAGCAGCGGGTCGCTGACCGTCTGCAGCGCCTGCTGATATTCCACCACGCGCTGTCCTTGATGGGAGTGCAGCGGAACCTTGCCGTGGACGTGCTTGGCCAGCACCGAGCGCCGGGCCTGCTTGAGCTGCAGGAATAGGACGTCCTCGGGGCTCGAGCCCTGCAGCAGGGCGAGGTAGCTGCGCAGGCCGACCGAACCGACACCAACCACCTTGTGTGCGACGTCGACCAGTGTGTAACCGCCCAGAATCCGCTGCCACTGCGGCTGCAGCGTTTCGAGATACTGGTCGAGCGCGGTGGCCAGTTGTTCGGCACGGGCGGGAGAGGTGTGGATGAACAGCGGCGGATCGTCGATGATCTTGCGCTTTCCATCCGGCTTTTCTTTGGTGATCTTCGGCAGCGAGCGATCCGAGGTGCGCCTGCGTGCCTTCTTTACTGCGCGCGCGATTTCGGAATGCAGCGCGGTCTCGTTTACTGTCTCCTTCAGCCTGTCAACGTCAAGGCGGTTGAACGACCTGGCGAGCAACGCCTGGGTAGCTAACCAGCGAAGTTCGTCGCGATACTCGATGACGCAGTTCATCACGGCCTCGCGGCAGTCTTCCTCGCTGACGCCATTATCGCGGCCGGCGATCCAGATGCTGGCGACCAGGCGCCGCAGATCCCATTCCCAAGGGCCGGGGTGAGCCTCGTCGAAGTCGTTGACGTCCAGAACTAGCTCGCCTTCGGAGGAGCGGTAAAAGCCGAAGTTGCCCATGTGTGCGTCGCCGCAGACCACGGGCTTGATGCCTGTGTAGGGCAGCTCGGCGCAGTCATCGGCGAAGATGCTAGCCGCGCCGCGGAAGAAACCGTACGGCGAGGTCGCCATCCTGCCGTGCCGCAGCGGCACCAGCATGGCCACTCTGCCGAAGTCGGAGTCGATGATCTGCTGCACGGGGTCGACTCGGTTTTCGCTTGCCCGCCAGATGCCGAGGTCTTTGCGCGATACTTTCTCTCGCAACCCCTTGCCGTACGCTAGGCGCTCCGGGCGGGTGGACCGCTGCTTGGTCAGCGTTGGTTTAGCGAGAGGGTTGAAAGTTTCCATAGCGGTATCTTGGCACTATCGCTTGTTCTTTTCTGAAAGTCCGTCGATTCTCTGTGACGTTGCTGTGCGGATATTGGTTTGGTGACGCCAAAGACTAGAATTAATTACGTAGTTTCTACTTAGGAGAAAAATGCGAAGCAGTAACCCGGTGCTGACCAGGACGGATTTCGGCGCTGAGCAGCGTGGCTATGGCTACGATACCGCCCCCAGGGTGGCCGATTACGAGACCATGACTCTGCAGGACGTGATCAACAAGTCGTTCGTGTTGCTGATCTTGCTGGTCGGCGTTGCTATCGCAACCATCACTATCGTGCCGCTGCAGGCCATGCCCGGCGTCGCCGTTGTCTGCTCGGTCGCCGCACTAGTGGCGGCCCTCGTGGTCTCATTCCGGCGTCGGGTATCGCCGGTCGGCGTGCTCATCTATACGGTACTCGAGGGCGCGGTGATCGGCGCCTGGAGCTTCATCCTGGAGGTGATGTTTCCCGGTATCGTCTTCCAGGCGGTATTGGGCACGCTGATGGCAGCCGGCGCCACGTTCATCGCCTACCGCTTCGGCGGGGTGCGGGTGCGCGGAAAGTTCGCCCGCGGCGTCGTGATCGCGATGTTCGCCTACGTCGGCGTGGCTGTGGTCAACCTCGTGCTGTCGCTTTTCGGTGTCGGCTTCGGTTGGGGAGCCGTCGGGCCCAACGCGGGCATGATCGCTTGGCTTTCGGCCGGCATCGGCGTCGTCCTGGCCGTCGCGAGTCTGGTGATGGACTTCGACGAGATCGAGCGCGGTGTGCGCTCCGGTGCGCCCAGGCAGGAATCCTGGCGCGCGGCCTTCGGCCTGATGGTGACGATGATCTGGCTCTACACGCAGATCCTGCGGATATTGAGCTTCTTCCGAAGCGAATGATAGTTAACTAAATAATTTGAGAGGACAGCCGCCGGCTGGCCTCTCTTTTCTTTCTGGTGCTGTTATCTGACCAGGTCTTGCGAGTTAGATTTCGGGCACTTCGGACAGATGCCTGTCCAGCGTGGAACGTACCCACGACGACCACGGCAGCTGACGCCAGTTGTTTTCTGGCACCCAATCGGCCGACAGAGTAGTCCCGCCGATTTCCGTGACGCGGGGCCGGGTCGGGTGACGGCAGGTGGCGCTGTAGACGATCCGAACGGCCTGAAAATCCTCCAGGGTGCCGTTTGGTGCGCGACCGACCCAGTGATCGGATTGGATATCGAGCAGCCGATCGAGCTCCACCGTTTGCGCGGTCTCTTCCTCGATCTCGCGCAGCAAGCCCTCACTAGGGCTTTCGCCGGCCTCGACCCCGCCGCCGGGCAGTTGCCAGAATTTTGGGACGGTCTCGTGCGGCGAGCAGACCGTGCCGAGCACGCCGAACTTCGAGCGCACGATGGCGTATGCCGCGATTCGCTGGCGAACCAGGGGGCTCTCGCCGTCTTGGATGACGAGGTGCGGGTCGACGCCACGGGCTTTGTAGTTCGGCGGCCGGGTGCGTTGCGTTTTGCCGGCCACCTGAGCGGTGATCACGATCTCGTCGTCGATCAGCTGGGCCGAAAGTAGTTTGGAAACCACGTAGCCGGACTTCCAAAGCAGCATTTTTGGATCCAGGCCATGAGAGACACGAAGATTAACGGAAACAGGCGCGCCGGGCGCAGTTACTCCAATAATCCTCATATAGCCATCATGGCATCTAGGCCAAATTTTTCCTATCGTTCGGAAATGGCATGGCCGTCAAGCGAAATGATTTCCTCGCTACCGGAAATGCTCAAATTAATGTATGGCTCGGGAGCTTCCTCGGGCTGCTTGATCACCACAGTGTACGTGAGCTCCTGCTCATTGGCTGCGGAGAGCTTCTCCGCCAACACGCTCGGTATGATGCCCGCCGGGTCGAACTGCTGGTCGCTAACGGTCTGCTTGCGCTTGATCGAATAGACCGGCACCGCGCTCTTGCGGATTCTGCGTTCGACGGTCTGCTCCGAGCTAACTACGTCGACCCAGAGCTGGTCTGCGCTGATGCCCACGGCCAACACCTCGCTCGAGCTGCCGACGGCCTCGCTCAGGCCAGCGGTGATGCCGGCCTCTGTGGAGTAGTCGAGCGGCATGATGACGCTGCCGTCCGGGCGGAAGAATACGGTGGAGCTTTCCGGAGTGGTGTTGACCGTCATCATGATATTGGAGTTCGAATACTCTGTGATTTGCAGTTCCTGGTTGTCGCTCTTCCCGCTGATCCGGGCGGCCTGATCGAATATGGCGCCGACGTCCCTCAGGTTGAAGTCTTTCGGGTCAAAGCTAGACGAAACTACCGTGTCTGTGCCCTCATCCTGCGTGGTAGTAGTGCCGTCGTGCCAGATGAGCGAGACCGGGCGCGACCAATCGTCGACGTAGGTCAGGCGGACTCTGTCCTGGGTGATGGTCAGCCGCACCACGCTGGAGTGCTCGGGCAACTCCTGCAGCAGGGTGTCGACCACGCCCTGCGCCAGACCCGGCGAACGCAAGTCCGGGCCGGGGGTTGGCTCCGGCTCCTCGGCGTCTCCGCAGCCGGCCACCAGCGCCAGCAGCAGCATCGCCAACACGGCTAGCTTCTTCATGTGCTAAAGCGTACTAGCTTGCTGATAGCGCGCATATCGCCAGGTACAAGCAAGAATAGCTACTTGTTGGTTCTGGTAAGATTTATTCTCATGGAGCTAAAAGTTGGACAGGTAGTTATTCATCCCCATCACGGGCCTGCCAAGGTAACCGACATTTACAGTCGTACGGTTAAGGGCGAGGAAGTCGAATACGCGGACCTCGAGGTGCAGGGTAATAAACTACACGTCAGCTTGCCGACCGCGAACGCCGAGGAAATCGGCATTCGTGACGTGGCTGGCCGCGAAGAGCTCGGTGAGCTAACTGACGTTCTTTGCGCTCCGACTGTTAATGAAGAAAAGCAGTGGTCGCGCCGCTACAAGGCCAATCGCGCCGCGATGGCCACTGGCGATCCGCTGCAGCTCGCCACCGTGGTGCGCGACCTGGTGCGCAGGCGCGAACGATCCTCGCTTTCTCTCGGCGAGCGTGATCTGCTCCGTGAGGCCTCCGCGCCGCTAATTGCCGAGATCGCCATCGCCATGAAGGTCACTGAGGAAGAGGCCCAAGAGGCCATGTTCTCAATGATCATGGAGGAATCCGACAAGGTGCTCGACGACATCGACAGTTCCGAGCAGCAGAAGGACAAGAAGCCGGCTAAGAAAGCCAAGTAAAGCAGATAAAGCCTAATCAAGCGCCCAGTCGATCGGCTGGGCGCTTTGCTTTTCCAGCGCCTCGTTAGCCCTGCTGAATGGCCTGGAACCGAAGAACCCTCTTGATGCCGAAAGTGGGGACGGATGCGGTGACGCGATGATCGGCACTCCAGCTGTCTCCAACTGCGGCTGTAGGGTCTGGGCGTCCCGTCCCCACAGAATCGCCACCAGCGGGCCGCCGCGGGCGATCAGAGCATCGATGGCTCGTTGGGTGATGGGCTCCCAGCCCTTGCCTCGGTGCGCTGCAGGCTTTCGCGGTTGCACGGTCAGGCATCTGTTTAGCAGCAGCACGCCCTGTTCGAACCAGCCACCGAGATCCCCGTGTTGGGGCGGGACGATGCCCAGGTCGTCGTGCAGCTCGCGGTAAATGTTGATCAGGCTCTTGGGTAGCGGCCGGACGTTTCGATCGACGGCGAAGCTCAGCCCGATGGCGTGTCCAGGGGTGGGGTAGGGGTCTTGCCCTACGATCAGCACTCGAACGTCCGCCAGCGGCCGCGTGAATGCTCGAAGCACCTTGTCGCCTGCGGGTAGATAGCCGCGTCCGGCGGCGATCTCGGCGCGCAGGAAATCTCCCATCGCGTGAATCTGGGGCTCGACGTCGGCGAGGGCAGTGGCCCAGTCGGGGGCGAGCAGCTCGGAGATCGGTTTGCGGGTCATCTAGTTCTCCTTGAAAAACGGAGTTCGGACTGCGAAAAGGACTACCAACAACATGATCGCAGAGCCCACCGCCATCGCTGCCTGCATGTCGAACAAGTCTAGGAGCGCGCCGGCCGCCAGCGGGCCGATGATGCTGCCGAGGTCCGAGAACATTTGGAAGACCGCGACCGGGGTGCCGCGCCCGGCGACGTCACCGACGATCGAGGCCGGGGCGGTGCCGAGCATGGAGGAGCCGATCGCAAAGACACACATCGCCACCGTCAGCCAGATGACGTTTGGCATTTGCGGGAAAATCAGGCTGGCCAGAGCGCAGATCAATAGCCCCGAGATCAATATCGGCTTGCGGCCGGCCTGGTCGACCGCCACGCCGACCGGGTTGATGACGAGCATTTGAACTGCCGCGGAGATCGCGAAGACGATTCCGGTGGTTGTGGTCGGCTGATCCAGTACCTCGACGATCAGGATGGGAACCAGGGTGGAGCGCGCCCCGAAAGACTGCCAGCCGATGGTGAAGTTGGCCAGGCAAGCCAACTGGTACTTTCTGTTTCGCCAGACCTGACCCAGCGCCCCGCCCTCGCGACCCTTGCCGAAACGGCTGGGCGCCTGCAGCGCAAACATGCCAACTATCGCCCCAACAAGCAGGGTGGCTGCGTAGAAGAAGAACGGCGCGCGCAGCGAGATGGCGACGAAGACGGCCCCCACTGCGGGTCCTGCCATGTTGCCGATCAGAAACCCTGATTGGTAGACGGCCGTCGAGCGGCCGCGGTTCCTGGTGGTGGTCGCAGCGAAGAGCTGCGTCATGCCAGCGGTGGAAAACATCGCCGAGCCGATGCCGCCCGCCGCGCGCATCAGCAGCAGTTGAACGTAGTCTTGCGCCATGCCGCAGCCGAAGCTGGAGGCGGCCACGATCAGCATTCCGATGCCCAGCGCCTTGCGCTCACCGATCTTGGTGTTGATAACGCCACAGAACGGGCCCATCGCCAGCCGAGTGATGGCGAAGAGTGAAACTATCGCGCCCACCTGCGTCGCAGATGCGCCGAAATCCCTGGCATATACAGGCAATACAGGCACGACTACGCCGAACCCCAGTGCCACCAGGAACGCGATTACCGTCAGCACCCAGGCGTCGCGGGGGATAGCTACTTTCTCAGCCACGAATGTAAGGCTATCTCGCTTGGGGCTAAAGAGCTAAGATTGGCTCATCCGAGGTTAGGAACGATATTGGCTACTTCGAAACTCGACGAATACACCCCCAAGGCACTCAAACTGGGCGCTGCTTGGAGCTGGCGCTTCCTGGTGATCGCCGGTGCCATCTTCGTGCTCTGGCAACTCGGTAGTTACCTGTCGGTGGTGGTCGTCCCGGTGATCCTGGCCGTCATGATAACTGCCGGTCTGGCCCCGATGCAGCGGGCTTTTATCAAGTGGCGCTGGCCGACCTGGCTAGCCGCGCTGGCTCCGATGCTCATTGTTTTTCTGATTTTTTGCGGCCTGGTGACGCTGGTCGGTGCCCAGATCGCCGGGCAGTGGGAAATGCTGGTCGACAAGGCAGTGGTTGGCTTCGGCAGCGTGGTCAAGTGGTTGGGCGAGGGTCCGCTACACGTCAGCCAGGAGCAGCTGAACGGTTGGCTCAATCAGGCCATCGAGGCGGCCAATAATTCTCGCAAGCAAATCGCCAGCGCCGCCGCGAGCGCGGGCAGCGGCATCGGTAAGTTCTTTGCCGGCGCAGCGACCTGCATCTTCGCCACCTTCTTCTTCATGAAGGACGGCCGCCGAATAATGAACAGGGCCGCCCGCAGGCTGCCGCACTACGCGCAAAAGAGCTTCGTGCCAGCGGTGCGAAACGGCTGGAAGTCGCTGGTGGTCTACATGCGCGCCGCGGTTATCGTGGCTGGCATCGACGGAGTCGGCGCCGGCATCGGTGCTCTCGTGCTGGGCTCCAACATGTGGCTGGCGATCCTGGTGCTGACATTCATCTGCTCGTTTGTGCCGCTGGTCGGCGCGTTCGTCGCCGGCACCATCGCGACGGTTGTCGTGCTTGTCACCCTGGGCTTCTGGAAGGCCGTCGTCATGCTGGTGGTCTTCGTCGCGGTGATGTCGATCGAATCCAACGTGCTGCAGCCGATGATCCTTGGACGCGCCGCCGAGATCCACCCGCTGCTGGTTCTGCTCGGCATCGCGGTCGGTAGCATCCTGGCCGGAATCGCCGGGGCGCTCTTCGCGATTCCCCTAGTCGCGTTCCTGTCGGGCATGGTCCGGGAACTGATGGCGCAGTCTGACGCCAAGCGTAAGCAAGAAGGCACGGCTCTGACGCAGGTGACTGTCGAATAGCTATTCACCCTCGATAGGGCTCGGCGGGGTTGAGGGCAGGCTCCAATGAAATGCGAACCAAGCAGCCGGCACAAGCTGGCATAAGACTTGGAGCTGACCTCGGCAACAAGGTCATACAAACAAAAACAAATTAGTTTGTAACGGTAGGTTTGAGACATGGAAATCTCCATTAGCGCCATACTGCAGGCGGTTGCTGACCACGAAATCTCGGTCGAAGAGGCCGCCAAGAGGATAGCTCGACTCGTGCCGAGCAACAGCCGATTTCCGGCGGGTGGTTGGCCAGTGAGCTTCTACGATTCCATCGGGCCTTCTGATGACGACGAGCCCAGCAACTTTGACGTCGCCGAGCTGGGAGAGGCCGCGGCTAGAAAGTTCGGCGAGGTCACCGAGAAGCTGGGGTCAGCGGTTAGTAGCGCGGCCAGGCTGCTGTTCGGCGATACCCAGCAGCCCCAGGAACAGGGAGAGCCAGCTCAGCAGCCCAGCGGGCCGACCAGCGATAGGCGTGCTCTACGCGCCCGGGTCAGCGCGGTCGGGCGAGACGTGAACATTGTGGCCGACGACAGCGTAGAGACCATCATGGTTCGGGGGCCGCACAAGACGCGCAGCCACGGAGACGTGCTCGAGGTGGTCAGTGAGGGCGATATCGCGCCGTCACTCAACGACCTGAAGATAACCGTGCTGCGCCGAGACGGAATCCGCAGCGGCAAGCAGCTTGAGGTGCGCATCAACCCGGGTCTGCTCCTGGACGTCGAACTGACCAGCGGCAGGCTCAGCGTCGAGGGTGTGCCCCGGCTGGGCAAGGTTCGGCTGACGGCCGGTTCGGTCCAGATCTCCGGTGTAAAAAACGTCGAGGACGCGCTGTTTCAGGCCAGCGGTTGCCACCTCGCGGGTAGCTTCGAGGAGGGCAACTCCAGCGTGAAGATCGAATCGGGCTCGGTCACCCTCGATCTAACCAATGCCGACGTGACAGTCACAGCCACCTCGCAGCTCGCCAAGATCAGCTGGCCAGGCGGTGCGAAGATCGACGAATACGTCGCCGGCGACGGCCGTGGCCGACTGGCCTTGAGCGTGATTATGGGCAAGGCGAGCGTTAAGAGCTAGCCGCCCACAAGGTCGAATAATCATCTAAACCAAAAGCTGCTCCCCACCCGCTGATCTCAGCTGGTGGGGAGCAAAATCATATTGGTTAAACCCGCTTAACCCTCAACGGGTTTAACCCTCAAAGGGTTCTACCTTGATGATTGTCACCTCGATGGACTTGCCGGTGGGTGCGGTATAGCTGACCTCGTCGCCCTTTGCGTGCCCAACTACGGCGGCCCCCAGCGGCGACTGCGGGCTGAATACCTGGGTCTCGATGTCATCGTCTAGGCCGAGCATCTCGCGGCTGCCCAGCAGGAAGGTGTCCGTGTCGTCTTCGTCGCCGAAATACGCCACCGTCACCAACGTGCCGACCGCGGCCTCGTCAGGATTCTTCGGGGCCTCGCCAACCTTGGCGAGCCTGAGAATGTGCTCTAGCTGGGTGATGCGGCTTTCCTGCTGGCCCTGCTCCTCGCGGGCGGCGTGGTAGCCGCCGTTCTCGGACAGGTCGCCCTCCGCGCGGGCAGCGGCGATTTTCGCGGAGACAGCTGGCCTGCCGACCTCTTTCAGGTAGGTCAATTCTTCTTCGAGCTTGTCGAACGCATCCTGGGTAAGCCAGATTTCTGTTTCTTCGGACATTCTGTCAGCATAGCGCGAAAGGCAGAAAAGACGGTTTTTTAATTTTTTAAACTGCTATGACTAGCTGATTTGAGATGTCAACGCCTTGGTGCATCATTGAACTTATGCGTTCCGGTTCTAAATCTTTGGCTGCCGACGGCACTCAACTTAGGATGCTGCACCTGCATGCCCACCCCGACGATGAATCAAGCAAGGGCGCCGCCACCACGGCGAAATACGTAGCCGAAGGCGCGCGCGTGATGATTGCCACCTTCACCGGCGGCGAGCGCGGTTCGGTGTTGAACGAGGCGATGGATCGACCCGAGGTCTGGGCGAATATCACCGAGATCCGCAAGCAGGAGATGGCTTTGGCGCAGAAGATTCTGGGTGCAGAGCATGTCGAGCTGGGTTTCGAGGACTCCGGGCTGCCCGAGGGCGACCCGATGCCGCCGCTGCCGGAGGACTCATTTGCTACGTATGATCCCGAGGACGCCGCGCACGGCCTGGTGAAGCTGCTTCGCGAGTTCCGTCCGCACGTCGTCACCACCTACGACGAGGCCGGCGGCTACCCGCACCCCGATCACATCCAGTGCCACCGGGTCAGCGTCGCCGCGCTCAAGCTGGCCGCAGACAAGAACTATGCGCCAGAGCTCGGCCCCGTCTGGAAGACCCCGAAGATCTACTATCAGATGGGCATGCATCGGGCTAAGTACGCCGCGCTGAGCGAGGCGATGGAGGCCAAAGGCATGGAATCGCCGTACGCCCACCGCCTAGCCGACTGGCAGGATTACAACTACGAGCACCGAATCACGACTAGGGTGCGCTGCGAGCAGTACTTTCCGGTGCGTGACAACGCGCTTCGGGCGCACGCCACCCAGGTAGACCCGCACGGGGCCTGGTTCGCGGTGCCGCGCGAGCTGGAGAAGCAGGTTTGGCCGACCGAGGACTGGCAGCTGGTCTACAGTTCCGTGCCCACCAAGATCCCGGAAAACGATCTTTTCGAGGGCCTTCGTCCCGAGGGCGAAGACCTGGCCGAGCCTCGGTCAGAATGGATTGTCTGATTGCACGCCCGATTTGGGTTATCGGCCGCGCTCGTCGTAAGATGTCTAGTCGGCTCGTGAGTTTACTGTGTCCAATTTCGGACGCTTAGGCTCGCGGGGACGGAAAGACGAAAACGGCTTCAAAAGGAGTCGTCCGATCAAACCAGAGCTTGCCTTTCGTCAAGGTTCGCTTGGGAAAATGAGAGGGTAATGGCCAAGAAAGAAGGAGCGCTAGAGCTCGAAGGCGTCGTGACCGAGGCTCTGCCCAACGCGATGTTCCGCGTTGAGCTGGACAACGGCCACAAGGTGCTAGCAACCATCAGCGGCAAGATGCGTCAACATTACATTCGCATTCTGCCGCAGGATCGCGTCGTGGTTGAGCTTTCTCCTTACGATCTGAACCGCGGTCGTATCGTTTATCGTCACAAGTAGTCGCAACGCTCTTCCGCCTGCCTAGTGCGGGCTGAGGGAATGCGACGCGTAAAAACAAGCAAAGAGGAGCAGCTCGAAATGAAGGTTCAGCCGAGCGTGAAGCCGATCTGCGACAACTGCAAGGTGATTCGTCGCCGTGGTGTTGTTCGCGTGATCTGCACGAATCCGCGCCACAAACAGCGCCAGGGCTAAACGTTGATGCCCGACCGGGCCGTCAACAGCTCCTGGCGAGGTCGACAACTGAATATTTCAAAAACGTGAGAGCAAGGCCGTTACGCAATCTCTAATAGAACTGCGTTGAATGGTCGAACCCCCGGACGAAGGCCGGGGCCCGCTGAAAAGGTTATAGACCCCTTAACGGGTGAAATTTCTTGGACGGCGTACGGGAACGCCTCACGCCAACACCTTCGCGAAGCGGGGATGCAAACCCGCTTCAGTAAACACTGAAAGGTAACCGCCACATGGCACGCCTCCAAGGAGTCGATCTGCCGCGCGAGAAGCGCATCGAGATCGCACTCACCTACATTTACGGCATCGGCAAGACCCGTGCCGCTGAAACCCTGGCAGCTACAGGCATTAACCCAGACACTCACGTGAAAGATCTCACTGAGGAAAATCTGGTTGCACTACGTGATCACATCGACGAGAACTACTCCGTCGAGGGTGACCTGCGTCGTGAGGTAGCGGCTGACATTCGCCGCAAGATCGAGATCGGCACCTATCAGGGTCGTCGTCACCGCAGCGGCCTGCCCGTTCGCGGTCAGCGCACTCGCACCAACGCACGCACTCGTAAGGGCCGTAAGAAGGCCGTCGCCGGTAAGAAGAAGGCCACGCGTTAATCGCGGCTAACTAACAACTGCCAAGGAGAATATTTATGGCTACAAGCCACAAGGGCGGCAAAGTTAAGCCGCGCCGCAAGTCTCGCAAGAATGTGGTTGCCGGAGCGGCCCACATCAAGTCGACTTTCAATAACACAATCATTTCGATCACCGATCCGGCCGGCCAGGTTATTTCCTGGGCGTCCGCAGGCACCGTCGGCTTCAAGGGCTCGCGCAAGTCGACCCCGTTCGCCGCACAGATGGCAGCCGAGGCCGCTGGTCGTCGCGCCATGGAGCATGGCCTGAAGCGCGTTGACGTCTTCGTCAAGGGCCCGGGCTCCGGTCGCGAAACCGCCATTCGTTCGCTGGGCGCCATCGGCCTCGAGGTCGGTGCTATCCAGGACGTCACCCCGATGCCGCACAACGGCTGCCGTCCGCCAAAGCGTCGTCGCGTCTAACCCGAAACCGAAAGGACTGATACATCATGGCCCGTTATACAGGCCCAATCACCAAGAAGTCCCGCCGTCTCGGGACAGACCTAGTTGGCAACGACAAATCGTTCGAGCGTCGCCCCTACCCGCCGGGCCAGCACGGCCGCGGCCGCGTTAAGAACTCCGAATACTCGATGCAGTTGAAGGAGAAGCAGAAGGCGCGTTACGCATATGGCGTTCTCGAGAAGCAGTTCCGCAGCTATTACAAGGAAGCCTCTCGCCGCCAGGGCAAGACCGGTGACCTGCTGCTGCAGATCCTCGAGTCTCGTCTCGACAACGTGATCTACCGCGCTGGGTTCGCCTCGACCCGTCGTCAGGCCCGCCAGCTCGTTAGCCACGGTCACTTCCAGGTCAACGGTGTTCGTGTGGACATTCCTAGCTACCGCGTCACCCCGTACGACATCATCGACGTGATGCCGAAATCGGCCAACATCACGCCGCTGGTCGTCGCCCGCGAGACCTGGGGCGAGCGTGACGTTCCGGCCTGGCTGACTGTGCGCCCGAATAAGATGCGCATCTTCGTTCACCAGTTGCCGACCCGCGATCAGATCGTCATCGACGTCAACGAGCAGAACATCGTCGAGCTCTACTCGCGTTAATCAGCAAAATACCCGTGGCCGGGGTGGTCCCGGCCGCGGGTGCTCTAACTAGCAGTTAGGTGCTCTAACAGAGCGCCTATGTGCTCTTTATAGGGCGAACCAATCGCGTCATCAGATGAAGGTTGACGCGGGAAGGAAAATCAATGCTTATTGCTCAGCGTCCGACTCTGTCGGAGGAGTACATTAGCGACAGCCGCAGCCGCTTCGTTATCGAGCCGCTGGAGCCTGGGTTCGGCTACACCCTGGGTAACTCGCTTCGTCGCACGCTGCTTTCGTCGATCCCCGGCGCGGCAGTCACCAGTATCAAGATTGCTGATGCGCAGCATGAATTCGCGACGCTCCCGGGCGTTCTCGAGGACGTCACCGAGATCATTCTGAACCTCAAGCAGCTGGTTCTGACTAGCGAAGAGGACGAGCCCGTTGCTATGTACCTGCGTAAGTCGGGTGCCGGCAACGTGACCGCAGCGGACATCTCTGCGCCCGCCGGCGTCGAGATCCTGAACCCGGAACTGCACATCGCAGAACTTAACGAGCAGGGTTCGATCGACATGGAGCTGATCGTGGAGCGTGGCCGTGGCTACGTCTCTGCAGCCCAGAACAACGACCCGGATGCCGAGATCGGCCGCATCGCGGTCGACTCGATCTACTCGCCAGTCAACAAGGTCAGCTACAAGGTTGAGGCCACTCGTGTTGAGCAGCGCACCGACTTCGATCGTCTGATCATCGACGTCGAGACCCGTCCGGCCATCAGCCCGCGCGACGCCCTGGCTTCTGCCGGCAGCACCCTGGTCGAGCTCTTTGGCCTGGCTCGCGACTTGAACGTGAACGCTGAGGGCATTGAGATCGGTCCTGGCCCGGTCGATGAACAACTGGCTAGCGATCTCGCCCAGCCGGTTGAGGACCTCGATCTTTCCGTTCGCTCCTACAACTGCCTGAAGCGCGAGGGTATTGAGACCGTCGGCGAACTGGTCAGCCGTTCCGAGCAGGATCTGCTGGACATTCGCAACTTCGGCACCAAGTCCATCGACGAGGTCAAGCAGAAGCTTGCCGAGATGGGCCTTTCGCTGAAGGACAGCGCTCCTGGCTTTGATCCGCTGGCAGCTGCCGACGAGTTCGGCGATCTTGCCGACGACGAAGAGTCTGAGGAGCTCGGCGATGACTTCGCCGAGACCGAGCAGTACTGATGCCTGAGCAGCTTGCCTGCTGCATAATTTTAAGAAATTTGGAGAACTAAAATGCCTAAGCCAACTAAGGGCCCCCGCATTGGTGGCTCGCCTGCCCACCAGCGCATCATCTTGGCTAACCTTGCCTCTCAGCTTTTCGAGCACGGCAAGATCAAGACCACCGAAAACCGTGCTCGTCGCGTTCAGCCTCTGGCTGAGCGTCTGATCAGTCAGGCCAAGCGCGGCGATCTGCACTCTCGTCGCATCGTGAACCGCACGATCACCGACAAGGGCATCGTGCACGTTCTGTTCACCGATATCGCCCCGAGCTTTGAGGGTCGCGACGGCGGTTACACCCGCATCACCAAGGTCGGAAACCGCAAGGGCGACAACGCTCCGATGGCCGTCATCGAGATCGTCACCGAGAAACTGACCCCGAAGGCTAAGCCCGCCAAGGCCGAGGAGCCGAAGGTCGAGGAAGCGAAAGCTGAAGAGGCCAAGACTGAGGAAAAGGTCGAAGAAGCCAAGGCTGAAGAAGCCGAAGCAGACAATTAAGTCGAGCTGCATAGGCCCGGGACGTCGCATGGCACCCGGGCCTTGTACATTTTTTCAGGAGCGTCGATGTTGCGGATAGCCCAGCTGGCTAATCTGGTTAGCCCCACGTCCGGGGGCATGAAGATCGCCATCGACCAGCTCGGAGCGGGCTATCTCGCCGCTGGCCACGAGCGTCTTTTGATCATTCCGGGTGCCAAAAACCGAGAGATCGAGACCGAAAGCGGGCTGCTGGTAACGATCGCCTCCCCGAAGATCTCTTCGGTCTATCGGCTCATCGTTCGTCCTGACAAAATGTTCGACGTGTTGAACCGTTATCGTCCGACGAACGTCGAATGCTCTGATAAATGGACTATGACTGGTTCGGCCGGTTGGGCAAGAAAGAATAATGCGGGTTGCGTGCTTTTCAGCCACGAACGGCTCGAAGACATGGCTGCCGACTTTCTTGGCTTCAAGTTTGGTGTCGCCGCCGCGGCACGAAGCCTGCATAAGCGGTTAGCCCGGAAATTCGACGCGGTCGTGGTGACCAGTGAGTACGCCAGAGCTGGCTTCGAGGGAATCGACGGCGACATCCGGCAGGTTCCTCTTGGCGTAGACCTTCGAACGTTTTCGCCACAAGCTGCTCCGGATTCTGGCGGCCTTTTGCGTCTCATCTACGCGGGGCGAATGTCGCACGAGAAGTATCCCCACCTGGCCATCGGAGCCGCCGTGGAGCTAAACAGGCGCGGTTTTCCATTCGAGCTGCACGTCTACGGAAAGGGCCCAGACTTGGCAAAAATGCAGCGTCTGGCGGGGGACGCCCCAGTCTTCTTTCACGGTTTCCTGGCCGATCGAAACCAGCTTGCCGCTAGGTACTCCGAAAGCCATATCGCCCTTTCCGTGTGCCCGACGGAGACGTTCGGGCTCGCCGTCCTTGAGGCCCTGGCGTGTGGCACTCCGGTAGTCACGGCAGACCGTGGGGGAGCAAGCGAACTTATCGATGAGAATTGTGGCCAATCGGGCACGCCGACGCCGCAGGGCATAGCAGACGCATTAGAGGCCCTAGCGGGCAGGCTGACTCCAGAGTTGCGCAGTAACGCCAGGGCGCGCGCACAAGAATACAGCTGGGATCGCAGTGCCGGCGAGATGCTTAAGATTCACCAAGAGCTGGCGCAAAGAAAAAGGTAGCTAGAAAAGAAGCTCTCGTTAGTGCTTCAAACCGTCGAAAATTGGTACCGTAAACATTTTCTTTAAAGAACTTCTGACCTCGCATCTTCTCATGTAGAAAGATCAAGTCACCGATGGCTACGAAGAAAACCTCTAAAGCGAAAACAACTAGCGAGTAAAACTTAGGGATCATCGTAAGCAGGTAGGTTATACCGACAAGTGTCGGTATCCGGTCAAGGTCTTACCTGGTTACGATTGAGTCATTTCATACGTAAACCCTTGGGGGAAATGATGTTTAAAATACCAGCTGTGCTGCTTGTCTTCGCCTACGCTGCCTTGCCTTGTCTTGGCCATATAAATGACGCTCAAGAAGCGTCTCTTTATAATGATCTAGTTATATCTTCGCCAATATCGTCTGATGCGGTTTTGAGCGCTAGATTTTCCTTTAAGTGTGTTATTTATCCTGCGCTTCCGGAATGTAGAAGATAACGATGAAGATAGGTGTAAATTGTGGAGGTATCTAGGAAAATAGGATTTTCAAGATACTTATTTTCTGCATTTTCTACATTTTCTACAGGAAAGATTGTCTTCGTTGCTCTAGCTGTAATAATGCTTTTAGCAGAAATAGGCTATAGCATAGGGCAAAGTTATAATTTGTCTCTTCTGTCCCTTTTAGCACTTGTATTGTTTTCTGTGCTTCTAGCGGCATGCGCCATCTCACTTACTGTCTTTGGAGTGTTTTACGCATTTACTTTCGTTGCGGTTTATGTGAGTGGGTTAGGTGATTTATTAGCGTTTCCGATTCTTGGTTTCTACCTTATCTGTGGGGCATGGATAGTTTCTTCGAAAATCACACAAGCGTTGGTCTGTCTAGCTGGTACTGAGATTGTATTAATTGTGGTCTCGCCTGTTCCTGTTTCTCAATTAATTAGTAGCATATTCGGTTCTGCTGCAACATTAACCTTAAGTTTTTTGTTTCGTTATTGGATTCATAAAAATGAACAGATGGCATACACCGCTGCGCGAGCCAGGCAGCAGGCTAGACAAGCGAGTCTGGCAGTTAGAAGCGAGCTCGCCCGCCAACTTCACGACACCACTGCAAAAGACTTGGCTAGGGTTTCGATATTGGCGCAACAATTACAAGCTAAGGGTAAGGCTACGCCTGAAGAACTTGGTGATTTGGCAAGGATCGCATCAACCGCAGCGCGTGGTATACGCCCGATGATACTTAACCTGAACGCAACAGTTGATCGAACAGATGTTGCAAAGGCAGTGGAGGCCGTGACGAAAATGCTATCGACACGAGAAATTTGTTTATCATCGTCCGTGCCCGAAGGGCTGAACAATAAGCTATCGCGTCAGCAAGCCCTGGTGGCTAGCACAGTGGTTAGAGAAAGCGCAACCAATGTTTTGAAGTATGCCCCAGAGGGCTCACAGGCAAGCCTGGATATTGATACAGAAGGTAGCGAAATCACTATTTCGCTGAGTAACGAGATCGGCGAAAAGCCGGCGAGCGACATCACGGGCGGTTTCGGGCTGGTTAATCTTGAAAGGCAGCTAGACGAAGTGAAAGGTGAACTTTCCTACGGGGAAACTGGCTCAAGATGGATCTTGTATGCAAGCATTCCTCTAACAAACGGAGACCAAGATGAGTGAAGAAATCCGGCTGTTGGTCGCAGACGACGATGAAATAATCCGCTTGGGCCTGGCTTCATTGTTGGATTCCCGAGATGGTTTGAGAGTAGTTGCTGCCGTTGCAAATGGCGCAGAAGCTTTGAGAGTTCTTGAGCTCCAAAAGGTAGATGTTGCCTTGATAGATGTCGACATGCCAGGTATAGACGGCATCCAAGCCGCCAAGCGTATTGGCGAAAAATATCCGAATATAGCGATCGTGATGTTAACCGCATTTGAGCATGAGGAATCTCTTGCAAAATCAATCTCGGCTGGGGTTAGGGGCTTCTTGACGAAGGACATTCCGGTTGACGAACTCGCTATGTTAATCAAGAAAGCCCACAGCGGTCAGACGGTAATGGGGCCGAAACCAACCCAGATGCTTACGAGTGCTTATGCGAACGCGAATAGTAATAAGGAAGCATATGCAGATTTCATTGATGCCTTGCACAGCTTGCCCGCCCACTTGTGCCCTACCTTCAAATTGCTATTACAAGCGAAAACGAATAAGGAGATAGCAAAACAGCTGCACTTGACACCCGCTACCGTCCGTTCTTATGTGTCAGACATTCTTAGTCATACGGGATGCTTGAGCAGAGGAAAACTAGCGATAGTTGCTATCAAAGCAGGTTTCGAATAATAGTTAGGTTGTTCTTTTCTGGTCGATGTTAAACGAAGTTTTAGGTAGCCTTTATTCAGTTATCTGAGCAACCGAATTATTACGATCAAAATCACCGATACGTGACAGTGTCGAAAATGTGAGTCGAGCAATTAACTATTGGTAGGCAATGAAAGACAGTGCCTACGTAAACATGTTGCGTTACCTTTTTGAGCGCTGGTCAAAGAAGATCGGCAAAGGAGGAGAAACGATGAACAAAAAACTGAAGAAAGCTGTGGCGGTCGGAGTAATGTCGGTTTCACTGTTGGGAGTTGGAACAGCCGTCGCACATGCAGACACTGTTTACTACAAGGGAAGTGCGGTTTCTTGGGATCACGGACGATGGATGGCTGCCTGGAGCTATTCGAATGTTCAGTCAAGTAGCTATGAACATGTATCGACCGCAAACCAGACGTCTTCTGGCTGGCAGCAGCCAGGAGTAATGGCTAAAGCAAAGCAGTGGGTTGGAACAGGTCAAGCAACTGCCTACTGGAACTGCAGGGGCTAGGAAATAGAAAATTCATCGTCGCGGTGGTGCGAAATGCAAAAAATTATCAACGTAGCCGTTATTGTGTTATTTGCGTTAATGGCGGTTGCGTTCACTCTGGAATCTATAGTTAATGTGGGAATTGATTTTGGTCAGAAGGTTAGGGAGTATCCCGATTCTGGTTTTGAATTTTCGCTAATTAAGGCTCCCGAAGAATCTGCTAACAAAGTTCAAGAGTTTCTTTGGAAATGCGCAGATGATAATGATGCAATGATCATCCGCCGCGACGATGTTTTATCTAAAATAGATGGCAGTGTGGATGCCTATCATTTAGGCTTCTACGGAAATGTGAGCAAAAACTCAGATGCTCTAGAGCTTAAAATGGGTTCTGCCGATCTACTGAATGAAGTTAATCTTTCAAAGCTGCTCACCTCTGGGCCAGATAGCACGCTTGGCCTAGACAAGATCCGCCCCGATATGGTTGGCGGGATTCCATCCATTAAGTTCTCGCCAAGGCTGGTTGCCGTTCAACTACAAAAGTTGATTGAAGATTCGGGAACGATCCGTGGGAAGTACTCAGTTGTTGGATTGTCGCAGCAGCAATTTGATTCCCTGGTTGGTGAGCTGAGCAGCGCAACGGGCCTTACAACAGATGAAATACTTCATCCATTAGCTGGGAGCGCAACATCTGAAAGCTTTTTTAACAGCATCATGCTTGCTGTAGGGATTATTTGTTTTGTTCTGGTTGGCCTAGTGACTCTGATCTGGGCGTTACTACAAGTCAAGCCTTTTGGAGTGCATCTGATTCTAGGTTGGTCAAAGGCTGGTTACCTGCTAAAAAGCTACGCGATATTTCTGGCGGGCATAGCATGCTTGGCTATCGTGCCGGTGATTCTATGTCTGCATTGTTTCATCGATTTTCCATTGCAGTTCGTGCTGCTTTCGGTGGTGCCGGCGCAGATCCTGAAATTCTTTGTTATCGCTGTTTTGGCATTGCTGCCAAGCGTCCTTGCTGTGCTGCTCGTGCGTCCGGTAGCGGCTATCCGTGGCCAGATATCCCATCGAAGCCTCTTGGTGCTCGTGGTCGGTTTATTCTTGTTTTCCTCGGTGGGCACAGTGGCTTCACTGAGAATGATCGATGGCCCGCTTAGGGAAGTTCGGAATCTGTCGGAAGTCCAAGCGAAGTGGCAAGACTACGGTGATTATCAAATACTTTATAAAGACTCTGTTGGAGACAATCCCAGTAGTTTCGCACAGCAAAGCGATGAGCATCTGAAAGAGTTGTATAGCTGGTATTCTGCTATCCAGGATTTACCTGGCGTCAGTCTCGTGCATACGGCCTACTATGGCAGCGACTTATTTGATATCTGGAAGGGTAGCTTCAACACGGTTCCCATAAAGCCGTTCTGGTACATGACTGCCTCTCCTTCGTATCTGCAAGAGGTTGGCTTTGATGTCACCACTGAAGATTCGGCATCCGCGAAAGACGGCGTGCGTGTCTACTATCTTCCTGACACCTATTCAGAGGATGAACGTCAGGCATTGGAGGGCTGGCTGAGCGAAGACGCTCTGAAAGATCGAGGCGAATCAATCGTCACGCCGTTTATGCAAGACCAACAGATTGAATTCCGTTATTACACGCCGAAAGATAATCTCTTCATGTGGAATAGCGAATTGTCTGAGTCTTTCGAAGCTCCAGACCCGGTTGTACTGCTTACCACGGCAGAAAACATGACCCCGTTTGAATCCGAAAGCCTAAACGCCATCGGGCTTTCTCAAAGCTATCTGAAGCTAACTGGCGAAGCCGTCGCAAGCTACGCTAACCAAGATTATCTTGCGCAATACAGCCTGGATGACAACCAGCTTGAGTTCAGGCCTGCGAACGATTTCATTGCGGGTTTGCAAAAGAATATGACAGAGTTTATCCAGCTCTTTGGGGGAGTGGCGTTGTTCATCATCATCCTGGATCTAGGTCTACTAGCGGCTGTGATTACCTTGTACGGCAAGATTAATCTTGAAACAGTGGCAGTTAAGAGGTTGCTAGGTTTCCCGTTGATGAATATCTTTTGGATGCCGTTCATCCTCGTGATATCAGTCGGCTTAATTAGCGTGGTTACCTCCGCGCTATTGGGGTCAGCTATCGGTGTGCGAATAGTCTTCGCGCTCTTTGTTGCGCAACTGCTCCTGATGTTCTTCCAGGCAAATGCAATGGCTACCAAACAAATCGTCTCCGTTGTAAAAGATCGTTAGTGATTGGATCAATCATGTCTGCCTTATTGAAACTAAACCAAGTAACAAAAACATATGGCTCCAGAACAATTCTGGATCGAATTGATCTGACACTAGACTATGGCGAGAGCCTCGCTATTACGGGGCCTTCGGGCTGCGGAAAAAGCACCCTGCTAAACATCGTCGGCCTGCTTGAGAGCCCCTCAAGTGGGAAGATTCAGATAGAGAAGCATCCATACCCGAGCGTGAACTCGGCCAAAGCCTCGGCGATTCGTCGGGAACTGATCTCGTACCTATTTCAGTCCTACGCCCTGATTCAAAGCAAGAGCGCGCTAGAGAACGTCATGCTAGGCATGAAATACGTCGACGGTAGTACAAAGCAGAAAAAGGCGAAAGCCCTGCAGATGCTTTCTCGACTGGGGCTAGGCCACGTGGCAAACGACAAAGTAGTCACGCTTTCCGGTGGCGAGCAGCAGCGCGTTGCGTTAGCAAGATGCGTTCTGAAGCCTGGCAAGCTGATCCTTGCCGACGAGCCAACCGGCGCCTTGGACCCGCATCTAGCCAATGTGGTGCTGAAGGAAATCCTGCAGCTTCAGCACGAATTCGGTAAATCGCTGATAGTGGTGACGCACGATCTTAAAGTCGCAGCAGCCTGCGACAGGCAACTGCAACTGGCCGTGCACCAGCGCTAAAGGTATCACTCTAAGACTGAACCCACTCAAGTGGCAGTCGCATGCTATACCAGCCCCCAAGACCAAGCAAAAGCAGGGCATCCGTCGGAACTACCCGGATTTCCGTGGTGGGCCGTGATCTTCGGGACGGC
Organism: uncultured Propionimicrobium sp.; assembly: GCA_963511305.1. Taxonomy (GTDB): domain Bacteria; phylum Actinomycetota; class Actinomycetes; order Propionibacteriales; family Propionibacteriaceae; genus Propionimicrobium. The sequence goes on from CAUPIJ010000002.1 coordinate 70,818, forward strand.
CACCGTGACGGCCGTTGCCGTCTTCTGGCGGTTCGGCTTCGTAAACACCTAACAAAGGGTAGCCAAATGTTATTTATAAAATAATGCATTAAATAACGACAGCATTATTGAGACCTCTTTAATCTTTTTGTTTGGTGGGCCTAACCTTTCTTCTTATTTCGCTAGCCTTATCCTTGCCTGAGAATCGTTGCCGAACTAAATGCCGATAACTAAGTTGGTTATTGCCAGGTCAATTTCTAGTGGAAGGCAAAATCATGGCAACTCTTACTTCAATCAAATCTTGCAGCGTTTCTACCTGCGCTTTCAACAACGGCGGCTGCACCGCAGCCGCTATCACCATGGGTGGTGCTCAGGGCGCTGCCAAGTGCGGCACCTTCATCGCTCTTGACGCCCGCGGCGGGCTTGGCACTGCTGATGTCCACGTCGGCGCTTGCCACCGCCTGGAGTGCGTCCACAACAACGACCTGATGTGCAGCCTAGGTCAGATCGACATCGCTGGTGATAACGCTCAGTGCGGCCAGTACGAGACTCGCTAAGACCACAAGTGGTCCGTCGCCAATAGACGAAAAACCACTAGGAAACCAAGATTGCCTGCCGGTTTCGGCAGGCAATCTTTTTCTATTTAAATCCCTTTTGCAAAGCAGATCTTCTCGAACTCGTCCTCGAATTCTTTGATGCTGCTCACTGGGTTCTCGAACGCGGCAAAAACCGTGGTTATCTCGTCATCGCGAATGTGGGTTAGCGTGACGCCGAGCCTGTCTATGTCGGCACATACCACCTTGTTTGCTATGTGCCCGCAGATTAGGGATTGGGGGCAGCGGCCGCATATTTTTCCTGGCAGCTCGCCGTTCTCGACCGCCTGGCAGACGTTTAACAGTCGGTCGTTGCAGACAGTAAGCAGCTGGCTGCAGTCTATTTCCTCCGACTGGCTGGGGAAGCTGCCTGGCGAGAAGCGCAGCGAGCGTGGGCAGATCTTCGAGACCCCGGACGGATCATGCAGCATGAGCTTCTGGATGTCGACGGCACCGATCCTGATGTTCGCGCCGTGCGCCGCCTGACGGATGTTCTCGGGCGCCTCGCCCGTGGCCAGCAACTGTCTCGAATCGGCCAGGCTGAGCCACTCGACCTCGCCGAAGATGTGGGCAGAAGCGGTGACCAGCTTCACCGCCGGGCTCATCGCCTCTCGAAGGATTTCGACCTGGATTGGGGTGATGGTGGGGGTGAGCAGGGCAGGGTCATCGTGGTCGGAGAAATAGGCGATCATGAACACGCCGTCCGCGCTGGTGCCGTGCAGCAAGCAACGAAACTCGACGCCCGGCTCGACGTCGTAGCAGAGAGCGCGGGCGCGGCCGGTGCCGTGCAGAAGCCTTGTGACTAGCGAGTTTGAGAGCACATCGAATTTTGCTTCCGGTTTTGGATCGTCCATTTTTCCTCCCGATAGGCAAGCCTAACCTATCGAAATAGATTGGTCGAAACGCAAACCTTCTTCTCAGTCCCGAGTTGCAGTCGGCGAAAATGTGCTCATAGTAAAGCTGATTTTTAGTTCGCAAAAGATACGGGACGAGCCCGAAGGCCCGTCCCGTATCGTTTAGTTGCCTAGCGCAGTCCCAGGCGCGAGGTGCATGCCGGCCAGGCGCCCCAGCCCTGGGAGGCCTGAACGCGCTTCGCGACAGCGATCTGCTGCTCGCGGGTGGCCAGGTTTGCGGTCGGGCCGTATGCGCCACCGCCGTTGGCGAGCCAAGTGCCGGGGGCGAACTGCAGGCCGCCGTAGTAGCCGTTACCGGTGTTGATCGACCAGTTGCCGTTCGACTCGCACTGGGCGATCTGATCCCACACCGAGCCGCTTGCTACGGACGGCGCGGCGGCGCGTTTGGTGCCCACCGTTACGTGCCGAGCCTGGGCGTTCACCAGCACCCTCTCGGAGAGTGAGGTGCGGGACTCTTCCTTGCCGTCAACGATCACGATCTTGTAGCGCACGGACTTGCGGCCGTCCCTGCCGGCCTGGGTCTCGCGGGTGGTGCCCGCGTTCATGCTGCCGTCCTCGGTCTTAATAACCTCGCGGTTGATGACCTCCTCGACTGTCTCTTCCTTGACCTCCACGCGCTTGACGATCACGTGCTGGCCCTCGACGATGGCTTCGTCCATGCCGGGCTCGACGCGGTCGTCAGAATCTAGCGTGACGCGCTGCTGGTCGAGAAGGTCGCGCACGGTTGGGGCGGTGGTGGTCAGGTTTGAGGTGCTGCCGTCGACGGTCAGCTTGATGTTCTTGGGGGTGGTCGCGGTCAGGGTGATGCCCTCGCGGCCGATCGGGGCGGAACGGCTGACCGAGATTTCGTGATCGGTGCCGCGCAGGCCGAGCTGGTTGAGTAGCTCGTCGACAGTGGTTGCGGTGGTCCAGATTTCCTTGGTCACGCCGTCGATGGTGATCTTTACCAGGCGGCCGAACTTTACGTCCACCATGCTGCCCTCGGAGATCTTCGCATCGGTAGATGGGAACACCTGGTCGTGTTCGCCGATCTCGATGTTGTGATTCTTGAGAGCGTCGGAAACCGTCGTGCCCCAAACGCTGACGGAACTCGAATCGCCGTCCACGGTCAGGGTGATGTCCTTGTCCATAGCGCTGGCAAAGCCGCCAAAGCCGAAGGTGGCTAGGGTGATGGCGCCCGCCGATGCGATAGCTAAGGTTTTCTTTTTCATCAATTCCTCAGGTCTGTTATTTACTAGGTGACTGACTACACGTTAAAACAATTCCTGAGAAAAACCAAAGAAATCTTAATAATTGCTTGGAAAGCTGCAACTCGCCTCGGTGAGAGTAAAAAAGGCTCTTAGGACGAATCGCGCTATGCGCTTGCGCTCGAGTTTATTTAAGAATCTTAAGGTTACTTAATACCAGCCATTGGCGTCGGAGTGTGCCAGCGCCTGGCTCCAGCCGCCATAGCGATTCTTGACGTAGTTGTCGCCCCACCTGAGTGCGTTGACCGGATCACTCCAGTTGGCGCCCAGCTTCGAGCAGGGCAGCGCCTGAACCAGGCCGCAGGCTCCGCTCGAGGCGTTCACCGCAGTTGGGTTCCAGCCGGATTCGCGCTGAATCAGCCTGTTGGCGGCGGCAAAATCCGCCGGGGCGATGCCGGCATCGTTCATCAGCTTGACTCTGCCCTCGTCGCCGACCAGCGCGGCAGCGTTCATCGTTCCCACGGACTTCTGCTCGGCGGTCGGTGCCTTGATCACGGTCTCCCGCAAAACGTGCCTGGTCTTGACTTGGCCGTTGACGATGGTCAGCCGAGCCAGCACCTTCTTCTGACCCCTGACGCCCTCTACCAGCACCCGCTCGACGCCCCTGGGTAGGCCGGGATCGTCGGTCTTCTTGGTCTCAAAGTCGATCGGAACCAATTCTTCCCTGGTCTCGACTGATACTCGGCTGATTGTGATGACCATCTCAGGCGTGATAGCAACGCCATAGCCGGGGGAGAGCTGGTCGTGCTGATCCAGATTGATCGACTCGCTTCGCAGTAGCTCGCCCACCGTGCCCGCAGTGGTCACGATCTGGCGGGATTTTCCGCCGTCGTTGATCGTGACGGTTTTCGGTGTGTAGACGGTCAGAGTGACGCCGTCGCGGCCCAGCGGCATTGAGCGATCGACCGACAGCCTGTTTGCCGAGTCGCGCATTCCGATCTGGTCTAGGGCCTCGTCCAGCGTAGTTGCCGTGGTCCAGAAAGTGGTTAACTTGCCGTCCACGATCAACGTGATCGGCTTGCCGAACTTGACCTCGACGAGTGAACCGTCAGTGATTTTGGAATTTTGAGTAGGCCACACCTCGTCGTGCTCGCCGAGCTTGACGCCAGACGCCGAGAGTAGATCCGAAACCTTGGTGCCGAAGAAGTTTGCCTGCCTTACCTGACCATCGAGGCTCAGCATCGCCTGCCTGTCTAGGCTCGCGCCGATGGCGCCTGCACCGAAACCGCTCATGATGACGGCTCCCGCGAGTAGCCCTGCCGATAGCCTACGCATTTACTCCCTCTCGCCGGCTGAATTAAAAATGCCGGAAAACTCTGTTCAAGTTAAAGGATATTTAAATGTTGAGGGTTGCTCAAAATTTTTGATAAAAATTTCCAAAAAACTGCCCGGCAGCCTTGATTGCTGCCGGGCAGTTAGTTAATGAACTTTGGCGCTAGTGGCCTTTACTTGGCCGCGCGAGCCGCGTCGAAACGCTGCGCCACGTCGGTCCAGTTTACGATGTTCCAGAACGCGTCGACGTAGTCGGCCTTAACGTTCTTGTACTGCAGGTAGTAGGCGTGTTCCCACATGTCGAGCAGCAGCAGCGGAACCGAGCCAACCGGAAGGTTGTTCTGGTGATCGTAGAACGCCAGGGTGTTCAGGCGCTTGCCGATCGGGTCGTAGACCAGTGCGCCCCAGCCGGAGCCCTGAATGGACTTAGCTGCCGCGTTGAACTGAGCCACGAGGTTGTCGTAGCCACCGAAGAACTCGTCGATCGCGCTGGCCAGCTCGCCCTCGGGACGCTCAGGGGCGTCGGGGGAGAGGTTCTTCCAGAACACGGTGTGGTTCTGGTGGCCGGCCAGGTTGAAGGCGAGGTCCTTCTCTAGCTTGCTGATCGCGCCGAAGTTGCCCTTTTCGCGGCATTCGGCCAGCTGCTCTAGAGCGGTATTCGCGCCGTCGACGTAGGTCTGGTGGTGCTTGTCGTGGTGCAGCTTCATGATCTCGCCGCTGATGTACGGCTCGAGCGCACCATAGTCGTAGTCAAGTTCAGGCAGGCTGTAGATAGCCATCGGATCTCCTAAAGTGGTTGAACTAGCTGGTCTGTGACTTAGTTGCCAGTCAGCTTGTCCTTGACGGTCTCAGCGGCGTCCTTGATCGACTCGCCAACCTGCTCAGCCTTGGCCTTGATCTGCTCGCCAACGCCCTCGGCCTGTGCCTGCTCGTTGCCGGTGGCCTTGCCAGCGGCTTCCTTAGCCTTGCCCTTAACCTCGTCGGCCTTGTTCTTGATGTCGTCGGTGAAAGCCATTTCTGTCTCCGTTTCTGAGCTGATGCTCTTTTAGAAGTTTCCCAAGCAAGCCTTGCTTTGCCTGCTTACACCAGACTAAACGGCTTCCTCTTGCGAATTATTCCAAAAACAAAAATCTTTTTTACTGCTGTTTTGTAGTGACGCGTAGTACCCGGAAACCCTTTGCCGAAGCGTATTTCTCGCTTTCCCAGCCCCGCTCGGTCAGCCACCTGGACAGCGAATCTGCGCCCAGGTTCTTTCCGACCACCAGCCAGGCGATGCCGTCCTGAGCCAGCTTAGGTAGCCAGGTCAGTAGCAGCGCGTGTAGCGCCTGCTTACCGATCCTGATCGGAGGGTTCGACCAGATCTCGTCGTAGTAGCCATCCGGACGTTCGCCGACCAGGGATTCGGGAAGGGTGGCGTTGACCTTGACGCCGTGCTTTTCCGCGTTCTCTTGGGTCAGCTTCAAGGCCAGCTCGTTGACATCTACGGCGTCCACCTCTGCCCACGGGCACTCCTTGGCCAGCGCGACGGCTATCGGGCCGAAGCCGCAGCCAAGATCGAGGACGGTCTTCGCGTCCTCGCCTGGCGGAGTGGTTCGACTCAGCAAGACGCGGGTGCCCAGGTCGAGCCGGTGCGCGCTGAATACCCCACTTGCCGCAACGAATTCGTAGTCGCGATCCCAGATCTTCGCTCGGATCACGTTTCGGCTGCCGCCGTCTTCTGGTGTGACGAAATAGTGGCTCATCGCTCCTGCCTCTCAGGTAGCACTCGCTTGGCTCTGGCCTCGGTGACGCGGGCGGCCAGCTGATCGTCGCTGGGGTAACCGACGCCCTCGAGCGTCAACCCCCTCGCGGGCATTACCAGGACCTCTGTGCTTCGCTTGTCGGCCTCCAGCAGGCCTGCGATCCATTCGACGCTGCGCAGGCCAGAGCCCACCGAGCACAACGCGCCCGCAAGCGAGCGCACCATCGAGTGACAGAAGGCATCGGCCTGGACGGTCATCTCGATCGTGCCGCAGTGATCCTCTGCCCTAACGACGCTCAGTTTTTGCAGGCACCTGATGCTGGTTGCGCCCTCGCGGTATTTGCAGAAAGCGACGAAATCGTGCAGCCCGATCAGCTTGCTTGCCGCCTCGTTCATAGCGTCCACGTCCAGGCTGTGCCGCACGGGCGCGTTGAAGCCTCGCAGCAGCGGATCCTGGAAGCTGTCTGCGTCCCAGACGCGGTAGACGTAGCGACGCCAGAGCGCGGAGAAGCGGGCGTCGAAGTGTGGCGGGGCGACCGAGACCCGATTAATCCTGATGTCCTCCGGCAGCGCCCGCTTTAGGCGACGATGGAGCTGGTGAGGGTCGGTGCACGACGGCAGGTCGATGTGCGCGACCTGGCTGCGCGCGTGGACTCCTGCGTCCGTGCGCCCCGCCACGGTCAGTTGAGCCGGTTGCTCTAGCCGAAGCACCATCGTTATCCAGTCTTCGATGGTGCCCTGAATCGTGCGCAGCCCCTCCTGCGTGGCCCAGCCGTGGAAGTCGGTTCCGTCGTACGAGATGTCCAGGCGTAGGCGAGTTAAATCAGACACGGTCAAGAATCCTATCGTGGCTAAGGCCAGTTGTGGCTAAAGCCAGCCCGGCCAGCAGGTCAGCTGCCAACCTCGAGAACTCGCTCGCTGGTAGGCGGCGCTCATGTTCTTGGCGGCGTCCGCGCGATTTTCTCTGGCGCTCGCCGCGACGACGTGCGCCCAGCTATCGGCAACCGCCTTCTCTAGCTCCAGCCAGATCTGGGCGTGTTGGGCGGGATCCTGCAGCCTGGAGCTGTCCACCTCGCCCAGCGGTTTCGGTGACGGGGCGGCAATCGCCGCTAAAGTTGCGTCGCGCTCCTTGCGGGCCTGCTGCAGCCGCTGCTGCATTTCCTCGCCCGCGCCGTTGCCGATCATTGCTTCCAGGCCTGAGACCAGGTTCTGTTGGTTAGCCGCCAGGGAGTTCATCGCCTCGTCAGCACTCAGCGGCTCCACAACGCTGGGCAGGCTGGAGGTGACATCTACTTTGAGAGAGCCGCCAGCTGCCAGCGCCTTGGCGATTGTGTCGGAGGAGGTGTAGAGAGAGGCCTTCAGCAATGCGGTGGACGGGTCGTCGTCGGAGAAGCTGGCCAGGTAGAACTCTGCTGCTCGCGTTTCTGCCTCGAGCAGCTTTTCTAGCGTGGTGCCGGACGCGGGCTCGACCTTGCTCTGGGCGTCGGGATTTGTCTCGCTACTGGCTTCGAAATCGGTCGAGATGCCTCGGGCTTCAAAGGCACTCGGTTGCTGCAAGACCTGTGCTTGCAGATCGTGCAGCTTGGCGATGTCGGCTAGCCAGGCGTGTTCGCTGCTGATGGCTTGAGCCATTGACGCTAGGTTTGCCTGTTTTGCCGCAGCATCCTGCTGGAACTGCGAGGCCGAAGTCTCATGCGTCGTTTTTACCACTGGGCTGGGGGAGCAGCCGGTTAGCGCTGCGGGGAGCGTCAGCAGGGCAGCTGCGATGGCCGCGGAAAGTGCCTGAGTTATTTTCGCCACATGCAAAACTTATCGCGTTAGAAGAAAATAAGCTTTAGACGTTATAATTTGGTGATTGTCCGAGCGCTCAGAGCTTGGAAGGTAAAACAGGAACTGACAAGAGGATGACGCCGTGAACGACGAGAAACTGACGCAACTTCTGAGCCCAGTCCTGCAAGAACAAGCCCTAGAGATCGACGAGTTGAAGATCGTTAGGGCAGGAAAAAACCGCGTGGTTCGCGTTGACGTCGATGGTGATGGCCCTGAGGGGAACGGGCCGGATCTCGACCAGATTTCTGCCGCGACCCGCGTCATTTCGGAACTTCTCGATGAAACAGACGTCATGGGCACCCAGCCCTACACGCTCGAGGTCAGCAGTCGTGGGGCTTCCAAGCCGTTGCTCAAGCCGGCCCACTATCGCCGCAACGTCGGCCGCCTGGTCAAGCTCAACCTGGCTGAAGGGAACGCGCTGGAGAAGGGCGAGCTGCTAGGGCGGATCTTGGATGCCAGCGAGGACGAGGTTCGCATCGCGCCGCAGCCGAAGCCGGCCAAAAAGGGCGCCAAGCCGAAGAAGTCTGACATCGAAGAGATCAGCATCGGCTATCAAGACATCAATAAAGCAGTCGTTCAGTTGGAACTGAACAAATAGGTTCAGACTGTCTGAACAGTAAGGATTAGGAGATCTGATGGACATCGATATGGCCGCCTTGCGGGCAATCGAACGCGACAAGGAGATTCCGCTCGACTATCTGGTCGAGGCTCTTGAGGACGCCCTGCTGAACGCTTACAACAAGACCGAGCACCCGGTACCCGGCGCTCGGGTCGATCTAGATCGCAAGTCTGGCAAGGTTTCGGTGGTCGTGCCCGAGACCGACGAGGACGGCAACAAGATCGGTGAATACGACGACACCCCCTCCGACTTCGGCCGGGTGGCGGCTTCCACCGCCCGCCAGGTTATTTTCCAGCGCCTTCGCGAGGCAGAGGACGAACAGAAATACGGCGAGTTCGTGGCTGCCGAGGGTGACATCATGGTCGGTGTGATCCAGCAGGATCGGGATTCTCGCACGGTTCGGGTCGATCTAGGCGCGGTAGAGGCGATCATGCCGCTGGCCGAGCAGGCTCCCGGCGAGGACTATTCGCACGGTCGCAGGATTCGCGTTTACGTGGTTGCGGTGCGTCGCGAGATGCGGGGGCCGCAGGTTGTGGTCAGCCGAACCCACCCGAATCTGGTCAAGAAGCTTTTCGAGCTGGAGGTTCCGGAGATCTCCGAGGGAGTCGTCCAGGTGAAGGCCATCGCGCGAGAGGCTGGACACCGCAGCAAGATCGCGGTTTATACCGAAAATCCGGATGTCAACGCCAAGGGCGCCTGCATCGGCCCAATGGGTGCTCGCGTGCGCGCGGTTACGAACGAGCTGGGCGACGAGAAGATCGACATCGTCGATTGGAGCGAGGATCCGGCGCAGTTCGTGGCGAACGCGCTTAGCCCGGCCAAAGTCAGCTCGGTCAGTGTGGTTGACGAGGCCGCCCGCGCAGCCCGCGTCATCGTGCCCGATTATCAGCTTTCGCTGGCGATTGGCCGCGAGGGTCAGAACGCTCGCTTGGCCGCCCGTCTGACGGGTTGGCGAATCGACATCAAGCCGGATACCGCGCCAGAAGGCCGTTAGTGGGCGAGCCTCTTCGCACCTGCGTGGGGTGCAGGGAGATAACTGCTCAGTCGGTGCTTTCCCGCTACGTCCTGGTGGACGGGAGGGCGGTCTTGGACGAGAGTAAGAGCGCGCCCGGTCGTGGGGCCTGGGTACACCCTCGTGAGGACTGCCTAGAGAGAGCCAAGAAGCGCGGGTTTTCAAGAAGCTTCCGTGCTGGGGTCAGGCCTTAAAACGTCGGTTCAGCGGGTGGTTTTCCGCCGGTTAGAACAATTCGGCTCGAAGGTCTAAACTTGTTTGCTGTGTGTAGCCGCGCGTAATTGATTCGTGCAGCCGCGCGCAGATAACCGCTCTATTTAGTCATGGCCGGCTGGCCATGCAGTAAGAAAGTGGGCTAGCGCTCATGAACACTCGATGAGTATGCCGAAATGAGCATTACAACTAACTAGTGGCCCTTGCGCGCGAAAGACGCTGGGCCTGGAGGAGATAAGTGGCTAAGGTCCGCGTCTACGAGCTAGCGAAACAGCTCGGACTCGAAAGTAAACAATTAATCGCAAAACTTAATGACATGGGCGAATTCGTTCGCTCTGCCTCTTCGACCATCGAGGCACCCGTGGTGCGTCGCGTCAAAGAGAAGATCTCTCAAGAGGGCGGCCTGGACGAGGCCGCCAAGAAGTCTGCCAGCAAGACCAAGGCAGCCAGCCGTAAGGCTCCGACTCCCGGCGTGACGAAAGCTCCGGTCGAGACGAAGGAGCCGATCAAGCCTGCTGCGCCGGCCAAGACGGCTAAGAGCGTGGAAGGCAAGCCGGCAGCGAAGGCCAAGCCTAAGGCGAGCCCGTCTGCTGCTAGCCCTGCGGCAATGCCAGGCGCCAAGGCGGCGGCCAACCGTAACGCGCCGCGCCCGAGCCAGGCAGGGGTGGTGCCGTCTACCTCTAAGCCCGTTTCCGAGCAGGCAGCCGAGCCCACCGCCAGGGACGCGGATCCGAAGCCCGGCCCCAGGCCGACGCCGAAGACTGCTCACCAGAGCGCCGCGAAGGCTAAGCCCGCTCCCGGCCCGCAGGGCCGCCGCAGTGGCAAGCCGCGCCCGGGCAACAACCCGTTCAGTTCAACGCAGGGCATGGGCCAGAGTCGCCCGCACTCTGGCGGTCAGCGTCGCTCTGCTGGCGGCGGTAGTGGCCAGCGCCAGCGCGGCGCGACTCCTGCTATGCCTCGTCCCGGTGGCAGCATGGGCGGCGTTCCTGGCATGCCGAAGCCTAACCCGGCGATGATGCCCAAGCGCGCCAATAACGAGTTGGCCAAGCCAACCGGCGGTCGTAGTGGTCGTCGTGGCGGCCGTTCTAACAATCAGGGTGGCGGCTTCGGTCGTCCGGGTGGCGCACCGCCGCGCGGACGCACTTTCCGCGGCAGCACCCAGGGTGCGTTCGGCCGTGGTACTGGTAGCCGCAAGCGCAAGTCTAAGAAGCAGCGCAGGCAAGAGTTCGACGAGATGCAGGCACCGGTCATCGGTGGAGTTCGCATCCGTAAGGGCGAGGGTCAGACCGTTCGGCTTCGCAGGGGCGCATCGCTCACCGACCTGGCCGAAAAGATCGAGGTCGATGCAGCACAGCTGGTGCAGGTGCTCTTCAACATGGGTGAAATGATCACCGCCACGCAGTCGGTTCCCGATGAGACGTTGGAGATCCTCGGCACCGAGCTGGATTACAACATCCAGGTGGTTTCGCCCGAGGACGAGGATCGCGAGCTGCTGGAAAGCTTCGACCTAGAATTCGGCGAAGATGCCGGCGACGATGAGGATCTGTCCGCCCGTCCGCCGGTCGTTACAGTCATGGGTCACGTCGACCACGGTAAGACCAAGCTCCTGGACGCCCTGCGCCATTCAAACGTGCAGGCCAAGGAGGCCGGTGGCATTACGCAGTCCATCGGCGCCTACCAGATCGAGACCGAGTTGGAAGGCGAGACCCGCCCGATTACCTTCATCGATACCCCTGGTCACGAGGCCTTCACCCAGATGCGTGCCCGCGGCGCGAAGTCCACGGACATCGCGGTGCTGGTCGTCGCTGCCGATGACGGTGTGATGCCACAGACCGTAGAGGCGATGAATCACGCAAAGGCCGCCGATGTGCCGATCGTGGTCGCCGTCAACAAGGTTGATAAGCCCGCTGCTGACCCGGCCAAGGTTCGCGGTCAGCTGATGGAATTCGGCCTGACTCCGGAGGAATACGGCGGCGACACCATGTTCGTCGATGTCTCCGCGGTGACCCGCCAGGGCATCGACGATCTGCTCGAGGCGATCGTGCTGACCGCCGACGCGGCTCTCGATCTGCGTGCCAACCCGGATATGCTGGCCCAGGGTGTCGCCATCGAGGCGCACCTCGACCAGGGCCGCGGCCCAGTGGCCACCGTCCTGATCCAACGCGGTACGCTGCGCAAGGGCGAGTCGATCGTTGCCGGGTCCTCGTACGGACGCGTCCGCGCGATGATCAACGACCACGGCGAAAACGTGGACGAGGCGCCGCCCTCGATGCCGGTTCAGGTGCTCGGACTAACCAGCGTTCCCGGCGCAGGCGATAATTTCCTGGTCGTCGACGACGACCGCGTCGCCCGCCAAATTGCCGACAAGCGCGAGGCTCGCATGCGTGCCGCTCTGCAGGCGGCCAGCAGCCGCCGCAAGACCCTCGACGAGCTGTTCGAGCAGCTCGAGAAGGGCGAGACCAGCGAGCTGACGCTGATCCTGAAGGGCGACGGCGCAGGTTCCGTCGAGGCCCTGGAGGATTCGCTGTCGCGCATCGAGGTCAGCGACGAGGTCAGCCTGCGCGTCATCGACCGCGGAGTTGGTGCCATTACCGAGACGAACGTTTCGCTGGCAGCGGCGAGCGATCCGCACGCCGTCATCATCGGCTTCAACGTTCGTCCGACCGCGCAGGCGGCCAAGCTCGCCGACACCGAAAACGTCGATATCCGCTACTACTCGGTTATCTACGACGCGATCGACGAGATCGAGGCGGCGCTCAAGGGCATGCTCAAGCCGATCTACGAAGAGAAGACGCTCGGCCAGGCTGAGATCAGACAGATCTTCCGCAGCTCGAAGGTCGGCAATATCGCCGGCTGTATGGTCGAGTCCGGTCTCATTCGTCGCAACGCCAAGGCTCGTCTGCTTCGCGACGGCGTCGTGATCCGCGAAACGAGCATCGCGTCGCTGCGTCGCGAGAAGGACGATGCCACCGAGGTTCGCGAGGGCTTCGAGTGTGGTATCACCTTGGAGCACTACGACGACATCCAGACCGGTGATGTCATCGAGTGCTACGAGATGGTTGAAAAGCCGCGCGACTAGGAGAAACAATGACTAATCCGCGCATCGCAAAGATCGCAGATCAGATTCACCAAATAGTCGCGCAGCTGCTCGAGCGACGCATCAAGGACCCGCGCCTCGGTTTCGTGACCATCACCGATGTTCGCGTCACCGGGGACGGTCGCGAGGCCACGGTCTTCTACACCGAATTCGGCTCATCGCTCGATGGGCGCGAGGCCGATGCGGTGGACGGAAAGACCGACACCGAGGCCGCGCTCGAGTCCGCCAAGGGCATGATGCGCAGCGTGATCGGCAAGAAGCTCGGCATGAAGTTCGTGCCCTCCCTGACCTTCGTGAAGGACGGTTCGGTAGAATCGGCCCGCGAGATTGAGGAGCTGCTCGACCGGGTTCGGCTCGCCGATGAGGAGCTGGCCAGCCACCGCGGCGACCAGTTCGCGGGCGAGATCGATCCCTATCGCAGCGATGAGTGATTCTGGAATCCTGATAGTCGACAAGCCCGCCGGGCTCACCAGCCAGCAAGTGGTTGGCCGGGTTCGGCGGGTTTTCGACGCCCGAAAACGAAAGCTCAAGGTTGGCCACGCGGGCACTCTAGACCCGATGGCCACCGGCGTGCTGATCGTGGGCGTCGGCAAGGCCACCCGCCTGCTCGGTCATCTGGCGCTGCACGACAAGGCTTACACGGCGACGATCAGGCTCGGACAGTCGACCAGCACCGACGACGCCGAGGGAGAGATTACCGAAAGCCGCGATGCAAGCTCGCTCACTTTGGAGCAGGTTCGAACCGCCATAGCGCAGTTCACCGGGGACATCACGCAGGTGCCCAGCTCGGTCTCTGCAATCAAGGTGGACGGCAAGCGGGCCTACGCGCTGGCCCGAAAGGGCGAGGACGTGAAACTCGCGGCCAGACAGGTCAACGTCAGCCGCTTTGACGCGCTCAGCTTCGTCGCCCACGACGCCCTGGTCGATGTCGATGTCGAGGTTGAGGTCAGCTCCGGCACCTACGTTCGCGCTCTGGCCAGGGATCTTGGTGAGGCCCTTGGCGTCGGCGCTCACCTGAGTGCGCTTCGTCGCACGCGCATCGGGCGTTACCAGATCGCGGAGACGATCGCCCTAGACGACGTCGACGAGAGCGCGCTGATGCCGATGGCTCAGGCCGCCAGGCTCAGCTTCCCCGTGCTCCAGGTAGACGAGGCGCAAGAGCGCGAGATCGGCTTCGGCAGAGGGTTGGATATCGAATTGAGCGATGGAGTCACCGGCCTGGTGAACCAGTCAGGTGAATTATTGGCGCTGTACCGGCCGGCCGAAGACGGCTCGGCGAAACCCGTAGCCGTGCTCATCTAACGTTTCTAGACATAAAAAGAAGACCCCTCGGGGTCCTCTTGGTGTCTTGGCTCAGTGCTAGATCAGTGCGCCCCAAGCGAGAAATACTCGGAGATGCCGTTTAGCGTCATCTGAACCGCCACGATGACCAGCACCATGCCCATCAGACGCTCGATCGCCACCAGCGTCTTCTCGCCCAGCAGCTTGATCAGCGACTGCGAGAATAACAGCACGATGGCCGTCACCAGCCAAGAGACGACGAGAGCCAGCAGATACCAGCCGAGCGCGTGCGGGTTGCGCGAGACCAGCACGATCTCCATCGCCAGCAGGCTAGGCCCCGCCACGTACGGCACCGCGAGCGGGACGATGAACGGCTCGTCCTCGGGCACCCTCTCGCTCAGCGAATAGGTCGGGGTGGGGAAGATCATCCGCAGCGCGATCAACATCAGGATCACACCGCCCGCGGTGGTCAGCGCCGGGGGCGAGATATTGAAAACCTTCATGAAGGTCTGGCCGCCGAACAGGAAGATCAGCATCACCACTAGGGCAATCAGCAGCTCGCGGACGACGATCCGCTTCCTGCGTTTGACCACCGTGTGCCGAAGGGCGGTCAGGAAGAGAGGAATGTTGCCCACCGGATCCATGATCAATATGAAGATAGCCGCAGCCGAGATAAACAGTTCCACGCGCCGAAGACTATCGCAGTTGGGTTGAGTTGGTTAATTCGCCCCCGATGGCTCTAAGCTGTGGTGCGGTTACGAAAAGATCTGGAGGCTCGAGTGCGCCGCAGCGTGGTGTTGATCGGTAATTTCGATGGGGTCCATCTGGGCCACCAAAGCCTCATTCAGCGAGCCAAAAAACATGCCCAGCGCTTGGCTGACGACGCCGGCCCGCTGCCCGTGCTTGCCGTGACTTTCTGGCCGCACCCGACCACGGTCTTCGCGCCCGAGCGCACCCCGAAACTGCTGTGCTCGCTGCCGCAACGCATCGATTTGCTGCGCGCTAACGGCGTCGACGAGGTTCGAGTGGTGCAGTTCACCGCAGATCTTGCCGGCTGGAGCCCGCAACGCTTCATCGAGATCGTGCTGGCGCCGCTCAACCCCGCAGAGGTCGTGGTGGGCGAGAATTTCCGCTTCGGCAAGGCCGCCTCCGGCACCCCGCAGACGCTCCAGGAATACGCCCGCTCCATGTCTGGGGGCTTCGGCGTCGACGAGGTGCCGCTGGCCGAGATCGAGGGCAAAGTGGCTAGCTCCAGCGTCATCCGCGCAGCGCTCAGCGAGGGCGATGTGACCACCGCCGCAGAGAATCTGGGCAGATACTTCCGGGTGCAGGGCGTGGTCGTCGTCGGTGATCAGCGTGGCAGACTGCTTGGCTTCCCGACCGCAAACCTGCCCGTCAGTGCCGAATACGAGGTGCCAGCCGACGGTGTCTACGCCGGCTGGGTGAGCATGCTGGACACGCCCGGCGGAATGCTGCCGGCCGCGATCAGCGTGGGCAGCAACCCGACCTTCGAGGGTGTCATCAACCGCAGGGTAGAAGCATACGTGCTAGACCGCGATGATTTGGAACTCTATGGCAGGTGGATCGCCGTTGACTTCGTGCAACAGCTGAGGGGCATGGTCAAATTCGGCTCCGTCGAAGAGCTCGTCTCCCAGATGAACAGGGACGTCGAAGAGAGCCGATGTATCCTCCTGGCGACGTAGACCGTCCGAATCTCGGCTTGCACTCGATTTAGGCTGCTCGACGGCTAGCTGCTAGAGTGGTCAATCGCCGTCTGATCGGCCGCGGAAGCCCAAGAGCAGTAAAACCTGCGCCGCGCAACGGGAATTGAAAGGAGAGCTGTCTTCATGGATGCAGCTGAAAAGAACAAGATTATTGAAGAGTACGCAACGCACCCGGGTGACACTGGCTCTCCCGACGTTCAGATTGCGCTGCTGAGCAAGCGAATCTCGCACCTCACCGAACACCTGAAGCAGCACAAGGGCGACCACCACTCGCGTCGTGGCCTGATGCTGATGGTTGGTAAGCGTCGTCGCCTGCTTAACTACGTGGCTAAGGAAGACATCAACCACTACCGTGAACTCATCAAGCGGTTGGGTCTGCGCCGGTGACGCTTTGACTTATAGGGAGTGGCTGCTCAAGCAGCCGCTCCCTTTTAGCGTGTTCGAGACACGTTTAGCGTGTTCGAGACACGTTTTTGACTAGTCGTATCCGATAACTAAAGATTGAACTGGGGATAACGGTTTGGTCCTCGGTAGTGGCTGCCGGGAAATGTTTACGCCCGGAAGCCTCGATCGAAGACCGGCCCGTGCCCCCGAAGTAACCAGCCGTTTGGCTGCAAAACGTAAGGAGGACCCATGGAAGGGCCTGAAATTAAATTTTCCGAAGCCATTATCGACAATGGCAAATTTGGTAAGCACGTAATGCGCTTTGAGACCGGTCTGCTGGCTCAGCAGGCCGACGGCGCTGCCGCCGTCTACTTTGACGGCGACTCGATGCTGCTGTCCACCACCACCGCGCAGAAGACGCCTCGCGAGGCCATCGACTTCTTCCCGCTGACCGTCGACGTCGAGGAGAAGATGTTCTCGATTGGCAAGATCCCCGGCAGCTTCTTCCGCCGCGAAGGCCGTCCCACCGACAACGCTGTGCTGGCCTGCCGCCTGATTGACCGCCCGCTGCGCCCGGCATTCGTTAAGGGCCTGCGCAACGAGGTGCAGGTCGTTGTCACCGTGCTGGCACTCGACATGCAGGTGCAGTATGACGTGGTTGCCATCAACGCAGCCTCGATGTCCACCCAGATCGCTGGCCTGCCGTTCAGCGGCCCGATCGGTGGCGTCCGCATCAGCCTGATCGACGATCAGTGGGTCGCCTTCCCGACCTACGAGCAGGACGCTGCGGCAACCTTCTCGATGGTGGTTGCCGGCCGCGTGCTGGCCGACGGTGACATTGCCGTGATGATGGTTGAGGCCGGCGGCACCGAGGCCACTTGGGATAACGTTCGCGCAGGCAAGACCGCTCCGACCGAGGAGGTCGTTGCTGAGGGTCTAGACGCCGCCAAGCCGTTCATCAAGGTGCTGTGCGACGCGCAGGCCGAGCTGGCCGAGCAGGTCAATAAGGAGACCTACCCGTTCCCGGTTTTCAAGGACTACGAGGACGACGCCTACGAAGCAGTCGAGAAGCTCGCTGCAGACGAGCTCGACCGCATCATGCTGATCGCTGACAAGCTGGAGCGTCAGGACGCCGAGAAGGAGCTCAAGACCAAGGTTGTCGAGGAGCTCGTCGGTAGGGAAGAGTTTGCCGAGCGCGAGAACGAGATCAGCGGCGCTTTCAAGGCTCTGCAGAAGAAGATCGTTCGCAACCGCGTCCTGAAGGAGGGCGTGCGCATTGACGGCCGCGGCCCCAGGGATCTGCGTACCCTGAGCTCTCAGGTAGGCATCATACCGCGCGTTCACGGCAGCTCGCTGTTCCAGCGCGGTGAGACCCAGGTGATGGGCGTCACCACCCTGAACATGCTCGACATGGAGCAGAAGCTCGATGCGTTGAGCCCGATCACCACCAAGCGCTACATGCACCAGTACGAGATGCCGCCGTATTCGACCGGCGAAACCGGTCGCGTCGGCTCCCCGAAGCGCCGCGAGGTAGGCCACGGCCACCTGGCTGAGCGCGCTATCGTTCCGGTGCTGCCCACTCGCGAGGAGTTCCCGTATGCCATCCGCCAGAACTCGATGGCGGTCGGCTCGAACGGATCCACCTCGATGGGCTCGGTTTGCGCCTCCAGCTTGGCGCTGCTGAACGCCGGCGTGCCGCTGCGCGCACCGATCGCGGGCATCGCCATGGGCCTGATGAGCGAGACCGATGAGAATGGCGAGACCCAGTACCTGGCTTTGACCGACATTCTAGGCGCTGAGGATGCCCTCGGTGACATGGACTTCAAGGTCGCGGGCACTGAGGACTACATCACGGCCCTGCAGCTCGACACCAAGCTGAACGGCATCCCAGCCGACGTGCTGGCGTCCGCGCTGAAGCAGGCCCACGAGGCCCGCACCACCATCCTGAACGTGATGAACGAGGCCATCAACGAGCCCGACGAGATGGCTGAGACCGCTCCGCGCATCATCACCGTCAATATCCCGACCGACAAGATCGGCGAGGTGATCGGCCCCAAGGGTAAGATCATCAACCAGATCCAGGATGAGACCGGAGCCAACATCTCCATCGAGGAGGACGGCACTGTCTACATCGGTGCTGACAACGGCGAATCCGCCGAGGCAGCCCGCAAGCAGGTCAACGCGATTGCGAACCCCGTCATGCCGGAGAAGGGCGAGCGCTACCTGGGTACCGTCGTCAAGCTGACGAACTTCGGTGCCTTCGTTTCGCTGCTGCCCGGCAAGGATGGCCTGCTGCACATCTCCAAACTGCGCAAGCTCAACGATGGCAAGCGCGTGGAAGAGGTCGAGGACGTGGTGAGCGTCGGCCAGAAGCTCCAGGTCGAGATCACCGACATCGACGATCGCGGCAAGCTCTCGCTGAGCCCGGTGGTCGAGGACGACTCCTCCGACGAGGACGACGAGTAGTCAGAAAATAATTAAAGATAGGGAAAATGGCGGCTTTCGAGCCGCCATTTTCTCTGCATTTTGTCGGTGGCGCCTAGTAGCATTCAAAACATAGACGACTACTAGGGAGGCACTAATTTGATCAAGGTCGCAGTCTTTGGCGCTAAGGGCAGGATGGGTCAGCGGATTTGCCAGGCCGTCGAGCAGGCGGACGACATGGAGCTGGTTGCTCAGATAGACATGGGCGACGCCCGGGATGCGGCAAAGGGTGCCGACGTCGCTATCGATTTCACCGTGCCAGATTCGGTGCTGGCAAATGTCGAGTGGTGCCTTGCCAACGACATTCACGTGGTGGTTGGCACTACCGGTTTCACAGACGAAAAATACGAGCAGGTGCGGCAGTGGCAGGCCAGTAGCAAGGCGAATGCCCTGATCGCGTCGAACTTCTCCATCGCAGCCGTTCTGATGATGAGCTTCGCCGCCAAGGCGGCGCCGTACTTCGAGTCGGCCGAAATCATCGAGCTGCATCATCCGGACAAGGTGGACGCTCCCTCCGGAACCGCCCAGACTACGGCTAGGGCTATTTCTCAGGCCCGTGAGCAGGCCGGCTGCGCGCAGATGCCGGACGCTACCCAGATCGACCCGCATGGGGCGAGGGGAGCGCAGGTGGACGGCGTCCACATTCACGCCGTTCGATCCAGGGGCTTGTTCGCTCACCAAGAAGTAATCCTAGGCAACCCTGGTGAACAGCTGACCATCAGGGACGACTCATTCGACAGGGGCAGCTACATGCCAGGAATCTTGTCTGCGGTTCGGGCGGTTCCCAATCGCCCTGGCCTAACCATCGGGCTAGACGACCTTTTAGGGGTTTAGAAATGAAGAAATTTGGTTTCGTGCTGCTCGGTATTTTCGTCGTGGTGGCGCTTCTCGGCGGCTTCTTCGTCGCCGACAACGTGGTTCGCGATCAGGCCGAGACGAGAGTCCAAGAGCAGCTGGTTACTAAGTTCTCCGCGCCAGAAGGCCAGACTCAGGCAGACGTCAAGCTCAACGGCTTCCCGTTCCTGGCTTATCTGGTCACGCACAAGGTTAAGTCAGGCACTATCAGCGCTAGCAACGTATATCTTGCCGAGGACGACCTAACAATTGCCCATGCAAATTTCGACTTTACGGATCTGTACAACCCTAAGAGCGGCCCCGGTAAAGTTGGCTCTGCTCAGGGCACGCTCGTGCTGTCCTACGACGAATTGACCAAGCAATCTGGCACTGACGAATTCACCATGCGGTACGCGGGCAACGAGCGTGTCGAGGCCAAGACGAGCGTAGATATGTTTGGCACGCCCGCCGAGATAACGATGAGCTTTGGCCTGAAGATCGAAGGAAACGTGCTCTCCTATGTCGATCCCAAGATTTCGGTTTCCGGCTTGGATATTCCCCAGTCGTTACTAGATTCGGCCTTGTCCGAGGAGGATCTTTCGACCGAGCTGCCGAATGCGGACGGCCTCAAATACGAGTCGGTGACGCTGGCCGAGGAGGGCATCATCATTAACGTCTCCGCCACGGATTGGGAGATTCCCGAGTAAGACGGATGGGGCCGCTTCGAGTGTTAACCGAAGCGGCACCCCAGTTGGTTTTAGCGTTTTGCGCGTCTATCGTGTTTGCGCGTCAACCGCGCTTGCGCGTCAAAGGTGAAGTGAAAGTGAGTTCACGGTAGTTTTATACCCATGGCTCGACTTTTTGGAACTGACGGCGTCCGTGGCGTCGCGAATATCGATCTAACTGCCGATTTGGCTTTGCGGCTTTCTGTTGCTGCTGCTCACGTGCTGGGTGAGGCCGGCGCGTTCAGCGACAAGCGGCCCAGGGCTATCGTCGGTCGGGATACCCGCATTTCGGGGCTTTTCTTGAAGTCCGCGGTTTGTGCTGGCCTGGCTAGCGCTGGTGTTGACGTCGTCGATGTGGACGTCGTCCCGACCCCTGGCCTGGCTCACTTGGTGGCCAGCGAGGGTTTCGACTTGGGCGTGATGCTTTCGGCAAGCCACAACCCGATGCCTGATAACGGCATAAAGTTTTTCCAGCGCGGCGGGGTGAAACTCGACGATGATCTGGAGGACGAGATTGAGCGTCAGCTTGATGTTAAGTGGCAGCTGCCGACCGGCGCTAAGGTGGGCGAGATTTCCTATGACCCGGAACTGCTCGACAAGTACATCGCGTATCTTGCCGAGAGCCTGGAGGGCCAGTCGTTGAAGGGGATAAAGGTGGTGCTGGATGGGGCTAACGGCTCCTCGGCGTACACCGCGGTGCCGGCTTTCGAGGCCGTGGGCGCCGAGGTCATCGGCATCAACGTCAATCCGGACGGCCTGAATATCAACGAGAACGCCGGTTCTACGCACCTGGGTGGCCTGCAAAAGACGGTTGTCGAGCATGAGGCTGACGCAGGTTTCGCGATGGACGGCGATGCCGACCGCTGCCTGGCAGTGGATGCGCAGGGTAACGTGATTGACGGCGACCAGATCATGGCCATCTTGGCTTTGGCGTTGAAGTCGCAGGGCAAGCTGCACGGCGACACCCTGGTCGCCACGATCATGAGCAACCTCGGCCTGAAGCTGGCCATGAAGGAAAACGGCATCAAGATCGATCAGACGAAGGTCGGCGACCGCTACGTGCTGGAGTCGATGCAGGCCAACGGCTTCACCCTGGGTGGTGAGCAGTCTGGCCACGTCATTATCAGCGAATACGCCAACACCGGCGATGGTGTGCTGACCGCGCTGCACGTCGCCGAGGCGATGGTTCGCCAGGGCAAGTCTCTGGCCACGCTGGCCGGCGTTATGGAGAAGCTGCCGCAGACTCTGGTGAATGTGCCGAATGTTGATAAACTGCGCGCTTCCCTCGACCCGGAGATCACCAAGGCGGTGACCGCCGCTAATCAGGAGCTCGGCGAGAGTGGCCGCGTCGTGTTGCGCCCGAGCGGTACCGAGCCGTTGGTTCGCGTCATGGTGGAGGCTCCGACGCAGCAGAAGGCTGACGAGGTGGCGCAGCGCCTGGCGGATCTGGTGGCGCAGCGTTTGGCCTTGTAAACAGGCGAAAATGGTAAGGCTGGCGGCTGTATGGCCGCCAGTCTTTGCTTAGATCTTTCGGATTCGCACGTGCCGGATCGAGTGGTCGCTGGATTTGCGCAGCACGACGGTGGCTCGCTCGCGGGTCGGGTTGATGTTGGCCCGCAGGTTCGGCCCGTTGGTGGATTCCCAGATCGAGTAGGCGGTCTCGCGCGCCTCGGAATCATCCAGTGTCGCGTACTTATGGAAGTAGCTCTGCGGGTCCGCGAAGGCGCTGGAACGCAGGGCCAGGAATCGCGATAGGTACCAGTCTCGAATGTCCGACTCGTCCGCGTCCACGTAGACCGAGAAGTCCAGGAAGTCGCTGAGGCTGAGGTGCTGCCCGTTGCGTTGGATCGTGGCCGGCTGCAGCACGTTAAGGCCCTCGACGATCAGCACGTCCGGCTGCTCGATGACGATCTCTTCGTCTTCGACGATGTCGTAGATCAGGTGCGAATACTTGGGGGCCACCACTTGTGGTTTGCCTGATTTAACAGCGATGACGAATTCGAGCATCGCCCGCTGGTCGTAGCTTTCTGGGAACCCCTTTCGTTCCAGGATTCCCCGCCTTTGCAGCTCCTCGTTCGGAAAGAGGAAACCGTCAGTGGTTACCAAGTCGACTTTCGGCGCCGAGGGTTGCCTTCGCAGCAGTTCTGCGAGCAGGCGGGCGGTTGTCGATTTGCCGACTGCGACCGAGCCTGCAACCCCGATCACAAATGGTGTTCGCGTGGGGGAGATGCCCAGGAAGTCGTTAGAGCTGGAAAACATCCTGGTGGTGTTCTTGCGGTAGAGCTCAACGAGTTGAGTCAGCGGAAGGTAGACCTCTTCGACGTCTTGCAGGCTTGTCGGGTCTTGAAGGCCGCGCAGGCGCTCAAGAGTTTCGCCGTCAAGAGTTTCGTGAGAGGCGTGAGCCAACTGGGCCCAACTTTCCCTGGGAAGGATGAGCCAGGGTCGATTAGGCGACTGTCGTACTGGTATCGTCATGTGGCTATTCGTCATTAGATCTTAGAAGGGCAAACCGCTACTAGAATACGTTACAGCTGAATTCAGCTATTGTCATTCCAGATCTTAAGCCTTTGGTTAAAGTACGATTCTAGGAAGAAACTTTTAGGGGGGCAGTTCACAACCGTCAAGCTAGATTCATGTTGGCGACTGAAAAGCGAGAACAATTTGTAACTAGCAAATGTGCGGTTCTGGGTTCCAGATCGTTAGTTGGCTAGTCGGTGAGAAACGCCGGCTATCATTGGTCGCTGTAACAATATGTGGAAAGTAGTTCAAGGTGTCCTTAGAGAAGACAGAAAATGGCGAGCAAGTAAGGCTCATGGCACGCGTTGCGCGCTTACACTATGAGCAAGGTATAAAACAGAAGGCCATCGCCGAGAAATTGAACCTTTCTGCCTCAAAAGTCTCTCGTTTATTGCGTAAGGCTAATGAAACAGGAATCGTCAGAACGGTTGTCCAACTTCCAGACGGTGTTCACGCTGATATAGAAGAAAAAATCGAAGCTAAGTATGGCCTGGATGAGGTTGTCATTGCTGACATCCGAGGTACTCATAAGGAAGTATTGAAGGCTTTAAGTTCCGCTGGCGCTGAGTACCTGAAGACAACACTTAACTCTTCTATGGTAATGGGCATATCTGCATGGAGCGAAACCCTAATGGCTGTGGCTAACCGTCTTGCGGAAAACGACGGCATATGTCTTAAAGATGTTGTTCAGCTTGATGGTGGCGCAGGCCATGCTGATGCACAGCTTAGGGCTGCAAGAATGCTGGATAAATTGGCGAGAGTTAGCAACGCTAAACCGATTGTTTTACCTGTACCCGGTGTAGCTCCAACCGTTAGAGCCTATGAAACCTACATTCATGATCCAGGGGTGGTAGCCGTTTCATCTGTCTGGAACAGCGTTGATGTTGCTCTGGTAGGTATCGGGTCGCTTTCCCCTTCTCCTGTGCTTAGGCAAAGTGGGAATTACGCTAGTCAAGACGTAATAAATCAACTAATTTCGTTTGGCGCAGTAGGCGATGTCTGTCTACGTTTTTTTGATCGAGACGGGCGTGCTGTGGAGACCGAATTTGATAGCAGGGTTATAGGGGTAACCTTAAATAGGCTCAAGAAAGTTAGACGCAGAATCGCAATTGCGGGTGGCAGTGAGAAGATAGGTGCTATCCAGGCTGCTTTGCGTGGTTCAATCGTGAACACAATAGTGACAGACCTGGGAGTTGCAGAGTCTCTGCTTGGCCTGCGAGCTTAGCGACCTCGTCGCGGTGCGATAATATTCTCGAACTGGTTTCTCAGGAACATCTGTGTGCTAGTCTTTCTGTGAAAGAAAACGCAGGGCTGAAATTTATTTCATTGGTGATTTAGGTTTTGTGCTTATGCGTGACAGTGTCTGAAGAAGTGATTTTAAAGATGAAACGTGAAGCTATCGTTGCAGCTCCGGAGGGTCTTCATGCGAGGCCGGCTTCGGAGTTTGTTAGAGCCGTCAAAAGTTCTGGAAAAAATGTTCAGGTTTCTGCGAATGGCCGGGGGCCTGTCTCGGCTGCCTCAATACTTTCTGTTTTAGGCTTGGGGGTTCAGCAAGGGCAAAAAGTTGTCTTGGAAACCGTGTGTGATGATGCAGCTGCTGTGTTGGACAAGCTTGTGAAACTTCTAGAGGAAGCGTCATGAGTGGTGATGCGTTGCGCGGTATAGGAGTTGGTGTCGCAAGTATTGTCGGGCAGGTTAGGAGGTTCGATAGCCAAATACTTGTACCTGATGATGAAAAGGTGCCGTGTGGCTCTGCTGAGGTCGAGAAAGCTTTAGAGTTTGTCAGGTTTTGCCTTGAGAGAGTTCGTGAAGAGCTAGAGGCCCAAGCGAATGCACAGGGTGATCAGGTTGTGGCTGATGTTGTCATAGCTAATGCGGAAATAGTGGCTGATCCTGAGTTGGCGAAACGTATTGAAAATTTAGTTCGTGAGGGAAATGGCCCTGCAGGCGCTGTCAATAAAGCTTTTGCTGAGTGTGAAGAGCTTTTCGACAGCTTAGGGGGGTACATGGCTGAACGTAAATCTGATCTACGTTCTTTACGCGACCGCGTGCTCGCTAAAATTTTGGGTAAGCCTGACCCGGTAGTTGAGCTTGAGGAGCCAAGAATCCTTGTAGCAAAAGACCTCACGCCCGCAGACACTGTCTCTTTAGATTTGTCAAATGTTTTGGCTGTCGTGACTCAGGAAGGCGGTTCTACGTCTCACACAGCAATAATTGCTCGGCAAAATGGAATTCCTTGCGTGGTTGGTGTTGCTTCTGCCGATAAGTTAACCGATGGCGCCTTAGTTGCGGTAGAAAGTGCTAAAGGACTAGTTACGTTGGCTCCGGACGAAAAGCTTGTTGAGCATATCCGACGTGAAAAACAGTTCAGGCGATCGCTCGCATCGGATAGAAGACTTGGTGCTACGAAAGATGGTAGGCGCGTGGAGCTGCTTGCCAATATTGGTGGTAAAAAAGACGCCAATCGAGCTGTGGAGCTTGGAGCTGAAGGTGTTGGCTTATTTAGAACAGAATTCTTGTTCTTGGGTGCTGATTTAGAGCCAACTGTTTCAGAACAAGAGGCGGCTTATTCTGCTGTTTTTGAAAGATTTAGAGGCAAAAAAGTCGTTTTGAGGACATTAGATGCGGGCTCTGATAAACCGCTGTCGTTTGCTAACAATACTGACGAACCCAATCCTGCTTTAGGTGTTCGTGGGTACAGATTAGCCAAAAGTAATCAAGAATTGTTGCTTAATCAATTAGTGGCGGTAAATCAGGCAGCAGCTAGGAATCCTGAAACAGATGTTTGGGTTATGGCGCCGATGGTCTCAACTGAAAAAGAATCTGCTGATTTCGCTCGCTTGGTTAGAAACCTAGAAAGTGACATAAAAGTGGGTGTCATGGTGGAGGTGCCTTCGGCGGCGCTTTGTGCATATAGCATTCTTTCTACAGTTGATTTCGTTTCTCTAGGGACGAATGATCTTGCCCAGTATGTTATGGCGAGTGATCGTCAGTTGGCCTCACTCGCCGACCTGCTGAGTCCATGGCAGCCGGCGGTGTTGCAGTTAGTTTCAAAGACCGTTTTAGCGGCAAAAGCTGCTGGCAAGCCCGTTGGAGTCTGCGGTGAGGCGGCTTCCGATCCCTTGCTTGCACTTTTCCTGGTGGGTCTTGGTGCTTCCAGCTTGTCTATGTCGGCGGCTTCAATCGCAGAAGTGCGCTTTGCTCTTCGAAACATGACTAAAAGTGAGTGCGCTGACTTGGCCCATTCGGTGCTCTTGGCTGGTAATGCAAATGAAGCTAGGGCTTGTGCATTGGAGATGACGAGCCCGGAAGCCTTGAAAGTGTTGGGTCTGAACTCAAAGTAGGAAAAAGTTCTAGACACAGTCCTACCTCGGTGTTATCATGAAATTAATATCACAAGTGAAAGAAATTTCACTCAAAGGAGAGAGATGTTAGTAAATTTCAATGAAATGCTTGCTGATGCGCAAGCAAAGCACTACGGAATTGGTTGTATTAATACTCCCAATAGAACATACTTGCGAGCTTTGATTGATGCTGCAGAGGAGGTGAACATTCCTCTAATTATTGACCACGCAGAGGTTCATGATCCTCTTATTCCTTTGGAAGATGTCGCAAAAGATATGGTCGAGTATGCAGAGAAGGCTAAAGTCCCCGTAGCGGTACATGTGGACCATGGTGAAAGCATGGGATTCATCATGCGTGGTGTAAATAATGGCTTTACTTCGGTGATGTACGACTGCTCGAAGTTGCCGTTTGAAGAGAATGTCAGGCGAGTAAAAGAGTTCGTCGAGATGGTTCGTCCTGCAGGAATTAGTGTAGAAGCAGAGCTCGGCGAGATGCCGTCAACTCTTGAAGATACACATGGAGGAGCAAACGACACTAAGCCTGGTTTCACTGACCCGCAGAAAGCAGCGGAATTTATCGAACGCACTGGAGTTGATGCGTTGGCGGTGACTTTTGGTACTTCGCACGGTATTTACACCGAGACGCCGAAGCTTGACTTCGAGCATTTGAAAGAGCTCAGGAAAGCTACAGGGGATACGCCCTTAGTTATGCATGGAAGTTCTGGTGTCCCGTTGCCTGACATTCAAAAAGCAATTCAAATGGGTATTAGTAAAGTAAATTATTACTCTTATCTCGCAGTTGATTCATCTGAGTTCGCGTTGCAAACACTAAGCGACGATAAGTCTACGGGTCACGCTACCTTTTATCATGAATTAGTAGAAAAAGTTTATGAACATACTAAGGAAGAGGCAAAGAAGCTATATCGAATTTTCTTGAATGGAAATGAACTTTAGTATGTCGGAGTTGGATAATCTTTTAAATCCCAACTTGGTGAAGTTGAACATAGACCCGCCTAAAAATTTTAATTCCCTTTTGTGTTTGATAGCCGATTGCTTGGCTTCTGAGGGCATGTTGGTTGATAGGAGCAAATATATCGCTGATGTGTTGGTCCGTGAGGCAGAAGGGTCTACTTATATGGGAAGAGGAATTGGTATTCCTCATGCCAAAACTTCGGGAGTAAAGCAGGCTGCTATCTGCATGCTACGTTTTAAGATCCCGATGGTCTATGAATCGAACGGTGATAGTGGGCCTGTGGATAAGATTTTTGCTATTAGTGTGCCGGAAAATGCTGGTCGACAGCATTTAGAAATTTTGGCAAGTCTAGCAAGGCTTCTTGTAGATGATGATGTTCTATATCAGCTTTCTGATGCGAAAACTTCTGAAGAATATCTATCGATAATAAATAAACAGTTGTGAGGCGAAAACAATGGTACGTGTAATAGGAGTGACTTCGTGCGCTACTGGTATCGCTCATTCTTATATGGCAGCTGAAGCTATAGAAAAACTGTGTAAAAAACAGGGTATTTCTGTAAAGATTGAGATTCAAGGCGCTCTCGGAATAGAGAATGAACTTTCGAGCAGAGATATCGCGAATGCGAATTTAATTATATTTGCTAATGATGTCGCGATAAATAGGTTCGAGAGGTTTAACGGATCTGAAGAGAAAATTGTCAACGTGTCTCCGCATTCTGTCATTCAGAAGCCTGAATGTTTAATGGATGTCATGCGTGAACGTGGCCTTTTGGAAGGGTGAAAATTATGTCTTGGCGTGATGAAGGGAAAAAGCTTACTGGAGCTTTACTGACCGGCGTTTCCTATATGATTCCGTTTGTTGTCGCTGGCGGTATTCTAATTGCGATAGGTTTTGGATTTGGCGGCATATTTGTGGGTGACGGCTCGGGGTTCTGGACCGATGTGTTTGGTATTGGCAAAGTCGCAATGGGCCTGATGACTGCTGTGTTGGGCGGATACATTGCGTATGGAATAGCTGATAAACCTGCGCTGGCCGCAGGGTTCGTTGCAGGATCTATTGCTGCCACCCAAGGGTCTGGATTTATTGGTGCTATATTGGGTGGAATTGCTGCTGGTTATCTTTGCAAATTGCTCAAGAAAATTAAACTTCCAATCGCGCTGCGTTCACTGCTTCCAGTGTTAATTATCCCTGTGGTCTCAGTTTTTATAATTGGATTAGTGATGCAGTACGTGGTGGGCACTCCTGTTTCTTGGCTCAACCACTCGTTGCAAAATGCACTCTCGGGCATGAGCGGTGGGGCAGCAGTCTTGCTTGGTATTGTGCAGGGCGCAATGCTTGCTTCTGACATGGGTGGTCCCATTAATAAGGCTGCATACGCTTTTGCTTTAGCAGCTACTGAAAGTGGTAACTGGGCTCCGATGGCTGCGAATTTCATTGCTTCTATGTCTCCACCGTTGGGTATTGCCTTGGCGATGATGATTATGCCTAAAAAATTCACTAAATCAGAAAGAGGATCCATGGGTGGTTTGCTCGTTGGTGGCTTCGGGATGATTACTGAATTTGCAATTCCTTTTGCTGCTAGCAAACCGTTCAGAGTTATTCCTTCACTTATGGTTGGTAGCGCAGTAGGTGCCGCATTGTCATATCTCGCTGGGCTAACTATGCAGGCTCCGCATGGCGGTTTGTTTGTGATCTTGCTATGTAACAAACCTGTGATCTTCTTGATGATACTGCTATTAGCGGGCTTGGTTACTGCGGGAATGCTTTTGCTGTTAAAGCAAAAGCCGACCGATGAAGAGTTGCAAGAAGACTCGGAACTAACGAATATTGCTGAAATGTAATTTAATTAATTAAGGAAGGTGCATAGAAGTGCCAAAATTTGTAGATGTTCTCGAACGTTTCCCATTTGAACCTGAAGACAAGAAAATTACTTTAATTCGTAAAGCTGATTA
The DNA here is from genome assembly GCA_963511305.1 of uncultured Propionimicrobium sp. Taxonomy (GTDB): domain Bacteria; phylum Actinomycetota; class Actinomycetes; order Propionibacteriales; family Propionibacteriaceae; genus Propionimicrobium. Next base: position 99,554 of record CAUPIJ010000002.1, read on the forward strand.
TTTGCATCACATTTATCCACCGAATAACGCTTTTACAAGCGATAATAATTATCTTATTGTCTCGACTGATACAATGTTGCTTGGGATTTATGAACTTGCCCCAGGTGCCTCTTTCGAACCAATCGACATTCACCCTGGTGATGAAATGTATTACATTCTCGAGGGTCCTGTGGTGCAAAAAAGCAATTATGGTCAATATGTTGAAATGCAAACTGGAGATGGTTTGCTGATCCCTCAAGAGACTTGGCATCAAGGAAATAATTTTTCCGATCATAAGGCTAGAATATTGTTCTTCATAGCTCCGAAAGCTTGGGGCGAAGATGTCCCACCTAAGGTTTTTCCTGTAGCGGATGACACAAAGACATTTAAAGGTCGAAAGAATTCTGAAATTCCAGATGTTTCGGGTCGAACTGGCATTACTCGTATGCCTACAACGGATGATCTTGGCAAATGGCCGGTGGATGGCCCGACTGCTCGCCAAAAGCCGTCGAATATTTACCATATTTCTGATAAAAATAAGCTTGTGACGATTATGGGAAATGATAGCCCGACTCTCATGAAGTTTACTGTTAGTACCGATTATGGACATATGGGTGAGATTATTATCCCTGTCGGTGGCGGAAAAGGCCCTAGATGTTCTGAACCCATGTCGCATGATGGGGATACAGCACTTTATTGTTTAACCGGTCCTATAACTATTAATTTCCCTGATAGGCTCGAATGCTTTATTGTTGAACCGGAAGAGTCAATATTTATTCCAAAGGGCGAGAAGTATCAATTAGTTAATTTTGAAGGTTATCCGGTTAAAGCTGTGTTTGCCATTGCTCCAAATTTGTAATCTTGTCATGGTTTGATTAATGTTTTTGGGGTAGTCACTTTAATGGCTACCCCAAAAACATTTCTTTATTTATCTTATTTTAGTTTTCAAATAGTTATTTATTGCAACACCTATTTTGCTTTTGAGTTACTGTTGCCGATAAAATTTAACTATGTGTGGAATCATCGGATACGTCGGCTCGAAGTCGGCTCAAAAAGTAGTAATCGAGGGTCTTCGTAGGCTGGAATATCGCGGATACGATTCTGCGGGAATCGCGCTGGTCGGGGCTGACGGCATGCACACTTCTAAGAAGGCCGGCAAGCTCTCCAACCTAGAAAACGAACTCGCGCTGCATGAGCTTCCCGAAGCCACCACAGGCATCGGGCACACCAGGTGGGCGACGCACGGCGGTCCCACCGACGCCAACGCTCATCCGCACGTCAGCGCCAATGGCCGCGTCGCGCTGGTACACAACGGAATCGTGGAGAACTTCGCCCAGTTGCGCGACGAGCTGATCGCGGCTGGCGTTGAATTCAGCTCCGAGACCGACACCGAGGTCGTCGCTCAGCTGCTGGGGCTGGAGGTCGAGAAGGCAGACTTGTGCGAGGCGATGCGCGCTGTGGTGGCCAGGCTGGAGGGCACTTTCACGCTGGTGGCCGTCGATAGCACCGACCCGGATCACGTGGTCGCGGCCCGCAGGAATTCGCCGCTAGTGGTTGGCGTTGGCCAGGGCGAGAACTTCGTCGCCTCCGATGTCGCCGCCTTCATCGAGCACACCCGCGAGGCCATCGAGCTAGGCCAAGACCAGATTGTGCGGATCAGCTCTGCTGGCATCGAGGCCATCAACTTCGACGGCACCCCAGCTCAGACCCGTAGCTATCACATCGACTGGGACGCTTCGGCGGCTGAGAAGGATGGCTACGACTGGTTCATGCGTAAAGAGATTTTCGAGCAGCCGAGGGCCGTCGCCGACACTCTGCTGGGGCGCTACTCCGAAAAGGGCGAGCTAGTTCTAGATGAGATGAGCATTCGCCCGGAGGAGCTGCGCCGAATCAACAAGATCGTCATCGTTGCTTGTGGCACGGCCTACTACGCGGGCATGGTGGCCAAGTACGCCATCGAGCACTGGACCCGCGTGCCGTGCGAGGTCGAGCTGGCCAGCGAGTTCCGCTACCGCGATCCGATCGTCGACCCGATGACGCTGTGCGTGACCATTAGCCAGTCTGGTGAGACCGCCGACACCCTGATGGCCATCCGCCACGCCCGTGAGCAGCACTGCAAGGTGATCGCGATCTGCAACACCAACGGCGCCACGATCCCGCGCGAGTCCGACGCCGTGATCTACACCCACGCCGGTCCGGAGATCGGCGTGGCATCGACGAAGGGCTTCCTGACCCAGCTCGCTGCCTGCTACCTGCTCGGCCTCTACCTGGCTCAGGTACGTGGCATGAAGTATGGCGACGAGATCAAGACGATCATGGCTGAGCTGGAGAGCACCCCGAAGTTGATACAGCGGGTGCTGGACAAGGCGGAAGAGGTCTACGACCTGGCGAAGGAGGTCGTCGGCCAGAACGACTTCATTTTCCTCGGTCGTCACGTCGGCTATCCCGTCGCCCTGGAGGGCGCGCTTAAGCTCAAGGAGATCGCCTATCAGCATGCCGAGGGCTTCGCTGCAGGCGAGCTCAAGCACGGCCCGATCGCCATCATCGAGCCGGGCATGCCGGTCTTCGTGATCGTCCCGCCCAAGGGCCGTGACCAGCTGCACGATAAGGTCGTGTCCAATATCCAGGAGGTGAGGGCCAGGGGAGCACGCACTATAGTGTTGACAGAGGAGGGCGACGACTCGGTCGTGCCCTTCGCCGACAAGGTGATTTGGCTGCCGCACGTTTCGACGCTGCTGCAGCCGCTGGTTTCGGTGGTTCCGTTGCAGCTCTTTGCCTGTGAGCTGGCCACGCTGCTCGGCAACGATGTCGATCAGCCGCGAAACCTGGCTAAATCAGTAACAGTGGAGTGATGAGAGATGACCAGGATCGTTGGTATCGGTGTTGACATCTGTCAGGTCGATCGGATGAGCGCCGCGCTGCGCAGGCATCCCGGCTTGGCGAATAAGCTCTTTACGCCGAAGGAACTGGTTAATGAATCGGGCGAGCGGCTCTCCGACGAGTCTTTGGCGGCAAGATTCGCCGCTAAGGAGGCCCTGGTAAAGGCACTCGGTGGGCCGGGCGGCCTGCGCTGGCACGACTGCGAGGTGCTCAGCGACGAGTCTGGCAAGACGCACCTGGTGCTGAGCGGGACTGTTGCGGCGGCAGCCGAGGAGGCGGGCGTGTTGGACACGCATCTGTCGTTCTCGCACGACGCGGGTTTGGCAGTCGCCCAGGTGATCTGCGAGGGGCAGTGAGAAAGGTCGCCTCCGTCGACGGGATCAGGGCGGCGCAGAACAGCTACCTAGATGCCCGTCCGGGTGCCAAGACCCAACGGTCGGATCTCATCCTGAAGGTGCCTGCAGGCCAGGTCGTGCAGCTGGAAAACCAGGACGTAGCCGAGCTTTGGCCGTACCCGGATCGCACTTCCGACAAGTATTCACGAGGGGTCTTGGGCGTCGACACCGGCTCAGAGGCTTATTACGGAGCCGCGCTGCTGAATCTGGCCGGTGCCCTGAACTCGGGGGTCGGGATGGTGCGCTATGCCGGCCCGGTGCCCAGGCAGTTGCTGGTTAGCAAGTATCCATCGGCAACTTTCGGCGAGGGCAGGGTGCAGGCCTGGCTGGTCGGGTCCGGCTGGGGAGCAGCAGACAATGCTCGGCTGGCTAGGCGAATTGCTGATGGCGTACCGATGGTCGTCGACGCGGAGGCGATCGCTTCGATCGGAGATGCCAAGCTGCCGGAAAATAGTCTGCTCACCCCGCACGCCGGCGAGCTGGCCAGGGCGTTGGGCGTCGAGCGCGCCGAGGTAGAGGCAGACCCGATTGGTCACGCCAAGGCGGCCGCCCAAAAGTTCGGGGCAACGGTTCTGCTTAAGGGCGCCACGCAGTACGTCAGCGACGGCGAGAGCGTCGTGCTGGCGGTTCCCGGCTCGCCGTGGACCGCGCAGGCGGGTTCCGGCGACGTGCTGGCGGGCATCTGCGGCACGCTGCTCGCCGCGATGACCGAGCGCTATCCCACGATATTGATCGGCGCGCTGGCAGCCTCGATCCAGGCGATTGCGGCGAGCGCGAATCTCGGGCCTTTCCCACCGGATCGGGCGGCGAGCCAACTACCCGGCGTCATCGGCGGCCTGGCGGGCTGATCCGCGGCCTAGACGGTGACCGATCCGTTAAACCCTGGCTCGGGCGCTGATGGCCTCTCGGTAGTAGTCCAGTAGCTGGTCGCAGAGCTTCTCCCAGCTGCGCTGCTCGGCTCTGGCGCGCCCGGCCGCACCGAAGATCTTGCGCTTGTGCTCGTCGGCCACCAGATCTGCCACGTATTGGCGAAGCGCGTCCAAATTCCCCGGCGGGTAGAGCCGGCCGTTGACGCCGTCAGCCACGATATCGATCGGGCCGCCGCTGCCGGTCGCGACGACCGCTAGCCCAGAGGCCTGCGCCTCCTGCAGGGTCTGACCAAACGTTTCGGTCTCGCCTGGGTGGACGAAGATATCAGCGCTGGCTAGGTGTATCGGTAGATCCTCGCCAGTCTTCATGCCGGTGAAGATAGCACCGGGCAGCTGCTGCTGCAGTTCGTCGCGCTTCGGGCCGTCGCCGATTATTACCAGCTTGACGCCGGGAATGTCGCTCAGCACAGCCAGGTCGGAAACCTGCTTCTCGCGGCCGAGCCTGCCCATGTAGGCCACCACTGTCTCGCCGTTCGGCGCCCATTCCTCATGCAGCTGGTGGCTGCGCTTGTTCGGGTGGAAGCGCTCGGAATCTACGCCGCGTCCCCAAACCTTTACCCTCTCGAAGCCGCGATCGATGAGCTGCTGCTGGGTGGCGGTGGAGGGCGCGAGCGTCAGCGTCGCCGAATTGTGCATGCGCTTAACTAAGCGCCAGAAGAACGGTTCGGCTGCCGGATAGCCATAGCTGGCCACATACTTCGGCACCTCGGTCTGATACAGCGCAACGGTTGGGATGCCGAGCTTGTTTGCCGCCTGCATTCCGCTGTTGCCGAGCGCGAATGGCGCGGCCAGGTGTACCACGTCCGGCGCGAACTGCGAGAGCATTTTCTTGACCGTGCGGTTGCTGGTGGTCGACAGGCGCAGTTCCGGATACCAGGGCAGGCTTAGTGATGGGGTGCCGTAGACGGGGAAGCCGGCGTACGTGTCAGGCGTGCCGTCCGGGTGTTCCGGAACGATGACTATTGCCTCGTCGCCTTGTCTGCGAAGGTGCTCCAAGACCCTAAGAACTGAATTGGTTACGCCATTAATGCTGGGCAGAAAGCTTTCAGAGACAAAAGCAACTCGCATGAATATAACCTTAGCGCCTTGGCCATTCGAGGTGGAAAATCGCGCGCCGAGCGCAATCGTTTTGGGCTGGTATTGGAATTTAATCCGCTCCACGGGCACAATTGGCTGTTGGAGGGGAGTAACCTCACATGTGCTGGTCGTCATCACGAAGTATTTCTTCCGGCCACACAGCGATCAATCGCGGCCAGACCTCCTAGTTATTTTTTGGCTTAAGCCTAAGGAAGGTTCTAATGCATGTAACGCCGATGGCCTGGATAATTACCATGGTCATTCTCACCGGAGTGCTCGTTTTCGACGTCATCATGATGAAGAAGAAGCCGCATGAGCCGTCGATGAAGGAATGCACGATCGCAATCTCCATCTACGTCACCTCGGCGATTCTTTTTGCGGCAGGCATCGGGTTGTTCGCACACCCCACAGACCCGACCAAGACGAGTTGGACGTACGCCACCGAATTCATCGCCGGTTATTTGACGGAGTATTCGCTGTCGATCGATAACCTATTCGTCTTCATCATCATCTTGAGCAGCATGAAGGTGCCCCGCAAGTACCAGCAGTTCGCTCTGATGCTGGGCATCATCCTGGCGCTGATCTTCCGTGGTATTTTCATCGCTCTCGGCGCGGTGATCATCAACACCCTAGCTTGGGCGTTCTTCATTTTCGGTGCGTTCCTGCTCTACACCGCTTGGAAGCTGGTGGACGACTACCGCAAGCCCGAGCACGAGGAGTCAGCGCCGTCTGATAACAAGCTGATGCGCTGGGTCAAGAAGGTTCTTCCCTCGACCGATGAATACCATGACACCCACCTGAGTGTGAAGATCGACGGCAAGCGCGTGGTCACCCCACTGTTCTTCGTGTTTGTTGCGCTCGGCTCGATCGACATCATGTTCGCGCTCGACTCGATCCCGGCCATCTTCGGCCTGACCCAGGAGCCGTACCTGGTCTTCACCGCCAACTTCTTCGCCCTGATGGGTCTGCGTCAGCTGTACTTCCTGCTGGGTGGCCTGCTAAAGCGTCTGGTCTACCTGTCGCTTGGCTTGTCCTTCATCCTGGCGTTCATCGGCGTCAAGTTGCTGCTGCACGCCGCGCACCACTACGGTTGGATCGGCTGGGAGGTGCCCACCTGGCTATCCCTGGTGGTCATCATCGTGACGCTGGTAATCACCGCGGTGGCAAGCCTGATGAAGACCAGGCACGCCCCGAAGCTGACCAGCGAAAGGGAGCTCAGCTAGCAAGTTGAGCCAAAACCGGCTAGTCGTTAAGAGCTGAAGCTCTACCAACCGCGTTGACGCCACTGCTCTAGTTGCCCACGTTCGGCTCCTAGGGTGGTGGCGTCGCCGTGTCCGGGGTGAATGACGGTGTCGTCGCCGAAGACGTCGAAGATCTTCGTGGTGACGTCGTTCAGCAGGCTCTCGAAGTTTTCTTTGCCGTCGGTCTTGCCGACACCGCCGGGAAACAGCGAGTCGCCGGTGAAGATGTGTGCCGGACCATCCTCGGGTTCAAGCGCCACCGCGATCGAGCCCGGGGTATGACCGACTAGGCCGATGATCTCCAACAGGCTCTCGCCAACCACGAAATGATCCTTGTCCCAGACCGGCTCGCTGATCACGCCGGTCTCGTCTGCGATTGCATGGGCATCGTCCTCGCCGGCCAGCACCTGGGCTTCGCACGAAGAGGCGATTGCCCTGAGAGCCTGGACGTGATCCTGATGCCGGTGAGTGGTGAGAATATAACCCAGCTCGCTATCCCCGACGAGCTTCTTGATCAGCTCGGGGCTGTCGGCCGCGTCGATCAGCAGCGCTGAGCCCTTGTCCGGCACCAGAAGGTAGGTGTTGTTGTCCAGCGCTGAGACGCTCGCCTTAGTGACTGTGATATCTGCGACCCGAAAACTGATCGGATCGCCGAATGGTTCAACGTGATACATGTTTCTCCTCAGAGGCGATTATGGCAGATAGTCATGCGGCGGCAGGTCGAGTTCGATCATTCGGCTCTTGCTCATGCGCCCGGTTAGCCAGCCGAGAAGTAGATTATCTGGCCCGGTAAGCGTGGGCATCGAGATTTTTTCGGGCCCAACCTTCGCTTCAATGCCGTTGTCAGAGACGATGCGGGCCGACGGAACATGTTTCGTGACGTTAGGCAGCAGGGTGTTGAGCTGTAACAGCCAGGTGGAAACCGGCTCTGTGACATCGTCGATGGTGAAGCCATGGTCAAGGTCGATGTGGTGCAGCACGGTCTGGTTGAGGCGCAGGACCGTGAGAACGTCGGAGTTCACTTTCAGCCCGTCCGCCATCTCGAAAACGAAGCTAGGGCAGATGCTCTGCAGGCACTGGTTCAGCTGGCCGGCGGTGGTGTCGAGAGCCACCTGCAACTCGAGCGCGGTTCGCTCGGAGCCTCGCTCGAGAGCCTCCTTGCTGGTCCAGGGCAGCGTCACCCGGGTGCCTGCAGGGGCATTCTGGGCGTGACGAACCAGCTGCATGACTATCTCGGCGTTGATCGCCAGGTGGCTGGCGATGTGCGCTCGCGTCCAGCCGGGCAGCAGCGACGGCTGCTGCCAGTCTTCTTGCGAGATCGCGATGGTATCGCCCAACAGCTTGCTAGTCTCGTCCAGCTTGTGCTTCTGCAAATCGGAATAGTCCCTGATGCTAGTCAGCTGGCGCAGGCCAAGGTCTTCCATGCCTTTAGCAAACCACGACGAGCCAAAGTTGTCAGTTTTTTTGGGCTTCTTTGGCTTGTGCGGCGGTTTCGGCCAGTTCGGCCGTTTAGGGCGGTTTCGCCGAGGGACGTAACATTGGAGGCGTGATTGATCGGCTAGTAATTCGCGGCGCCCGCCAGCACAACCTGAAGAACGTCTCCCTGGACGTGCCAAGGGATTCCCTCGTCGTCTTCACCGGGCTCTCTGGCTCGGGCAAGTCGTCTCTGGCCTTCGACACGATTTTCGCCGAGGGCCAGCGCCGCTATGTCGAGTCGCTATCTGCCTACGCCAGGCAATTCCTCGGCCAGATGGAAAAGCCGTCTGTCGATCTGATCGAGGGCCTGTCGCCTGCGGTCTCGATCGACCAGAAGTCCACCAGCCGTAACCCGCGCTCGACCGTCGGCACGGTTACCGAGATCTACGACTACCTGCGCCTGCTTTATGCGCGCATCGGCCACCCGCACTGCGTGGTTTGCGGCGAGTCGATCGCCAAGCAGACTCCGCAGCAGATCGTCGATCAGGTGCTGGCGATGCCCGAGCGTACGCGCGCCCAGGTGCTGGCCCCGATGATTCGTGGTCGCAAGGGCGAATACGTGGAGCTATTCCGTAATCTTTCCACCCAGGGTTTCGCCAGGGTGAAGGTGGATGGTCAGACTCATCGCATCGCCGAGGTGCCGAAGCTTGCCAAGCAAAAGAAGCACGACATCGACGTCGTCGTCGACAGGATCTCGGTTAAGCCGGAATCCAAACAGCGCATCACAGATTCCATCGAGACCGCGCTGGAGCTGGCCGGCGGCATCGTCACGCTCGATTTCGTTGATCTCGACGAGTCTGATCCCGAGCGCGCCAGGACGTTCTCCGAGAAGATGGCCTGCCCGAACGGCCACAACGTTCAGATGGACGAGCAGGAGCCCAGGCAGTTCTCGTTCAACTCGCCGTGGGGCGCCTGCCCGGACTGCGATGGTCTGGGCTTCACCGAGGAGGTCGACCCCGAGCTGGTGGTGCCGGACACCTCAAAGTCGCTTTCCCAGCGCCCGATCGCGCCCTGGTCAAACCCGCTGACCGCTAAGCACTACAGTCATGTCTTCGAGTCGCTGGCCGAGCGCGATGGCTTCTCTATGGAGACGCCGTGGCGCGACCTGCCAGCGGCGACCCGCAAGTACATCCTGGAGGGCAACAAGGACGCCGTCGTGGTGCGCTACCGCAACCGCTTCGGCCGGATGCGCAGCTACACCCAGAAGTACGAGGGCGTGCTGCCCAACGTCAAGCGCCGCTACCTGGAGGCGGAGAGCGACAACGCGCGCTCGCGTTGGGCTCAGTACATGCGCGAAGTGCCTTGTCGAGCCTGCTCGGGCAAGCGCCTTAAGCCTTCGACGCTGGCGGTCACGGTCGGCGGCCTAAACATCGCCGAGCTTTGCGATCTGCCGATCTCGCAGATCAACGATTTCTTCACGCAAATCGAGCTGAGCGAGACCGAGCGCCAGATCGGCCGAATGGTGCTGAAGGAGATAGCACAGCGCCTGAAGTTCCTGGTCGATGTTGGGCTGGACTACCTGACCCTCTCGCGCGCAGCAGCCACGCTGTCCGGCGGTGAGGCGCAGCGCATCAGGCTCGCCACGCAGATCGGCTCGGGTCTGGCCGGGGTGCTCTACGTGCTGGATGAGCCGTCCATAGGCCTGCATCAGCGCGACAACGACCGGCTGATCGCCACGCTCAAGAGGCTTCGCGATCTGGGTAACACGCTGATCGTCGTCGAGCACGACGAGGACACCATCCGCGCGGCCGACTGGCTGGTTGACATCGGACCGGGCGCTGGCACGAATGGCGGCGAGGTGGTTGTTAACGGCACCCTGGACGAGCTGCTCGCCTGCGAGAGGTCGGTAACCGGCGCCTATCTGTCTGGCCGAAAGTCCATCCCGATCCCAGCCGAACGCAGGGTGGGCAACGGCAAGGAGATCGTCGTGCGCGGGGCACGCGAGAATAACCTGAAGAACATCACCGTGCGTTTCCCCCTGGGCAAGGTCGTCGCGGTCACGGGCGTCTCGGGTTCGGGCAAGTCATCGCTGGTCAACTCGATCCTTTACACCGCTCTTGCCCACGACATCCACGGCGCCCGCGCGGTGCCCGGCAAACACAAGCAGATCGACGGCGCCGACGAGATCAACAAGATCATTCACGTCGATCAGTCGCCTATTGGGCGCACCCCGCGTTCGAACCCGGCCACCTACACCGGCGTCTTCGACAAGATCCGCCAGCTCTTCGCCACCACGCCGGAGGCCAAGATGCGCGGCTATCAGCCGGGGCGGTTCAGCTTCAACATCAAGGGCGGCCGCTGCGAGAGCTGCTCTGGCGACGGCACCATCAAGATCGAGATGAACTTTCTGCCGGACGTCTACGTGCCGTGCGAGGTCTGCCACGGCGCCCGCTACAACCGCGAGACGCTCGAGGTGCGTTACAAAGGCAAGACCATCTCCGACGTGCTCGACATGCCCATCGACGAGGCCGCGGAGTTCTTCGCGCCGATCAAATCGATCTCGCGCCACCTGGATACGCTCGTTGACGTCGGCCTAGGCTACGTGCGACTCGGCCAGCCGGCCACTACGCTGTCCGGCGGCGAGGCGCAGCGCGTCAAGCTCGCCACCGAGCTGCAGCGCCGCTCCACCGGGCGCACGATGTACGTGCTCGACGAGCCCACCACGGGACTGCACTTTGAGGACATCAGCAGGTTGCTGTTGGTGCTGAATCGCCTTGTAGATCAGGGCAACTCGGTGATCATCATCGAGCACAATCTCGACGTCATCAAGACCGCCGACTGGGTCATTGACCTCGGACCCGAGGGCGGCGATGGCGGCGGCACGCTGGTCGCAGAGGGCACGCCCGAGCAGATCGCTAAAAGCAAGAAGTCCTATACCGGCAAGTACCTGAAGCGGGTGTTAGTTGACTGATCCTGCCAGCTACCGTCCAAAACCGGGGTCGATTCCCACCGACCCCGGGGTCTACCGCTACCTGGACGAGCACGGCAAGGTGATTTACGTTGGTAAGGCGAAGAACCTGCGTAACAGGCTGAACTCGTATTTCGCCGACCCGGACAGTCTGCACCCGCGCACCCGCACGATGATGCGCACGGCCGCCAAGATCGAGTGGACCGTGGTGCAAAACGAGCTGGAATCGCTGCAGCTCGAATACACCTGGATCCAGCTCTACAAGCCGCGATTCAACATCATGTATCGCGATGACAAGAGCTATCCGTGGCTGGCGGTCACCGCCAGCGAGGAGTTCCCCAGGGTCTTCGTCGGCAGGGGACAAAAGCGCAAGGGCTGGCGCTACTTCGGCCCGTTCGGCACCGCGTGGGCGGTGCGCAACACCCTGGACACCCTGCTGTGGGTCTTCCCGATGCGCTCGTGCCGCAACGGCGTCTTCAAGCGTGCCCAGGCCTCCGGGCGGCCCTGCCTGTTCGGTTACATCGGCAAGTGCGCCTCGCCGTGCGTCGGCAAGATCAGCGCGGAGGAGCACCGCGAGATTGTCAACGAGTTTTGCGCTTTCTGGGCGGGCAAGTCCAACAAGATGGAGCGCCAGCTGCAGCGTCAGATGGAGGATGCCTCGGCGAAGCTCGATTTCGAGCAGGCCGCGATCTTCCGCGATCGCCTGGACGCGCTGCGCAAGGCCACCGAGAAGAACGCGATCGTGCTCGACGAGAGCGCCGAGCTGGACGTAATCAACGTCTGCGACGATCCGCTAGAGGTTGCCGTGCAGATATTTCGGGTGCGTTCCGGGCGGGTGCGCGCCGAGAACTCGTGGGTGGCAGATCGGGCCAACGACGCGCCGGTCTCCGAACTCCTCGAGTCGTTTCTGCTGCAGATTTACGGCGACGATCACCGCATCAAGACCGAGACCGAACAGATTCCGCCAGAGATCCTGCTGCCCGAGCTGCCCTCGACGGCACCCCTGCTCGAGGAGCTGCTTAGCGAGAAGGCGGGCAGAAAGGTGCGCCTGCACGTGCCCAAGCGCGGCCAGAAGCTCGACCTATTAGACACCGTAGGCAAGAACGCCGAACAGGCCCTGGCTAGGCATAAGACCAAGCGCGCCAGCGATCTGACCACCAGGAGCCAAGCTCTCGAACAGCTCGCCGACGCGCTCGGCCTGGATTCGGCTCCGCTGCGCATCGAGGGCTTCGACATCTCGCACACGCAGGGTCAGGAGGTCGTCGGCTCCATGGTGGTTTTCGAGGACGGGCTGGCCAGGAAGAGCGAGTACCGACGCTTCACCATCAGGAGCTTCGAGGGCTCCAATGACGTCGCCGCGATGGACGAGGTGCTGCGCCGAAGGCTGCGCAGGCTGCTCGATGATCGCGAGGCAATGGGAGACGACGAGACCCTGATCGACCCCACCACGGGCGTGCCAAGAAAGTTCTCGTATGCTCCCGCGCTGATCGTCGTCGATGGCGGCCTACCGCAGGTGAACGCGGCCCAGCAGGTGCTCGATGACTTGGGCTTGAGCTCAGAGATCATGCTGATCGGCCTCGCCAAGCGCCTGGAGGAGGTCTGGATTCCCGGCGAGGAGTTCCCGGTCATTCTGCCGCGCACCTCGGAGGCGCTCTATCTGTTGCAGCGGGTTAGAGACGAGTCGCACCGCTTCGCGATCACCTTCCACCGCAGCCGTCGGGGCAAGGCGATGCTTGAATCTGCCCTCGACGACGTCCCCGGCTTGGGGGAGGTGCGCCGCAAGACCCTGATCAAGGCCTACCCGAGCATGAAGAAAATGCGCGCGGCAACCGTCGAAGAAATCGCGAAACTGCCTGGCTTCGGCGAGAAGACCGCGCAGGCCATTGTCGAGGCACTGGCCGAGGAAACGACGCCGGTGGCGATCAACACCGCAACCGGCGAAGTCACATAGCTTGCGCTTTTCGGTAGGCTGGAGGCGTGAGTCAAGAAAAGCAAGAAAAGTGGGTCGTTAGCGTTCACGATCTGTCTGGTGACGGCCAGATGCGCGAATTCGAAGATCGGCTGCCGGCTCCGCAGGATCTGGGCCTCGAGATGGCGAAGGTTCCTGCCGACGACACGCTGGACGTCAGCCTGCGCCTGGAATCCGTGAGCGAGGGCGTGCTGGTTTCCGGCACGGTCGATGCCGATATCGTCGGCCAGTGCTCGCGCTGCCTACGGGAGATTTCTTGGCCGCAGACTTTCACAGTTCAGGAACTCGTCTACTATCCGGGCAAGGACGCCGAGGAGGACTCCTTCTTGGTTGAAGACGACGCAATCGATCTCGAGCCGATCATTCGTGAGGCCATCGTTCTTAACCTGCCGTTCAGCCCGTTGTGCGACGACGACTGCGCCGGCCTGTGCCCGACGTGCGGGGTAGATCTGAACGAAAATCCAGACCACGAACACGAAGCTCCGATCGACGACCGCTGGAGCGCGTTGAAGGGCCTGAACCTGGAAAACTAGGTTCCGCGGCGGTTTTGTTTGGCCAGTCAATCGCGATAGCATAGACCGCTGGCGGATTCGATGCGCTCATTTACAAGCGGCTGATGAGCCCGATGCTGCCTAGAGCTTGAAAATGATAGCGGCTAGAGGCCGCGAAAATCTTAAGGAGAAGATAGTGGCTGTTCCCAAGCGCAAGATGTCGCGCAGCAACACCCGCTCGCGTCGTTCGCAGTGGAAGACTACCCCTGTGCAGACCGTAGTCTGTGCCAATCCGGCTTGTGGCGCGCAGCGTCTGCCGCACACCGCTTGCCCGGAATGCGGCCAGTACGGTTCGCGCGGTGAGCGTCGTCAGGTTCTGGACGTTTAATTGACCGATTTTCGACTCTCCGGCGACGAACAGCCTGCCTGGCTGGCTAACTTCGCGGAGTCGGGGCTCGGAAAACTATTGGACAGGTTGGGTGTACGAGTTTCACCCGACCTGTTTGATTTAGCCCTGACGCATCGGTCGTGGGCTTACGAAAACGGCGAGGTGCCGCACAACGAGCGCCTGGAGTTCTTGGGCGATGCCGTGCTGGGCGTAATCGTCACCGATCATCTCTATCGCTCTCATCCGGACGAGCCCGAGGGCCATCTGGCTAAACTTCGCGCGGCCGTGGTCAGCTCCGCCGCTCTCGCCGACGTCGCCCGCGAGCTGCACATCGGCGGCCTGATCAAGCTCGGCAAGGGCGAGATCAGCACCCATGGCGATAACAAGACCTCCATCCTGGCCGATACGATGGAGGCAATCATCGGTGCGATTTATCTGAGCTGCGGCATGGCGGAGGCAACCAGTTACGTACACGCCTTAGTGGACGCGCGCATTGAGGCAGCGGCAAACGCCGAGGAGAGCCTCGATTGGAAGACCTCCCTGCAGGAGATTGTCGCCGAGCTGGAGCTGCCAGCGCCGCACTACGAGGTCACCGGATCTGGGCCCGATCACCTTCGCACCTTCTCCGCGGAAGTCGTCGTCGGCGACCAGAGCTATGGCCCGGGCATCGAAACCAGCAAAAAGCGCGCCGAGCAGCGCGCAGCAGAGATTGCTTATCGCAAGCTGAAGGCCCAGCAAGAGAGCCCGGATGCCTGAGCTGCCCGAGGTAGAGGTAGTCCGCAGAGGGCTGGAAAAGAACGTCACAGGCCGAAGGGTCTGTGGCGTCCGTGTATTACGCGACCGCCCGGTGCGCTGGGACGGCCCGCAGGCCTTCCGCGACGCCATGCTCGGGCGTACCCTGCTGGCTCCGCGCCGGCGCGGCAAGTATCTGTGGTTTCCGTTCGACGACGGTGACGCGATGCTCGCCCATCTGGGCATGAGCGGCCAGTTCAGAATCGACGATCCTGGCTCCGAGCTCGCCCCTAACACCAGGGTGATTTTCGACCTGGATGACGGCAGGCAGTTGCGCTTCGTCGATCAGCGAATGTTCGGTGGGCTGCAGTTTTCGGCAGGCGGTGCCGAGCTGCCGCAGCAGATCAGCCACATCGCGCTGGATCCGTTCGATGAGGAGTTCGACATCGAGGCCACCGTCGCCAAGATCCGAGCTAAGCGCTCCACCATCAAACGCGCGATCCTCGATCAGGGTGTGATAAGCGGAATCGGCAACATCTATGCCGATGAGAGCCTATGGCGGGCTCGGACGCACTACGATTTTCCGACGCAACGGCTGACCGCAGCGCGCGCTAGACGGGTGTTGGAGACCGCGAAAGATGTCATGGCCGACTCTCTGCTGCAGGGCGGCACGAGCTTCGATGAGCTATACGTCGACGTCAACGGCTCTAGCGGCTACTTTTCGCGGAGCCTCAACGTCTACGGCCAAGAGGGCAAGGCGTGCACCAGGTGCGGCACGAAGATCCGCCGAGATGCCTTCATGAATCGGTCGAGTTATTTGTGCCCAAAATGTCAACGACTTCCCAAGCCGCTCGCGGGAAAAGATTAAGTAGGCGTTAGATTTGGTGACTATGGAAAGAGGAAAGCTCGGCATCGTGGCGGAATTCATCCGCTTCGGCATCGTTGGCGGCTCCGGATTCGTCGTCAATATGATCGTCACCTTCATCATGACGAAGCTGAACGGCGGCACTCAAAACGACAACAACGTGGTCTTCCAGCTGCCCGGTCCGTTTGCTTTTCGCTACACGATCCTGGTTTGGATTGTGGCTTTCCTGATCGCCAACGTCTGGAATTTCCAGATCAACCGAAGCTGGACGTTCAAACGCGAGCATAAGCGCGGCTGGTGGGCGGAATTCTGGCCGTTCTTCATCGTCGGCCTGGTGGCCGCGGTGGCGGGCATCTTCATCAAGATCGGCTTCACCAACCCCGAGTCGTTCATGTACCTGCCCGATCCGCCCTTCAACGACCACGAGGGTCTGCGCGCCAGGGCTTACTGGGCGCAGCTCTTCACCATCGTGTTGACCATGCCTATCAACTACCTAGTCAATAAGGTGTGGACGTTCCGAGCACTCGAGCCAGAGGCGTAAGACATGTATCTCAAGAGCCTCACGCTGAAGGGTTTCAAGTCGTTTGCCTCGGCAACGACGCTTAACTTCGAGCCCGGAATCACCGCCATCGTCGGCCCCAATGGCTCCGGCAAATCCAACGTTGTGGACGCGCTGGCCTGGGTGATGGGCGAGCAGGGCGCCAAGTCGTTGCGCGGCGGCAAGATGGAGGACGTCATCTTCGCCGGCACTGCAGGAAAGGCGGCGCTGGGTCGAGCAGAGGTCTCGCTGACCATCGACAACTCTGATGGCCTGCTGCCGATCGACTACACCGAGGTAACAATCAGCCGCACGCTGTTCCGCGCCGGCGGCTCGGAATATGCCATCAACGGCAACACCTGCAGGCTGCTTGATGTTCAGGAGCTGCTTAGCGACACCGGCATGGGTCGCGAGATGCACGTCATCGTCGGGCAGGGTCAGCTGGATCAGATCCTTCGCGCGACCCCCGAAGTCAGGCGAGGTTTCATCGAGGAAGCCGCCGGTGTTCTCAAGCACAAGCGCCGTAAGGAGAAGGCCAGCAGGAAGCTCGACGCAACCCAGCAGAACCTTGAGCGGCTGAACGACCTGATCCGCGAGATCCGTCGCCAGCTCAAGCCGCTTGGCAGACAGGCGCAGGTGGCCAGGCGGGCCGCCGTCATCCAGGCCGAGCTGCGCGATTCGCGCGCCAGGCTGCTTGCCGACGACTACACCCAGGCGACGCTGGCCCTGGAGTCCGAGCTAGCCGGTGAGAAGGCCGCGGCCGAGGCCAAGGAGGCCGCGAATAAGCGCGTCGAGCAGGCCGCCCAGGACGAGTTGGCCGCAGAGCAGAACCTCGCCGAGCTGAGCCCCGTGCTTAACCAGGCGCAAGAGATCTGGTACTCGATCAGCGGGCTGCGCGAGCGGGTCTCGACAACCATCTCGATTTCCGCGGAGCGAATGCGCTACAGCGCTGCCCAGCCGAACGTTACTTCTGGGCGCGATCCTGACGAGCTGGACGCCCAAGCCGCCGCGGCCAGGGAACAGGAGGTGGCACTGGCCGCCGAGGCGGAAGCCGCGAAGAACGCCCTGGACGAGGCCAGCCAGAAGCGCAAGGACGTTGAGGAGCGCCACGACGCCGCAGAGAAGACCTACAACTCGGCCTTAAGAGCAGTTGCCGATCGCCGCGAGGGGCTGGCCAAGCTAAACGGGAAAGTAGCGTCGCTGAAATCGCGAATGCAGGCGGCCGCCGAGGAGGTCGAGCGGCTCAAGCAGCGCCGCGACGACGCTCTAGAGCGGGCGAAGCAGGCCGATATTAAATACACCGAGCTCGAGACCCAGATCACCGGCGTCACCGACGGCGAGGTCAATCTCGACGCCCTCTTCGAACAGACCGACGAGAAGTTGGTCGCCGCTAAGCAACACCAGGCAGAGATCGTCGAGCGCGCCCAGCAGGCCGCAAGCGAACTGGCGG
Organism: uncultured Propionimicrobium sp.; assembly: GCA_963511305.1. Lineage (GTDB taxonomy): Bacteria > Actinomycetota > Actinomycetes > Propionibacteriales > Propionibacteriaceae > Propionimicrobium. The sequence goes on from CAUPIJ010000002.1 coordinate 116,872, forward strand.
CCCTGAGCGCCAGGCTCGAAGCCCTCGAGATGGGACTGGATCGCCGGGACGGTTCCGCAGCGCTGCTCGAGTCGGATCTGGCGGGTGCCCTCGGCTCGATCGTCAAGCTGGTCAAGGTTGAGCCCAAGTGGCGCTCTGCCATCTCCGCCGCTCTCGGCATGGCTGCTGAGGCTATCGTCGTCTCCGGAGTAGCGACCGCGTCGGACGCGCTCGGCATGTTGAAGGAGAAGGATCTGGGCAGGGCAGCGATGATCTTGGCCGATGCGCCTAGCCCGCAGACAAATCTGCCAAAGCTGCCTGACTACGCTAAATACGCCATCGAAGTCATCGAATCTGAGGGTGGGCTGAAGAACGGCCTGGCGAATATCCTGGGTGCGACCGCGCTGGTCGATGATCTGGAGACGGCCAAGAGGCTGGTCGAGAGCCTGCCGCAGATCACCGCGGTGACCGCCGGCGGGGACATCGTCAGCTCATTCCTGACCGTCGGCGGCTCCGACGCGAAGCCCTCGCTGATCGAGGTACAGGCAGCCGTCGAGGCCGCCGCCCAAGCAAAGAAGGAAGCTGCCGCCGAGGTTGAGCAGCTGAGGTTTGCTCGTGCCAAGGCCGATGCGCAGCTTGAGGACGCCAGGCAGGCCAACGAGGCCGCGCTGGAGCAGCTGAATGTTTCCGACGCCAAGATGACCGCGCTCGCCGAACAGATCAACACGCTGGGTCAGGAGTCCGTCGCCGCCAACGAGGAGGCCACCCGGCTGGAGCAGGCTATAAAGAACGCCGAGGGGGCAAGCGAAACCGATGCTCTGGAACTCGTCGAGCTGGAGCAGCGCCTCGCGGTAGCCAGCGACGAGACTCAGACCCAGGAGCCCGATGCCGCCGAGCGAGACGAGTTGGCTGTTTCGGCGCGCATGGCCAGGCAGGATGAGATGGAGGCCAGGCTGGCTTTGCGCACGGTAGAGGAGCGGGTGCGCTCGTTGTCGGGCAGGGCGGACGCGTTGAGCCGTGCGGCGGCGAGCGAGCGGCTGGCAAGGCAGAAGGCTCAGGCGGAGGCCGAACAGCTGCGCCGGGAGGCCATGATCGCGGCCGCTGTCCACGAGGGTGCGCTGTGGCTGGCCGATCGTGTAGACGAAGCGAAACAGGCGGCCGGGCAGCGTCGCAGCGAGCTCGAGGAGTCTAGGGTCAAGGCCGACAAGGACTTGGCGGCAGCGCGCGAGCAGTCCCGCGAGGCGCAGCGGGCGCTGGACAAACTGGTGGAGGGCGCGCACCGCGACGAGATGGCCCGCATCGAGATGAAGATGCGTGTGGAGCGGGTGGCCGAGCAGGCCATGACCGAGCTGGGGCTTGATCCCGATGTCTTGATTGGCGAATACGGGCCCGAGTTGATGGTTCCGGTGCTCGTTCACGAGGACGGGATCGCGGTGGCCGAGGATGACGAGGTCAAGCTGGAGCCCGTGCCGTATGTGCGCGCTGAGCAGGCCAAGCGCGCAAAGAAGGCCCAGAAAGACCTGGAGTTGCTAGGGCGGGTTAACCCGCTGGCGCTCGAGGAGTTCGAGGCGATGAGCGAGCGGCACACGTTTCTGGCTAACCAGGCAGACGACCTGAAGAAGACCCGCAAGGATCTGCTGGAGCTGATCGACGACGTCGACAACCGAGTGCAGGAGGCTTTCGAGAGCGCTTACAAGGACGTCGCGGTTACTTTCACCGACGTCTTCGCCAGGCTTTTCCCTGGTGGCAAGGGCAAACTGGTGCTGACCGATCCGAACGACATGCTGAACACTGGCGTGGACGTCGAGGCCAAGCCGGCGGGCAAGAAAGTCAAACGGCTCTCGCTGCTGTCGGGTGGCGAGCGCTCCCTGGTTGCAGTGGCCTTCCTGGTCAGCCTGTTCATCGCAAGGCCGAGCCCGTTTTATATTCTCGACGAGGTCGAGGCCGCCCTGGACGACGTTAACCTCGGGCGCCTGCTCGACATTTATCGCCAGCTTCGCGAGTCCTCGCAGCTGCTGGTGATCACCCACCAGAAGCGCACGATGGAGATCGCCGACGCGCTCTACGGCGTCACGATGCGTCAAGACGGCATCTCGACTGTCATCTCGCAGCGACTCAGCGACGGCTAGGTCTGAGTCAGGGTGACTGAGATGAAAAGGGTTGAGATCAGGCGTAGCGCCCGTCGCAAAAAGACGGTTTCGGGCCGCGTGGACGGCGAGAAGATCATTGTCAACGTGCCAGCCAACCTTTCCGCAGCCAGGGAGCGCAAGGTGGTCGACGACATGGTCAAGAAGCTACAGGCCAAGATCGGCAAGATCGCCGCGCCGAAGACCGACGAGGCGCTGCAGGCCAGGGCAGAGACGCTGGTCGCTAATTTTCTGGATCCTCAGGTGGGCTCGGCACCCAGGCCGGTTAGCGTGCGATGGGTCGGCAACCAGAATCATCGCTGGGGCTCTTGCACCATCGACGACGCCGCCATCAGAATCTCCGACCGCATGAAGCCGATGCCCGATTGGGTGGTTGATTACGTTCTGCTGCACGAGCTCGTCCACCTCATCGAGGCGAATCATTCGCCCAGGTTCAAGCGGTTGCTGGCCGCCTATCCGCGCCTCGAGCGCGCCCAGGGCTTCCTCGAAGGTTGGCAGGCTCGGGGTTAGTGTTGGCGAAACCGGCCTGGTGTTGTCAGCGCCGGGCAGCCATTTCAGGCTGATGCGGGCTAGCGGGTAGGCTTGGGCAGCGTGGGAGATCTAGTTTTTTGGATTTTAATTGCTCTGATGCTGGGCGCGGTTGCGGTCGCCGGCCTGAGCATCTATTTGACGCGCGGCCGCCGCAAGCCGGTTGAGGCCGAAGATCGTAAGGAAGTAACTGCCGGCGAGCAGGAGCCGCTGGTCGAGGCGCCAAAGGTTTCTGATCAGGAAACCCAAAAGGTTTCCGAAAAGGAAACCCAAAAGGTTTCCGACAAGGAAACCCAAAAGGTTTCTGGAACAGAAAACGCAGAGGTTGCTGAAGAAGCAGAGGTTTCTGAGCCCGAGGTAGCTGAAGAAACCCCGGCTGAGCTGGAAGAGTCCGAGGTCGAGGCCGTCGAGGAGCCCCGCTCTCGCATGGCCCGGCTGCGCAGGCGTCTTGCATCCTCCAATAACGCTCTGGCTAGGGCGTTGGCCGATTTGCTGGCCAGCGACAAGATAGACGACGACACCTGGGACGATTTCGAGACCACGCTGATCACGTCCGATCTTGGCGTCGGCCCGGCTACCGAGCTGGTAGAGAAGTTGCGCAAGAGGCTGTCGATCGACGGCATCTCCGACCCCGCCCTGGCAAAGGAAGCGTTGCGCGAGGAGCTGGTCAAGCTGGTAGACCCGTCGCTCGACCGCTCGCTAAACCTCGACCACGTTGAGGGCAAGCCTGCCGTAGTGATGATGGTTGGCGTGAATGGCACTGGTAAGACAACCACCTGCGGCAAACTGGGGCGCGTGCTGGTCGCCGACGGTAAGTCCGTGCTGTTTGGCGCTGCCGACACCTTCCGCGCTGCAGCCGCCGAGCAGTTGACCACCTGGGGTCAGCGGGTGGGCGTTGAAACCGTTCGCGGCGAGGAGGGCTCAGACCCTGCCTCTGTCGCCTTCAATGCGGTAGACGCGGGCATCGAGCAGGGCGCCGATGTCGTGCTCATCGACACCGCTGGCCGGCTACACACCAAGACCGGCCTGATGGACGAGCTCGGCAAGGTCAAGCGCGTCATCGAGAAGAAGGCCCTGGTCAGCGAGGTACTGCTCGTGCTAGATGCCACCACCGGCCAGAACGGCCTGACGCAGGCCAGGATCTTCGCCGAGGTAGTGGAGGTCACCGGAATCGTGCTTACCAAGCTGGACGGCTCGGCCAAGGGCGGGATCGTTGTTCAGGTGCAGCGCGAGCTTGGTGTCCCGGTCAAGTTCATCGGCCTGGGTGAGGGCGCGGACGATCTCGCGCCGTTCGACGCCGAGGGCTTCGTCGCAGGCCTGCTGGGCGAATAAAACGTCGGCTTTCCTGGCGATAAAAAGGCATTGCTAGGCTGAAAGCCTGAACTTACGGAGGAACGCGTGTTTGATACCCTGCAAGATCGTCTTGCCGCAACATTCAAGAATCTGCGCAACAAAGGCAGGCTAACCGACGCCGATATCGACTCGACAGCTCGTGAGATTCGCATCGCGCTGCTCGAGGCGGACGTCAACCTGGCGGTAGTTAAAGAGTTCATCGCCGCGCTGAAGCAGCGCGCCCACGGCGAGGAGCTCTCCAAGGCGCTCAACCCAACCCAGCAGATTGTCAAGATCGTCAATGAGGAGCTCATCGAGATCCTCGGCGGGGCGACGCGCACCATCCAGTTCGCGAAGAATCCGCCCACCGTCATCATGCTTGCCGGCCTGCAGGGTGCAGGTAAAACCACGCTGGCGGGTAAGCTCGCCAAGCATTTAAAGGAGGGCAAGCACAGCCTGCTGCTGGTTGCAGCAGACCTGCAGCGCCCGAACGCAGTCCAGCAGTTGCAGGTGGTCGGCGAGCGGGCCGGAGCCGCTGTCTATGCGCCCCAGCCCGGCAACGGCATCGGTGATCCGATCCAGGTCGCCCGCGACTCCATCGACTACGCGCGCACCCAGCTGCATGACGTCGTGATTATCGATACTGCCGGCCGCCTCGGCGTCGACGAGGAGATGATCGAGCAGGCCAGCCAGATCAAACAGGCCACCAACCCCGACGAGACCCTTTTCGTCGTCGACGCGATGATCGGCCAGGACGCCGTCAACACCGCCCGGGCTTTCGAGGACGGCGTCGGAGTCAGCGGCGTCGTCTTGACCAAGCTCGACGGCGATGCCCGCGGTGGTGCCGCGCTGTCCATCGCTAAGGTGCTAGGCAAGCCGATCATGTTCGCCTCCAACGGCGAAAAGCTAGAAGACTTCGACGTCTTCCACCCCGATCGCATGGCCAGCCGGATTCTAGGCATGGGCGACATGCTCACGCTCATCGAACAGGCCGAGAAGGCTTTCGACAAGAAGCAGTCCGAGGAGGCCGCGGCCAAGCTGCTAAGCGGCAAGGGCGAATTCGGCCTGGACGACTTCCTCGCTCAGATGCAGCAGATGCGCCGCATGGGGCCGATGTCCAAGATTTTCGGCATGCTGCCTGGCATGGGCCAGATGAAGGACGCCATCGCCAACATTGACGAGAAGCAGATAGACCGCATCGAGGCCATCATCTACTCGATGACTCCGGCAGAGCGCTCCGACGTCAGCATCCTGAATGGTTCCAGGCGTGCCCGCATCGCGCGCGGTTCAGGCGTCGAGGTTAAGGACGTCAACGAGTTAGTCAAGCGCTTCACCGAGGCCAGGAAGATGATGACCCGCATGGGCTCGATGATGGGCGGCCTGCCCGGCGTGGGCGGCGGCGCCAAGCCGAATCGGCAAAACCAGCGCAAGAAGAAGGCGCGCGGTGGCCGGAAGGTCTCGGGTAACCCGGCCAAGCGTGCGGCCCAGGCACAGGGCAAGAAGGCTCAGCAGGTCGCGCCGCAAGAATCGCCATTCGGCTTGCCCACCGCTGAGCAGCAGGGCGGCTACTTCAAGCTGCCCCCGCAGGTGGCTCAGATGCTCAAAGACTCCGGCATGGGTAACTAGGGCAGGCCATGAAGTTCGGTATCGAAGCCGTCGTTCTGCCTAGCGGTGAGCGCAAGACACTGTGGGTCGTGGACGGCAAAATTAGCGACGAGGCTCAGGGTGCTGAGGTAGTTCTTAGGGATGTCTGGGTGGTGCCTGGCCTGGTCGACGCGCACTGTCACATCGGCCTGGCTGCGAAGGGCCCAGCCACAGACGAGCAGACCGTCGAGCAGGCAGAAACCGATCGCGATACCGGTGTGCTGCTAGTTCGCGACACCGGGGTGCCGCGCGATACTCATTTCGTCGACGGCCGCGAGGATCTGCCACGGATCATCCGCAGCGGCCAGCACGTCGCCCGCTTTAAACGCTACATCCGCAACTACGCAGTCGAAGTAGAACCCGAGGAGCTCGTCGCCGAGGTGGCCAGGCAGGCCAGTAAGGACGGCGAATGGGTGAAAATCGTGGGCGACTGGATCGATCGAAGCATCGGCGACCTGGCTCCGCTCTGGCCGGCCGACGTCGTGAAGGCCGCGGTCGAGAAGGCACACGAGCTGGGCAAGCGCGTCCAGGTGCATACTTTCGGCGAGCAGGCCGTCGCGGATTTCGTTGAGGCGGGTGCAGACTGCATCGAGCACGGCACCGGGTTGAGTGACGAGGCGATCCAGCAGATGGCAGACAGGGGCCTGGCCCTCGTGCCCACCATGACGCAGCTGGAGACCTTCCCCGAGCTCGCGGCCGGTGGCGACGAGAAGTATCCCACCTGGTCTGCTCACATGCGAGATCTGCACGCCAGGCACTTCGAGGTGATGGCTAAGGCGCTGGAGGCCGGCGTCCAGATCTATGCTGGCACCGATGCGGGCGGCAGGCTGTCCCACGGGCGAATCGCCCAGGAGGCCGACTTGCTAGCAAAGCTCGGTGGGCCGGAGTTCGCGCTCGGTGCGGCAAGCTGGCGGGCGCGTGAGTGGCTCGGTGCGCAGCAGCTCGCGGTTGGAGACTCCGCAGACTTCATCTGTTACCGCGAAGATCCCAGGCGCAATATCTCTGTCCTGCACGATCCGCACGCGATCGTGTTGCGCGGAAAACCAGTGCGCGGCTTGCAATAAATTTCTGCTCGCCCGATAAATCTGGCATAATCAGCTATTGCGTCTGTGTCCAGGTGCCCTCTCATCACTGGCGACGCAGGACCGACGGTTCTAGCCGGCCGTGCCCCACACGCAGGCGGAACCAAAAAATTTTAGTTTTGTAACAGGAGATACCACACAAGTGGCAACGAAAATTCGTCTGAAGAGACTAGGTAAGATCCGTCAGCCGCAGTACCGCGTCATCGTCATCGACGAGCGCGCCAAGCGTAATGGCACTGCCATCGAGGAGCTCGGCATCTACCACCCGAAGAATGATCCTTCGGTCATCCAGATCAACTCCGAGCGTGTTCAGTACTGGCTCGGCGTTGGTGCGCAGCCGACTGAGGCCGTCGTCGCCCTGCTGAAGCGCACCGGCGACTGGCAGAAGTTCACCGGCGACAAGAGCTCGTCCGGTGTCGATCCGCAGCCCGTTAAGCCCGACAAGCTGGAGATCTTCAACAAGGCTCTGGCCGAGGCCGATGACGAGCCGACCACCGAGGCTATCAGCACCAAGAAGGACAAGGCCGATAAGGCCGAGGCCGCTGACAAGGCTGAAGAGCCTGCGGAGAAGGCTGAGGAACCGGCTGCTGCCGAAGAGTCCGAGAAGCCTGCCGAAGAGGCTGAGGCGCCCGTCGAGGAGGCCCCGGCTGAGGACGCCGACAAGGCCAAGGCCGAAGAGGCGTAACGCATGCTTGCCGAGGCTATTGAGCATCTGGTGTGCGGTATCGTCGCCAACCCCGCCGATGTCACCGTTCGCGATAAGCAGATTCGCAGCGGTCGACTGCTTGAGGTGCGCGTTCACCCCAGCGACATTGGCAAGGTAATCGGACGCCAGGGCCGCACCGCCACCGCAATCCGCAAGGTCATTGCTGCGCTGGCCGATGGTGAGCAGGTTCGCATCGATTTCGTGGATGTCGACCGTAAGCCGCGAGGCCGTCGCTAAAGACATGTGAATCGGCGTCCCACCTCGGTGGGGCGCCGATTTTTTATAGGTTAGGGATTATGACAGAGGTAGTCGTCGCACGTATTGGTCGGCCCCACGGAATCAGGGGTGACTTCTTTATCGACCTGCGCACCGATGAGCCCGAGCTGCGGTTCGATTTGGGCGCGAAGGTGAAGGTGCAGGGCGAGGAGTTCCGTGCCGTTACCGCTTGCCGCAAGCAGGGCGATCGCCTGGTGTTGCACCTGGAGGGCGTCGACGATCGGAATGCCTCACAGGAGCTGACCGGCAAGCTGCTGTTCTCAGAGGTAGGCGATGAATCTCCGTCTGACCCCGAGGAGTTCTACGATCGTCAGCTGATCGGTCTTGAGCTGGTCAGCTCGAACGCCGAGAAGTTGGGCGAGGTAACAGAGGTCTGGCACGCTCCGGCCCAAGACATTTTGGTTGCTGGCGAGATCGCCGTCCCGTTCGTCGCCGAGCTAGTTGAGCGAATAGATCTCGAGGCGAACCAGGCCGTGTTGACCGATAAAGGATCGCAGGTAGCGGGCCGATGAGAATTGACGTCATTTCAATCTTTCCGGAATACCTTTCTGGGCTGCGACTGAGCCTGATCGGCAAGGCCATTGAGCGCGGGCAGCTTGATCTGCGTGTCCATGATCTACGCGATTGGACGCACGACCGGCACCGCACCGTCGACGACACCCCGTACGGTGGGGGAGCAGGCATGGTGATGAAGCCCGAACCATGGGGCGAGGCGCTTGACGACCTGGCAGACAGCATCGAGGGCGAGCTGAAACCCACATTGATTTTCACCAGCCCCTCTGGCGAGGTCTTCGATCAGAGGCTCGCCGAGGAGCTATCACACAAACCAAGTCTCGCCTTCGCTTGTGGGCGCTACGAGGGCATCGACGCCCGCGTCGCCGAATGGGCAGTGCAGAAGTTCGACGTGCGCGAGGTCAGCATCGGCGATTACGTGCTGAACGGCGGCGAGGTGGCCGCGATGGTGATGATCGAGGCCATCGTGCGGCTGATCCCGGGCGTGATCGGCAACCCGGAGTCGCTGATTGAGGAGTCGTATTCTCAAGCCGAGGGCGGATTGCTGGAGTATCCGGTCTACACGAAGCCGGCCTCGTGGCGTGGCCTGGACGTGCCCGAAGTCCTGCTCAGCGGTAACCACGCGAACGTGGCCGCCTGGCGTAGTGAACAATCGCGCACGATCACGCAGCACCGGCGACCGGAATTGCTGGCGGGCTCAGACTAGCCCGCAAAGTATCGCCTAAAGAACCTGCTCTCATACCTGGGTCGTAGGTTCGTGAGCGTGAATACGGTTTCAGTTAGGTCTGCTTAACCTGAAAAAATATGCCGCAAGGGGTACTTTTGGTGAAATTCGAGGGCCCTATGGGCTAATGTATTCTCGTGGCCACGAAACTAATTACGAAGTCAGGGGAGACGACTCCCCATAAGGCTGCC
>CAUPIJ010000003.1:0-123936 GCA_963511305.1 uncultured Propionimicrobium sp.
CAAAACCCCCTGGTCCTCTTTATTGTGCATCTCGGGCCTGTTTCTTTTTCATTTGTACTCTGGGCCCAAACCCACCGCCTACTAAAAACACATGCGGCTCCGACTAGAGGTCGGAGCCGCTCAGTGATTAATCGAACTGAGGTTTAACGTTGCGGGAGCGCTTCAGCTCGTAGAAGCTGTCCACGCTGGCGGCAGCAAGGCAGCCGTCCCAGAGCTTCAGGGCCTCGTCGCCGCGAGGAACCTTGGCGATCACCGGCCCGAAGAAACCGACATTGTTGAACGAGACGATCGGCACACCGACCTGGTCGCCGACAATGTCCAGGCCTGCCTTGGTGGACTCGCGCATGAATTCGTCGAACTCGCCAGCGGTAGCGCGGTCGAACAGCTCTGCTTCCAGACCGCAGTCGCCCAGGGCCTCCTTGAGGATGCCCTCGTAGTCCTCCTTACCGCGGGCCTCGTTGTGGTATTTGGTGCCGACGGCCATGAAGAAATCGGATAGCTTCTCGGGGTTGGTGACGGCTACCGCCCCGGTCACCCGCGAACCGACGAAGTTGTAGTCGGTCAGCTTGCGGTAGTCAGGGTCAAGTTCGCGGCCCTCGTTCAAGAAGTAGAGGGAAAAAGGATGCCAATTAACCTCGATGTCGCGCAGGCTCGCTACCTCGCACATCCACAGCGAAGTAACCCAAGTCCAGGGGCACGAAGGATCAAACCAAAAATCAACTTTTTCCATGCCCCCAATTCTAGGCAATGGGGAAATCTCCGGACGCCGCCGTGACAAATCCGACTCATCTGATCATAGAAAAGTGCCCACTTAATAAATTTCCCGCTCACCATTGAGCAGAATCACCAAATTTTCTCAGCAGATGAGTCGGATTTGTCACGGCTGCTCAGTTAACAACCGCCACAATTCTTCAACCTGGATGCGAGTGCGCTCGAAAGAACCCGAATTCTCGATCACATAATCCGCCGCCGCCAGTCGTTCCGCCCTGCTCGCCTGCGCGGCGATCCTCGCTTGAGCGTCCTCACGGCTGAGCCCGTTCCTGGCCATCAGCCGCTCTAACTGGACGCTCTCGGGGACGTCCACGACCACCACTTTGTCGAAGTCATGCTGTTGGCCAGTCTCAACCAGCAGCGGAATCACCTGCAACGCTACCCCGCCCTCGGGGACCTCGCGCAGCGCCCTGTTCGCAGCTTCCCTGACCCTGGGATGAACGATTCTGTTTAGGTCAGCCCTGGCCCGATCGTCCGTAAAGACTATCTCGCCTAGCCGCGAGCGGTTTAGGCTGCCGTCCGCGGTGACTATCTTAGGCCCGAACCTGGCGACGATTTCATCGAGCCCCTCGGTTCCCGGCTCAACCACCTGCCTGGCCAAAACGTCCGAGTCGATGATGACGGCGCCCAGATCCTTCAGCTGCTTCGCCACCGACGACTTGCCCGAAGCAATCCCACCCGTCAGGCCTATCTTCAACATTTTGGCTCCACCTAAATAAACATAATGGTTTAGGCATAAAAAATTGCCCCCTCCAAAAAGAGGGGGCAATTTCTTGATTGCTTACTCGTTAACCGAAAGCTTGTCGCGAAGGGCCTGCAGAGCCTCGTCGGAGGCCAGCGCGCCCTGTGGAGTGCTCTCCTCGGCGGCAGGCTTGGACGCAGAGGAGTAACCGGCGGCGGGAGCGGACTCGGCCAGCTCCTCCTCGGTGTGCTCGGCCTCGGCGGCCTGCTTCTTCAGAGCCATCCAGCGAGCCTGGGCCTCAGCGTACTGAGCCTCCCAAGCGGCCTGCTGCTCCTCGTAGCCCGGCTTCCACTCGTTGGTCTCGGGGTCGAAGCCCTCCGGGTAGATGTAGTTGCCCTGCTCGTCGTAGCTGGCGGTCATGCCGTACAGCGACGGGTCGAAGTCGTCGGCCTGAATGTCAACGCCCTGGTTGGCCTGCTTGAGGCTCAGGGAGATGCGGCGACGCTCGAGGTCGATGTCGATGACCTTGACCATGACGGAATCGCCAACGGAAACCACCTGCTCCGGGATCTCGACGTGGCGCTCAGCAAGCTCGGAGACGTGCACCAGACCCTCGATGCCCTCTTCGACGCGAACGAACGCACCGAACGGAACGAGCTTGGTGACCTTGCCCGGCACGATCTCGTCGATGGCGTTGGTGCGGGCGAAGACCTGCCACGGGTCTTCCTGGGTGGCCTTCAGCGACAGCGAAACGCGCTCGCGGTCGAAGTCGACGTCCAGAACCTCGACGGTGACCTCCTGGCCGACCTCGACTACCTCGCTCGGGTGGTCGATGTGCTTCCACGACAGCTCGGAAACGTGAACCAGGCCGTCTACGCCGCCAAGGTCGACGAACGCGCCGAAGTTGACGATGGACGAAACGGTGCCCTTGCGGATCTGACCCTTGGCGAGATCCTGAAGGAACTGGTGGCGAACAGCGGACTGGGTTTCTTCCAGCCAGGCGCGACGAGAGAGCACAACGTTGTTGCGGTTCTTATCGAGCTCGATGATCTTGGCCTCGATCTCGCGGCCAACATAGGGCTGCAGATCGCGGACGCGGCGCATCTCGACCAACGATGCCGGCAGGAAGCCGCGAAGGCCGATGTCGACGATGAGGCCGCCCTTGACGACCTCGATGACGTTGCCGGTAACGACGCCGTCTTCTTCTTTGACGGTCTCGATGGTGCCCCAGGCGCGCTCGTACTGCGCGCGCTTCTTGGACAGGATCAAGCGGCCTTCTTTGTCTTCCTTCTGCTGGACGAGAGCTTCAATCTCATCGCCAACCTGGACGACGTCGAAGGGGTCGACATCATGCTTAATGGAAAGTTCTTTGGAGGGGATGACACCTTCGGTCTTGTAACCGATGTCAAGCAGCACCTCATCACGATCAACTTTTACGACAGTACCTTTGACCAGGTCACCGTCGTTGAAGTACTTGATGGTGGAATCGACTGCAGCCTCGAAGGCCTCAGGAGTTCCAATGTCGTCAATAGCGACCTGTGAGGCCTCAGTGGAGGACGTCATGTGTAGTAGGGCTCCGATTTTGGTTAATAGTTCGTTTTGCTGCGCTCCAAGCTCTGCTCCGAGTTTTAATTTAAGCCCGTAGGCCTTCTTAGAACCGGCGTGGCCGCTACGTCTGGGCACGCGAAAACACAGCGACCTCAAGCATAACCGTCATTAGTATTACGGTCAATTGGGCTAGGCAATGGCTTCTGCCGCGACCATGCATTCGTTTAGAACTCTTTCTGGGTTTGCTAGCCTAGCTAAACACCATCGAAAAAGTCTTCGGGGAGCTATGAACGGGAAGTTAGGCAAGGCGCTCGCGCTGATAGTCGTGTTCTTATTAATCGGCGCGGGACTGCTGTTTGCAGTTAATAACCAGAAGGTGGAACCTAGTGCTCCGATCACGCAAACCCCTACCCCCGCCATACCGGAGGGATGTCCCGCTCAACCCGATATCGTTGAGAACCCCACACAGTTTCTGGTGCTGGGCACGGATAAACCAATGAAGATGCTTTCGCTTGGCCTCGACGAGAGCGGGGCCGCAGCAGCTCCACCTGTGAACGAGGGCTACACGGTGGCCTGGTACAACGAGGGCCCCAAGGTCGGATCCAAGCAGGGAATAGCCACGCTGACTGCCCACACGAATTATTACGGCGGGGCGATCGGCAATGATCTGCAGAATGGTGCTTGGACCAAGGGCGAGACAGTCATCAAAATCAGCGACGACGAAGGCCGTTCTGCCTGCTACCGCTATTCGGGTTCCGAACACATCATGGTCGAAGACTACGATAAGGATGTCAACAGCAACCTCATCTACGACGAAGAGGGAGATCCGAGGTTTGCGCTGGTGGTTTGCTCAGATCTCACCAACGACGGCACTTACGAATTTCTCGGCCGCATGATCTATTACGGGAACCTGATCTCGGCTGATTAACTACCGCTTTCAACTTCACACGAGATAAAGCACACTCGCGCCCCCAATACGTAGCGTTCGACCTAGTGTGCAGCGGAATGCCAGGTCTTGCCGTAGCCGACCGAGACGTCTAGTGGCACCTTTAGGTCTGCCGCGCCCGACATCTCGGTAACTACCAGCTCCTCCACCTGCTCGCGCTCGGCCGGCGCCACCTCGAGCACCAGCTCGTCGTGGACTTGAAGCAGCACGCGCGACTTCAACCGGTTCGCCGCCAGTTGCTCGTCGACCCTAAGCATCGCAATCTTGATGATGTCGGCGGCTGAGCCCTGAATCGGCGCATTCAATGCGGCGCGCTCGGCCATCTGCCGGCGACGGAAGTTAGACGAATTCAGATCGGGCAGATATCTACGCCTGCCCAGCAAGGTCTGCGTGTATCCGGTCTTTCGCGCCTGCTCGACTAACCCCTCGAGGTAGTCACGAACTTGGCCGAACGTGGCGAAGTAGTCCTCCATCAGCTCCGTGGCCTGAGAGACCGAGACGCCGATCCTGCTGGACAGGCCGTATGCGCTCAGTCCGTAAGCCAGGCCGTAGTTCATCTGTTTGACGTGCGCGCGCATCTCCGGGGTAATCTCGTCTGCCTTGACGCCATAGACCTTCGAGGCCGTGTCAGTGTGGAAATCCACGCCGCTCTGGAACGCATTGATCAAGTGCTCGTCGCCGGAGGCGTCTGCCATCACCCGCATCTCGATCTGTGAGTAGTCGGCGCTCATCAGGCCATCGAAGCCCTCCCCGACCACGAAGACGTCGCGCACCCTCGCCCCCGCTGCGGTTCTGGTGGGGATGTTCTGCAGGTTCGGATCCGTCGAGCTGAGCCTTCCGGTGGCGGTGACCGTCTGCTGGAAGGTGGTGTGTATGCGCCCATCCGGCTGGACGGCAGCGAGTAGCCCGTCAACGGTCTGGCGAAGCTTAATTGAGTCGCGATAGGCCAGCAGGTATTCCAGAAACGGATGCTGGGTGGTGGCGTATAACGTAGTCAGCGCCTCGGCGTCGGTGGTATAGCCCGACTTGATCTTCTTGGTCTTGGGCAGATCCAGTTCCTCAAACAACACCTTCTGCAGCTGCTTCGGGGAACCAAGATTCAGCTCGTGTCCGATGGAATCGAAAGCCTTTTGCTGGGCCTCAACGACGTTAGCGTCGTAGTCGTCCCGCAGCGTCTGCAGCCCCTTGATGTCCACCGCGATGCCAACGTGTTCCATCCCGGCCAGCACCCGCTGCAATGGCATCTCGACGTCATTCAGCAAAGACGTCTGCCCCACTTTGTTTAGTTCCCCAGTCAATGCCTCGCTCAGCGAGATCGTGGCCACCGCCCGGTGCATGGCGGACTCGGCGTCCTCGGAACCGCCGAAGTCAAGCGTGTCCTGCGCCTGCTCCTCGCCCGCCGATAACTCCATACCGCGATATCTGATCGATAGATCGGAGAGCAGATAGCTACGCTGGTCTGGGTGCAGCAGATAGGCCGCCAGCTCGGTATCGCAGATGAGTCCCTCAAGCTGCCAGCCCCGATTCCAGCAGGCCAAGCGAACGGTCTTAGCCGAGTGAATCACTTTTTCGGACTTCGGATCCGCTAGCCAACTAGCGAAAGCATTTTCGTCTGGGGAATTAAGCTGGGTGACGTCGAACCAAACCGCCTTGCCCTCTTCGGTGGCGATAGCAACCGAGGTGATGTCCGATTCGATCAGCGAAAAGTCCAGGCCGCAGCGTTCGCCGTTTTGCTCTAGCCAAGCCTTTAAGCCGCCGCCGGCCAGAATCTTGCCGTCAACCTCTATCTGTTCTGCTGCCTCCTGGCCCGCCTGCGGGAAAGTGCTGAACAGCCTATCGCGAAGCGTGCGGAACTCGAGGGCATCGAAGATCTCGTGAACCTTTTCGCGGTCGTAGTCGCCCCAGACCAAATCGTCCAGTCCAGCCGACAACTCCAGGTCACGCACCAGGCGATTTAGTCTGCGGTTTCGTTTGACGTCATCGAGATGGCTGCGAAGCGACTCGCCAACCTTGCCAGTAATCTGCTCTGGCTTGGCCAGGATGTTCTCGAGCCCGTCGTATTTCGCGATCCACTTGGCAGCGGTCTTCGGCCCGACCCCCGGAACGCCGGGCAGATTATCGCTGGTCTCGCCTACCAGCGCGGCCAGCTCTGGGTAACGCGCGGGCGGCACGCCGTACTTTTCTTCCACGGCCTGCGGGTTCATCACGTCCATCTGCGAGACCCCGCGCTTCGGATAAAGCACGGTGGTGTTCTCGTCGACGAGCTGGAATGAGTCGCGGTCGCCGCTGACGATCAGCGTCTGCCAGCCGGCATCGTCCGCCTGATTGGAGATCGTGGCGATGATGTCGTCGGCCTCGTAGTCCTCCTTGTCGACGCAGACGATGTTCAAAGCACCGAGCACCTCGCGGATCAGCTCTACCTGGCCCTTGAACTCTGCCGGCGTCTCGGGACGAGTGCCCTTGTAATCGGCATATTCCTTCGTCCTGAAAGTCACGTGCGACAGATCAAAAGCCACCGCGATGTGGCTCGGCTGCTCGTCACGCAACAGATTGATCAGCATTGAGGTGAAGCCGTAGACAGCATTCGTGTGCTGGCCGGTATTAGTCGCGAAATTCTCCGCCGGCAGCGCATAAAACGCCCGATACGCCATCGAGTGTCCGTCAATCAGGATGAGCTTCGGTCTGTTATCGGCCATGGCCTGACTCTATCGCACGGCAGAAACCGTGACATTATGGAGTCATGGATCTTTCAAACAGTGCGTTCGACCAGAAGCTCGGCCTCAAACTGACCGCGGTCAGCGCAGACGAGGTTCGCGGCGAGACTCCGGTGGCGGGCAACACCCAGATCACGGGACGCTGGCACGGCGGAGCCAGCGCAGCCATGGTCGAAACGCTCGGCTCGGTGGGCGCTAGCGCCTGGGCCGGCGACGGAAAGATCGTGGTTGGCACCGAGGTCTCGGTTAGCCATCTAAAAGAGCCGCGCGGAAACCTCACCCGGGGCGTAGCGAGAGCCCAGCATCTGGGGTCAACCAGCGCGGTCTACACCGTCGAACTAACCGACGAGGAAGGCAGACTTTTCGCGATCGGCAGGCTTAGCTGCCGAATACTGTCGAATTAATTATTCCTGCTCGGTGCTTTCGCGCGCGATTACCCCGCTGGCGACCTCACGCATCGACTTGCGCAGATCCATCGCGGTCTTCTGGATGAATCTGAAGGCCTCCGGCTCGGTCATACCTAGCGCCTCCTGGAGGATACCCTTCGCCTGGTCGATAATCTTGCGCGATTCGAGGCGTTCCTCGAGCGTGGCTACCTCGTCGTCGAGGGCCTGCATCTCCTGGAACCTCGCGATCGCGATCTCGATCGCAGGGACGACATCGGAGGCGTCGAACGGCTTGACGACATAGGCCATAGCGCCCGCCGTCTTAGCCTTATCGATCAACTCTCGCTGGCTGAACGCGGTAAGCATCACAACGGGAGCGATCCGCTCATCCGTGATCTGCTCAGCGGCAGCGATGCCGTCAACATTCGGCATTTTGACGTCCATCACGACCAAGTCCGGTTCGAGCTCGCGAGCCATCTCCACGGCCTTCTCGCCATCAGCAGCCTGGCCTACAACCTCGTAGCCCTGCTCCTCAAGCAACTCGACCAGATCGAGCCTGATCAGCGCCTCGTCCTCAGCGACCAGGACGCGAGGCCTTGTAACGACGTCTCCTTTATCTTCTTTCTTCTTCTCTGCTGTCTTAGCCATATCCCCTCGCTCACCTAATGGGCTCCCATAGCCCACGCATAGTCCTTAAAAATTGATCTACTTGTTTTTGTAGAAAGCCATCACTTCTTAGCACACCATTGCAAACTAAGAAACTCGAACACCGTAATCAGCACTGACTACGACGTTAACTACAATTTAAAACATTCTTTCGGCATATTCCACAACAACAAAAATTTGCATGCCGACTATTAAATAGTATGCTGTCTGACGTTCTATGTCAGAGCCACCGTCTTCACCCGAGCCCGAGTGGCGGAATGGTAGACGCGAACGACTCAAAATCGTTTGACCCGAAAGGTCGTGTGGGTTCGACTCCCACCTCGGGCACAATAAAAACCCTAGCCTGCCGGCTAGGGTTTTTATTTGACTAAAGACTTAGTCTTCGCCTTCTTTCCAGGTGCGATCGCGCATCTTGTGGACGCGCATGGTATTGGTCTTGCCGACCATGCCCATCGGCGAACCGTGAACGATGACGATGTAGTCGCCTTCCTTGACATCCAGTTCCTCCTGGATGCGCTTGTTGACGAAGGTAACCATTTCTTCGGTGGCCTTGAAGCTAGGCGTGGTGTATACCTGAGCACCCCAGCAGAGCGTCAGCCAGTGAGAGGTCTGCTTGTCGGGAGTCAGCGCAATTAACGGAATAGTGTTACGCAGACGAGACAGACGGCGAGCAGTGTCGCCGGACTGGGTGAACGCAACCATGTACTTTGCGTTACTCTGCTCAGCAGCCTGGGCAGCGCACATGGCGATGATGCCGCCAGTGGTGTGCGGATCCCAGTTTATCTTGGAGATTCGCTTGATGCCCTTGCGTTCGGTGCTCTCCACGATCCTGGCCATCGTCTTGACGGTCTCGACCGGGTAGGAACCCACGGAGGTCTCGCCCGAAAGCATGACCGCGTCGGTGCCGTCAAGGATCGCGTTGGCAACGTCAGACGCTTCGGCGCGAGTCGGGCGAGGCGAGGTAATCATCGAGTCGAGCATCTGGGTGGCGACGATGACCGGCTTCGCGAACTTGCGCGCCTTGTGGATGATGCGCTTCTGAACTAGCGGCACCTCTTCGAGAGGCATCTCGACGCCGAGATCGCCGCGGGCAACCATGAAGCCGTCGAAAGCGTCGATGATCTCATCTAGGTTGGCGATTGCCTGCGGCTTCTCCAGCTTGGCGATTACCGGAAGATGCACACCCTCCTCATCCATGATCTCGTGCACGCGATCAATGTCCGAGGCCTTGCGAACGAACGACAGCGCGATCATGTCGAAATTGTTGCGCAGCGCCCAGCGCAGGTCGTTCTCGTCCTTCTCGCTGAGAGCGGGAACGTTAACGATGGCGCCCGGCAGGTTAATGCCCTTGTTGTTGCTGACCGCGCCGGCAACAACAACCCTAGTGACGACGTCGGTGTCGGTGACCTCGACGGCCTCGAGAGCGACGTTGCCGTCGTCGATCAGAATCTGATCGCCGACCTTGACGTCGCCAGTCAGACCCTTGTAGGTGGTGGATGCACGCTGGTTGTCGCCAGGCACATCGTCGATAGTGATGGTGAATTCCTGACCATAGCTGAGTTCAACCTTGCCCTCGGCAAACACACCAAGACGGATCTTGGGGCCCTGTAGGTCGGCAAGCAGACCGACGTTCTTTCCTACCGCCTCGCTAGCTGCGCGGGTCTCCTGCAGCCTGACTAGGTGCTCGCTGTGGTCTCCGTGGCTCATGTTGAAACGAGCAACGTCCAGACCAGCCTTGATTAGCTCTTCCATCCGCTCCTGCGTGGAGGTAGCGGGACCTAAAGTACAAACTATTTTCGCTCTACGCACGTTATTTAGGCTACCGGAGATTTTCAGTCATCGCGTAGCTTGTTCCAAGCTATAGATAAATCTTGTGGCGGATCGCTATGAAATTCGACATATTCTCCGCTACCAGGATGAATAAAGCCCAGTTGTGAAGCGTGCAGCCACTGCCTGTCTAAGCCGAGTTTCGCTGCCAGGACAGGGTCGCAGCCGTAAAGCGGATCACCTACGCAGGGGTGCCCGATGGCCGACATGTGGACACGGATCTGATGCGTGCGGCCGGTTTCTAGGTGAATGCGCAGCAAAGTAGCGGAGGGAGCCGCCTCGATAGTTTCGTAGTGCGTGACGGAATGCCTGCCATCACTAGTGACCGCGAACTTCCATTGCGAGCCTGGATGCCTGCCGATGGGCGCATCTATGGTGCCGGAAAACGGATCGGGATGGCCCTGAACCAGGGCGAGATAGATCTTGTCGACGCTGCGGTCTCGAAACGCGCGCTTGAGTAGTGTGTAGGCGTGTTCACTCTTTGCCACCACCATCAGGCCAGAGGTGCCGACGTCCAAGCGCTGCACGATTCCTTGCCGCTCGGGTGCGCCGGAGGTAGAGATGGCGTAGCCGGTGGCCGCAAGATGGCTGACGACGTCTGGGCCATCCCAGCCCAGCGATGGATGCGCCGCCACGCCCGCCGGCTTGTCGACGACGATAATGTCGCTGTCCTCGTGGATGACCTCTAAGCCATCTGCCAGTGCGGGACGCACCTTCGGCTGCCTTACCGGCTCGGAAAGGTCAACCTCGAGCATCTGACCGCCGAGCACCTTCACCGAAGGCTTCACGGACCTACCTTCTAGGCGAGCCTTGCCCTCATCGATGAGCGCGGAGACCCGAGAACGAGTCAGGCCAGTCATCCGCGAGGCGGCAACGTCGAAGCGCTCACCCTCTAGCCCATCAGGAATTAGCAGAACCTTCATGCCGCATCCTCGTCTAGCTTCTTGGTTTTGCGATCGGAAAACAAGAGCAAAACTATGAAGAGGATCGCTGCGCCAGTGATGCACATGTCAGCCACATTGAACACAGCAAAGTATTTAAGCGAGATGAAATCGATAACGTGACCCCTAAACGGGCCGGGTGGACAGAACAATCTATCCGTCACGTTTCCAGCAATGCCAGCGAGCAAAAGACCGAAGCCAAAGCAGCACCAAATACCCCTGAGCTTTGGAGCCAGAAACAGCAGGACTGCTCCGAAAATAACGATGGAAAATATGGTCAGCCCGACCGTGAAGGACTCCCCCATGCTGAACGCAGCACCAGAGTTGAAGTAAAGCTCAAACTTGAGCAGGCCGTTGATGACCGGAATCTGCTGGCCGGAACTCAATTCATAGAACGCCCACATCTTCGAGGCCCGGTCTATGCCCCAGAAAACTACAGCGAGCCCCAAAAGCACGGCCCAAGAAGCCGCTTTAGACAGCTTCGGGCCAGCATTCAGGGCCGCTATTAATCCTTGATCAGAACCTTTCGTACTCATCAAGAGTCAATGCTAGTGCCTAGCCAGGCGTTTCTTGCAGTTGACGCAGGTGGTCGCGCGGGGAAACACGGAGAGACGCAGCTTACCGATCGGCTCGCCGCACAGCTCGCAACGGCCGTAGGTGCCGTCTTCAAGGGCACGAAGAGCGATGATCGTCTGCTCGAGCATGTCTCGGGAGTTGGCGTGCAGGCTCAGTTCCTGGTCGCGCTCAAAGTTTGAGGAGCCAACGTCTACGGGATCGCGACCGGCGCCACCGCTGCCCTCACGCAGTAGCTCATCCAGATCTTTTTCGGATTCGGCCAATGAGGCAGCTAGTTTGTCGCGATCGGATTCGAGCTCGGAACGAACCTCAGCGATCTCTTCCTCGGTCCAGGGATCCTCGCCCGGCAGCACCGGAAGCGCTTTATCCTTCGCGCTAGAAGTTTTCGTAGCCATCAATGACCCTCCTTTACATCTTGCGGTGACCTTACACTCTTTTCTGAAATGTGCAAGGCAACTTTCGAAAAAGCCATGTTAATTACCTCAAACAAATGGCGAGTCGGTTCCCGCAGAACGAGAAAACAGTGAGACCAATTGTGTACCAGAAAGAAAGAGGACGGCCCCGCTTTCGCGGAACCGTCCTCAACTATTTAACAAGAATTAACTACTTGTTCTCTTCCAGCTTGCTTTCCTCGAGAAGTGCGTCGAGACGCGGAGTCGAAACATTCGTCTTGCCGAGGCCGTACATGGCGTTCATGTTGGGCGCCTCATCTGGAGCGATGTTGAGCTGCTCCAGCACCTGCAGCTGGTTCTTCAGGTGGTTGTTCAGCGCTTCGCGGAACGCGCCCTCGTAGTTGCGCAGGTTGGTTACGCGACGAGCCAGAACATCGCGCTCGGACTCGAGCTGCGAGAACAGTTCAGTGCGACGGTTGGATACCTCGCCATCGAGGCGCTCGGCTCGACCGCGGGCGTCTGCGAGTAGATTTTCTGCCTGCTCACGAGCCTCCCGGTTGAGACGATCGGACTCGTTCTGAGCATCGTTGACCAGTCGATCAGCTGTGGCTTGGGCCTCAGCGGTCTTCTGTTCCGCATTGGACTGGGCCTCGTGGGTGACCCGCGCAGCCTCGTTGTTGGCATCGGAGACGCGCTTGTCGGCGTCAGCCTTGGCATCGTTAAGCAGATCCTCGGCCTGCTGGGTGGCGAGTTCAACCAAGCGAACAACAGCCGGGCTGGCCTGCTGGCTGGTGGTGACCTCGATGTGCTGGACGCCATCGACGACCGTGCCAAGATTGGAGCTGGTGATCTCTGCTGCAGTCGGCGCGTCAACGACCTGCTGGGTGGCCGCGACTAGCTGGGCACGCAGGTTCTCGACCTCAGCGCGCTGCTGGTCGCTCTCGGCGCGCAGGCGCTCGGCCTCGTTGCGAAGCTGCTCGTTTTCGTTGCGCAGATGCTCGTCGCCGGTCTTGGCTACGTCAGAACTGGCGCGCAGCTCGTCGAGCTGAGCGCGAAGCGATTCGGCCTCTTCCTCGGCGTACTTCTTGGCCTGTTCCAGATCCTCGTTGGCGTTACGCAGCGCGATGACCTCATCGGTCAAGCCTTCATTGTCTTCGGCATGGCCCTGATCGGCTTTCAGCTTTTCGATTTCAGTGACGAGGTCGGCATAGCTGATCTCCAGCTTGTCCATGAAGTTATCGACCGCGCTAGCGCGGTAGCCGTCCTCGTTCGGCTTGCGCACCATTGGAAAGCGAATGTTGCGCACTTCGTCTAATGACAGCGTCATGAAGGCTCCAGTAACTCTCACGTATCGCCCGGTTTGGCAATACCTCGGTTTTAGCCGCCCCTTCGAGAGAACGACTCATTTGATACTTAACCAGGCTACTCCACGAACCGCGCCTAAAAGAAAATAATTGCGGTTAAACGCCTCGCGAAAAGCACAATTACGAATAAAACCATAAAGCCAAGGTCGAGACTTACGGTGCCCAGGTGGAGCGGCTTGATGTAGCGATTAAGGAACTTCAACGGCGGGTCGGTGACGGTATAGATAATCTCGAAGATGGAGGCCAGGAACTTGCCCGGCCGCCAGTTGGGCGCAAAGAGCGGCACCCAGCTGATAATCATTCGGCCAATCAGAGCCCACAGGTATAGCTGCAGAGCGAAAGAGATGGCTAGGCCGATATAGATCATTGGTCTCCTTAGCTTTGGTTGAAGAAACCGCCCTTGATTCGTTCTTTATCTTCCGCTGCCACCTGAACATTGTTCGGGGAAAGCAAGAACACTTTGCTCGTCACTCGCTCTATCGTGCCGCGAAGGCCAAAGATAAGTCCCGCCCCGAAATCAACAAGACGCTTGGCGTCGTCGTCATCCATATCGGACAAGTTCATAATTACTGGGTCGCCATCGCGGAAGTGCTCGCCGATGGTGCGGGCCTCGTTATAGTTGCGCGGGTGGACGGTGACGATGCGCGAGATATCAGTAATCTGCGGCCCGTCGTCAGCCTCTACCGGCCTGATCTTTGTGACGGTCGACCGCTCGACCTTCTTGTCCGAGCGGTAGATTGGTTCACTGAACTCTTCTGAATCGTCGTAGTCGACCAGCTCGTCGTCAGCCACTAAGCCGAGAAAAGCTGCTGTCTTTCGCAAAAACCCTGCCATCAAAACCCACCTTCGAAATACACGCGTGTGCAACAAGGTTACATTGTATTCGGCGAACCAGGCACCCCGGGCGCGCCAACTTTAGTTAAGTCTATCGCGACTTCGAAGAATCAAGCCAGATTAGACCGGCCTGCCTGCCCGTCTGTGCCCCGTCTCCGCGGTGACTGTAGAGCGACTTCGACTCCATCGTGCATTCGCCGACGCTTTCGACGGACACCCCGAGCCGCTGCAACTGGGCAGAAGCGCCTGCTCCAAGATCGAGCGCGGGAGTCCCCCACGACGTTTCCGCGACTGCCTCGGGGAACTGATCGGCTGCGGAATCGACCATCTCTTTGGGCAGCTCGTAGCAGGACCCGCAGATATGCGGGCCGATCCAGGCACGGATGGGTTCTAAGGTCCTGGCTCTGATGGCCTCGACGGTCTCTACCAAAACCCCGCCTAGCAGACCTGCCCGACCAGCGTGTGCGGCGGCCACGCAACCATCGGCTGCGAAGACGACCGGGACGCAGTCAGCGACCCGGATCATCAGAGCGAGATTCTTAGTGGAAGTGATCGCTGCGTCGGCCTGTGGCAGTGGCTCGCCGAAGCGATCGCCAAGCCACTCGTCGCCTTGCCAGGAGCGGTGATCCGCATCGGCGTCGAAAACGGTTGCACCGTGAACCTGGTGCAGCGCCACGACGCCGACGAAGCCCAGCTGCTGTTTAAGCGCAGACATGTTCTTGCGGAGGGCCGCGGGATCGTCCTCATTTGACTTGCCAAGGTTGAAACTAGAAAGCGGCCCCTGTGAGGAGCCGCCTTCACGATCTGTAAAAGCCACGCCCACCCCGCCATTGCGGTTTGGGCTCAGCCAATAACTAAACACCGCTATTTAAGGAAGTCCGGTATGTCTAGGCCGTCGTCCTCGTCCGGCTCAATCTCGGCGGCCTGGGTGAAGGAGGGACGATCAGCGATGTGCGTGGCCTCATCGTTGCCTGTGCCAGGAATCTGTGGCTGAGCCGAGCCGATCGGGGTGCGGCTGTGCTCGGTGGGCGCCTGGGCGGAATCCTGCTTAGCTTCCTTGCGCTGGGTCATCTTGCGCTCGATCGGCTGCTTAGCCGTCGACTTTGGCTGTCCACCGTCAAAGCCCGCGGCGATAACGGTGACGCGAACCTCGTCGCCAAGGCTGTCGTCGATGACCGTACCGAAGATGATGTTGGCCTCTTCGTGCGCTGATTCTTCGATCAGACCAGCTGCCTCGCTGACCTCGAACAGGCCGAGGTCGGAGCCGCCGGCGATCGAAAGCAGAACGCCTCGTGCGCCATCGATGCTGGCCTCAAGCAGCGAGCTGTTTACAGCCTGCTCGGCGGCCTCGCGGGCACGAGACTCGCCACGAGCCGAGCCGATGCCCATCAAAGCAGAACCGGCGTCGCTCATGACGGAATAAACATCTGCAAAGTCTAGGTTGATCATGCCAGGGGTGGTGATCAGGCTGGTGATGCCCGAAACACCCTGCATCAACACCTGGTCTGCCTCGTGGAAGGCGTCGATCACCGAAATACGCTTGTCGGTGAGCTCAAGCAGCTTGTCATTCGGAATGACGATCAGGGTGTCGACTTCCTGCTGCAACGTCTCAATGCCAGACTCGGCCTGAAGCGAACGACGCTTACCCTCGAAGCTGAACGGACGCGTCACAACACCAATGGTCAGCGCGCCGAGTGAACGGGCGATCTTCGCCACGACGGGAGCGCCACCGGTGCCTGTGCCACCGCCCTCGCCGGCGGTAACGAAGACCATGTCGGCACCCTTCAGGGTCTCCTCGATCTCATCGGAATGATCCTCGGCTGCCTGGCGGCCCTTCTCCGGGTCAGCGCCAGCGCCCAGGCCGCGCGTCAACTCGCGGCCGATGTCGAGCTTAACGTCGGCGTCGCTCATCAATAAAGCCTGAGCATCCGTGTTGATCGCGATGAATTCAACACCCTTCAGGCCTGCTTCAATCATGCGGTTCACTGCATTGACGCCGCCGCCACCGACGCCGACAACCTTGATGACCGCTAAGTAGTTCTGCGACGCAGTAGCCACCGAGCCCGCCCCATTCCTTGAATCGAAAGTACAAAGCCCGCAGTTTCGGGCTGATCTTTATTGTGTCAAAATTACCAAAACAAATGACCAGCTAACACGGGTATCCACCCGAAAGGTTATGCCCCGAAGCGAAAACTGTCTATTACGAGCCGGGTTAAATCAAAAAAGCCTAAACCTCAACTCAAGACTTTTAACTCACAGCCGGATTAGAGGGCGCGGATACATCGTAATTAGTTCCCTGCTGCATCAACAGCGGCCCCAGAACCTTGGCCTTCTCATCGCTCTTGTCTGCGCTTCCCCAGTTCACCGTCCTACCGTCGCTTAGCTCCAAGACGATGCGCTCGGGGCTGACGGCGTTGACGACGGCTACCTGGTCGAGAATCTCCTTAGGCAGCGAGCCAAGCGTCTCCGCCAAATCAGCCAGCTGGGCATGATCAGGGTTTTCGGCCATCGCCTTGGCCAAATCCTCGCGCGGCTCGCTGGACATGTAAAAGGCGACACCGGAAGAATCGACCCAATACCACTTCTCATCCTTCAGCAACTGGAACATCGGCGTGCGCTCGGTGACCTCGATGTGCACCGAATTCGGCCAGCCGTAACCAGCCTTTACCGACTGAGCCGGGGCTAGCTCGGAGACCCGATGAGCAATTTTCGTCAGCGGCTGCCTAGCAACCGGAACCCCGAGCTCAACCTTCGCGGCCTGAATAACCTGGTCGTTGCTTAGCAAGGAGTTACCCGAAACTTCGACCCGCTTCGTGACCAAAACCGACGAGAAAAAGACCAGCCAGCACAGGATTGCCGCGATGACCAACACGACCATCGCGGCCAGGGTTCGACGCAACCGAACCTTCCTGGCTGCCCGCTTCTTCAGGTCGATGTGGGGGCCGATTTCACGAACGTCACTCATCGGCTGATTACGCTCGCTCCGGAAGCGACTAGCTGATCCACCAACAGCGGGCCGACGATGGTGACGTCGCCAGCTCCCAACGTCAAGACCAGATCGCCGCCTGCACAGATCTCGGCGAGACGCGCAGGAAGCTGCGCCTTGTCGGGGACATAGCGGACATCAGCACCAGCATTAGCCGCCGCATCGACGATCATCTGCCCGGTGACGCCAGGGATCGGATCTTCCCTGGACGCATAGATATCGGTGATCACAGCTATGTCTGCCAGGGCCAACGCCTGACCAAATTCAGCGGCAAAATCTTTTGTTCGGCTGAACAGGTGCGGCTGGAAGCAGGCGATCAGCCGGCCGCCCTTATTTACCTTTCGTGCCGCGGACAGCGCTGCACGCAGCTCGGTGGGGTGATGGGCATAGTCGTCATAGACATAGACCGGGCCATCCGCCAACTCAACCGCTCCGACGCCCTGGAACCTGCGAAGCGTGCCGGTGAACTTCGCGGCAGCCTCGACAACAGCCTGTGGCTTGATGCCCAGCAGATCAGCAACCACGAAGGCGGCAGAAGCGTTGAGCAGGTTGTGTTTGCCGGGCACCTGCAGGGAAAGGTCAATCGAGCCTTTACTCGTGAGCAACGTCGTCTTGGCAGACATGCCGGCAAAGCTGAAATCGCTGAGTCGGACGTCGGCTCCGGCCGCCTCGCCATAGGTGATAACTTGGCGGCCCTCTTCCTTCAGGCGTTCTACCAACTCCGCCGCGCCCGGATCGTCCGCGCAGGCCACGACGTGTTGAACGCTGTCGGCGGTAGCGAATCGGTAGAAACCCTCGTGGTAGTGCTGAGGGGTCGCCCAGTTATCCAGGTGATCGGCCTCGACGTTAGTGATCACCGCGATATTCGTCGGATACTGCAGGAAGGAGCCGTCGGACTCATCCGCCTCGACCACAAAGGCATCGCCCTTGCCAAGGTCGGCGCTTGCCCCCGTCGCAGCCAGCGGAGAGCCGATCACGTAGGAAGGCTCTGCCCCTACCTCGGTCAGGATCTCCGCGATCATCGCGCTCGTTGTCGTCTTGCCGTGGGTGCCGGCAACCGCGATCGCGGTCTTACCGAGCATGAGGGCGGCCAGGGCGGCGCTTCGGTGCCAAACCCGCTTTCCCCGGCTGCGCGCCTCAAGAAGCTCAACATTGCTCTCGCGAATGGCCGAACTGACTACCACCGTGTCGACGCCGTCTAGATGCGCGGCATCGTGACCGACGGTCGCAGGAATGCCCGATGCGGCAAGCTTGCGGAGATTCTTCGATTGCACCTGATCACAGCCGCTGACCTTGGCCCCAAGTTTCTGGTAGGCGAAGGCAAGGCCGCTCATTCCGGCGCCACCGATCGCCATGAAGTGGAGGGTGCCTGCCTGATCCGCCGGCACCAATTCGACGGGCTCGATGAGACTCATGCCAACTCCAAAATTTCTCTAGCAAGTTTTTCTGCCGCATCGGCAGGCATCAGGTTCCGGGCGGCCGCGCGCATCTGCTTCAGCCTCGGAATGACTATCCGCACCTCTTCCAAAAGGCGCGCGGGGGTGAGCTGGTTGTTCGCGAGCATCGCCGCCGCTCCTGCCGCCACGCTCTCCTGCGCGTTCAGGGCCTGCTCGCCATTACCTATCGGCAGTGGGACGAATATCGTGGGCATCCCGACCATCGCGGTCTCCACCACGCTTCCGGCTCCTGAGCGGGCCAGCATCAGGTCGGCAGCCGCGTAAGCATCCGGCATGTTGTCAACGTAGTCGAGCGGCACGTAACATGCCCCAGATTCCTGCTGGCGGATCACCGCATCGGGAGGGAAGTTTTTGGGGCCCCAGACATGCAGGACGCTGATGCCTGAGTTAAGTAGTTGATCCAGCGCGCCAAGCGTAGCGTCGTTGAGTGCCTTGGCTCCCTGAGAACCGCCGCTGACAAGCAGGACCAGGCCCTCCTCGGGCAAGCCGAACTGCTTTCTGGCCATCCGCTGAAGAATATCGCGACGCTCTGCAAGAGCAAGATCGGTGACCTGTTTTCGGGCCGGCAGGCCAATTCGACTAGCTCGTGGCAGCGTGGTGCCTGGGAAAGTAGTGAACACCTTGGCTGCGAAGCGGGCACCGAGCCTGTTGGCCATCCCCGGACGGACGTTCTGCTCGTGAATCACCACCGGGATGCGCATCATCTTGGCAGCAAGATACGCCGGCGTCGAGACGTAGCCCCCGTAACCCACCACGACGTCTGCGCCCGCTTCCTTAAGTACACGCCGAGTCTCGCGCATCGCGCCAGAAAGCCTGACCGGCAGCTTAACCAGATCAGCGTTTGGCCTGCGCGGCATAGGGACGGCAGGGATCAGTTTTAGGTCAAGCCCAGCGGCAGGGATTACCTTGGTCTCCAGGCCGCGCGCAGTGCCGATGCAGGTCAGCTTGATGTCCGGGCAAGCGGCCAACAGCGCCTGGGCCGTCGCGATCAACGGCGAAGTGTGACCAGCAGTGCCGCCGCCAGCTAGAACAACGCTAGGGGCACTCATCTTTTTCGACCGCCTTTACCCGTATCGACGACGCTAATCAGCTTCGGCTGCTTAACCGTCCTAGCCTTCAAGAATTCTACCGCTGCTGGTTCGTTTCTTGCCGCAGCAAGCAACAATCCGATCGCAGCGATATTAGAGACCAGCGCCGAGCCGCCCTGACTCATGAACGGCAGCGGAACACCGAAAACCGGAAGCAGCTTCATGACCACCGCGATGTTCAAGACCGCCTGCAGACAGATCCACGCGGTCACGCCAGTCGCCGCGTAGCGGAAGAACGGCTCGGTAGAGCGCAGCGCGATACGCATCCCGGCGTAGCCCAATACCGCGAACAGCCCGATGACGATTAGCGAACCGAAGAGCCCCAGTTCTTCACCCAGCACAGCGAAGACGTAGTCAGTCTGGGCACCGTTGTAGAGGCCGCCCCACTTCTGCAGTGAGCGTCCTGGGCCTAGCCCCCACCAGCCGCCGCTGGCCAACCCGTAGATAGCGTTCAACGGCTGATCTGAGCCATCGGTTCCGTGGCCAAGGAAACTAGTGAAGCGCTTCATGCGTTGCGGGTCGAAGATAATCAACACTGCGATGCCGGCCAGCGCAGTAACCCCGATGCTCAGCAACACCACCGGCGGCGAACCAACGAACCAGAGCATCGCGAGCATGATCACGAAGATGATTACTGCCGTGCCCAGGTCGTGCTGCGCCAAGACCAGCAGCAAAACTACGCCGTAGCCGGCCAAGAACGGAAACAGCAACTGGGCTGGGCGGTCGAGCGTGCGCCGCCTGTTCGCGAAGACGCTGGCCGCCCAGATAACTAGGGAAAACTTCGCGAATTCTGACGGCTGGATCGAGCCGATAGGTCCAAGGCTCAGCCATGAACGGTTGCCGAACTCTTCGCGCCCCAGAGGGGTGAAAATCAGCATGAGCAAAACAATGCTGACGATCAGAGAAATCCAGCTGAGAAGCTGAAAGTGGATTAGCTTCATGCGCGAGAGTAGCCAAGCAATCGGTATCGCGATGACTAAGAAGATCAGCTGGCGAACAAAGAAGTGATAGGAGTTGCCCTTGTAGACGCTCGACCAAACTGAGCTTGACGAGAGCACCATCATCTGGCCGATCGCGATCAGCATCGCAGCGCAGCCGAGCAATAGGTAGTAATCTGCCATCGGCCTGGACAACAGGTTAGTCAGTTTCTTCAGCCGTCCTGCTGCCTTAAGCTGCTCTTCGACTACGGGATTTTGCGCTCGCATTTTATTCGAGCGCTGCCTGGTCGCTGTCGCCATCAGGTTCCTCCCGTCTACTTCGATATGACTTCGTTAACTGCCTTCGCGAAATCGTCGCCGCGCTGATCGTAGCCCGTCCACATGTCTCGGCTAGCGGCCCCTGGAGCCAGCAGAACGGTGTCACCGGGCTTCGCGAGCTTGGCTGCCTGCTCGACCGCTTCAGCCATAACACCAGTGTCGCCTCGATCGAGCACGATCAGCGGTACCTCGGGCGCGTGTCTGGTCAAAGCGTCCGCAATTTCCTGCCGATCCACGCCGAAAACGATGGCTGCGCTCAGACGCTTGGCATGCTCCTTCACCAACTCATCAAAGGAGGTGCCCTTGGTCTGCCCGCCGGCAAGCCAGACGATGCTCTCGAAGGCTCTCATGGAGCTGTTCGCGGCGTGCGGATTCGTAGCTTTGGAATCGTCCACCCAGGTGACGCCACCTGCCTGCGCTACGGTTGCGATTCGGTGGCCACCAATATGCAGATCGTTTAGGCCTTTCTTCACCGCGCCGCCGGGCACCCCGAAGCTACGGGCCAGCGCGGCGGCAGCAAGGGCGTTCTCCACGTTGTGCGGAGCAAACGGCACTACATCGGACAGATCCGCCAGTGGCAGCGCAGAGGTCTGCCGATTCTCGACGAAAGCCCGGTCGACGATCGCGTCATCGACCACGCCAAGCATGCTCGGGGCGGGAATTCCGCGGGTGAATCCAATGGCTCGTGCGCCCTCAATGACGTCGGCCTCGACAACCATGTCTCTGGTTACTTCCTCGGCGACGTTATAGACGCAGCTGTGCACCACATTCTCGAAAATTCTCGCCTTGTCGTCGCTATAGGCCTGGTACGCGGCGGCTTTGTCCGCGGTCCACGGCTCGTACCATTCAAGGTGGTCTTCATGCAGGTTCAGGACAACAGCCGAATGCAAGCTCAGCGATGGTGCCCAATGCAGCTGGAAGCTGGACAGCTCCACGGCGAAAACGTCGTAGACGATCTCGTCGTTGATGGCCTCGATGATCGGCCTGCCGATGTTACCCACCTCGGCGACCTGCAGGCCAGCCGCGCGCAGCATCGAGGTCAGCATCTGGGTGGTGGTGGTCTTGCCATTAGTGCCCGTCACGCCTAGCCAGGGCACCACCCGCCCCGGGTGCATGAAACGCCAGGCTAGCTCTGCATCGCCCCAGATCGGCACGCCACGCTCTGCGGCCTGAACCAGCAGCGGGTAGCTGGGCCTCCAGCCCGGCGAGGTGACCACCAGGTCGACGCCCTCGGGCAGGTTCGCGGAAGAGCCGGCACCGAGGCGAACCTTACCGTCCAGAGCTTCGAGGATATTTGCCTTATCGACGTTGGCTTCGCAGTCGTTATCGTCCAGAACAGTAACGTCGGCGCCAACCTCTAGCAGCGCGTCGGCGCTAGCGTAGCCTGCCGAACCAATGCCGGCGACCACCACCCTGGCTCGCGACCAGTCAGATTCACGATTAGCGCTCTCTAGCCAATTCACTGCCCGATTACCCATCCCGTGTAGAAGATCGCCAGGGCGAGGCTAACCGAGATGCCGCAGATGATCCAGAACCGAATGACCACGGTCACCTCTTCCCAGTCCAGCAGCTCAAAGTGGTGGTGTAGCGGCGTCATCTTAAAGACGCGCTTGCCCTTCGTGGCCTTAAAGTAGGTGACCTGGATGATAACGGAGGCCGCCTCGACCACGAACAGCAGACCCAGCAGGATCAGGAGCAGCTCGG
Organism: uncultured Propionimicrobium sp.; assembly: GCA_963511305.1. Lineage (GTDB taxonomy): Bacteria > Actinomycetota > Actinomycetes > Propionibacteriales > Propionibacteriaceae > Propionimicrobium. The sequence goes on from CAUPIJ010000003.1 coordinate 22,139, forward strand.
TGCGGGTCAAGATCGCCAATCCGCCGACGGCAGCTCCCAGCGCGAGCGAGCCGGAGTCACCAAGGAAGATTTTCGCCGGCTTCGCGTTCCACCAAAGGAACGCGAAACAGCCTGCCGCCAAAGCGGCCGAGATGATCGCTAGGTCCCAGGGATCACGGGAGATGTAGCACTGCGGATCAGCCCCCACGCCAGAGCCGCACCACTGATTTCGCTGCCAAATGGCGATCAGCGTATATGCACCGAAAACCATGGTCAGGGAGCCTGAGGCAAGACCGTCCAGCCCGTCGGTCAGGTTTACCGCGTTGGACGACGCGGTGATCAGGATGATCATGAAGATGATGGCCAGCACTATCGGCAGCTTGAGCCAGGAGATGTCTCTGGTGAATGAGATGAATTGTGAAGCTGGCCTGGTGCCATAGCTGTCCGGAAACTGCAGCGCGAGGAAGCCGAAGACACCGCCGATGAGAGCCTGGCCGATCAGTTTTCCGCGGCCGGTCAGGCCGAGTGAACGCTGATGACTGATTTTCGTCCAGTCGTCAACGAAGCCCAACATGCCTGCCGCGACCAGCAATGCCAGCAAGAGTACGCCGCTAACCGAGGGCGGGGTCCAGAAGGCTAAGTGCGAAATCGCATAAGCCATTACCACGGAGAAGATGATCACGATACCGCCCATCGTCGGGGTGCCGCGCTTGGTCTTGTGCGTGGTGGGGCCGTCGTCACGGACGAACTGACCGTATTCGTGGTTGCTCAGGAATTTTATAAAAAACCTTGTCCCGACCAGCACCATCAGCAGCGTGAGCACGCCAGCCGTAACGATGAGCTTCATATTCTCCTCGCCTGAACCTAGTTGCTAAACCGTTGGGTGAGCCGCTCGGCCACCTTCTCTAAGGCTAACCCGCGACTGGCCTTAACCAGCACCACATCGCCGGCAGCCAACGTCAAGTCCTCGGCTACCTCATCTGGTTGCACGACGGTCGCCTGCCCGCCTGCTCTGGCCGCGCCCTGCGCTATTTTTTCGGCATATTGGCCAACGGAATAGATCTGATCGATGCCCAACTCGACCGCCAACTGACCGACCTGCATATGCAGCTCGGCGGATCCATCGCCGAGTTCAAGCATGTCGCCGACGATCGCGATGGTCTTTCTTTTCCGGGCGCTACACTCGCCAATTTTGGCGAGACTGTGCAGAGCGGCTGACATGGAACCGGGATTCGCGTTGTATGCGTCGTTGATAATCGCTATGTTCTGGGGAAGCTCAACAAGAGCCATCCGCCAGGATGACCTGGCCTCGGCATGACACAACCCCTCGGCTATCTGATCCGGCGTTAAACCAGCAGCTAGCGCCGCGGTTGCTGCGGCAGCAGAGTCAATCATCTGAGCCTTGCCCAACACCTTCAGACTTACCCGGTTTCGGCTGATCTGGCCACGCACGCTAGAGATCAAGTCGAACGAATACCTATCGAATTCGTCACCTTCGACGTTTTCCACGGTAACGGAGATCTCGGCCTTGGGAAGTTCCCCGGTGATGCTGAATGCCGCGATATTAGCCTTCGGACGCATCTTGCGAATCAGATCGTCATCGGCGTTCAGCACCGCCCAGCCGTCTTCCTGCAGAGCCGCAAAGATCTCGGACTTGGCGTCCGCGATCGCCTCGCGACTACCGAACTTACCCAGGTGGGCCATGCCGATGTTGATGATCATCGAGATCTTCGGCGGCACAATTCGGCATAGTTTTTCGATGTCGCCCTTGGCGTCCGCACCCATCTCCGCGACGAAATACTGCGTGTTCTCATCAATCTGGCAGGCCGTCAGCGGCACCCCGATCTCGTTATTGTAGCTGCCCCGTGGGCTTACCACATCGCCGCTGGAGCTGCGCTCCAGAATCTGAGCAAGCAAGTCTTTGGTTGACGTCTTGCCGGAGCTGCCGGTGATCGCGAAGGTCACCAAGCCACGCTCGATCTCGCGATCGACCAGGCCACGGGCTAGGGCACTCAGACCTGCCACGGTGTCGTCGCAGATTAGGTGGGCTACCCCAGCGTCGGTTTCGCGGGAGGCGAGAATGGCGTTGGCTCCTGCCTCTGCCGCCTTGGCCGCGTAGTCATGCCCGTCTGCGTGCTCTCCGGTGAACGCTACGAAAAGAGAGCCCTGCGTAGCGTCGCGGTTATCGCGAACGACGTCTGGACCGACCGTCGATCCACCGTCGCCGACAAGACGACACGGGATCTCGGCAGAGACCAGCCGCGCGACGTCCGCAACTGTGGTCTTACGCATCTATGCTCTCCTTAAAGCATTTACTAGGACAGTGGTCGAGAATACTCCGGAACTTGGTCTAAAGGTAAAACGCCGTAGCGGGGCAACAAGTACTGCATTATATTTTGCGTCACTGGGAAGGCCACTGCCTCGCCGAAAATTCCCTTTCGGGGACGATCCACCATGACATAAACAACGAATTCCGGATCCTCGATCGGCGCGACCATGCCATAGGAACCGATGTAGGTGCCGTCGTATCCGCCACCCTCACCTGCCTTCTGCGCGGTACCCGATTTGCCGCCGATCCGATAACCCAGGATCTTCTTCTTATCAGAATTGAAAATCTCTGGAGAAGCTACCTCTGCTTCCATTACATCCAAGACCTGCTCGGACGCTTTCTCGCTGATCACCCTGCGTGGTTCCGCGCGGGCGATCTCGACTTTGTTGCCATCAGCATCCTTGGCTCCCTTGAGCAGTGTCGGCTGGTGGTAGACGCCACCGTTCGACACTGCTGCAAGGGCGGCAGTCATCTGCAAGGCGCTAACAGAGAGCCCCTGACCGAAAGCGATCTGGTCATGGGTGTAGTCGGCCATGTCCCCATCCGGAACGATGCCCATTTGCGGCTGTTCGCCAGAAACTTCGATTCCGGTGGGTGAACCAAAACCGAAGGAATGCAGATAACCGGACAGTTTTTGGCTGTCCATTAGCCTGGCAAGTTGCACGGTACCGATGTTCGAAGACTGGGCAACGATGCCCCGAGCTGTCATTTGTTGCGGGCCGTGCGACCAAGAGTCGGTGATAAAGCCACCGCCAGACTCAATCCTGCTGGGCACCTGAACAGTGGTATCAGGATCCACCAGGCCCGAATCGAATAGGGCTGCAGCGGTAAGCACCTTCTGCACTGAACCAGGCTCGTAGACGTCGCTGACAGCTTTATTAGCTAAGTGCGAGGGATCAGATTCCCCCGGATTGTTAGGGTCGAAGCTCGGCGTGTTGGCCATCGCCAAGACTTCGCCGGTCTTCGCGGCCATGACGATCGCGCTGCCACCGATCGCCTCGTATTTCTCCACTGATTTGTCCAGCTGTTGCTGGGTGAACAGCTGCAGTTCAGCGTCCAGGGTCAGCTGGTAATCCGTGCCGTCGTGTGCATGCTGAATAGTGTTTTGGCCTAGCGGGATAGTGCCGTATGCAGCCCGCTGAAAAGTCTGCTTGCCGTCCGTCCCAGCCAGTTCCTTATTCAGTGAGCCTTCCAGGCCTAGTGCTCCCTCTCCTTCGAAATTCGTGTAGCCGATAACAGAGCTGGCAAGGTTGCCGTTCGGATAGTAGCGAACCGGGTCGTCCACCGAGTAGATGCCGTACCACTTGCCTTCTTCCAGCTTCTCTGCCATCTGACGGTAGATATCGGCAGCTACCTTTCGCTTGATTACGACGTAACGGTTGGGCGTGCCGTCCTCGTTGGTCAGCTCAGTAAGCTTTGGCAAGTAGTCATCCTTCTTGCCACCGAGATAGCTAATCAAAATGTTCGTGATCGCTTCGGGAGCCTGAGCAGCCTTCTGCTTTTGCTCCTCGGTCATAGAATCAGGGTTAAAACCGTTGGTGCTGATCGACGTCGGATCGGCGATAACGCTGAAGGCCGGCTGGCTCTGGGCTAGCACCACTCCGTTGCGGTCGGTCAACTCTCCGCGCTGGGCCTTGATGATTCGAGTCTGAGTTAGCTTCTCCGCAGCAGCTTGGGCATTTGCGCTGGCATCGATGCCCTGGATGGACACCGCCCGCCAGACGAGCACAGAAATCGCCATGGCGAACAACACGATGAAGACGTTGATTCGCCTGGCGCTTGAAGCCAGCTTAAGTCTCATTTACTCACTCTCAGGCCGCGTTACTGTGCCTGGACTCGGCAGCCTCGTCCTTGTTTTCCTCGACTGGATCTGCTTTCTCCTCGGCCTTATCTTCCTTCACGTCTTGCCCCTCGGGCTTAGGCATCATTTGCGCGGGAAGTTTCGGAGGTTCGGCATACGGGGCCTCGTTACCCTGAACTGCCTGCTGTATCCCAACAACCGAGCCATCCTCAAGCTTCATCACAGCCGGGTATGGGTTCGGCCTCATACCGAGCTCCCAGGCCTTAGCCGACAGATACTGGCCAGAGCTTTGCTCCTCGACCTGGCTCTGCAGCGCCGCCTCGCGATAACGCAACTCGTTGGCCTGAACCTTGAGCTCGGCAAGCTTCGCGGATTCGTTCTGCACCGCTGTTGCGAGCCCGAATACGATCGCGACACCGAAGCCCATCAGCACGATGATGAAAATCACGAACGGATGGCTGGGCAGCTTGCCCTTGCTTCTGATGAGCGGGATCAACCGCAAACCGGAGGCCGATTGGCCATGTTCTACTGGTGCTGCGCTCATATTTTCCCCTTCTCGTTTGACCTGATCCGTTCCACTGCACGGAGCCTGGCCGAGGCAGATCGAGAGTTCTGCTCGATTTCTTGTTCTGTTGGTTTCTGCGCACCCTTGGTGAGCAATTTGAATTGAGCCGCTCTGTCGGGCGGAACTATCGGCATGTCTTTGGGGACGTCGTCGCTGCAAGCCTTTGCGAACGTCCGCTTTGCGATCCGGTCTTCAAGAGAGTGATAGGACAAAACGGCCACCCGGCCACCGACGCTTAGCTTCTCTAGCGCTGCCGGAAGCGCGGCGGAAAACGCGTCCAACTCTCCGTTGACCTCTATGCGAAGCGCCTGGAAGACCCGCTTCGCTGGGTGCCCACCGCGGCGCCTAACCGCCGCCGGCAGCGAATCAGCGATCACCTCTACGAGACGTCCCGACATCTCGAATGGCTGCTTCTTACGCTCGGCAACAATCGCCGATGCGATGCGCTTGGCGTTCGGCTCCTCGCCATAGACCCGAAATATCCTGACCAGATCTTCCTGGCCGTATTCGTTGATGATCTGCGCGGCGCTCAGCTCGTTTTGCCCCATCCTCATGTCGAGCGGGGTGTCCTGCGAATAAGAAAAGCCTCGCTCGGCTCGATCTATCTGCAGGCTCGATAACCCCAGATCGAACAAGACGGCGTCCACCCTTGGCAGATCCAACTCGGCGAGCACATCAAACCTGGCCTGCACAAACCGGCAGCGATCCGAAAACTCCGCCATGTTTTGCTTGGCGATCTCAAGGGCCTGCGAGTCACGATCGACACCGACCAGGCTGGCCTGCGGGCATGCTCGCAAAATCGCCGAGCTGTGGCCGGCCATCCCGAGAGTGCAGTCGACGAAGACTGCCCCCGGCTTCGACAACGCTGGACTCAAGATTTCAAGGATTTCGGGCAACATGACAGGAACGTGAAGCGCATCTCTATTTGGCATCTTCATCTCCTGTCTTTGCTCAGCTCTTTACTGGGGCACCAGCCACGACTTGGCGGCAGGTCATCGGCCAGACCTCACGCCACCTGGCACAGGGGAAGTTGCGCCAGGGCACATGAGGCTTGGCCGGAGGCCAACCGTCAACTCGCATCAGCCATCAGCGCCTAGGGCGCCGAATTCCGGCAGGATCTGATCGTTGAGTTCCGCGAAGCCCGATTCCTGTTCCTGCATATAGTGCTGCCATGCAGCCTCGTCCCAGACCTCTAACCGATTGATCGCGCCGATGACCACGATCTTCGATTCCAGGCCTGCGTAGGAGCGCAGGATGGGAGGTATCGTCAGGCGGCCCTGCTTGTCAGGCACCTCGTCGCTAGCTCCCGCCGCCAACATTCGCTGGAAGTCGCGCACCTGCTTGAGGGTCGAGGGTGCCGTCGTTACTTGCTTGGTCATTTCGGCGAACGTCGCAATCGGGTAGATGGCGAGCGAATGCTCCTGGCTCCTGGTAATTACCAGGCCGCCGGCCAGCTCTTCGCGGAACTTCGCGGGCAGGAAAAAGCGGCCCTTGTCATCGAGTTTTGGCGTGTACGTTCCCAAAAACATTCCAAGGCACCCCCTTTCACTTCCCAGTCAGATCCCTTGTCCTCCATTTTGCACCACAATACTCCCTTTTCCACCACTAACGCACCCCAGGGTATGAAATGCCATGAAAATTGCGCAGAAAGCACGAAAAAAGAGCGTCGGTAAGAACCGACGCTCTAAGAAAAGCTAGTTTTTAGAAACCCTGGCGACGACGCCACCGCTCCTCGAGACTGGACGATGGCTTGGTTGAGGGTGGCGGAAAGTCCTTTACTTCAGGGGCTCCCTCGCCGTCTATCTTCTGCCAGGCAGTAATCGCCAGCACGGTCGCGGCGAACATCGCGAGGAAGCCTAGCAGCCCGATCAGCCAACCGATAGACATTGAGCTGGCTAGGCCAAGGATGAGCAGCAGGACGCCCACCAGGAAGAGGAAGCCCCCAAGAGTTGCCCGCTTGCGGTGCACCTTATAAGAGGTACGCGAGCCCATCCGGGAGGCGAGTTTGGGGTCGTCAGCAGCTAGCGATGCTTCTAACTGATCAAGAAGCCGCTGTTCTTCTTCGGATAGCGCCATGATCGCCCTTTCTTCCTGCCTCATTTAATAAGAACACATTACATCACGGGCTGAAAACTGCCGCTAAGCCTTCATCAACTCTCAACCAGCAGAGTCTCTAGCTAAATCTATGCTTGAGGGTTTGTCCTGGCTTTTTTGCCAAAGACCCCTGATACTCATCATCGAGGGTTAAAGGGGAGGTTTTACCTTGCAGACCAATAACGAAAAGCCCAAGAGTTGGAAACTGTTATCGCTGGTGTTGCCGGTGACCATGGCCGCCGGTTCGGTGGTCAGCACCGCGCCAGCTGCATCAGCCAACCAAGGATTTATTAATTACATTGCGCCGATGGCGCAGGCAGGCCAGCAGCAGTACGGCGTTCCGGCGTCGGTCGCGATGGCTCAGGCAATCTTGGAATCGGGATGGGGCCGTAGCGGACTTACGACTAAGTACAACGCCTACTTCGGTATCAAGTGTGGCACTATGCGCAGCCCGCACCAACTGGGCTGCGTTTCGATGGGCACTCGTGAGTACATCAACGGCCGCAGCATCTTCATCAACGACGGTTTCCGCACCTACAGAACCGGCGCGGACTCCTTCAAAGACCACGGCCACTTCCTGAGGGTTAACTCACGTTACGGGCCTGCCTTCCACACCAGGACTGCGGACGATTTCGCCCGTGCTATCGCCCGCGCCGGCTACGCTACTGACCCGAACTACGCAAATGCGCTGATTAACCTGATGAACCAATACAACCTGCGTCGCTTCGACACCGGCGCAGCTGCGTCTCCGGTACGTGACGCGAAACCGGTCACCCACGCGAAGTTCAAAAACACTGCCGCTAAGTTCGGGTCGCCGCTAGCAAACGCGACCACCCAGTACGGTGGCACCTGGCAGGAATTCTCGCGCGGCATACTAGTGGACACTCCTAACGGTCAGTTCAACATCCGCAACGGCATCCTCGCGTCATATAAAGAAGCAACCAAGGCAGGCGCAAAGCTCGGCCTGCCCCTAGGCAACGAACAAGCCGTCGACGGTGGCTGGAAGCAACCGTTCCAGTATGGTGACGTTTTCTACACCACAAGCGACAAAACATTCGTGGTTCGCAACGGCATGGCAACCCGCTATCGCGAAACCTCAAAGCCAAAGTTGGCTCTGCCAACCAGCAATGAGCGCGCAGAAGGCAATGCAGTCGTCCAGGATTTCGCCAACGGCAGAATTTTCTGGACCCCGCAGCGCGGTGGCATCGGCGTGGTAAATGACACCTACACCAAGTTCAAAGAGCTAGGTGGTGTGAACAGGTTTGGTCTGCCCACCGCAGAGCAGATTGAAAACGATGCAGGCTCCGGTGCTCAGAACTTCGACCGCGGCGCAGTCACCTGGTCAAAGGCAGATGGCTACCAAATGGTCGTTGGCGGCATCTATGCGACCTACGCGAAGTCTGGCGGCTTCGACAAGCTAGGCGCAGCTAAGAGCCCTGAGAGCAGGGTCAGCGGAGGCTGGATCCAGAGCTTCGAGAACGGCACGATCTTCTTCTCGAATAAGAAGAATGTGGGCGGCTTTGTCGTCACAGGCGGCATCGCCGAAGCGGTCGAGGCTAACGGCGGCCTGGCGAAGCTGGGCATGCCAATCGCCAACGAGAAGGCAGTACCCGGCGGTTGGTCCCAGGACTTCGAGAACGGCACGATCTTCACCGGCAGGTACGGCAGCTTCGTCGTCTCGGGTGAGATGGCCAAGAAGTACGCCGAGCTGGGCGGCGTCGAGAAACTCGGCGTTCCCACCTCCGCGGAGACCACTACCCCGGACGGCAGCGTCCAGAAGTTCCGTCACGGCGAGATCCACATGGTTGCCGGTAAGGCCACCGTGATCCGCGGCGCTATCTTCGCTGGCTACGATACGGCTGGCGGCGCTAAGGCCGCGGGTGCTCCCCTGACCGACGAATACACGTGGAACAACGGCTGGCGCCAGGACTTCGCTAACGGCAGCGTCGTTGGCGGCGGCAGCGCCGAGTTCAACTTCGTACCCAACCAGATCATGGACCTCTACAAGCAGCGCGCTGAAGAACTCGGCAAGCCGATCGGCGCTGCTGAGATCACTGGGACCCAGATCAGCCAGACCTTCCAGAACGGAACCATCACCGTTTCGAAGGCTTAAGCCAAGCCAAATAACCCTCAAAGCCACCGAACTTGCCAAACGAGTTCGGTGGCTTTGCTTTTGGGCATAAACTAGATAGTCAGTCTTTTTGGCTAGTGCAAATAAGGATATTTTGTTGACTTCTGAAATCGATATGGCAGGCGGCGAGGCTAACGCAAGCGACTCCGCCGTGGTTCTGCGCCTAGAATTAGCCAGCGAGCAGCGGCACGTCGATCGGGTCTACGAGCAGCTGAGCGTCTTGACCGAATCTGCCCGAAACATCGAGGCTGAGGCGGACGCGAAGTTCAAAACCGACCGCTCAGACTGGATGCGCGAAGAGGACGGCACCGCGATTTTCGAGCGCGATGCGTTCGCCTACCAGGCGGCGAAGCGGCTCGCAATCCTGGACGCCGAGCACGACGGCCTGGTTTTCGGCCGTCTCGACCTGACAGACGAAGAGATCCGCTACATCGGGCGACTTGGCGTTCGCTCGGACGACTACGAGCCGCTGGTCATTGACTGGCGGGCTCCGGCTGCTGAGCCGTTCTACCGCGCGACCGCTAGCAATCCGATGTCGGTGGTACGCAGGCGGGTGCTGCGCTGCCGCGGCGAGAAGGTCGTCGGCATCGAAGATGACCTTCTCGATGAGAGCGCTGGTGACGACCTGGTTGTCGTCGGCGAGGGCGCCCTGATGGCCTCTCTGAAGCGAGCCCGCGGCCCGCACATGAAGGACATCGTCGCCACGATTCAGGCCGAGCAGGACGAGGCGATCCGCGCCCCTTACCAGGGCGTCACGCTGATTTCGGGTGGGCCCGGCACGGGCAAGACCGTAGTCGCACTGCACCGCGCCGCATACCTGCTCTACACCCACCGCAAGCGCCTCGAACAGGGCGGGGTTCTGGTTGTTGGCCCGTCGGATCTGTTCGTCTCATACATCGCCCGGGTGCTGCCCAGCCTGGGCGAAAGCTCCGTGAAGCTTCGCGCGGTCGGCGAGGTGCCTGGCTATGTGCTTGGCTTCGCCTCATCCCGCGCCGACAACGCTCAGGCCGCGATCCTTAAGGGTAGCTTACGCATGCTCCCGGTGCTGCGCGCCGCGGTTAACGAGCCGCTGGTATACGGGCCGGAGCTCAATCGGCTGCGCGTTAGCATCAAGGGCGAGGTGCTCACGCTGGAGCAGGACGAACTCAATCGGATCAGGCGCTCGCTGCTTTCCAGCCAAAAGCTGAACCAGGCCAAGGGCGCCGCTCAGCAGGCCCTGCTGGACGCGCTCTGGGAAAAGCTGCCCGAAGAGATCGCCGCGCTGCTGGACATCGATCGTGAAATCTTCGACGAGAAGATCACCGATCAGGCCAGCTACACGATGTTCCTGAACGCCTGGTGGCCGATGCTCTCCCCCGAGCAGGTGCTAGCCAGGCTGGCCGAACCGAGGTTCGTGAACCGCATCGGCCACGGCCACCTAAATGCGGAAGAAGAATCAATCCTCGCCGATTCGCTGCAGCACGCCCGCGGCTATGTGCCTGATTCCGGCAGGTCGCGCCCCGATTGGTCCATCAGCGACATCACGCTGCTAGACGAGCTGGCCAACATGCTCGGGCCAGTTCCAGCCACAGAAAAGGACGATCCCCTGCTATTCCTCGACGACCTGGCCGATGCGAACGAGATCGTTACTGTCTCCGATCGGCTCCGCGACGATCGCGACATCGACGAGAGCCAGCCGAAGAATTACTCGCACGTGCTGGTCGACGAATGCCAGGACATCACTCCCATGCAGTGGCGAATGCTCCGGCGTCGAGGCCCGCAGGCGTCCTGGACGCTGGTCGGCGACCCGGCGCAGAGCTCCTACCCGATCCAGGAGGAGACCGACCGGGCGATCCGCAAACTGATCGGTCGTGCTCCGAAACGAGAGTTCCGCTTGTCGACTAACTACCGCTCCCCCACCGAGATCATGGAGCTGGCCGGCAAGGTTGTTCGTGCTGCCTACCCGGATGCCGTCCTGCCCAACTCGGTGCGCGAGACGGGCCAAGACCCGCTTCTGCTGAGCACGATTCCCGAGAGGCTGAACGAAGTTCTACAAGGCCAGATAGAGTCTTTGGCCAAGCAGGTCGCAGGCTCCATCTCGGTCATCACCGCGCCGGACGAGCGGGATGCGATCACCGAGATCATCGAAGGCATGAACCTTAGCGCTGACGCCACAGACAGGGTCGTGGTGATCACCGCGCTGCAGTCCAAGGGTCTGGAATTCGACGCCACAATCGTCGTCAGCCCGGATGACATAGTCGAGCAGACGCCCGGCGGCGAGCGCGTGCTCTACGTTGCGCTCACCCGCCCGACGCAACAGCTGGTGACAATAGACCTAAGCGGCACCCAGACGGCAAGGTGGCGCAGAACCATCTCTGACTAAAGGGGCCGGGCTTCGAGCCGACAGAAAGCGCGCCTAACCGAGGCGTGACCGCATGAAGATTGGGGTAGACGGAAAACCGCCGACCCCAATCTTTACGGCTGTCTTGCCGCTTATCTGATGTTCAGTTCTTGCACCAGCGCGCAGCGACGTTTCCTCGCGAAGGAACGCGCACTCGTCAGGCCTTCACCGGTCGGCCCCGCGATGGTGAACGTCGGGTAGCCCTCACCGGTGATGCCGATGCCCGCATAGGAAGGGCCGTTCTTGACGAAGATGGTCGTCTGAATCAGCTTGCCGAATTTGGTTAGGGCCGTAATGTCACGCGAGTGCATGATCGCGGTGTGACGGTTGCCGTGTTCGAGCTCGACGGCCCAATCTATCGCGGTATCGACGTCGGGCGTGCGGATAACCGCCAAGACCGGCATCATCAGCTCGACCTGCGCGAACGGGTGGTCCTTGCCGACCTCCGCGATCAGCAGCTTCGTGCCAGCGGGAGCCTGATCACCGATCTCGGCCAGGATCTTCTCAGCTGACTTACCTACCCATGCCGTGGCAGCCCTGTTGTCCTTGACCAGGATTTTCTCTAGCTTCTCGGTCTGCTGAGCGCTCAGCTCGTAGGCGCCATTCGCGACCATCTTGAACTTCAATAGATCAGCCACGTCTTCGACAACAAGGCATTCCTTCTCGGACGTGCAGGGCAGGTTGTTATCGAAGCTCGCACCGTCCACGATTGACTTGGCGGCAAGGTCTAGGTCCGCAGTCGCGTCGACGACCACCGGCGGATTCCCGGCGCCCGCACCGATTGCCTTCTTGCCACTGGACAGCACGGTTTTGACGATGCCTGGGCCACCAGTCGCGACCAGCATGCGAACGTGCGGATGAGCCATCATCTTGTTGGTATTTTCGATCGAAGGCTCGGCGACGGTGACCACCAGGTTTTTCGGAGCGCCGACCTTTGCCAGGGCCTTGTTGATCTGCCTGATCTGCCAAAGAGAGATGTTCTTTGAGCGCGGGTGCGGGCTGAAGACCACCGCGTTTCCGGCAGCCAGCATGCCAATGGAGTTGCAGGTGATTGTTTCTGTCGGATTGGTGGTTGGCGTGATGGCGCCAATGACACCGAAAGCCGAGTATTCCACGGTGGTTAGGCCGTCGTCGCCAGACCAAGCCTCGGTGATCAGGTCTTCCGTCCCGGGAGTATCCTGCGCTGCGATCCTATTCTTGATGCACTTGTGCTCGACGTTACCCATGCCGGATTCGGCGACCGCCTGTTCGGACATATAGCGGATGTTTTCGGGCACGCTCATCACGTCGCGGATTGCCTGAATGAAGCGCTCGCGATCTGCCATCGAGCATCGCATGAACTCTTGCCAGCCCTGCTGGGCTGCCTCGACGGCGCTATCCATGTCGGAGAATATGCCGTCGCCGGTTTTGCTAACCTGCTCCTTCGGGGCTGCCACATCGGTGAAAGCAGTCTGCGGCAGCTCAGACAGAACCTGCCTAATGGTCTTCTCGATTAGTTTTGGATCGATGCTCATCTTGTTACTCCAAATATTTCTTTTAGCGCGTGCTTCATGATGACAATGTCCTGCTCGACGGTTCCCCCGGAGATGCCAATAGCCCCGACGACCCCGCCATTGCTGTAGATGGGCGCTCCCCCGCCGAAGAGCACCACCCTGCCCTTATTACCGCCCTCGACTCCCGGCATGACGCCATCGGGCCCCGCGGCTGCTTTACCAAGATTCTGGGTGGTCTGCTTAAACGCCAGGGCCGACCAAGCCTTGTTTACGGCGATGTCGTGACTTGCCAGAAGAGCGCGTTCCATCGCGTGCATGCAGACTAGATTGCCGTGGGCGTCGACGGCGGCGAAGACGATCGGCACCTGCATCGCCTGCGCCTTGGCCTCCGCGACTTCAGAAAGCTGCTTCGCAAGCTCCAGATTCATGGTGAAGTGCGCGCGCTTCTCGGGCTTGCGCACCTGGGTTTCTTCGGAAGCCGGCTCGTCGGAGAAGTTTACGTCCAGCACCCTGGCGATGGCCGCGCGGACGACGCGAGTCAGGTTTTTCTCGTCTGCGTGCTGCTCAGCAACCCTGGCTAGGGAAAATACAGCGTCCGAGCAGCGGTTCAGGTACTTGATTACCTGCGGGCGCACGTTCTCGGTCTCGGCCAGCCGAAGAACCTGGCGTTCTGCCCTGCGGATAACGGTTCGAGCGACGTGCAGATTCGCCGAAGCCTCGTCGCGGCCGGGGACGACAAAGTTCTTTTGCGGGCCCGTGATCTTAAGGCAGCCGTCAATCAGGTTCTCCAGATCTTTGACGTCACCGTCGTCCACCTTGTTGGCAAGGATCGCTATCCCTTTTGCGTCTGAGGCAAGCTCCGCAGCCAAAACGAACAGCCTGTGCTGGATGTGATCGAGATTTTTCCGCTCCTGCTCGGGAAGACTAGCTTTCGCCTTGCCCAGCCACGCGTTCGCCTCGTCAACGCTCCCGTAGGCCTCCACGCGCATGCTCTGCTTTGGCAGACGTGTGCCGCCGAACAGGCCCGTGCCGCCGTCGTCGCCAGTGCGCGTATAGATGGCAGGCATCGCTAGCCCTCCATCTCTATCGTGTCGACGATACCTACGATCGTCGCGTCGAGGGGAGCCTGGCTCCGATCTGCAGCGAAACGGGCGCTTGAACCCTTGGTGACGATAACGATCTCGCCGGTTCCCGCACCGACAGTATCGACGCAGACCTCGGGGTTACCGACCGGTTCCGAATGCTCATCTAGCCTGGCGGTTAGAAGCAGCTTGAAGCCAACGAGCCGCTCGTCTTTGCTAGTCGAGACGACGTTGCCAACGACTTTAGCCAGATACATTCCTATTCCCTTTCAACAGTTCGATGCCGGCAGCGGCTGCGACTTCCTTCGCGAGATCCGTAACAATGTCCTTTTCGCCGATCTCTATTACCGCACCAGGCGCCATCGCCTCTACGACCTCGGCAGTAATCAGCTTGCGGACGTCATCATTAGCGGTAACAAGCGGACGCTCTAAAACCCCACCAAGTTCCCTCGCATTACAGAGGTTGACGCCGATGCCTTTCAGCGTGGCCAAGTTTCGACGCATCAGTGCCGTATACCCCTTGGGGATATTCGGGAACCAACGCCGCTTTTCGGCTCCGTCAGGGCAGACGCCGTCTATGGCAGCCGTGACCTTCCTGCCCGAAAGCAAGAAGTCTGAGATTAAATTAGAGCCCAAACAATCACAGATGCCATGGGCAGCCTTGCTCGCGAGGTTTAGCGTCATGGTGGCGACCACGAGCTCGTCGTGGTTTTGAACCAGATGCTTAGGCGAGACCTTGGTTCCGATGCGCCCGACCTTTTCTTGGTCGAGGACGCGCATTGCAGAGTCGGTCTGAATGGTCTCTAGATTAATTCCCTTGACGTTCTCGAGGGAATTAATCGCATCCTCGAAACCTATTAATGCTCCAGAAAATAGCACTAAAACGTTCTTTTTAGCGGGCAAAGTGCCGTCAGATATTTTCTCGTGGCTAAGCACCTCTTTAACGATTTGTTGCACTAATTCAACAAGTTCCTCAGTCATTAGTACATTCCCTCCTGCTTTCCCGATTAATTACCTGACGGCCCATTGCTTATCGGCAGATGGTTGCCCAATCGCCCGTCTTCACGCCAACAGCGTTTCCCTCATCTGTGTCAAGGTGCAGCTCTTGTGTGTAAGAATCCTTAACCCGAATCAGGAAGTTGTCCAGGCGTGCGCCTCGCTCGCCGCCGAAGAGAACGCTGACGCGATCATGGTTCTTCAGCCCGAGCTTTGCGGCGTCGTCGGGACCCATGTGGATGTGCCTTCCCGCGACGATAGCCGCGTGATCGCACTTCACACGGCCTTTGGGCCCCTCGATCTCAACGGGGCCGGCCTCGTCGAGGAATCCTGACTGAGCCATGGGCGCCTTGATCCCTAGCGCGAAGCAGTCGGTGCGCGACAACTCAACCTGTGTCGCCGAGCGGTTAGGACCCATGACGCGAACGCGCATGGAACCCTTCGGCCCGTGCAAGGTGACTGTCTCGTTGGCCGCAAACTCACCACGCTGACGGACGTTCGTCTTTACCGTCGGCTCGTCATAGCCGAACAGCTCGCGGAAATCTTCATCACAAAGATGCACGTGATGATTCGAAACGCCAACGATCACCTTCTTGGGGTCCAGGCTCATCGCCTCTTCAATAACCTTCTTGGCGATCAGTTTTACTAGCTCGTCGTCAGCCATTTACGCACCCTTAGGCAGCATCTTCTCCACGTCTGCGTGGGGACGAGGAATGACGTGCTGGCTGACGAGCTCGCCCACACGGCTGGCCGCCGCTGCACCTGCGTCTACAGCTGCCTTCACAGCGCCGACGTCACCGCGCACCATGACGGTGACCAAACCGGAACCGATCTTCTCGTTTCCGATCAGGGTAACGTTCGCTGCCTTAGCCATGGCGTCGGCCGCCTCGACGGCACCGACGAATCCCTTAGTCTCAATTAGACCTAGTGCTTGGCTCATTTTTCCTCCTAAGTTAGTTAAAGAGCCTCGTCAACCTATCGGCCGACTATTTTTTAGCTGCCACCTCTTTGGTGGTCGCCTCGCTATTTGTGGTTGATTTACTGGCATTTTTTGCCGTTTCGGTTTTCTCTTCCGCCGCAGGCTTTTCTTCTGCCTTTTTTACGGGCGGTTGAGAATCAGTTTTTGCCGGTTTTTCTTCCACTCGATACCCCACGGTTTGGGGGTTCCGGATCATCGATTCCAGGCCCTGACTGGGTCTTGCGATAACCGACAAGCTGATTACTTGGCTGATCTTTTCTGCGGCCATTTTTGCCGAATCCATTGCGGACTGGACGGCGTCGACTGCACCCTGCACCTTGACGTTGACGTATCCGCCACCGCGGGTCAGCTCGTAGCCAATCAGCTTGACGTTAGCGGCCTTAGCCGCCGCGTCTGCCGCAGCTATAGCAGCAACCAGGCCAAGCGTTTCGATGGTTCCTAGCGCCTGCATTAAGCACTCCTTTCCAAAGCTAGCCGCAGTAGCGGCGTTCTTTTGACTAGCCGTGCCGCGTTTGCCCCGGCATGGCGATCGTTCATCCAGCTCTCACCCAACCAGGTGACCATGTATGGCCGTCCTGCGGGCAGCTTCTCCGTGGTCACGGCTAAGTAGTCCAGCGAAGCCCCGATACCGATTCCCAGGCTCGACGCAACAGCTGCCTTGTGCGCGAGCTCAAGAGGATTGAGTTCGTCGTCCCTGATAACTTCGATGGGGACGTTCTCCTCCTCCACTCCGAGCAGCACGTTCATCAGCTGCTCCGCAGTGACGGCCTTGTTGGCGTAGAGCTTGATGGTTGGCACAGCAGCCGGGACGTTTCGCATCTAACCCTCCCAACTCAGAGCTAGGCCGGTCGCTACCGCGTTTCGTGGGCCCTCGGAGCCGCGGATGTTCGCACGCCCGGCGACGACTCGGTAGTCCGCCAGCGCGTGCGTGACGAGCTGTGGGATCTCGAAGTCGAGGGCAGAGCCGCCTACGAGCACGACGAAGTCGATGTCGCGAACATTCTCGGTCGGGCTGACCTTGCGAAGCGCGCGGATCGCGTTCGTCACGAAGACCTGCTGCTTGGCGCGAATCCGCACCTGCCGGATAGTCTCGACGGGCAGATCGATGTCCAGTGGGACGAGACCGTCGGGCTTCATGATTACGACCCTAGCGAACGTCGCGGGCGGCAGCGGCTCGTCGAAGAACTGGACCGTACCGTCCTCATGCCTGATGGAAAAAATCGTTTCCACCTTGGCCAGAGGATAGCGCTTGATGTCCTCGGCGATGTGCGTGTCTGAAAGGCCGAGTTCGGTCTTTATCATCAACGTCACCATGTTGCCCGCGCCGGCAAGGTGGGTCGAGACGATTGAACCGTCCGCGTGCATTACGGAAGCGTCTGTAGAACCGGCGCCCATGTCCAGCACCGCGATCGGGGCAGCAACACCAGGAGTTGTCAATGCACCCTGAATGGCCATGTCCGCCTCGACGCCACCCACCTCGACGGGAATACCGATCTCATGTGAGATCTCCTCTGCGATCATCTGCATCTGCAGCCGATCGGCGTGCACCATGACGGCAATGCCGACGGCAGCTTCCATCGAGAACTCGTTAGCGATACCGCCCGCAACCTGCTTAGGAGTGCGGGTATCAATCGCCAACAGATCGGTAATCTTGATGTCCTTCGGGTTCTGACCGGTGAGCGTGCCCATCGATACTCGAACCTGTTCCATCATTCCACCGACGTTGGTGCCCGGTTCGCCCGTGATGTCGGTGACATCAGTCACCTCGCCGAGTGCTGCC
Source organism: uncultured Propionimicrobium sp. (assembly GCA_963511305.1). Classification (GTDB taxonomy): domain Bacteria; phylum Actinomycetota; class Actinomycetes; order Propionibacteriales; family Propionibacteriaceae; genus Propionimicrobium. The sequence continues at coordinate 39,748 of CAUPIJ010000003.1, forward strand.
ATGATCTTCTCTGCACCGTTATCGACATCAACCTCGACGAAACTGGTGTGCTTCCTGGTAGGCCCGTGGAACGTCAATTTGCCCGCAGGAATCCTGCGTTCCTTTACGTCTCCTTTCGGGGTCTTGATAACCACTGCGGAGCGGTTGCCGACCAGCGAGCGGGCCAACGGTACGACCTGCTTGGTGTCTTCGGAGCTGAGCTCGAAGAGAGTGGCGATGCCGTACGGATTGGACAGCGTCTCCACGATTCGACCAACATCGGCCACCTCCACCGCGGCCAACATACCGAGCGGCACCTTATCAATGTAGGCGACCTCGTCAACGATCGGGATCTTCTCATCGAGCCGGTTGTGTACCAGCACGCCGTCGTCGAGTTCACAGATCGCGCCGGTCACTTTCGCCGAAGCGTTATTGATTGTTTGCGCAGCATCCGCGAAATCGTGGCTGCGGTCGATAACGACGATGTATGGCCCCTGGTTAGCAGAGGCCAGATCGTCGATGCTGATCGTGGTGCCGACACCGATACCCAACCCGCCCGGTGTGGACGGGTTGTGACCGATCATCGTCGATTCGGTGATGATCGTTTCGGTGATCGTCTCCATCGCGACGTCGCCGATAACTGGTGCGGCTTCGTTGATCCGCACCAGATCGACGTCGTCAAGGTTCAGCCCTGCCTTGTCGAGGGCATCTTTCAGGCCCCCAAAGACACCCTTGATGTTGTCTTTGGTGCCCTTCATGCCAGTCGTTCTGACCGTAGAGGACGCGAGGAATTCCAGATCGGGGCCGCTTCGACGTGCCAGCGCAACCTCGGTGGTTGCGTTGCCGATATCAATTCCTGCCACTACAGACATTTCGACTCCCTAGTCGCGACGCAGACGGTCGCGCTTCTCGTAAACGTCAGCTGCCTCGCGCACGAAGTCTGCCGAGATGGCGGCCTTGTGTACGTTCTGCAACTCGTCTGCGATGTCCAGAAGCTCCTGCTTGCTGCTTCGGTAAGGACGTAGAGCGTCGTAGATCTCCAGCAGACGATCGTCGGGAACCGCGATCAGCTCTGCAGCGCGACGAAGGTTGCGTGCCAGCGTCGGACGTCCAGCCGCTTCAGCGACCTCGGCCTGCAGCTCAAGGGTGTCAGCCGAAATCTTGAAGTCGTCCGGCTTCAGCTCTCCGCTCTTAACCTTCTCGAAGGTCAGCTCAGACAGCACCTTGCCGGTATTGGACTTAACCCTATCCGGGTGCTTCTGCGCCAGCGGATAGTCTGCCACAGTCAACTTCGCGCCGGAAGATACTGGAGCGGAAGAAGTTGAAGGTGCCGGAGAATTCTTGGTGAATTCGACGTCGTTACTTCCGAGGTCTTTCATGACCTCAGACATGATCTGACGGATCAGTTCTTCTTGGTTCATGCTTTGCCTCACTTGTGCTTAATGGTGACTGCTTGCGCCTTCTTGTGCGTGTCAGTCAGTCGGGTTTCCTTGTTGTGCAGCAGAGCCGCGACAGCCTGGTACTTCGGACGAGCCATCTGGTCGTTACGAATCGGTACCGGGTTGGGCGACAGACCCTTGGCGTACTGCGCGGCGTTGCGGCCTAGCGCGCGGAAGGTCTCAAGGTCCATCAACGGTGCCTGGCTGAACAGCTCAAGGTTGCTCAGCGGTGCCAGGTCGCGCTGGTGGATGATCGATGTGCCGCGGGACTGCAAACCAATGCCGATTCCGGAACCGGACAGCTTTGCTGCGTCCAGACCGATGAAAGCGACGTCTGCGGTGCGGTACACCTTGATGAACCTGTAATTCAGGCCCTCTTCCTCGATACCTGCGCAGATCTGGCGAAGAACCTCGCCGTGCTTCAGGCCGATGATCGTGCTAGTCAGCTCGGTGCCGAATGCCGGAGAAAGACCGATTACGACTTCCTTCGGGTCGGTACCGCGCTCGGCTACACCGGTCTCAACAACCTCGATATCGCCGGGATCCGAGTAGCTGATCGCCTTGGACTCAGGCTTCTCAGACTTGGGGGCCGGTGCGGGCTTGCTCGCCTGGCCGGCGACAACCTCAGAAACTACCTTTTCGATAAGGCTTTTAAGCGTTGCTTGATCCATGATTACCTCAGATGCTTTCCGGGCTTACCGCGTTGCGGATGGTCTTGATCTGCTCCCAGCGCTCGTCGCTGATCTGGTAGCCGGTCATCGGGCCCTCGTAGCTGTTCGGGTTGTTAACTGCAGAGTCAACGCCCCAGTTCTCGTCGAAGATCGCCGAGGTGTGCAGGTAGTCGCCCGCGCAACGCTGGACGTTGAGATCGAAGATCGCCTTTGCGACGTCGTCGAAGCCACCCTCGTAGAGAGCCTTGCAGACGTCCAGACCGGTGAGGCCATGCTCGAGAACTTCAGCGCAAGCCTTAAGATCCTCAACGACATCACGCTTCGGCATATCCTTAGAGCCGTTAGCGTAGGTAGCTGCCTCAACCTCTTCATCGGTGATGGCAGGCAGGCCCAGACCACGGAAGGTTGCCTGCAAAGCGCGGGCCGCCTTGTTACGTGCCGCAACCACGTCATCTTCTTCGACAGGGTTCAAGCCACCGTCGACACGAAGGTCACGCTGGATGATATTCCAGTCGTCGAAGTCTTCGGCGTCCCAGTTGGAACCAGCGAACATGTTGTCGTAGTTCGGGGTTGAAGAGTAACCGGAGCAGATGAAGTCGGTACCCGGAACGAACTGCATCAGAGTACGAGCCGAACGGCGCAGATCGGAGTGCGTGAACGTCTGGTCGTTACTGGATGCGCATTCCAGGTCGAGCATCATGGCAAGCAGGTTCTCGCCGAGAACCGCACGGATACCGCCCGGAACAGCAGCGGGAACACCAATGCAAGAAACGGAACCGTTCTGGATACCCTGCGAGCCGGCAGCACGCGTGACGAACAAGCAGCGGGACTCGAGGTAAAGCATCGACTTGCCCTCGGCAAAGCCCATCTGAACCTCAGAACCGGTGCCCGAAGTGAAACGCATCTTCATGCCGCGAGAGGCGTAGCAGGAAGCCAGGAAGGCCTTAGACCATGGAGTGTCGTCGCCGTCCATGAAGACGTCCTCAGTGCCGTAGACCGAAACGGTCTCGGCGTAAGCCGTTAGGCTGCGCATACCGAGCTGAAGCTCAGTGGCTTCCTCAGAGGAGCACTGCGTGAGAATGCCCGGACGGCCAGTCTGAGCGCCAACCATAATCGAAATCGCGTTGAACGGAGCGTAACGGGCGACACCCATCGTGGTCTCCATCTCAGCGAAGCCACGAAGTGCAGCCTCCGCGGCATCTGCCGCAATCTGCACCGGGTTGTCGGCGACGTTAGTCACGTGGCACTGGTTAGCCGGCTTCTTGCGGGCGCGCATCTTCGTGACGCCCATCATCATTTCCAGCACGCTCATGTTGCTGATGACCTCGGTCAGCTTGGCCGGGGTCATAGCAGTAGTTAAAGCGATAACGTCAGCACGCGGAACGTTGATGTCACAAAGCATCCGAGCCATGTCGACGGAATCAACGGACATCGCCTTCTCGGCATTTTCCAGGTTGATGCCGTAACGAGCGATGAACGAATCGAGCATGTCAAACTCGTCGATTCGCTTACCGTCCATTTCGACGACCTCACCGTTTTCGATCTTGATCGACGGCTTCGGGTCGCTAGGCGAATCAATCGCGATTAGACCAACTTCTGGCCACTCGGTGACGAACCCGTCCTGGTTGACGGGACGCGCATCGAGCGCCTCAAACCTCTTTGATCTCATTTAGCGTCCTCTTTAAATGTATGGATCTTTAAATGTATGGAGTGGTGGTCGAAGTCGGGGTATCACCGAGCGCGCCGAGCAGCTTGATGCCGACCTCGCGAGCGGCAATAATCGCCTGGCGAACAGCTCCGGAATCACCGCTGAAGGTAGCGGTGACCTCGTTGGAGAAGCTCTGGCCGTTGGTCGGCGTGGCGAGCGACACGACGTCGATGGTCGATGCCTTAACCGCGGTATCAGCCAGCACGACGCCGATGGCGGCGGGGGCACCAACGGTGATACCGAAGCTCTTGCCGATCGGGGCACCGAAGGCCATGTTCAACGCATGGGAAGCCCTGGCCGTGTACTGGAATTCCAGGTGGCCCGCGTCGTTGCCCCAGACGTCACCGAAGGTGCGGTCAATGTCTTCAAGAGCCACCTCAATTGCGCGACGGGCGTCGGAGACGTCTTCGGCCGCGAACACGATCAACGAGCCGTGACCGGCACCGCCCTTGGTGTCTCGAGGAAGCTCAATCTTTACTATCTCGGTGTTGGTAGCCTTTACAGCCTCGTCGGCAGCGAAGATCTGTGGCCCCGCGCCGGTTCGGCCCCCGAGGATGCCGATGGAGCGGTACTTCTTGTCAAGACCAAAAAGTTCCGAAACCTGAGCGTCGAGGTTCGCGATCACCAGGCCGATGGTGTCGCCCTCGGCGGTACCGACGAACTCGGTTATTCCCGGGTTCGCCTTGAATGAAGAGCTGGCGGGTTTGTCCTCCCCGCCCATCTGCTTCATGACTTCTTGCATTACCTGGTCAACTAATTCATTGGACATTTTTTACTCCGCGTTCTTTGGAAGGATGGTCTCTACATCGCCGTGCGGACGAGCGATCACGTGCTGGCTGACGAGTTCACCAACACGGCTAGCAGCGGCGGCACCGGCGTCGACTGCTGCCTTAACTGCGCCGACATCCCCGCGAACGGTTACTGTGACGAAGCCGGCGCCGATTTTCTCTGTGCCGTTGAGGGTTACGTTTGCCGCCTTCACCATTGCGTCAGCGGCTTCTACGGCCCCAACGAAACCTTTGGTTTCGACCAGGCCTAGTGCTTCTTGCATCAGAACTCCTTTGTCTGTCGGTCTGCCCAGTTATGCAACCTACGATTTGACAATAAGGGCATTGCGTGTACATAAAACGGGCAGCTTGTTATACATTCCTGCCCAAAGTGAAGAAATTAGCCTTCCCGCGCCCTAGCATGAGACAAACGGCGAGGGAGAAACATGGGCGAAAACGTCTTCGCAAAGCAGCGTATAATCCAGGAGTTCGTGCCCGGCAAGCAGGTGACGCTTGCCCACGTCATCGCAAATCCTGACGCGATCCTCTACCAGAAGATAGGGCTGACTAAAGACCACCGTGGGGCGATCGGAATCTTCACGATCACGCCGGGCGAGGGCGCAATTATCGCCGCAGATATAGCCACTAAGGCATCAGAGGTGCAGCTCGCTTTCGTCGACAGGTTCTCTGGGGCGGTAGTTATCACAGGCGTCCTCGCGAGCGTGGAGGCCTCACTGCGCAGCGTCGTCGAGACGCTAGAGACCGTCCTCGGATTCACCCCCACCCAGATCACCAGAACATGACGACTGATACAATCCTGCTCATAGGGAGCATTTCGGCTGGAAAAACAACACTTTCTCAAAGGCTAAATGACTCCTCCATAGCCTACGCAAAAACCCAAGCGATAGAGGCCCTTGGCAACATTGTTGACACTCCAGGCGAGTACTTCGACCACGGCAGGTTTTGGTCGGCGCTGCAGGTCAGCGCGAACAGCGTCGACAAGGTCTTGCTGCTGGTTGACCCGACAGCTCCAGAAACCAGAATGCCGCCGGGCATAGCGGGAACCTTCTCCCGTCCCGTCTTGGGTGTGGTTACCAAGGCAGACGAAGCGAGCGAAGAACAGATTGAAGATGCTTACCAGACGCTTAGACAAGGCGGTGCTGAGGACATTTTCGTCACTGATGCCGTCACCGGCAGGGGTATCTCCGCGCTCCGGGAGTCGTTATGGCCGAGCTGATTAAGTTTTCCAGCGTCGGCAGCCTTGAGCTGCGCGAGATCATCGATGTCCAGAAACTGCAGCAAATCCAGGACGACTTCGCTGCAGAAACCGGGCTGGGGATGATCACGGTCGATTCGATGGGCAGGTCCATCACTGACGCGTCTGAGTTCTCGACATTGTGCCAGCTTTTGCGGCGTGACCCCTGGATTCGTAAACGCTGCGAAAGCTGTGACGCCCACGGCGGGCTTCAGGGAGCCCTTGAGGGGCGACCCGTCGTCTACCAGTGCCACGCCGGGCTGGTTGACTTCGCCATTCCCATAGTTTCCGACGAACGGTTCATAGGCGCAGTTTTGGAGGGACAAGTCTTGATGAAAAACATCGAGACGATGCCAAATAAATTACTGCCAACAGCGCCAAACCAGTTAATTCCCACTGACATCATGAACCTAATTCATGACGTCAACCAAGTCAATATTGACACGATTCACAAAAGCGCTGAGGCGATCATTTCTTTGGTCAATGAAAAAATCTCTAACACCGGGAAGAAACTCTCTATTCTGTCGCCGAACACTATTTATGGTCGCCTAAATGCCATACAGAATCCGGAGGAGAAAAAACAGGTTGCTCCCCTGCTAGCCGGGCGTTTAAGCCACAAGGCCCTTCCGCTTAGGCCGATTCACCAGAAGTCTGATCTTCTCGAGGCCATCCTGGACCCGTACAAGATCACTGCTAACATCTTGCGACGCGACCTCGGTGCTAACTTAAAGATCCTCGACCGCTTTCTCGATACGACGCTTCCCAGCTGGATCATGAAGATGAAGCCGACGGAGTTAGCCAGGTACGAGGACGTCCTGATCGGCGTAGCCAGCAGCAATTCCATGGACACCGGCAGAGAGATCTCTCAGCTCGTCATCCAGCGCCGCATACGCACCAGGCGCGAGATGAACAGGTACGACAGCCACCGGTACTGCGAGAAACTTCTGATCAGCCTGCACAACCTGATGGAGCCCACGCTGGATGTGCAGGAGCGCACGGTGGCGACCCTGCTAAACGAGATCGAGAAAAACCCGACCGCCTACCTGAGCGTTGAGGACGGCGCGCAATACTTAAACTGCTCGAATTCGCATTTTTCCAGAATATTCCGCGCACAGACGGGAAGCACCTTCATCCAGTACATAACTGCTAAGCGACTAGAAAAGGCGAAACTGATTTTGGCGCACACCGATAAGCCGATTTCGCGAATCGCCAGCGCCTTGAAATTTCAACCCGAAAATTACTTTTCCCGTGTATTCAAGAAACACACCGGACTAACGCCCGGCGAATTCAGACAGAAATATTCAGAGGAAGACTGATGGCTAAGTTCCAGATCCCAACCACCGTTCATTTTGGCGAGGACTGCCTGGACGTCTTAGACGACTATGCAGAATCCAGGGCCATGATTTTTACCGACTCCTTTCTTGCCAGCACAGACCACTTCGCCGAGATAGTCTCCCAGCTAGGCGAGAAGTGTGTATTCAGCGAGGTTGAGCCGGACCCAACAGTTGATCTCGTAGCCCACGGCGTTGCGAAATACCTAGAATATGGCCCACAGGTGGTCATTGCATACGGAGGCGGATCCGCAATAGACACGGCCAAGGCAGTTCATCTTATCGCCAGCGAGCAAGGCCATGGCGCCAAAGAAGGAATCGTCGTCATACCGACCACCAGCGGCTCCGGCTCGGAGGTTACTTCCTATTCGGTTATTACGGACAAAGCGAACGAAACGAAGATCCCCCTGTTTTCCGCCCAGATGTATGCCGCCCAGGCGATACTAGACCCACAGGCCGTAATTACTTGCCCGCCGAAAACCACCGCTGACTCCGGCATGGATGTGCTCACCCACGCTACCGAAGCACACGCCTCCACCGGTTCGAACGACTTCACAGACGCTTTCGCCGAGAAGGCCATTTCGCTGGTCTTCGAAAACCTACAAACGTGCTTTGACAACGGCGAAGACTGCAACGCCCGCGCCCGAATGCACAGCGCGTCTTCCATGGCGGCGATAGCGTTTGAGAATGCAGGCCTGGGCATTACGCACAGCCTCGCGCACGCGCTCGGCGGGCACTTCCCCGTCGCCCACGGACGCCTGAACGCTATCTTGTTGCCCTACGTCATCGAGTTCAACAGTCAGGATCCGAGCGCTATGAGTCGATACGCGGGGCTCGGCAAGATCGTCTCTCCAGACGCAAACGGCCCCTCCGCAGTGCGGATGTATGTTCAGCACATTCGCAGGCTCAACGAGAAGCTACAGATTCCCGAAAATCTACACCTGGCGGGAGTCTACTCCGATGAGTGCCGCGACAAGCTCGATGAGATGACGGCCAGCGCACTGGTAGACCGCTGCACAGCGACCAACCCGGTCAAGCCAACCGAAGAAGACCTGCGCCAGATCATTCTACGCGCTCTCTAGACGAACAATAAAGGGTGAGCCAGTTCGGGCTCACCCTTTTGTCTGCGTTTTTAGTATCCTCTTGCCCTCAGCATCGCCAGGATTTCCCTCGTGGCCACCGAGCGGTTCTGCGTGTAGAAGTGCAGACCGGGCGCGCCTCCGGCGAGCATGTCCTTGCACAGATCCGAGGCGATCACCGAGCCGGCCACCCGAACCATCATCGGGTCGTCAGGCACGCGCAGCAGCGTCTCGGCCACCCTCGCCGGGATATCGGCGCCAGAAAGCTCCACGAACTTGCCCAACTGCTTGACGCTCGACACCGGCATGATGCCAGGCACGATCGGCATCGTGACGCCAACCTTTCGCACGCGCTCGACCAAGTCGAAATAGTGCTTCGGCTCGAAGAACAGCTGAGTAACGGCGAATTCCGCGCCGGCTTGCTGCTTGCCCAGCAGGATCTGGGCGTCTAGGTCGAAATCGCTAGTCAGGTGGCCGTCCGGGAAGGCTCCCACCCCCACGCAGAAGTCGCCGCGCGACTTGATCAGCTCAACCAGCTCGGTGGCGTTCGACAGCCCCTTCGGGTGCTTCTCCCAGGCAACCCTGGGACCGCCCGGCATGTCGCCACGGATCGCCAGGATGTTTGTGATTCCGGCCTCAGCGTAAGCGTCGATAGCGGCCTTGATCTCGTCCACCGACTGAGCTGTGCAGGTGATGTGTCCGATCACGCGAAGATTGCTGCGCTTGGCCAGCTCGACGGTGACACCGAGGGTGCGGTCGCGGTTAGTGCCGCTGGCCCCATAGGTGACCGAGACGAAGTCCGGCTTCAGCGGCTCCAGCTCCTCAACCGCCTGCATCAAATTGGCCGTGCCCTGCCCGGTTTTGGGCGGGAAGAACTCAAAACTGTAGGTTGGCCCGTCGTTCTGGGTCAGGACCTGGGCTACCGTGGTCATGCTTTTTTGATCGGTCACAGCCGATATCTTAGGCGAGAGCAGAAACATTGCGGCTAGACTTTCAGTCTATGAGCTTCGACGCCGTAAACCCCACTTCAAAAGAATTCCGTGACGCTGTCGCAGAACGCCTCGAATCAGCCGCGCAGCAGGCCGATAAAGACCTGCGCAGCCTGCACAAATCCTGCGACCAGCTAGTGCAAGCGGCCGCCCGCTACTATCAGGGCGGCAAGCGGCTGCGCCCGGCCTTCGTCTACTGGGGATACAGCGCGTTCGCTGGCCAGCCCGAAGACGCGGATGCCATCCTGCGAGCCGGCGCCGGCTTCGAGATGCTGCACGCGGGCATCCTGGTGCACGACGACCTGATCGACAACTCCCCCACCCGGCGCGGCGAACCGAGCGCGCACAAGCACTTCGGCGAGCAAGCGGGCGAGGAGTTCGGCAGGCAGTCGGCAGTCGTGCTCGGCGACATGATGCTCGGCCTTGCCAACGACCTGGTCTACTGCTCTGGGCTGGAGCGGCTCTCGGATGCGCTGCCCTACTGGCGCCTGGTACAAAACGAGGTCAACGCGGGGCAATTCCTGGACGTCTCCAATCAGTTCGGGTTGCTGAGCCAGATGAGCGCGCGGGACGCCGCCGACCTGGTGCTGGAGGCCAAGACCTCTCGCTACACCGTGATGCGCCCGCTACAATTCGGCGCTGCCGCGGGCGGCGCGAACGAGCAGGAGCTGGCTAAGCTGGGCGACTTTGGCTCGGCGCTGGGACGCGCATTCCAGCTTCGCGATGACCTGCTCGGCATCTTCGGCGACGAGGGAGTGACCGGCAAGGCGACCGGCGGTGACCTGGTCGAGGGCAAACAGACCGTGCTGCTTGCCATCACGATGAGCAAGTCTGAGCGCGCGGATGAGCTGGCCGGCCTGATCGGCCGGGAGATGAGCGCTGACGAGCTAGAACGGGCCTTGAACATAATCATGGAATGCGGCGCGCTGGACGACGTCGGCGAGCTGATCGGCGAATACGTCGAGAAGGCCTACGACGCCCTGGACGAGGTTGGGCTGAACGCGGAATCCCGCGACCCTCTAGCGCAACTGCTAGTTCAGTGCGTAGATCGCGAAAAGTAACCTTAACGCTAAAAGACTAGGAGCGGCTCAGCGGCCGCTCCTAGTCTCTGTTTGGGCCTATTTATTTCATGGCATTCGGGATCGTCGACTCGCTCAGTTCCCGTAGCTCGTCGAGATCCAACTCGCAAACGCCGTCGATGTTCAGCCTGGTGTCTTCGGTCACATTGCCGATGCGGGCGAAGGGCACGCTGTTCGCTTCGCAAAGACCGCGCAGCGCGTCGACACTGTCAGCAGAAACCGTTACCACGGCTCTGGCTGGGGATTCGCTGAACAGGGTAGCGACGTTGTCCAGACCGGTGTGCGGTAGGGTGATCTGCGCGCCAAAACCGTTTCGCCAGCAGGTCTCAATCAGGCCGATCGCGATGCCGCCCTCGGACAGGTCGTGGGCGCTGTTGAGCAGTCCCGAAGCCTCCCTGACTAGGGTGGCAAGCTTCTGCTCGGCGTCCAAATTCGGCACCGGGGGCACGCCACCGAGGTGGTCGTGGATCACGCGCGTCCAGGCCGAGCCACCGAGCTCGCACCTGGTCTCGCCCAGCAGCACGATCGCGTCGCCTGCATTCGAGAAGCCCATCGGGATTCGATCGGCGACGTTCTGGATGACGCCTAGAGTGCCGATGGCGGGCGTCGGGTGGATGTCGACACCATCGGTGTTGTTGTAGAAGCTAACGTTTCCGCCCGTGACTGCGATGCCAAGCTCGCGGCAGCCATCCACCAGGCCGAGGATAGTCTCGATGAACTGCCACATCACCGATGGGTTCTCGGGCGAGCCGAAGTTCAGGCAGTCCGTGATGGCCAGCGGCGTTGAGCCGGTCATCGCGACGTTTCGGTAGCTCTCCGAAAGCGCCAGCTGCGCACCCCAATATGGATTGAGGAAGGAGTAGCGGCCGTTCGCGTCCGTGGCCATGGCGATGCCGAGGCCGGTGTTCTCGTCGATGCGGATCATGCCGGCGTCTTCGGGCTGAGCCAAGACGGTGTTGCCGCGCACGAAGCGGTCGTACTGGTCGGTGACCCACGCCTTCGAGCACAGATTCGGCGAGGCGACCAGGCGTTTCACCTGATCAACAATGGTTTCGTTGCACCGTGGCAGCGCGTTCGCGTCGTCGGCGATCATCACGTCCATCCAGTCTGGGCGCGCGCTCGGACGGTCGTATTCAGGACCCTCGTGGGCTACGGTGCTCGGGTCGACGTCGACGATGGTCTCGCCGTGCCAGTCGATGATCAGGCGGTCGCCCTCGATCAGCTCGCCGATGACGGTGGCGCTGACCTCCCACTTACCGCAGATTGCCATGAACTCGTAAATGTTTTCGGGCGTGACGATGGCCATCATGCGCTCCTGAGATTCGCTCATCAGGATCTCTTCGGGAGTCATGGTCTCGTCGCGCAGCGGCACCTTGTCCAGCTCGCAGTGCATGCCGCTGCCGCCGGCCGAGGCCAGTTCACTGGTCGCGCAGGAGATACCCGCGGCACCAAAATCCTGCAGCGCGCTGATCACGCCGGCCTGGAAGAGCTCGAGGGTACACTCGATCAGCAGCTTCTCGGTGAACGGGTCGCCGACCTGAACCGCGGGCCGCTTGCTGGAGCTCGACTCCTCGAAGGTCTCCGAGGCGAGGATGCTGGCACCGCCGATGCCGTCAGGGCCGGTCGCCGACCCATACATCACCACGTAGTTACCCACGCCGTTGGCCTTGGCGAACTTCAAGTCGTCGTGGCGCATGACGCCAATACAAGTGGCGTTAACAAGGGGGTTCCCGAGATAAACCGGGTCAAACTCGGTTTCGCCGCCGATGTTCGGCAGGCCGAGGCAGTTACCGTAGCCGCCAACGCCGGCCACGACGCCAGGCAGCACGCGCTTGGTGTCCTCGGCGTCCAGCGGCCCGAAGCGCAGCGAATCCATCACGGCGATAGGTCGCGCGCCCATGGCCAGGATGTCGCGGACGATGCCACCGACACCGGTTGCCGCGCCCTGATAGGGCTCGACGTAGCTCGGGTGGTTGTGCGACTCGGTCTTGAAGGTCACCGCGTAGCCCTGGCCGATGTCCACCGCGCCGGCGTTGTCTCCGATGCCAGCCAGCAGCGGGCCGAGCGGGGTCTCCTTGCCGACCGCGCCAAACTTCTTCAGGTGGATCTTAGATGACTTGTAGGAGCAGTGCTCTGACCACATCACCGAATACATCGCCAGCTCTGCGCCGGTTGGGCGACGGCCAAGCAGCTCGCGGATGCGCTGGTATTCGTCTTCCTTCAGGCCGAGTTCCGCCCAAGGCTGGGCGGCGTCCGGGGTTTGAGTAGCGTTTTTAACCGTATCTAACACGTTGCCGTCCAAATCAGTTCGCCGCTTGTTGCAGGAAGTTAAGCGCGGACTGGAAGAAGCCTAGCCCGTCGGTCGACGTGCCGGTCAGCGCCTCCACGCTGTGCTCGGGGTGCGGCATTAGCCCGACCACGTTTCCACGTTCGTTAGTGATGCCCGCGATATCGTTGACCGAACCGTTGAGGTTGTCCAGGTAGCGGAAGACCACCTGGTTGTTGTCCTCGAGACGTTTGACGGTCTCGGCGTCCGCCTGGAAGTTACCCTCGCCGTTTTTGAGCGCGATCTCGATTTCTTGACCTGGAGCGAAGTTGCAGGTCCAGACGGTGTCGACTGATTCGACGCGTAGCCGTTCGGGACGGCAGATGAACTTCATCGACTCGTTGCGGATCATCGCGCCTGGCAGCAGATGCGTTTCGCAGAGCATCTGGAAGCCGTTACATATTCCGAGCACCGGCAGACCAGCGTTGGCCTGCTTGATCAGCTCGTCCATAATCGGGGCGAACCTGGCGATCGCGCCGCAGCGCAGATAGTCGCCGTAGCTGAAACCGCCTGGCAGCACCACGGCGTCTACCCCGCCTAGGTTGTCGGAGGCGTGCCAGAGCGGAACCGGGTTGCCGCCCGCGAGCCGGATCGCTCGCAGAGCGTCGGCATCATCCAGCGAGCCTGGGAAGGTGATGACACCTATCTTCGTCATGCCTGCTCCACCGTGACGTCGAACTTCTCGATGACGGTATTTGCCAGCAGAGTCTCGGCGGCATGTCTGATTTCGTCTAGCCGCTGCTCGGTGATCTCACCGTCAACCTCAATCTCGAAGCGCTTGCCCTGACGAACGCTCAGCCCCTCATAGCCGAGGCGGCGCAGCGAGGCGCTGACTGCCTTGCCCTGGGGGTCGAGAATTTCAGGCTTCGGCATGACGTTGACCACTACCCGCTTGGGAACTTCGTGTCTTTCAATCTGCTCCTCGACGGGCGGCTCAGGAGCCACCGGCTGCTCGACTTGCTGCTCTTTGATGTTGTCAGCCGCCTCTTGCGGCTTCTTCCTGCTGAAGAGACCCATGGTTATACCTTAAAGCACCTGTCCTGTTAATCGGGTATAGGCATCCCGGTAGCGGTTGATTGTTGCTTCGACTATTTCGTCTGGAAGCCGCGGCGGGGTGGAATTCTTATCCCAGCCGGACTCGTTGCTGAGCCAGTCGCGAAGATACTGCTTGTCGAAGCTGTTCAGCTTGCCCGCAGCATAGTCTTCGGCGTCCCAGTAACGAGACGAATCCGGGGTTAGCACCTCGTCGGCAAGCACCAGGGTGCGGTCGTCTCGACGGCCAAACTCAAACTTGGTGTCGGCGAGCACCAGGCCACGCTGCTCGCACAACTCTGCTGCCTGCTTGTAGATGGCGATGCTAGCCTCTTTCAGTTCCTGGGCGGTCGTCTCCCCCACCCTCTCAACGAGCTGGGCATAGCTGATGTTCTCGTCGTGCTCGCCAAGTTCTGCCTTGGTGGCTGGGGTGAAGATCGGCTCCGGCAACTTCGCGCCATCGTGGAGACCATCGGGCAGCGGGATTCCGCAGACCGTCCGCGACTGCTGATATTCAGCCCATCCCGAGCCGGTCAGGTAGCCGCGCACCACCGCCTCGACAGGGATCATCTGCAGCTTTTCTACGACGATGGCGCGTCCGTCAACGAGATCCGGCACGTCTGTCGAGACCAGATGGTTGGCCATCGGGATCTGCTCGAACCACCACAGCGACAGCTGCGTCAGCACTTTGCCCTTGCCGGGAATTTTGCTGGGCAAGACGTAGTCGAAGGCGGAAACGTTGTCCGTAGCGACCATCAGCATGAGGTTGGGATCCGGCAGTTGGTATAGCTCACGAACTTTCCCCGCGTTGATCAGAGGCAATCCGAGATCGGAATACTGGCTCATAGACCAGATTGTACGATGATCCTTCGCAAAACTGTCATTCCTTGGCTCTAAACTGTTTTCTGACTGGGAAAGGAGTTGGGTATGCGCATCGACGCCATAGTTTTGATCGTCGGCTTGACGTTCTTGCTAACCGCGTTGATTTTGGTCGCCATGGTTCGCAACGCCATCAGACCGCGCATCGATGCTCGACGCCGCCTAGACTCTAAGAGCCACCAGCTCACCAGCAGGCTGAAGCAGATGCTGCCGGCCGAACCGCATCATCCGCCCGCCGATACCAGGCCGGCGATGATCGGGGCGATTCGGGGTGAGCAGGTTGATGCAAGTGACGTGAACGTCTCGCTGATCGACCTGGCAAGCAAGGGCTACCTGACCATCACACCACTAAACGAGCGCGCAGACTCCTGGCGAGACTGGGTCTTCACCAAGGCGAAAGAGGCCGATGCCTCGCTGCTGCCTTACGAGGCGACCCTGCTGGACGCTCCATTCGGGGGCAAAGACTCGGTGACTCATTCTCGAATGCTGCTGTCGTCGACCAAGCCGCTGGATAGGGCCCAGGCACAGCTTGTGCAAGAGCTGCAGCAGAAAAACTGGGTGGAGGGCGACGAGCCGCGCAGCAGCGTCTGGGGCATCCTCGGCGGCCTAGTGCTGTTGACCGGGCTGATCCTGACCGCGGCGATGATCTTCGACTGGCTGACCACCAGCAGCATGTTTGGCCTAGTCGGCTCGGTCGCGTTGGCCACCTCGGGTGGCGTCATCGTCTCACTGGGCAAGAGCTGGTATCGCCCGGAATCCATGGAGGCGGTGGCCAAGCAACTCGACCGCTATGAGCATCAAATCCTAAACCAGAAGCTGAAGGCCAACACCCTGGCTAAGACGTTCAGCCAAGATCTGCCGTGGGCCATCGGCCTTGGCATCAGCGAACAGCTCGCCAAAAAATACGATGATTTCCTAGCGAGCCACCCCAAGTGCCCCTTCAAGCTTGGCTGGTATCGGTCGGCAAAGCCGTATTCGGCCGCAAGCCTCGTCGAGGACCTCAATCAGCTGGTTTCCGGCGCCAGCTAGTGACGGGAAGCCGGCTAGAGAAGTGCACCCGGCCGATAGCTAGCAGCCTGCGGGTGCTCGGCGACGATAGCCCTGACCTTTTCCGAGATCACGTTGACCTGCTCGCCGGCGGCCCCCGTCAGCTCCATTGGGGCGCTGACCAGCTCGTCCAGCTCCTGCCTGCTAAGGCCAACCCTAGGATCCGCGGCCAACCTGTCGAACAGATCGTTAGCTTGATCGCCGCTTTCGCGCTGCTTCAAGGCCACCGAAACCGCGTTTTCCTTGATCGCCTCGTGGGCGTCCTCACGGCCAACGCCCTTCTTGACGGCGGCCATTAGTACCTTAGTGGTGGTCAGGAACGGCAGGTAGCGGTTCAGCTCCGCATTGATGACGGCCGGGAACGCGCCAAAGTCGTCCAGAATGGTGATGAACGTCTCAAACATTCCGTCAATGCAGTAGAACGCGTCCGGCAGCGCGACGCGGCGGACAACGGAGCAGCTGACGTCACCTTCGTTCCACTGGTTCCCGGCCAGGTCGGCGGCCATGGTGGCATAGCCGCGCAGAATCACCATCATGCCGTTGACGCGCTCGCAGCTGCGGGTGTTCATCTTATGCGGCATGGCAGAACTGCCAACCTGGCCAGGCTTGAACCCCTCCGTGACTAGCTCGTTTCCAGCCATCAGCCGAATGCTGGTGGCCAGGCTGCTCATCGCGGCACCGACCTGGGTGAGCGCGGAAAGCACGTCGTAGTCGAGAGAGCGCGGGTACACCTGGCCGGTTGCGGTGAAGATGTTTTTGAAGCCGAGCTCGTCGGCGATGCTCTGCTCCAGTTTTGCCAGCTTGTCGGCGTCACCGCCCAACAGGTCTAGCATGTCCTGGCTGGTGCCGACCGGGCCCTTGATGCCGCGCGCCGGGTAGCGATCCAGCAGCTCCTCGACTCGATGGAAAGCAATCAGCAACTCGTCGGCGGCATTGGCGAAACGCTTGCCGAGGGTGGTCACCTGGGCCGCGACGTTGTGGGTGCGTCCGGTGATCGGTTGGGCTGCGTATTCGGCCGCGCGCTCGGTGATGCGGGACAGCGCGGCTACGGTGCGATTGCGAACGATCTTCAGGCCCTCGAGCGTCTGGTGCTGCTCGATGTTCTCGGTCAGGTCGCGGCTCGTCATGCCCTTGTGAATGTGCTCGTAGCCGGCCAGCGCGTTGAATTCCTCGATGCGGGCCTTGACGTCGTGTCGAGTCACGCGCTCCCGTTTGGCGATGGACTCCGTATCAACCTGGTCGACGACCGCACTGTAGGCATCGATCACCTTGTTCGGATCGTCGCCACCAAAGTCGACGCCCAGATCGCGTTGCGCCTGCAGAACAGCGATCCAGAGCTTGCGCTCAGCGATGATCTTGGCCTCCGGAGCCCAGACGTTGATCATCTGTGCGCTTGCGTAACGGCTCGCGAGTACGTTTTCGATAGACATTGGTTCCCTTAGTTTCTAGACCGGACGGTTGCTGGCTGCGCCGCTCAGTTTCTTGTCACTGGCGATATCCGTGCGCCAAATTGCGTCGGCGTATTCGATCTCGGTTAGCTGGTTGTAGGCGGCGTTTCGGGCTGCGGGGACGTCCTTCCCGAGGCCCACCACGGTTAACACGCGGCCACCGTTGGCGACAATGTCGCCTTCAGGATCTCGCGCAGTTCCTGCGTGAATGACGTGCGCGGTTTCGGTGTCGGCGGGCAGATCCAGATGGCCGCCCTTCTTGGGTGCAACCGGGTAACCTTCTGCTGCGACTACGACGCAGACTGCGGCGCCCTCGAAGATTATCCTGCCAAATTCGGCAAGCTTGCCGGTGGCAGCGGAGTAAAGCAGCTGCCCCAGTGGAGTGACGAGTGTGGCGATCAGCACCTGCGTCTCGGGGTCGCCAAACCGGGCGTTGAACTCGATCACCTTGGGGCCATCCTTGGTGACGGCGAGACCCACGTAGAGCAGACCGACGAACGGCGTGCCCGCCTCGCACATGGTGGACAGCACCGGATCCGCAACCTCGCGCTGCACCTGGTCAACGAAGTCGTCGTCCAGCCACGGCAGCGGAGTGTAGGCGCCCATGCCACCGGTGTTGGGGCCCAGGTCGTCGTTACTCAGCCGCTTGAAGTCCTGGGCTGGCATCATCGGCAGCGCGGTTTCGCCGTCAGTAATGAAGAACAAGCTCACCTCGGGGCCATCGAGGTATTCCTCGATCACCACGTCGTCGGCTTTCGCCGCGTGGTCGATCGCCTCCTCGAGATCGTTGGTGACCAAAACGCCCTTGCCTGCCTCCAGGCCGTCGTGCTTAACGACGTAGGGCGCGCCGAATCTTTCCAGGGCCGCGGCAATATCCTCGGGCCCCTTGCATTCTGCGTAGCTGGCTGTTGGCACACCGGCCTTCTCCATCATTCGCTTAGCGAACGCCTTGCTGGATTCGAGCTGAGCCGCGGCCTTTGAGGGACCGAAGACCGGGATTCCGGCCTCGCGCAGCGCATCGCTGATGCCCACCGCCAGTGGCGCCTCCGGGCCGATCAGCACAAAACTCGCCTCTACCTTTCGAGCCAGATCCACGACCGATTTCGCGTCCAAGGGGTCAATATCATGATTGGTCGCCAGAGCCTCGCAGCCGGGGTTGCCGGGTGCGATATGCACCTGAGCGACGGTCGGGTCGGCGGCGAGGCCGCGCACCAGAGCGTGCTCGCGGCCGCCGCTTCCCAAGACCAGAACGATTAGATTGCTCACGGTGCTACATCCTATCGCCATTCTTCTTTCTCGTCGCCCCGGTGCCTACTGCGGACGAAACCAAGCGGTAACCAAAATATCGAAGTCGAAACACGCCGACATCTGAGAATATTTGAAAAATTCAAAATAATCCGAGACAATTAAGTATGAGCAAATTTAAGATCACATCAGCACTTTGCGCGCTGCTGCTCGCCGTCATTATGACCGGCTGCGCCGGCAACGACGCGAATGACGACGCCGCTGCCCCAGCCGCTAGCGACACGCAGACCGCCGCTGTCACCAATCAGCTAGACACCGACGGCGCTCTGGACGCCATCAAGAAGGCCGAAGATGTAAAGGGCGGCGTGGCAAAGTCCG
The DNA here is from genome assembly GCA_963511305.1 of uncultured Propionimicrobium sp. Lineage (GTDB taxonomy): Bacteria > Actinomycetota > Actinomycetes > Propionibacteriales > Propionibacteriaceae > Propionimicrobium. The sequence continues at coordinate 58,400 of CAUPIJ010000003.1, forward strand.
TTTCGACCGAGGACAACAGCCACTGGGAAGTCACCGTTATCGAGGGCAGCGAAAAGGTTGAGTACGACGTCCAGTTGGACGGCGTCGTCACCGAGACCGAGCGCGAAGCCGCCGATGAGTTCGACACTAAAATCTCTCAGGGCATCAGCCTTGCCGACGCAATCGCTAAGGCCCAGGAGCAGGCTGCCGATGGCGGCAAGTTCCTCGACGAGGCTGACTTCGATAAGAAGACCGGCCAGCTCGGCTTCGAGATCGAATTCGACAACGGCCAGGGCAAAGACCTGGACTCCTTCTTCGTTGACTTCAGCGGGAACGTAACAAAGAACTAAGCAAATAAAATTGTCGGCCGGTGGATAAAACCGGCCGACTTTTTGCACTTTAGTTGAGCGGGTGCCCGTCCTTAGTGGGGAAGCCCCCAACGGCAATCCTGATCAGGTCGATTACTGTTCCAACGCCGAACAGGCCGCCGGTCAGCAACCACAGAATCCCGGTAGCCACCTTTCCGGTGTAAAACCGATGCAGACCGGCTATCCCGAGAAAACCACAGAGCGCGAGTAAGAATGCTGTCATCCGGTTCATCTTGATTCCTTTCAGCCGCCGATAACGACAATCTAGCCAACCCGACCCGTGCCCCGGCGGGTTATGCACAAACGATTATTTTTTTAGATCAGATCGTTGATGATTATCGCCTGATCGCGTCCCGGCCCGACACCAATGCCGCTGATCCTGCAGCCCATCAGCTCTTCCAGGCGATGCACGTAGGCCTGACAGTTTGCCGGCAGATCGTCGAAATTACGGATTCCGGAAATGTCCTCGCTCCAGCCAGGCAGCTTCTCGTAGACCGGCTTGGCGATCTGGAACTCGCGCTGGGTCAGCGGGTAGTGGTCTATGACGGTGCCATCAATGTCGTAGCCGACGCAAACCGGGATCTCGTCCCAACCCGACAGAATGTCGAGCTTCGTCAAGTAAATGTCGGTGCAAGAGTTAGTCATGACCGCCTGCTGGGTGGCCAGCGCATCGAACCAGCCGCAACGGCGCGGGCGTCCGGTGGTCGCGCCGAACTCGCCACCCATCTGACGCAGCCTATCGCCGGACTCGTCATGCAGCTCGGTCGGGAACGGGCCCTCACCGACGCGGGTGGTGTAGGCCTTGGCGATGCCGATGATTCTGTCGATGCGACGCGGGCCAACCCCAGTGCCGGTGCAGACGCCGCCGGCGGTCGGGTTTGAGCTGGTGACGTAAGGATAAGTGCCGTAGTCGACGTCCAGGTGGTGGGCCTGCGCGCCCTCGAAAAGCACTGTTTTGCCCTCGTCGAGCGCCTTGTTCAGCAGGCGCGCGGTGTCGACCACGTAGGGACGGAAGCGCTCGCCGTGCGCCAGCAGGCTCTCGATGATCGGCTCGGCCTCGATGGCACGACGGTTGTAGATCTTCACGAGCAGCTGATTCTTCTGCTCCAGGCTGGCCTCTACCTTGTCGCGCAGGATCTGCTCGTTAAGCAGATCCTGAACGCGGATGCCAATTCGATTCACCTTGTCGGAGTAGGTCGGGCCGATGCCTCGGCCGGTGGTGCCGATCTTCTTCTTGCCCGCGAACCGCTCGGTGACCCTATCGAGCACCCGGTGGTAACGGGTGATTATGTGCGCGTCGGCGCTGAGCAGCGGGTGCCGAACCTCGACGCCACGCCCGTACAGAGCATCGAGCTCCTCGGCCATGACGTCCGGGTCAATAACCACGCCGTTGCCAATCACGGTTATTGCGTTCTGGTTCAAAATGCCCGCCGGGAGCAGGTGCATTACGAATTTCTCGTCACCAACAACCACGGTGTGACCCGCGTTGTTGCCGCCCGAATAGCGTACGACGTAGTCAACGCGGTCTCCGATCGCGTCCGTGGCCTTGCCTTTGCCCTCGTCGCCCCATTGGGTACCCAAAATAACGATTCCTGGCATCTGTGCCTCCTTAGCGCCGCTTAACTCTACTCCAAAACTCGCGACTCTAGCGACAAAACCAGCAACCTGAGGCAAGCCGTTAGGCTGCCAGGCGCCCTAGTTCGGGGCGTCTAGACCATACGAGGGTTCGCGCTTCTTCAGCCACTTGATGAGCTGGACGGTGACGGGCATCATCGCGTACTGCACCGCGATCTTCCACAGAAAACCGAAGATCGTATAGTTCGCCAACTGCGCAAACGTCGAGATGCCGATGGCGGTGGCAGCGATGGTGCAGAAAACCACGGTGTCCAGCAGCTCCCCGACGCCCGTCGCCGACATCAGGCGTCTAACCAGGCGGCGTTCCAAGTGCCTCTTCTTGCCGAACCACATGATCGCAGAGTTGGCGCTCTGCCCGATCGCGAATCCGGTCATCGAAGCCAGCACAATTTGCCAGACCGGCCCGAGCGCAACCTCGATGCCGTGCTGTTTCTCGATGCCGTATGCGTCGTTGAAGCCGGGCAGAGCGATAATCGCCCAATAGATGCCCGCCGCGATCACGTTCGTGATGAATCCCATCGCGACCGCCCTTGTCGCAGCCCTCTTGCCGTACAGCTCTGTGATGGTGTCGCCCATGATGTAGGCGATCGGGAACATAAAGAACGCGCCATCGGTGATGACGTCGAAACCGCCGATCGTGAAGACCACGCCCTTCGCCCCGCCGATGCCGCTCAGGATGACGATGATCGCCATGATGGCCACCAGGATCGCGTAGTTTCCGGTGCCGTAGTCGGCGTATTTTGGAGTGCTATATCGACCCGTGGAACCATTTCGCCTCGATTCGGCACTGGCTTTGTTAGCTAGCTGGTTCTTGTTCGGGTCTTTGTTAGTCACATGTCAGATTCTTGCACCAAAGCGGCCCGAACGACGATTCTCGTCCACGAGCCAACATAGATGCGATGCTGCGGGCCAATCTCTGTGCGCTGGCTGATCGGGGCGGACGGCAGTTCGGCGTCAATGACCCCAACAAAGGTGCCGTTCGAGCTGCCCGCGTCCTCAACCCACCAGCGAGTGCCGTCAGAAATCAGGCGGGCGTGCTGGCGGCTGACGCCAGAATCGGTGGTGCAGTTGATTTGGGGATCAGGCTGGTTTGCAGTCGGCCTGCCGATAAGGACGGTTTTGTCGCGCAGCCCGATGATCTGAGGTTGGCCTGGGGAGGGAAGCTGATCGGGGCTCGACTGGGTGCGATACCACTCCGGGTCGACCCACACCTCAGCCACCCAGCGGGTGCGGTCGTCGGGCTCGTCGGCCGCATCGGCAGCGGTTTCTGGCTCTCGCAGATCCAGGCCACACTTGCCGCAGAACTTCTCCTCGCCGCTGAGTGGCGAGTCGCAATTCGGGCACTGCGCGGGCCGAAAGGTTTGCTCTTCAACTTCTTCGTTCATAGTGTTCCCTCAAGCCAATTATTACCGTTCCCGCCCAGCTTTGCCAGGCTTTAGCTCCCCTTAGGGGTATTACGCGTGCGGGTCGTCTTGGTGGACGCGGTATCTAGGGCCATCTCGTCGGCCTTGGTGGCGCCCGGCCGCAGCCGAACCGTTCCGGTAGCCACGTCGACGACGTCCACCACCTGACGCAGCCTACTCGCGGCCTCCTCGTTGCCAGTCTGATCAGCCAGTTGAACCGCCCTGCCCAGCCTGGTGGTTGCCGTCGAGATGTCCCCGGCCTGCTTTGCAGCCAGCCCCTGTTGGATGGCCTGGGCCAGCTCGGTCTGGCCGGTGTAGTGCGCCACTTCCTCATTGATTTGCGTAGTCAGAGTATCATTGCCCGACCACATTGCCTTGACCAGCCCCTGAGTCTGCGGCTGCCCGTTAACCACCAGCTGGACCCGAGCCGCAAGCTGTTCCTGACCCACCGACCTTGCCGGCAGCCTGACGGAGACGTGGTACTCGCGGGTTTCATCACCCCATGCCCCGGTGGGATATTCCATGATCAGCGGGCTTACCGCACGTCCCCGATTGGTCATCTCGTCGACCTCGGGTGAGACCTGCCTTACGAACAGCAGTTGGGCGCCCTGCGGCGTCCAGACTCGGAGATTTGCCTTGGAGACGCCGCGCCCCATTGATGTCTGCATCACGGAAGCGAATTCTGCCGCCAGCTGGCTCGGATCGTGTACGAAACCTAGCGAGCCCATCAGCGCGGTCGAGATCTTGCGAATCTCCGAGACCACCCAGTAGGTGCCAATGCCTCGACAATCGCACTGAAACTGCCCACGACAAGCCTCGATAGCGGCATTGAGCTGGGCGGGAGTCTCGTGCTCGTCTGCACCGTCGGTCAGCAGCAGCGCATGCTTCTGGCTAAAAATGTTGCCCATCGAATTAAACAGTGACCGGGTCAGGTTCAGCCATTTGCCGATGGCCGTGCCGCCGTCGGCAGCAAGCCGGTTGATCGCGGACTTCGCCTGGGCGCGCGTGAACTCGTTCATCTCAACCATGCCCGGCCCCGACCTGACTATCGGGTACGCCAGATATGCCTCGTGGGTGCCCGAGACGATAGCAAAATAAGTGCCGTCCAAAATGTTGTCGACGGCCACCATCGCCGCCTGCCTGGCCGCCGCCATCGTGTTCTTTCCCATAGATCCCGAACAATCGATGATGATGATTTCACCCGCCACACCACTGCTGCCCGCATCGCCCGAGTCGTCGACCGAGATTGAGACGATGGCGTTGACGTCCGTGCCACCATCGGGCAGGAACTCGTTTTGGAAAACTTGGGTTTGGTAGTTGGCCATTAAGACTGCTCCACAGCGCGGTTGAGCTTGGTGGTGGGCACATCTAGTGGGTCGCTGGCGGCCTCAAGCCTGGCGACGGCCGCGGTGATGTTGTCCACCCCACCCTGATGATTGGCCCACTCGATCAGCTTCCTGGTGCCGTCGGCCAGTCCATCGGAATCGGCCATGATCTGGCGCACCATCGTGGCGAAGCTCTGCTTGTCGGAGGCGTAGTTCCACAGCCCATCGCTGCAGACCACGAGCCAGCCGGCCACCGGCTGAGCCGGCATCAGATGCACATCGGGCAGGATCTCGGGCGCGTCCCTGCCTAACCAGCGCGTGATCACGTGCGCGTCCGGCCCGGCTTCCGCGATTTCCCTTTCGACACCGGCCGCGATGTGTTCCTGGGCGATCGAGTCATCAATGCTCAGCAGCTCCGGCTCCCCGGTTTCCGGCACCCAGTAGACCCTGGAGTCGCCGACCGAGCCGGCTACCACAGCGCCGTCCTGGATGGCGGCTAACGCGATAGTGCAAGACGGCGGGTTGAAATCTTCCGGATCAGTGTTGTCCAGGACCGCATCTGCTGCGGCCTGGCAAGATGCAATGAAGGTGTCCTGAAGCTGCTGAGCGTTCTCCTCGTCCATGGGGATGTTCCGAGCGAGCTCTATCAGGGCATTAGCCCCGGCCAACGCAGCCGCGCGGGCCGCCACATCAGAATCGGACGCGCTAGACACCCCATCGCAGACCACCAACGCAGCACACTTTCCGGGCTCCTCGCTAGCGATCGCGTGAACCCCGTCCTCGTTGCTGGTGTGGCGTATTCCGCGATCTGTAACGGTCATCACCCAGCTTTGTGGCTGCTCTTCGACATGATCGTATGGCGATGGCGCCTTCGCGCCGCAGGTCGAACAGTAGCCGTCGAGGTCAATCTGACCGCCACACCTCGAGCAGACCGACTGCTGTGAGTTGAAGACTCGAACCGGCTGATCGTTGGCCTGCTCGCCGCCATCGTTCTGGAGATCGGGGCCAGTGTTATCGGGATTGATGCTATCGCTCAAAATAGGCTCCATTTTCTTTTAGCGTCAGCGTTGCTGAGCAGGCGGTTTCTCTCGGTTCGGTCTTGCGTCCAGTAGGCGAGCGACGCGTAGGCCTGTTCGAGCTGCGCCCTAACGTTGCGATCGGTGGCTGGCTTGCCACCGATGGCCGTAGCAGGTTGATTTCCGCTCTCCCCCAGACTATCCAGGGCTTTCTCTAGGATTTCAACCCGGAACTTGGCCTTTGTCTTTTCGGCGTAGTCGGTCTGTTTGAGGGCGTCCAAGGCGTCCGCGAGATCGGTTAGCGTCTCGCTTCTGCTCAGCAGCAGCTCGGCGCGCTTCTTTCTGGCGACGGCGAAGCCCCTGGACTTGGCCGGCACCAGGTCGAGGGCGTCCAGTGAGCCGCGAATATCTCCTCTAGCTACCCTGATTCTGGCCATCCCGAACGCGCTCGCCGCTACGTATGCGGAATCGGTGCTGGCGCAGATCGCGAACAGTTGCTCGGCGTGCTGGGGCAGCTCTGCCCTCTCGCAGGCGAGCGCGAGGGCAAACTTGGGAGCCATCTCGCCGGGTAGCTGACTGTAGACGGTATTGAAGGCGGGCACCGACAGGCGCCAATTTCCGTTGCGGAAGTGCGCGATGGCCTGTATCCAGACCGCCCGCCAATCCCAGGGATCCAGCTGCTTCAGCTCGCTGATCAGCCGATCGACGGCCTTAGTCTTGTTCAGCTGAAAGTTGAGTTCCAGCTCTGCCAGGATGACCGCCGGGGTGCGTTGCGGGGCATCGGCCAAAGCCTTGATGCGTCTGGCCGGCTCGCCTACCTCCAGGCTGGTCAACCACTCGCGCATCGGATCGTTCACGTCGGACCTGAACTGCGGCAGCGAACGCCAATCGACCTGATCCTCAGAGAGAATGTCCGGGTCTGTGAACAGCGCCGAATCGTGAGAGGTGATCGATGCTTTGCCGAACGACCGCCCGACCACCTCGCGCAGCACGCCTAGACACTGGGCGCGCATCATCTCGGCGCTCTGGAATCGGTCGGCAGGATCGGGCGCACATGCCCGTTGGACTAGGCGATATAGCGAATCGAATTGGGCGAGCTGCTCAATCTTTCCTGGCGGCGGCAGCTTGTCGACGTAGTCGGTCTGGAAGTTCTTGAACACCGTGCACATCATCATCAGCGAGCGCCCGACGGCGTAAATATCGCTGGCTATCGAGCAGCCCTGCTCTGCAACCTCCGGGGCTTGATAACCGAGGGTGCCGTAGATGGGCGAAGTGTCGTCGCCGATGCGTCTAACCGAACCTAGATCGATGAGCTTCAGCGAGTCGTCAACCTGCATCAGGTTGTCGGGCTTGAAGTCGCAGAACAGCAGCCCCTTGCTGTGCAGATAGCCGAGGGCCGGCAGGATCTCGATGATGTAGGCAAGCGCCCAGTCGACCGGCAGTGGGTCAGGCTGGCCGCCGTTCTCGGCCCGCCGATGCTTCAACAAATCGGTGATCGAGCGGCCGGGCACATATTCCATGACGATGTAGCGAGCTTTCCCGTGAGCGACAAAGTTGTAGATCTCGACGATCATGGGATGCTCCACCTTTGCCAGGAACTGACCCTCGGATTTCGCCGAGGCGGCGGCGTCCTCATCGGCGTCGTTGAGCAGCCCCTTCAGCACCACCCAGCGGTCGGAAACGTTCTTGTCGCGAGCAAGATAGATCCAGCCCATGCCGCCGTAGGCCAGGCAACCTACCACCTCGTACTGGCCTGCAACCAACTCGCCTGGCTCGATGCTGGGACGGAAATCGAACGGAGTCTGGCATTCCTCGCAGCGGCCGCGCTCCGAGCCGGGTTTGCCGTTGTCCCCGCGCCCGACGGGCCTTTCGCAGACCGGACAGAATCTGCGGGTTTCGGGAACCACTGCCTCTGCCATTATGGCAGAGGCAGGTTCGGTTGGCGGAGCCGGTGGGACGTTCGTAATGCCCGCGCCGATGCGCGTGCGGCTGCTCTGCCACGAGCTCAGCGGGCGCTTCGCCTCGCCGCCGGCAAGCTTGGATCCGATGGCGACCGTGCCCAGCTGCGCGCTCTGCGAAGCGTCCAGCAAGGGAGCCCCGAGCACGTTCGGCACCTGCTGAACGATCGGTGGCTGGCCGCAAACGTTGCAGTAACCGTCGACTATCTGGCCTCGACAATACGCCTGCGGGCAAGAGCCGCTGGCCAAGCCGACCGGCTGCGTTATCAGCTGTTGTGGCCTGGTTTTGGGAGGGGTGGTGGCGGTCTTTTCCGTCGTGCCGAGGGGCTGCGCGGCCTGCGGCACGGGAGTTACGGGCGCGTTGGGCGGCATTCCACAGACGTTGCAGTAGCCGTCCTCGATGCTGCCGAAGCAGCCAGGTTGGCTACATTTCTGCACGCTCATCGCGCCTCCTCTCAGGTCTGTGGCCAGCCGGAAGTATCCAGCCAACTGCGGTAATCTCCGATTGCTTTCTCTAGCGTAACCACTAGCTCTGACAATTTTTGATCGCTCTTGGCCTCGGATGTGGTCATCTGCCGCGAAATCTCATTTAAGCCGCTCTGCAGCGCGTCGAGTCCGGGACGAATCTGCCGCTGCATACCCTGCCCAACGGAAACCCCGACGATGAGGTCGCGTTCCAACCTGGCCGCGTCGTTCTCCAGCGGGCCGAGCAAGCCTGCGGTGTCGGCTCCCCGATTGCCACGCTCGACGGCTTGCTGGAGCCTGTCTTCGAGAGCTTTGAACCTGGCCTGCGAATTCGTAGCCAGGTCTCCCCTGGCCAGGCCGAGTTGGTCGCGGATCCTCTCTAAACTTGCCCGTAATTTGGTGATCCTGGCGATCGATTCTGTGCCGTTCGGGCCGAGCCCCAGCTTCTCGTAGAGCTGAGCGCACAGCGCGTCCGAAAGCTTGCAGGCCTCCGGCAACGAGAGCCCGCTGGCAGCCGTGTTGTCCGCCTCATCGAGCCGACCCCAAATCATATTGGCGAGCTCGTCGCACTGCCTCGGGCCGACCCGGCCGCCGTCCCAGATTTCCAGCAGACGCCGGTAGCGCACCGAGATTGACTGCCAGAGAGCCATCGCCAGCGCGATGTCTTGGGTCAGCGCGTCAGCATTTTTTGACTGCAAGGCGGCGCGATCCAACTCGTCAAGCTGCGCGCGCCGATTCTCTAGCCACTCGCCCAGTTCGATCAGGTATTTCCGGTTCTCCATTGGTAAGGCGCCGCGGCCGATCGCTCCTGGAGCCTGGGGAGCCACCACCGCGCTCATCGCTGATACTTCCGTAGCGGCTGCGAAAGCCCCCAGCCTGCGCTGATCGCGGCAAGAACGTTGAGCAACACCGCCAGGGTTCGAGACCGCTGGTTGCTGGCTAGCTGGGCTTCAGCGTCCTCGTTGAAGCTCTCGAGCCGGGCTTTGACATCATCGCCTAGAGCGCCCTTCGCCGTTTCGGCGCTAGTGTTAACCTGCGCGAAGTTGTCGGCGCTGGCATCTGTCAGGGCTGCCTCGAAGCTTTCTCGAAAAGCGCCGACCGCATCCGCGCTCTCTCCGTGAAGGCCGTTGTCATAGGCCTGTTCAATCAAGCTGCGCACTTCGGAGGCGTCCGCCTGACCGTCGTTGTTCATGTTGTGCAGCAATACTCGGTTGGCCGCGCTGCTGGCCATCGCGATCTTAACGTTGGCTTCGCTCGCCTGACGCACGTCGCTGAAGCGGGCGCCGCCCGACGACAGCGAGACCGACTTGACGCTATTGACCGAAACCAGATAACCGCTCGCGCCAACCAAGACCACCGCACCAACCAGGCCGACGTTCAGCACTCGTCTGGTGAGTTTGGCGTGCCGCACGCTCGCATAGATCAGGGCTCCGAACGGAACAATGAGAAACGCGAAAGTGAATGCCGGTAATTTTGATTTCGCATCGAGCCTGCCAGCCAGCTCCTCTATCCACTTGTTGGACTGAACGTCAAGATCGCTATTTAGCGTGCTCCAAGAGTCGTGGAGAGCGTCGGAGCGCTTGTCTTCAGAATCCGCCTTGACTAGCTGCCCCAACGCCACCGAGGCTCTCGGCAGATTCTTTGCCAGCGCGATCGAGGCGTCCTCGTCGTTTTCCTGCCTAGCCAGATCGGTAGCGGCATCCTCGAGTTTGACTAGGTATTCTCCCCAGCCCTGGCCATCGACCAGGTATTTCGTGGCCAGCGCGTCCGCGTCGAAGAGATTAGCCTTAAAACTTCTGACGTTGGAGATGTCGTTTACCGTCTGGCGCGAGTTGGTCAGGACGTCGTCGGCACCATTCACCGCACCGACACCGACAACCATTGCCAAAAGGCCCGCCAAAACGCTGAGCGCGCGAAGCCAGGACAGACTGCGCGGTGTGTTTAGGTGTCGCGCCAGGGGCGCCGAAGCTGGCTTGATCAGCTCACCGACGCGGGTCTCGCCGAATTTGAAGGCCGCAGCTTTCAGAGTCTTTGTCTCCGGCACGGCTAGTCGATTTCCAGAGGCCCGCCGGAACTTTTTTCACCGTCCAGCTTGACCGGGGCCAGATTCTTGCCGCCAAATTTCGCCTCCAGGAAGGCGCCCTGAGCAACTAGGGATTTGGCGTCTTTGCGGTTCGCCGCATCGGCCATCCGGCCGGTGGTCAGCGAGAGCAGATCCAGTTGATCAATGAGCAGCAGCAGCGACGACTTACCGTTCGCAACCGGACGGGTGTCGGCCCAGTCGCGCGGCAAAGCAAGATAGCCGGCCAGGGATTCTGGTAGATACTCGGTGGCGGTAGCGACCACTGTATAGGCCTCTTGGCTTGCCACGCCGAGATTCTCCAGGCGCGGCAAAATGCCGCGCACCAGATGGGTGATGCGTAAGACCCTGGCCACCACCGCGGTCGAGATGTCGTCGTCCAGCATCTCTTCGGCCCTGCACAGAGCCGCCTCGACGTCGGGCTTGGTCGGCGCTGGCTCCTGAACCACCTCCGGTTCGGGGGCCGGCTTCGGTTTCAACCAATCAAAAAGACCCATTGCTCTGCCCTCTCACTACCTGTCTATCTGCGGCATATCGAGCGGGTTAGTGGCGATGGCTGCGGTGTTTTCAGATTTCCTGGCCCGATCGAGATACAGCTTCGACTTGGCTACCTCGTTCTCGAGAGTACCAATGGTCTGCTTCATAGTGTCCAGCGCCTCCACCTTGAAGGAGTCGATGGAATCCATGGTCTGGTAGACGTTCTCGAACGCCCTCTGCAGGTTCTCCATGCCGATCGAGGAGCTAGCCGCCTGCTGCTGGATCGTGCCAGAATTTTCTTTCAGCATCTCGCTGGTCGATTCGATCATCGAGCTGGTGGTCTGGTTGAGCGCGGTGATCTGGTCGAGCACCAGCTTCTGGTTGCCCAGCGCCTGCGAGACCAGCACGGCCGTGCGCAGCGCAGACACCGTCGTCGTGGACGCCCGATCCACGCCCTTTATCAACTCGATGTTGTTCTTGATGATGATGTCGATCGACAGATAACCCTGGATAGAGACGGCCAGCTGCGTCATCAGATCCTGGCGCTTCTGACGCACGTAGAAAAGCACGTCCTTGTTCAGCGTGTCTGCCCTCGCCGGGTCGATGCGTTTGAGTTCCTCGATCTTCGCGCTCACCTGCTCGTCAAGCTGGCCGGCCATGTAGATGTACTGGTTGAGACGCTCCATCGTCTCCCACATCTGCACCTTCTCCATGTTCAGGCTGGCGTTGTCGCGGGTCAGCTCGTCCTGGCCCGAGCGCAGCGAATGCAAGATCGCGTTCAGGTGTTGCTGGCTCGACTGGTACTTGCGGAAATAGTCCTCGACCTTCTGCCCCACGGGGATGAGGCCGAAGATCTTGCGCTTGGGCTTGGTGACGGCCGCCGGATCAAGCTGCTCGACCGCTCGACGCAGCTCCACCAGGCTCTGCCCGACCTGGCTGACCTCACTAATCCCTCCGTTATTGATCTCGTTGATCGGGGTGTCTAGCAGTCGGTTCGAGGCCTCAGCGGCGTTCCTGATGTCAGCGTCACCCATCGCGCGCACTGCATCGGCTTTCGCGGAAAAGGCGGGGCTGCCGATCTGCTCGTCAAATAGCGAGTCGACGAACGCATCTACCTTTCGATCCAGCTCGGGTTTCTTGGCCTCGTCCACTGGAGGCGCAATCGAGCTGGCCTGCTCAGCAGCGACAGGCTGCGGCGCCTCTGGCGCGGAGAGCGTCAGATCAGCTGGTGACGTCAACGGGGTGGGCTGGTTTGATTCGCTCATTTTACCTCCAAGTCGGTGTTGCCATCTAGTTTAACCAGCCACTAAACCCGCTTGTAGCCCATTCTTGCTGTGTCCCTCTTTCTGCGAATATTCGGCTTTATCTATGATTGGCGCATGAGGTTTCGCTGGTCGGGTTTGGTGCCCGCTCTAATCGTCGCATTTTCTATGCTCGCTTACGGCACACTTTCGATAACGCGCCACGAGCAGTTCCAGACCGCCGGCTACGACCTCGGCATTTTCGACCAGGCGGTTCGCCACTACGCGAAGTTCATGGCTCCGCTCGCGCCGCTGAAGGGCGTCGACTTCAATCTGCTTGGCGACCACTTCCACCCGATCCTGGCCATCCTGGCCCCGTTCTACTGGATCTGGGACGACCCCATAGTGCTGTTGGTCGCCCAGACCGTGCTGATCGGCATTTCGATCTGGCTGATCTGGCTATTTGCCGACAGAAAACTGCCAGGACCGCTGGCCGTCCTGGTCACTGCCATCTACGCTCTAGGCTGGCCGCTGCAGGGCATGGTCGATTTCGATTTCCACGAGGTCGCATTCGCGCTGCCGCTGCTGGCGTGGGCTGGCTTGGCGCTCGACGAGGAACGCCCCCGCGACGGTCAGCTCCTGGTAGCCTGCCTGTTGCTCCTGCTTGTTCGCGAGGACATGGGGGCATGCGTCTTCATGCTTGGTTTCGTGCGCTTCATGCGTCGCCCCCGGCTGCCCGGTCTCGGCCTGTCAGCGCTCGGTCTAGCCGCATTCTTCCTAGTGGTGCGCGTGATCGTGCCCGCGCTGGGCAGCGGCTTCGGATACTGGCAGTACAGCGTCCTGGAGCAGGGGCCGCTGGCCATTCTGAAGGCGGTCTTCTGGCCTGCCGACAAGACGATCACGATGCTGGCGCTGCTGATTCCGCTGGCTTTCCTGCCGTTGTTTTCGAAATTCAGCCTGGTGGCGCTGCCGCTGCTGCTGCAACGCTTCCTGGCAGATCGCGAGGCCCTGTGGACCACGGAATTCCACTACAACGCGCCCGTCTGGACGATCTTCACGATCGCCGCGATCAGCGCGGCCGGCAGGATCCTGGAAAAACGCAACGAGATGAGGGTCATGGGCCTGGTCGCGGCAGTCATCCTGGCCGCCGAATGTGTGCTCAGCGCGGGCGTCTACAAGCAGATGTTCCCGCTGGGGACGATGCTCGGTGACAAGTCCGAGGTCAACGCCCAGGTGGAGCAGAAGAAGCAGGTGATCAGCCAGATTCCTGCTAACACCTGCATCACCGCCTCCGACCGTTACATTCCACACCTCACCAAGAGCAATCGCGTCACCGTGCCCGGCATTGAGGCCCCCGAGCCGGACTTCATCGTGCTTCACATGGCCGAACACCCGCACCCAGTCTTCACGCACATGAGCGCCCAAGGCGAATACGACAAGGCCATTCAGGACGGCTACGAGGAGATCGCCCGCGAGGGGGACGCCGTGCTGCTGCGCAACCCCGACTACGCCGGCCCGAGAGAGGAATGCGGCCCGCTGGCCGGATGACTGGCAGCATCGCAAGAATCTAAATCGGGTAGATGCCTGACACATCTCGGATGCCCCGCCCCCCCCCGAATTTTCTCGCCCAGCAAACAGGACGCCGGGCGCCAGATTTATCGGCGTCCCGCGTCCTGCTGCTTAGAATTTGTTACTTATTTGCAGGAGCCTTCTTCTTTCCCACGGTTATGAAGACGACGACGAACGCCAGAATCGCGAACAGTGAGAGCACCAGCAGCGCCACGGTACCGGCTTCGCGCACGGCCAAGTTGGACTGGCGTCCGGAGTATTCGATAAATGCGCCGACCACGTGCGTGCCGGAGGTCTGCAGCATGGTGAAGACCGTCGAGCTGATGGCGATGCCGATGGCCGAGCCGAGCGATGATGCCATCTTGAAGACACCGCCGCCGACACCAATCTGGTCGGAAGGCAGCGAGCCCATAGCGGTGCTGGTGGCAGGCGTCGCGAACAGTGCCAGGCCGAGGCCGTAGATGCCGAACGCGATCACGCCCAAAATCACGTAGGTGTTCTGCATGGTGTTGGTCAAGGAAAGCATGACGATGGAGATGAAGACCAGCGCGGTGCCGATCATCATGGGCAGGCGCCTGCCCTTAGCGTTCATCATCTTTTCACCCACGCGGATGAATGCCAGCAGCACGACCGCGTACGACAAGGTGAGATAGCCGGATGTGGTTGCGGTCATTCCGCCCGCGCCCTGCAGCACCCACAGCGCCACGGTGATCAGGCCAGCGGAGGCGGTCACGCAGAAGTTAGCCAGCACGGCTCCGGTGAATTCCTTGTTGCGGAAGACCTTGAAGTCGATCAGCGGAGCCTCAGCGCGCTGCTCCTGGAAGACGAAGCCGATGATCGAGATGATGAAGGTGGCGATCATCGCGAGGGTGATGAAGCTGGTCCAGCCCCAGTTCGCACCCTGGGTGAGGATCAGCTGGAAAGACACCATGGTTAGGGCCAGCAGCGCGGTGCCCATCAGGTCGATCGATGATGGGTTGCCAGCGTGCGGAGCGGATTCGGGGACGCTGCGCAGCAGCAGAATGCCGATTGCACCAAGCACCGCAGCGAAGATGAAGATCGCCCGCCAGCCGAGAGCGCCGTTGACGACGCCGCCGAACACGGACGACAGCGACATGCCGCCGAAGGTGCCCATGGAGAAAATTGATAGCGCGGTGGCGCGCGCCTCGCCTTGCCAGTAGGTGTTGATCAGGCTCAACCCGGCCGTCATCGCGGCGCCGGTCGACATGCCCTGCAGCACTCGTCCGGCGATGAGCATGGTGGTGGCGATGGCGGGAGGTCCGAAGACAAAAGCGATCAGCAGGGAGCCGATGATGGCCAGAATGTTTGCTAGGACAATCGTCTTCACCCTGCCCCATCTATCGCCGATCGCACCCCACATGACGATAAACATGCCGCAAACCAGAGAGGCCAGCGAGACGATGATGTTCATCACGCCGGAACTGATCGACAGCTCTGCGCCTACTGTAGGCCCTAGATTAAGAAAAGTCTGGCCGCAAAGCCAGAAAGTGGCCAAGGAACAAACAATGCCAATAAGCTCTTTTGCGCCGACCTTGGGCAGAGCTTCTGAAGAAGAAATTTTCTGCGTACTCACAACTTCGAAACCAATCTTTTCGGTTGCAACCGGCTGGGATATATCTGTCCCAACGCGGCCAGCACAGGGCGGGTGATTCCACCAACCACCACCGAAAAAATTTGGGCGCCAGCGGCAGAAAACCTCGATTAATTATGACTTTTATTCAAGGCAGCCTGGTGCGCTTAAAAACACCCAACCGTGCCTTTAATCGGCAGCCTATAACGCTTTTAACCGGAAAGCCGAGCAACCTCAGCAGAATTTGTTTCTTGTAGCAGAGAGTTTTCTTTTGTTGTCTTAGCGTTTACGGTTTTTTTAATTTTCCCTAGAAATAGCAGACTCGTCGATTCGGATAGCGCTGGATCTTTGTCCCATTCGTCAAACTAGGACTTCTGTTGGTCGACTAACGATTATCGGTTGATAACGCTCATCTCACGTGGTTCAATTAATGCTGTGCCCGGGGTCAGTGAAACTCTGAGCCGGCGGTGATAGTCCGCGAACCTGCGCTAGCAGGCCGATCCGGTGGGAATCCGGAACCGACGGTTAAAGTCCGGATGGGAGGCGCACCAGACCCTGATGGGTCTACCGCATCGTATGCCCCGAGCCACTCGGCAGAAAGGGGCCAACTTGAACGATCAAACGAGGCACTCGCCCTTCTCTGCCCAAGATCATGCTTTCATGTCCCGAGCCATCGAGCTGGCGTCTCGGGGACCGCAGGCCGACCCAAATCCGCGCGTCGGTTGCGTCTTGGCGAAAGACGGACGCGTGCTTGGCGAGGGCTGGCACGCGGGTGCCGGCACGGATCACGCCGAGGTCGCCGCGCTGAAGGAGGCCGGCCAGGTGGCCGGCGCGACCGCCTACGTCAGCCTTGAGCCGTGCAACCACACTGGACGCACCGGCCCCTGTGCCCAGGCCTTGATCGATGCCGGGGTTGAGCGCGTGGTCTATGCCCAGGCAGACCCCAACCCTGCCGCAACCGGAGGCGCCCGGACACTAAGAGGGGCTGGCATCGAGGTTGCCGGCGGCCTGCTGGCCGAGCATGCCGAGCAAGTGAATCGCTACTGGACGTTCTCGTACCTCAACGCCCGCCCCTTCGTCACCTGGAAGGTGGCCGCCACCCTGGACGGCCGAACCAGCGCCCTCGACGGCACCTCGCAGTGGGTAACAGGCGAGGCGGCACGCGCAGACGTCCACGCTAGAAGGGCCAGCGCGGGAGCGATCGCGGTTGGCACCGGAACCGTCATGGCCGATAACCCGCGCCTGACTACGCGACTTGCGGACGGCAGCCTGGCAAAGCGCCAACCCATCCGGGCGATTTTCGGCTCGCGTGCGATACCGGCTGATTTCAACGTCCGCTCGCCCGAGGCCCCGACGCTCTTCTTCTCCTGCATCGATGAGGGTCTGACAGAGCTAACCGAGCGGGGTGTACACCACGTCTGGTTGGAGGGCGGAGCAAACCTTGCCGCATCTTTCATGGCTCGCGGCCTGATCGACGAAGTAATCTGCTACGTCTCGGCCTCGCTGCTGGGCGCGGGCAGGCCGCTGATCGGGGATCTGGGCATCACCACGATGAGCCAAATCAAAAGACTTCACATTTCAAGCGTCGAGCAGCTCGACGATGACGTCCGAATCATTTTGACACCAAGATAGGAAACCATGTTTACCGGAATCGTAGAAGAGATCGGCGAGGTCGTAGCCGTGCAGAAAGGCGCGGAATCCATGCGGCTGAGCGTGCGCGGCCCGATCGCCACTTCCGACGCCGCCCTGGGCTGTTCGATCGCGGTCAACGGCGTCTGCCTGACCGTCGTCGAGCTGGACGGCGACGTCTTCACCGCAGACGTGATGAATGAGACCCTACGCCTGACCATGCTCGGCGAGTGCGAGCCCGGCAGCAAAGTGAACCTGGAGCGCGCGATGGCCGCCAACGCCCGCCTGGGCGGCCACATCGTTTCAGGCCACGTCGAGGCGCTCGGCAAAGTGGCCGAACGCACCCCCGGCGAGGACTGGGAGTTGGTCAGGTTTTCCGCGGACACCGATTTCCTGCGCTACCTGGTGCCGAAGGGCTCGGTGACGGTCTCCGGCGTCTCGCTGACCGTCGTAGACGTGCTTGCCGACGGCTTCACGGTCTCCCTGATCCCGGCGACGCTCTCCGCCACGACTCTCGGCCAAACCCCGGTGGGCACGAGCGTGAATCTGGAGGCCGACATGATCGGCAAATACATCGTCACTTACTTGGAACGACTCAACGAAGGCAAATGATGCACCCTGAAATAGAAAAAGTGGACGGCTTCGCCACCATCGAATCGGCTTTCGAGCAGCTGCGCGCTGGCCGTCCGGTGCTGGTTTTGGATGATCAGGATCGCGAGAACGAGGGCGACGCGGTACTGCCCGCTCTCGATGCCGCTCCCGAATGGGTGGCCTGGATGGTTCGCCAGACTTCCGGCTATATCTGCGCGCCGATGCCTGATTCGATTGCTGACAAGCTCGGATTGCCGCTGATGGTCGCCGACAACCAGGATCCGAAGCAGACCGCATATACGCTCTCTTGCGACGCTGCCGAGGGCGTCACCACTGGTATCAGTGCGGCCGATCGCGCCACCACCCTGCGCGCGCTGGCCGACCCAAACGCCACCCCGGCATCGATCATTCGTCCCGGCCACATCCTGCCACTGCGCAGCCGCGAGGGCGGCGTCTTCACGAGGCGCGGCCACACAGAGGCCACGGTTGACCTCTGCCGTCTCGCAGGCCTGCCCCCGGTGGGAGCGATCGGCGAGCTGGTTCACGACGACGGGCGGATGATGCGCACCCCCGATGTGCTGGCGTTGGGCGAGCAGATGGATCTTGCGGTGGTGACCATCGAAGAACTGGAGAAATGGCGCGAGCGCTACGACCGCGTCGAACTCGTGGCCGAGACATTGCTGCCCACCCAATTCGGCAGGTTCAAGATGCGCGGCTACCGCGACTTGCGCACGGGCTCCAGCCACATCGCGCTGATCGGCGGTGAGCCGGGCAAGAAGGCCGTCGTGCGTGTTCACTCTGAGTGCCTGACCGGCGACGCTCTCGGATCGCTGCGCTGCGACTGCGGCGAACAGCTCGCGCTGTCCCAAGAAATCATCGCGAAGGAAGGCGGCGTGCTGATCTACCTGCGCGGTCACGAGGGCCGCGGAGTCGGGCTGATGAGCAAGCTAGAGGCCTACAGCCTGCAGGATAACGGAGCCGACACCGTCGACGCGCAAACCCTGCTCGGCATGCCCGTCGACGCCCGCGAGTACGGCGCCGCCGTCGCGATTCTGCAGGATCTGGGCATTGAGGCCATCGAGTTGCTCACCAACAATCCTGAGAAGGCCGAGGAACTTTCTGCCCTGGGCATCGAGGTCACCAAGTCGCGCCCGATCATCACCGGAATCACCGTAGAGAACGCCAAATATCTATCCACCAAACGAGATCGGATGGGCCACCGGTTGCCGTCCGAGCTGAAGCCTAAGGAGGCGTAAATGTCTAAAGAAGGGCTACCCAAAATCACCGTCGACGGCACGGGCCGTAAGGTCTGCATCGTGGCCTCGCTGTGGTACTCGGAGGTGACGGATTCGCTCACCGAGCGCGCAGAACAGACCCTGTCTGAGGCTGGCGCCGAGGTCACCGTCGTTCGCGTCCCCGGCACCTTCGAGCTGCCGGTGGCCTGCGCTCGCCTTGCCGACAAGTTCGACGCGCTGATCGCGCTCGGCGTGGTGGTGCGCGGCGGCACCCCGCACTTCGACTACGTCTGCGAGGGCGCGACCCAGGGCCTGGTTCAGGTGATGGTGAACACCGGCAAGCCCATTGGCTTCGGCGTGCTGACCTGCAACACCGAGCAGGAGGCCATCGACCGGGCTGGCCTGCCCGGTTCGGCCGAGGACAAGGGCCGCGAGGCCGCCGAGGCCGTGCTCGCTACCCTCGACGCCATCGAGGCCGTCAACTAACTTAAAACAAAAAATGTGGGCTTTATCTTTTTCGATAAAGCCCACATTTTGGTTTTTAGCTATTTCTTGATCGCTTCCTGAATCTCTCGAAGCTCGCCGATGGACAGTTTGCTCAGCTCAACGAGAATTTCGTTGCGCTCAGCGTCCGGAGTCGGCTGCGGTTCCGGAGCAGGAGACTCTTCCTGCGGGCCGTTTGCAGAGCCGCCGCCCTTCGGGACAGTGGTAGTGATCGAGACGATCGCCGCCAGCAGGAAGACCAGCGAGACGCCGAGCGCGACCATCGCGGCCAGACGCAGGGAGACGTTGTCGCTACGACCCTGCATACCGATCAAGTCCGGAACCTTACTGCCCTGCAGGCCGTAGAAGACGGCCAGCGAAATGGCGGTACCGATGGCGCCACCCAGCGACGAAGCCATCTTGTAGATGCCCGAACCGGAACCGGCTTGGTCGGCAGGCAGGTTGGACAGCGCGGCGTCGGTGGACGGGGTCGCGTAGAACGCCAGGCCTAGGCCGAAGAGGCAGTAGGCGATGATCGCCATGATCACGTACTGGCCGATCAGCAGGTGAGTCATCATCAGCAGCACGCAGGAGACGATGGTGATCAGGCAGCCCCAGATCATCGGTTTACGAGGACCGAACCTCTGCAGCAGCTTCTCGCCGATACGGATGAACGCGATGATGCAGATGCCGTAGCCAAGCGAGAGCAGACCGGCGTCGAACGGCGTGTAGAGATCACCGTTGGCCTTGTGGCCGGCCAGCTGAATAACCTGCTGGCTGATGATCAACATTCCGATGGTGCCGTTGACTAGGAAGTTCGAGATCGTCGCACCCGTGAAAGTGGTGTTCTTGAACAGCGCAAAGTCGATGAATGGGTTGGACTGCTTGCGCTCCCAGTAGATGAAGATGCCGTAGGCGACGATGGCCATCACGGCGAGGCCGAGAGTGGTCGGGCTGGCCCAGCCGAGCTTGGAGCCGTAGAGCAGCACGACCATCAGGCCAAGGGTGCCGATGACGAACAGCAGCAGACCGACAGCGTCGAACTTCTTGCGCTGGCCGGTGTCCTCAACCTTGTTCTCCGGGGTGCCCATGATCATCAGGAACGAGACGATCGAGATGACGATCGAGGCGTAGAAGATGCCCTGCCAGCCTACGAACTTGACGACGGTGCCGCCGAAGATCGCGGCGAGGCCGGAGCCACCCCACGAACCGATCGACCACATCGAAACGGCGCGCTGACGTGCTGGGCCATCCCAGTAAGCCTTAACCAGAGCCATAGAGGCCGGCATGATGCAGGCGGCGCCGAGACCCTGAATGGCACGGCCGACGAGCAGCAGCGGCAGCGCGATCGGGCCAGCAGCGAAGACGATCAGCAGCGAGCCGAGCGCGTTCAGCACGATGCCGACCAGCGTGATCTTTACGCGGCCGATCTTGTCGGCCAGACCGCCCATCAGAACCATGAACAGACCCGAGAACAGGCCTGTGATCGAGACGGCCAGGTTCATGCCAGCCGCGTCGATGTTGTCGGTGCCGATACTCTGCATAATGTTCGGCGCCACGGTCGCCGCAGTGCCGGCGAACAACCAGAAAGTCACGACCGCGAGGACGATGCCCCACAGCAGTTTTTCTGTACCTTGATATTGCTTTGTTTCCATGAATTAGCCTTTCAGCCAAGCCAAGCAGGCGACGATCGCCGCTTCGGTGCCCGTGCGCAGGGTCGGCTGCATCACCGGGCCGAACGCGGGATTGTGGTTTGGATATGCCTGGGTGCCCTTCGCAAAGCCGCCGAAGCCCCAGTAGGTGTAGTCGATGCCGAAGGCATCCGGGATGAAGCTGAAGTCCTCGGAAGCCGAGACCTCGCCGCAGTCGAGGACATCCTCCTCGCCGAAGTGCTCGACAAAAGCCTCGGTCACCTTGGCGGTCACCTCAGCGTTGTTGTCGGTCAGCGGGTAGGAGTCGTAGATCTCGAACTCCGGCTCCTTCGGGCAGTTAGCGGCCTCGCACTCGGCGGTGACGATGCGCTTGATGCCGTCAAGTAACTGCTCGCGAACGCCCATGTCGTAAGCGCGGATATTGATCAGCAGGGTTGCCGAGTCCGGAATGATGTTCGACTTCGAGCCGGCCTGCAGCGAGCCAACGGTCAGCACGCCCATGTTGAACGGGTTGATCTCGCGGGAGACGATGGTCTGCAGGCGCAGCACGATCGAGGAGGCGAGCACTACCGGGTCAACGCCCAGGTGCGGCATCGAGCCGTGCGAGCCCTTGCCGTGCAGGGTCACTTTGATGGAAGCACCCGTCGATAGGATCGGACCCGCATGGGTGCCGACCTGGCCGGAGACCATCGGGCCAGCTAGCACGTGCTGGCCGAGAGCAACGTCCGGCTTAGGCAGCTTGTCTACCAGGCCGTCGTCGACCATCGACCTCGCGCCAGCAGCGGTCTCTTCACCGGGCTGGAAAAGCGCGATATGGGTGCCCTTCCAGGCGTCCTTGTTCTCGGAGAAAATCCTAGCCGCGCCCAAGCCAGCCATGATGTGGAAGTCGTGACCGCAAGCGTGCATGACCGGAACCTCGTTGCCCGCATCGTCCTTGCGGGTCATGGTCGAGGCGTATTCCAGGCCGGTATTCTCCTTGACGGGCAGGCCGTCAATGTCGGCCCTGAACAGCACGGTGGGGCCTTCGCCGTTGGCCAGGACGCCAACCACGCCGCCGCCGATGTGCTGAACCTCGTAGCCAAACGATTCCAGCTGACCGGCGATGAACTCGCAGGTCTCGGTCTCGTGCATAGATAGTTCCGGGGTCTTGTGCAGGTGGACGTAACTCTCCTCCTGCCACTCGGCGATCTCGTCGAGGGCCTTTTTAATGTCTAGCTGCGCCATTGTTTCTCCTTTCATGACTTGTTATTCAACTCAAGCATTACGGAACTTGTTTGTTCGTAAAAATATGTCATTTTCTGTTTTCAGTGAAGATGTTGCATAAAAATAGCGGGGAGGAAAATTTCCTCACCCGCTATTTTCATGGTCTATTTAACCGAACTGTCCTGTGATGTAGCGTTCGGTTTCCGGCTGCGACGGATTAGTGAAGATCTTCTCCGTCTGGTCGAATTCCACCAGGTGACCGGGCTTGCCGGTACCCTCGATGTTGAAGAAGCCGGTCTTGTCCGAGACGCGCGATGCCTGCTGCATGTTGTGCGTCACGATGACCACCGTGTAGTTCTCCTTCAGCTCGTGGATCAAGTCCTCGATCGCCAGGGTCGAAATCGGGTCGAGCGCCGAGCAGGGCTCGTCCATCAGCAGCACAGCGGGCTGAATCGCAATCGCACGAGCGATGCACAGACGCTGCTGCTGACCGCCCGACAGGCCGTTACCAGGCAGGTCGAGACGATCCTTGACCTCGTTCCACAGGTTCGAGCCGCGCAGCGACCGCTCCACGAGATCGTCCTGCTCGCTCTTAGGCATCCTGCGGCTGTTCAGCTTGATACCTGCAAGAACGTTGTCGCGGATGCTCATGGTCGGGAACGGGTTCGGCTGCTGAAAAACCATGCCGATCTGCTGGCGAACGCGAACCGGGTCAACGTTCGACGCGTAGATGTCCTGGTCGTCAAGCAGCACCTGACCCTTGGTGTGGGCACCAGGGGTCAGCTCGAGCATGCGGTCGAGGCAACGAAGAACAGTTGACTTGCCACAGCCGGATGGGCCAATGAATGCGGTGACGGCATTAGGCTCGATCACCATGTTGACCCCTTCAACTGCCTTGAAGTCACCGTAGTAGACGTCGAGGTCTACGAGTTCCATACGCTTAGCCATTTTTTGGTCCTCAATATCTTTCTAGGGTCAGCGGTTGATCTTGGGGGCGAACTTCTTAGCCACCCAACGTCCGGCGATGTTTAACAGCGTAACGATCAAAACCAGCACCAGTGCGCCAGCCCAGGAACGGGCGTAAGAAGCGTCCGGGTCACGTCCCGGAGCCTGCATGTACTGGTAGTAAACCATAACCGGAAGCGCAGTCATGTTGTTGATCGGCTTATCCGGCGTTGGCAACGGATTACTATTCATGCTGGCGGTGTAGCCCATGGTGATGAGCAGTGGAGCGGTTTCGCCGATGATTCGGGCGATGCCCAGGATGATTGCCGAGATGATACCCGAGATCGAGGTCGGCAATACGATTTTGGCGATGGTACGCCACTTGGTTACGCCCAGTCCGTAGGCCGCCTCGCGCAGCTTATCGGGAACCAGGCGGATAACCTCTTCACAGTTACGCACGATGTACGGAATCATCAGCACGCACAGCGCGATCGCGCCTGACAGGCCCGACTTGGATGGGCCGAGCACCAGGACGAACAGCGAGTAGGCGAACAGACCGGCGACGATCGACGGAATACCCGTCATGACGTCCACCAGGAAGGTGATGCCACGCTTCAGGGTTCCCTTGCCGTATTCCACCAGGTAGATCGCGGTGAACAGGCCGATCGGCACGGAGATGATGGTGGCCAGGCCGGTCACGATCAGGGTGCCGGTGATGGCGTGCAACGCACCGCCGGTGTCCTGGGTCGGCTTAATGTTGCGCATCGTGTCAGTGAAGAATTCGACATCGAAGCGATGCATGCCGTTGGTGATGGTGGTGAACAGAATCGACACCAGCGGCAGACAGGCCAGCAGGAACGCGCCGAGAATGACGAGCGACATGACTCGATTAACCGCGCGGCGACGACCCTCAACAGACCAGCTGAGCCCGAAGATCACTACCAGGGTAACTATGCCGCCCGAGACCAGGCCACCAACCAGCAGGCCGAAGATCTTGGCATCCGGCTCGAACATGGCCATCAGCGCGGTCATCACGACGACGCAGACGACCAGGGACGCCAGCGGAACCCACTTGTTTAGCTGCCCGCCGGTCAGGCTCTCAGCGTCGAGATTGCGACGCTCTTTGAGTTGAGTGCTCACTTCTGCTTCTTTCCAGCATGCTTGGGCTTATCCGAACCCGAGGACTTCTTGCCGGTAATCGCTCGGCCTGCCATGTTGACCACGAAGGTCAGCACGAACAGCACGAGACCGGTTGCCAGCAGCTGCGAGACCGTCAGGGAGCTCGCCTCAGGGAACGTGTTAGCGATATTCGCGGCAATAGTGTTTGGGTTCCGGCTAGTCAGCAGCTGGAAGTTGATGACGTTGGCCGGCGAAAGAACCATGGCCACAGCCATCGTCTCACCGAGCGCGCGACCAAGACCCAGCATGGACGCCGAGACGATACCGGAGCTGCCGAACGGGAAAACAACCTGCCTGATCATTTCCCAGCGGGTCGCGCCGAGGGCGAGCGAGGCCTCTTCCTGCAGCTTGGGAGTGCGCAGGAAAACCTCGCGCGAAAGCGAGGTGATAATCGGCAGGATCATGATGGCCAGCACCAGAGCGGCGGTCAGCATCGTGCGACCACTGGTTGCTACCGTGCCGGAGAAAAGCGGGATGAAGCCCAGGTGCTTGTTCAACCAGGTGTAGATGGGAACCATGATCGGCGCTAGCGTCATGATGCCCCACAGGCCGAATACAACCGAGGGAACTGCGGCCAGCAGGTCGATGACGAAAGCCACCGGGGTCGATAGCCTCTTCGGCGCGTAGTGCGAGATGAACAGCGCAATACCAACCGCAACCGGAACCGCGATTAGCAGAGCCAAGAACGACGACCAGACCGTGCCGAACAGGAAAGGCAGCACGTACACCAGAGTGTTGCCGTTGGGCAGCTTATCTTCGGCCGTCGTGAAAGCCGGCATGGCTTCCGCGAGCAGGAAGATAGCTACCGCCGCCAAAATACCCAGAATTAGCAATCCGGAACCAACCGAGACGCCCTTGAAAATGGCGTCGCCGGCATGCCCGCGATCACTGATCAGCGAGTCTTCCGTCGAAGACGGCTCCATCTCTTTTACTGGAGCTGACATGAGATATATCGCTTTCTGCGAGGAGACAATATCTGTGGTGGCGCGATGGTTTACACGCGCCAGACCCGACCCCCTTTGCAGAGGCGTCGGGCCAGCGACTATGTAGTTTTACTTGATGCTTGCGGCGGCCTTGCGGACGTTCTCAGCAAGTGTGCCGCTCAGCGGAGCCGACATGACCTCGTCGTGGGCGGCCTGCTGGCCTTCCTCGGAGACCACGTAGCTCAGGTAAGCGTTGACCAGTTCACCGGTGGAAGCATCGGTGTAGGTCTGGCAAGCCATCGCGTAAGCGATCAGAACGAACGGGTAACCGGCTGCGTTGCGGTCGAGATCGATCGAGTAGTCGTTCTCGGCGCGACCATCAACCTTCTTGGAGTTCTCGACGACCTTCGCTGCGTCCTCAGCGGTGGCGCCAACGAACTCGCCGCCAGCCTTCGGAGCGTAGTTAACGGTCTTCAGCTCTTTGGTGACACCGGAGGCGTCGATGTAGCCGATGTAGCCCTTACCGCTGGAAAGAGCGGAGGCAACGCCGTTGGTCTTCTGGGCTGCCTCACCGTTGTTCAGCTCTGCCGGCCATTCCTTGGAGGGCTCGTAGGTCCAAACGTCCGGAGCAACCTTCGACAGGGTGTCGGTGAAGTTCTCGGTGGTGCCGGAGCCGTCGCCACGGTGTACCGGTGTGATGGCCAGGTCGGGCAGCTCAACGCCAGAGTTCAGTTCGGCGATAGCCGGATCGTTCCACTTGTTGATGTCACCCTTGAAGATCTTAGCGATGACGTCAGCGGTCAGGTTGAGCTCGTCGACGCCCTCGAGGTTGTAGGCGATGGCGATCGGGGAGATGTAGACCGGCAGGTTGATGACGCCGCCCTCACCACAGTTCGGGTGGGTCTGAGCCATTTTCTCGTCGTCCATGTAGGCGTCCGAGCCGCCGAAGTCCGCGCTGCCCTCAGTCATAGCCTTGATGCCGGCGCTGGAACCTTCAGGAGCGTAGTTGACGGTGACTTTCGGGTTGGCGGACTGGAAGTCAGAGATCCAGGTTTCCTGGGCTGCGCCCATCGAGCTGGCACCCTGGCCATGCAGGTCACCGGAGAGGCTGGAATCAGCGCCCGGGGCGTCGGTGGACTCGCCATTGGAACCACAAGCGGTGATGGTCAGAGAAAAAGCCAAGGCAGCTGCAACAGCCGCACCTTTACGCAAAGTCTTCACGAATCCTCCAGGATTTTCGAGTCAAGCATGCTGCTTTTAGCAGTGGTAAGCGTTTGCCCAACACCACATAAGCTAACGAGCGCTTCTAACCAGAAAACCCACAGAAGGTTAACGAACGGTTAACTCATGGCGTTTTATTGGTGTTTTAGATAACGATTGAGTCTCGAGACCCGCGTCTTTTCAGATTTCCGGGGGCATGTGCAGCGGCTCGAGCGCCTGACCCTGCTTATCGAGGCTGAGGGATAGCACCTCAGCGGGCTCCAAAGTGTGGTCTACCTCGAGCCCGACGTATTCGATCATGGTTGGCAACACCGGCCTATGCCCGCAAACCGCTGTGGGCAGCTTGCTGTCCAGCGCCCGGCCACGAATCTGGCTCATCGCCCATTCAGCTGCGCGCGGATCCTTCTCGAAAGAGGGCTCGGTCAGATCGTCATAGGCGTCGATCTTGATGCCCTGCTTCTCAGCGTAGGGACGCAGGGTTGCAATGCAGCGCTCAGCCGACGAACTGGCCAGCGTCGCGATGCCGAATGCCTGCAACAATTTGGCGAGCTCGGCCGATTGCCTATCGCCGCGCTTGGTCAGCGGACGCTTGATGTCTTTTCCGTCCCAATTCTTGCGACCCAGCGCCTTGGCGTGGCGAACAATCAGGAACGGAATTTGCCTGGGCGCGCGTACGCCCTCGACCAGCACCTTGACGTCGTCGACATAAGTTAGCTTGCGAATGGCCTTGCCAATCGGCCACCACTCGATCTTGTCGGTCTCGTCGTCGTGCTCTTCGACCGGGGTCTCGTCGGCCAACTCCCCCAGCCACCAGGTGACCACCTTGGAGCGCTTCTTGACCTGATAGCGGATAGCGCTGAGCGGCGCTACCAGCCGAATCTTGTAGCCGGTTTCTTCTAGCGTCTCGCGCACGGCAGTCACGGCGTCGGGCTCGGCCTCGTCGACGTGTCCCTTGGGCAGGCTCCAATCGTCATAGCGCGGCCTGTGTACCACCAGGACTTCGCAGTCCTCGCCTTTTCCGCGCAGCACAACCGCGCCTGACGACCTGGAAGTCTTAGCCATTTTCGCCCCTTAGCCTTTCTTTGAACTTACCTGAGTCCACTACTTCTTGCGGCGGGTGCGCTCTTTGGTGGCGTTGATCAGGTAATCCTGAATGTGCATCTTGGGGGTGCCGTCCTCGTTGTAAATGCTCACTTCATACTCTTGATCGTGCAGTCGCCATTGCACGGTGTTGTCGTCGAAGGCGACGTTGAGCATGTCGTCGATTTGGGCGATGTGGCGCGGGTTGCTGATGCCCACGATTGCCTCGACGCGGCGGTCAAGGTTGCGGTGCATGAGGTCAGCAGAACCTATTCCGACGATCGGCTTGCCACCGTTCTCGAACCAGTAGACGCGAGAGTGCTCTAGGTAGCGGCCGAGCACCGAGATGATCTGAATGTTCTCGCTCAGGCCGGGCACTCCGGGACGAACCGCGCAGATGCCGCGCACCCACATCTGCACCTTGACACCCGCCTGCGAGGCGCGGTAGAGCGCGTCGGTGATGGCCTCGTCGACCACGGAGTTGACCTTGATGCGGATTCGGGCAGGCTTGCCGTCGAGAGCGTTTGCGATCTCGCCGTTGATTCGCCCGATCAGCCCGGTGCGGATGCCCTCCGGGGCCACCAGCAGCCTGCGGTA
Source organism: uncultured Propionimicrobium sp. (assembly GCA_963511305.1). Classification (GTDB taxonomy): domain Bacteria; phylum Actinomycetota; class Actinomycetes; order Propionibacteriales; family Propionibacteriaceae; genus Propionimicrobium. The sequence goes on from CAUPIJ010000003.1 coordinate 86,245, forward strand.
GTGGTTCTCCTGGGTCATGCCCGATAGGTGGTTGAACAGCCTGGCGACGTCGTCGGTGATGATCGGGTTGCAGGTCAGCAGACCCATGTCCTCGTACTGGCGGGCGGTCTTGGAGTTGTAGTTGCCCGTACCGATGTGGGCGTAGCGGCGCAGGCCGTATTTACCCTCGTCGCGAACGATAAGCATCAGTTTGCAATGGGTCTTCAGGCCAACCATGCCGTAAACCACGTGGACGCCGTACTTCTCTAGTTTTCTGGCCCACTTGATGTTGGCCTGCTCGTCGAAACGCGCCTTGATCTCGACCACCGCGAGCACCTGCTTGCCGGCCTTTGCTGCCTCGATCAGGGCGTCGATGATCGGTGAGTCGCCGCTAGTGCGGTACAGCGTCTGCTTGATGGCGAGCACCTTCGGGTCGCTTGCGGCCTGCTCGATGAGTCGCTCGACTGAGGTGGCGAAAGAGTCGTACGGGTGCTGCAGCAGCACGTCGTGCTTGCGGATCTGGGTGAAGATGTCGGCCGGGTTGCTGGTTTCGATCTCGGCCAGATCCGGGTGGGTCTTGGGCAGGAAGCCTGGGTATTTGAGGTCCTCGCGGTCGATGTCGCACAGGTCGCCGAGCCCAGTCATGTCCAGCGGGGCCGGCAGCTTGAAAACCTCCTTCTCGGAGACGTTCAGCTCCTGGACGAGCATGTCGAGCATCTTCTCGTCGATGTCGTCCTCAACCTCTAGGCGCACGGGTGGGCGGCCGACCTTGCGGCGCAGCAACTCTTTCTCGAGGGCGGTGAGGATGTTCTCGGCATCGTCCTCTTCCATCTCGACGTCCTCGTTGCGCGTGACGCGGAAGGTCACCGACTGCAGAATCTCCATGCCCCCGAAGATGACATTCAGGTGTTGGCTGAGCAGTTCTTCGAGCGGCAGGAAACGGCCGGGGGCAACCTGCATGAAGCGGTCGAGGTTGGCCGGCACCTTGATGCGGGCGAACTGCTCGGTGCCGGATTCAGGGTTTCGCAGCAGTACACCGAGGTTCAGTGACAGGCCGGAGATGTACGGGAACGGGTGGCTCTGGTCGACCGCGAGCGGCGTCAGAATCGGGAAGACGCGCTCGGTGAAGACCGCGTGCATATCCTCCTGCTCCTCTAGGGATAGTTCGTCCCACTTTAGGATCTTGATGCCCTCGGCCTCGAGTTCCGGACGCAACTCCTCGTTAAAGACGCGGGCCTGCTCGCCCACCAGCTCGTGGGTGCGGCTAAGGATGGCGTCGTGTAGATCGCGCGGGGTGATGCCGGCTGCGGATTTGACCGCAACGCCAGCGTCGATTCGGCGCTTCAGGCCGGCGACGCGAACCATGAAGAATTCATCCAAGTTGGAGCTGAAGATGCCGCAGAACTGGACGCGCTCGAGCAGTGGCGTGCGCGGGGCGTCCTTGGCGAGGTCGAGCACCCGGTTGTTGAACTCCAGCCAGCTGAGTTCACGGTCGGTGTAGCAGTCTTCGGGTAGCTCGGTGGTTAACGGATCTTCGGTCACGCTGTCGCCTTCCGTCCTTGCTTCGGGGTCTTCGGATTCTTCAGGAGCGCTGTATGAGCTATCCACATTGAGCGTGGTGAATCCCGAGTTCTTGTAGAGCTCTACGACTCGCTCGTTGGCGGCCTCTACAAACAATTTAGCGGTTTTCGCGCCGCGCTCAACCATCCGCCGTAGTCCGGATAGCAACAGCGCCCGTCCCAGCCCCTTGCCCTCGTGCTCGGGATCCACGCAGATGACGTAAACCTCTGCTTCTTGGGGGCTCTCTGCCTCGATCTTGATCCAGTGGAAACCGACTAGCGTGCCACTGGCGTCCCTGGCCACTAGCAGGCTTTCCGGATCGAACCAGTCCTCGGAAAAACGGCTACGGAAGTCCGTGATGGTCATCGCGCCCTGCTCCGGATGATCCCTGAATGCCTGCGCGTTGACCTCAACAAGCCTAGTCAGATCGGTATTCTTGTATGTGTCGATCGTGAAACCCTCGGGCACTTCGGTGTGCGGGATCTCGTGGAGTTCGCGGCCCATCAGCAGAAGTTGGCGGGTGTTGGCGAAGCCTAACTTCTCTGCGATTCTGCGGGCGGGCTCGAGGGTGCCGAACGACCAGCAGGTGGCTGGGCGGTAGCGGATCATGATCTGCTTGAGCAGCTGGCTGCCAAGCCCTTGGCCGCGATGGTCTGGGGCGATGAAGAACTGCGCCGAGGCGTCGCGGGGGTCGAACTGGCCGTAGCCGAGCAGCTCCTGGCTGTCGTCGTCGAGGGCCAGCAGGTGACTGGCGCACGACCAGTCGGAGGTCAGCGCCAGTTGGGCAGCTTCGTTTAGCGGGCCGACGCCATCGGCGTCTTTAGACTGGGCGGCTAGCTCGAGGATTTTCTGCGGATAGCCACTTGAAAAGAAACCCGTATGCTCAATAACGATCACGCATTCAACGCTACGTCATTTCGGCAAGTTCTAAATCGCACCAGGCGTTTTTTAGGTTCGCACCCCTGCTAGTTTCGCGAACCCCAGTCGGCGGAATCGAGAAGTATTGTGACCGGGCCGTCGTTGACCAGGGAAACTTGCATGTTGGCGCCGAATTCGCCGGTTTCGACGTGGGCGCCGAGGCCGCGAAGGTCGTCGACGAACTGGTTGAACAGCGGCTCGCTGACTTCACCTGGGGCGGCCAAATTCCACGACGGTCGCCTGCCCTTGCGCGTGTTCGCGTAGAGCGTGAACTGGCTGACCGCCAGGATCGGCGCGTTCACGTCGCTGGCGGAGACCTCATCGTCGAGAATGCGCAGCTTCCAGACTTTTTCGGCCATGCGTTTGGTGATGGCTGCCGTGTCGTCGTGGGTGATGCCGACCAGCAGCACAAGGCCTGGGGCGTCGATCTTGCCAACTTCTTTGCCGTCGATGGTTACGTTCGCGCTTTGCGCGCGCTGCAGAACAACTCTCACGCTTTTAGCTTATGCCCAGGCGGGTAGTGTGTAGGCCATGGCTTCATTCATCGTTGGGTTGGTCGGGGCTGGTTGCGCCGCAGCGGGCGCCCTGGCGGTGGTAGTAAAAATAGTTCGCATGGCTTTAACTAAGGAGTAGGCATGGCGTTTACGATTCCGTCCGACTTGAACCCGGCTTTGATGCCGCTGGCTTGGCTGATCGGCGTTTGGCGCGGCAATGGCCACGGAAACTGGCCTGACAAGGGAGAATTCGAGTACGGCATTCAGATCGAGTTCGCTGATAACGGTTCGGACAGCCTGCACTACCTCGCCCAGACCTACGAGGTGGACGCCGACGGCAAGCCGGTTGCTCCGCTCTCGATGGAGACGGGTTTCTGGCGTCCTAATGAGAAGGAGCTTGAGGTTGTCCTCGCGGCCCCGGAGGGTCGCGCCGAGGTTTGGGCGGGCAAGATCGACGGAGCCAAGATCGAGTTGACCACCGACCTGGTTGCCTCCACCAACACCGCGAAGCCGGAGGTTACCGGCGGGCACCGCCTCTACGGGCAGGTTGAGGGCGATCTGCTGTGGACCTACGACCGAGCCACCACCGACCAGAAACTTCAGCCGTTCATGTGGGCCAGGTTGCAACGGGCATGAGTGTTCTGGTCGATCAGGGGCTGGACGAAGGCCTGATCTGGCACTTCGGCAATCCGCTTCGAGAACAGCGAGAGCTGCTTGCCGGAAATGGCGTGGTGGCGCTTGGGAACGGCGTCGGTCGGCGCAGGGTGCTTGAGCTGACCGATCCGGAGCGCTGCGGCTGGCTGAGCAATCTTTCCACCGGCACTTTCGCCGAGGGCGAGCAGGGTTGCGCGCTGGTTCTCGACGCCAACGGCCGCATCATGCACCGGCTGCACGCGGTTGACGACGGCGAGACCACTTTTATCTGGGCAGATGAGACAAGCTCACTGCTGGATTTTCTGAATCGCATGAAGTTCTGGACCAAGGTCGAGATTAAAGACAGCGAGCTAGAGGCTTTCTGGGTCGGTTCGAACTCCGAGGCGAAAGGCCCCGAGATCGACTACGGGATTGAAGGCGGGCGCATCGTGCTGGCCTCCCCCGGTGTTTACGAGCCGAGCGCGGGGGTCTGGGCGTTCGAAGCTCTGCGTATTGCCGCCGGGCTGCCGCGCATCGGCATCGACACAGACGCCAAGACCATCCCGAACGAACTCGGGCTCTACGCAACCGCCCTTGACAAGGGCTGCTACCCCGGCCAGGAGACCGTGGCGCGCGTCAATAATGTTGGTCGCCCGCCGAGACGGATGGTTCGCCTGCTGCTCGACGGCTCGGTCAACCGGCTCCCGGAGCCCGGTGCCGAGATCACCGTTCCCGGTTCTGAAAAGCCCATCGGTTTCGTCGGCACGAGCGCGCAACACTGGGAGCTCGGCCCGATCGCGCTGGGCGAGATCAAGCGCTCCACCCCGACCGATGCACAGTTGCTGGCGGATGGAATCGACGCGTCCCAAGAGGTGCTGGTAGACCCAGAAATCGGCCTGCACTTCAAGGCCCCGAAGCTGGGCGGGCGAGGCAAGTCGCTGCTGTAGTAAAAAATTGGCTCTTGTCCGGCATCTGCGGGCGCAACGGCAAGCTGCTGAATGTGTTCCAGATTTGAGCTTGTCAAAGGGAAGACTTCGGCCTAAAGCAAACTGAAAGGTATTTACACCTTCGACTTTGAGACACGTCATGGGTTTCTTCTCTTGACTGACCGGAGCCCGCAAGCAGCCTTGGGCTACGGCATTGCCTGCCTCAAAGAACCACATGATTGTGGGTGCTCCCCCGGCTATTTCCGGCTGGTTCATCCCGAGCAGGCTCGCCCAAGACACAGGCGCTCAAGGTTGATTCCTTCTCAGCCACAACTTCTGCAAAGCAGCTTCATCGCAATGGATTTCGAGACGGCACACAGAGCGTGCCGAACCCGTTCTTCTGCTCATACAGGACCGCCCGCAGGTATTTGCCCGGTTTGGAAAACTACAAGCTGCCGACGGTGGTGCACGCCTGCGCACCGAACTACCAGCTCGACCACCACAGAGCAGACTCGGACGCCGAAGCCTGCGCGCTGATCGTGGCGGCGCTGCAAAGGATTGCTGCGCAGGGGGTTCTGACCAGAGTTTTGTGAACTGCTCGAAAAATTCGATCAGATCATAGCTTTATTTCGACAAACTTCGATCTATGCAGTGTTCGCTGCCGAAGCGTAAAAGCAAACCAACCCGAGCTTTAAGTTTTTAAGCAGGCAAAGCAGATAGCCAGACGCAGTTCTTTGTACTACAATTTTATGTGGAGGTGTTTTTCATGGCTTTTTCGATCCGCCTAACTGATGCGGAAAAATCGCTTGCCACCAGTTACGCAAAGCTGCATCGGCTCTCGCTAGGAGAGGCTTTTAAGCGAGCCCTTTTTGAACGCATTGAGGACGAGTACGACTTGACCATAGCTGAGCATGCACGGGACGAATATGAGCGGGATGGGAAAGTCAGCCGCCCGATTAGTGAATTTTGGGATGAGTTGGAACTGTGAGCTGGAACGTCGAGTCCACTCGCAGGTTCGAGCGTGAGTTCAAGAAACTTGATAGACACACCCAGCGCATGATCAAGGGCTGGATGGATAAGAATCTTGTTAGGACTCAGGACCCCCGCCAGCACGGCAAGGCGCTTATCGCAAATCTTTCAGGGCTGTGGCGATACCGCATAGGCGACTATCGGCTGATTTGCGAGATTGTTGATGAGCGCCTGGTAATTCTTGCTCTTAGTGTGGGGCATCGACGCGAGATATATAGGTGAATTTGCTGCAGGCAAAGGCCTGTTGACAGAACCTTCGCAAGCAGCCACGTTCTTGGATGATTTGGCATGAGAGTAATCTTCGACACCAATTTCCAGTCCGACTTCAGACAGATCTCAAGAAGCTACCCGCTCATAAAAGACGAAATGCGGGAACTAATCTTCGCAATTGAAGGACTCGGACGCGTCCCAAGAGGTGCTGGTAGACCCAGAAATCGGCCTGCACTTCAAGGCCCCGAAGCTGGGCGGGACTGGAAAGTCGCTGCTATAGCCAATTTAAGAAGCCTTGTTGAGCGCCTTGAACGATGAATACCGGAGAAAAAATCGCAGGCAACCAGCTAGTCTCCCAAGATAATCCAGATAGGTTTCACACCAAGCGTGGAGCAAAGTTCCGCAGGCTCCTTAACCAAGCCCCCCTCCTCTTTGGAAAAGCCGCCCTGTTAATCTGAGCTTCAGGTGCGGGAACTTGCGCTTACCGGAGCTTTTCTATGGCTCTGCAGCCTGATTTTCGCACCTGGATTGGGTAGCGTCCCCGGCTTCGGGGCACTTTCACATGGAGGGGTTCGTGCGAACTGACAATAATTTTTCACCGAATATCGTAAACAAGCTGTCGATAGCCGCTCTGGCTACTGGCGTAGCCGCCAGTTGCGCTTTAGGGGGGGGTAGTAGCTCCGCGATAGCCGACCCGGCGTCGCCGTCTCAACCCACCCAGAACACGCAGACCCAGCCCGCTAAGCAGGGCGCCGAGGCCAGGGACCTCGTTGATGCCGAAAAGCAGCTAGACGAGAAGCAAGCGGACAAGGCCGCTGCAGACGAGGCACTAGCCGAGGCCCAGAGCGCGGACGCTGACGCCCTGGTCAACTCAGAAAAAGCCCAAAAGGCTGCTAAGGAAGCTCTAGCCGCTGCCAAGCAGAAGGCGACCGCGGACGCCACCGCAGCAGACAAGGCAGCGGAGGACGCGCAGGCAGATAAGCTCAAGGCCGAGAACGCTAGGGACACTGCCGATAGCAATCTAACTGATTCCAAGCAGGCGAAGACCGCCGCCGACGATAACCTAGCCGCCACCCCGGCACCCGACGCCACCGAACTAGCTGACGCCAAGGCTGACGTCGAGTCCAAGAAGGCCGCTCACGACAAGGCACTCGCAGAGAAGGCCGTTGCCGACAAGGCCGTTGAAGACGCGACCAAGGCCGTCGAAACCGCGAACGCCGACAAGGCCGCAGCAGATGCTGCGCTGACCAACGCTCGGAACACCGCCTCTACTGCCGCCCAGGCGGTAACGGACGCCCAGACCGCCGTCAACGAAGCTCAGGCCAAGGTGACCGCCCTCGAGAGCGATACCGCGGTACAGGACGCTAAAGCAGCCCTAGACCAGGCGAACACCGAACTCGCCAATAAGCAGGCCGAGCAGGCCGCAGCCAACCAGGCGGTAACGGACGCCCAGGCAGCGGCAGTTGCCGCGCAGGCCAAGGTGGACGCCGCCCAGGCCGCTCTTGATGAAGCTACCAAGCAGAAGGCAGCCGCAGAACAGGCGGTAACCGCCGCCGAGCAGGCCGTAGCCAACGCGAAGACCGCTAAAACCACCGCAGACCAGAAAGTCAAGGACGCCGAGACTGCTAAGGCAGCCGCAAAACAGGCAGTAACCGATGCGGACGCCAAGATCGCTGAGGCGAACGCCGCGGTAGGCACCGCCCAGAACGAAAAGACCACCGCCGATGATGCTGTAACTGCCGCGAAGAACGAGCAGGCCACCAAGGACGCCGCGGTAACAGCCGCTGAAAAGAACCTGGCCGAAAAAATAGAAGCTGACAAGAATTCGAAAGCCGCTGCCCAGGCCCAGTGGGATAAGGGCTCGGTTGGTTTCTTCGAAGAAAACGGTTCCACCGAGGCGCTGAAGGTGTTCACTACAGAGAAAACAGCTAAAGGCACCTCCTATCTTGAACCAACCAAGAATGCTGGAGCGGATGATTCTCGATCGCTAGATCGCATGAAAAAATCCATCGATAACATCGCGGAAGTTAACGCCAAGCGCCAGAAAGACGGCGGCATCGACGGCCGCAAGCTCTCGGTGCTGAAGATCAACGACTTTGCTATGGCTGTCGCCCAGGCGAACGCTAACTGGTCGGCTAAACATGATGACCACGCATCTGTCTACAATCCGCCGTACGAAAACCTGGCTAGTAACCCTTCACAAAGCGCCTCACAAGGCGTTTACGGCACGCCATCGCCTTTGGAAGGCTGGTGGGATGAAGAAAAGAAAGATTTCGATCGTCTTCGTGCAGAGGGCAAAAAGTCCAGAATAGAAATGATGAATAGTGGTGCCACTGTAGGCCACTACACAAATCTCGTCGATGATCTTATGTGGAATGAAGGACATGTCGATGAAGATTCTAAAGTAGCTGGCTACGCGATTCGCCCAGGAACCATAACCGTCAACGGCAGGGTTTACCACATTACCGTCCACTCATTAGTCCTAAGCCCCAACGAGACCGGCACCTCCTACTCCATTGAAGATTATAAAAACCTCTTCATGGCCTACTACAACAAGCTGAAGGACGCCATCGCCAATGGCTCCGCCGAGGCCAAGGCTGCCGTCGAAACCGCGAAGCAAGAGCTTGCCAATGCCAAAAAGGCAGCAGAAGAAGCAGCGGCAAAGGTAACTGCGGCAGAGAAAACGGCTAAGGAAGCTGCCGCTAAGGTCGCCGCTGCCGAGCAGGCCGTCACGGACGCTAAGGCAGCTAAGCAGCAGGCCGTCGCCGACCTGACCGCCAAGCAGGCTGCGGTGACCGAGGCCGAGAGCAAGGCCGCAGATGCAGCTCAGGCCGTCACCACCGCCGAGGGCGAACTCAGCACCGCAAAGAGCGAGCAGACCAACAAGGATCAGGCCGTTACCACGGCAGAGCAGACGCTGAACACCGAGAAGGCTGCTCTGGATACGGCAAACGCTGAAGTTGCGAGCAAGAAGCAGGATGCCGAGGCCAAGGCCGCAGAGGTCAAAACGGCTCAGGATAACGTCAACGAAAAGAAGGCTGCTTACGAAGCCGCAACTGCCTCGGACGCGATGGATCAGGCCAAGGCCGAGCTCAAGAAAGCCCAGGATGAACTGGCCACCAAGCAGGCCGAGAAGGACGCGGCAGATGATGAGGTCACAAGGGCCACAGCCGATGTTGCCGCAAAGCAGCGGGCGGTAACCGACGCAGAGCAGGCAAAGACCGCCGCTGAAACAGATCAGTCCACGAAGGCCGCTGCCGTCGGCACCACGCAGACCGATCTGACGAACGCCGAGAGTACGCTCGCTCCCCTGGCTGCAGCCCAGAAGGCCCACGACGAGGCTAAGAAGGCAGCCGATGAAGCCGCTGCTGCGGTTACAGTTGCCGAGGAAGCCAAGCAGGCCGCCGACGATGCCCTAACGGCAGCCGAGCAGAAGCTAGATGAGGCAAATACCGCTGCCGCCAATAAGCGCGCACTGGCTGACAAGCTGGACGCGGTTGATGAAGCGGATGCGCTGGTCAACGGTCTGGACGAAACCGACACCGACTTCGCTGATCTCGGCTTGACCGAGAAGTTCGGTGCAGCTGTTGCCGCCAGGCAGAAGGTAGCTGAGACTGGCGACAATCTAGTGGCTGCGCAAGACGCCGCCGAGGCAGCCGAGCAGGCCTACCAGACCGCGCTGTCCAATCGCGACGCGAAGCGGGGTGCCTGGCTCAGCGTAGCCTATATCACCACCGACATCGCCGAAGAGTTCGTCGGCGGCCAGATGGTGGTCACCGGCTACGGATTCCTGCCGGGAGAGAACGTGACGCTGAGGCTGCATTCCAGGACATTCGATCTGGGCGTCGCACAGGCCGATAATACCGGCGCAATCAGCCACACGGTGACCATCCCGGCAAAGGCCGCGGCCGGCGTCCACTCGATCGTTGCGACCGGCCAGACCTCCGGGCTGAGCCTGAGCACCCAGGTGACGCTCAAGAAGCCGGCTGCCGCGAAGAAGACCTCCGCGAAGCGCGCTGCGCAGGAAGTTCGTGGGCTGCCCCGCACAGGTGGCGCTGGCGAGCTGAACGGTGTCTGGATCGCCCTGCCGGTAGCCGTACTTGGTGCCGGCTACGTTGCCCGCCGCAAGAAATAACTGAACAAAACTAAGCCGGCCAGATGCTAATGCTCTGGGCGGCTTAGCATGTTCTGAGCGTCTACCGAACAGAAACATCTCGCCTAGCCAGAAAAACTTTTTATAGATTTGCTTGTCACCTTCAAGAACAGATGGAACTCGAAGAATGCCTTTAACGCCTCACCACGGGCGAAACCATCGTGGCCGGGTGCGGTGGTGGCGGCCGGCGCGGTGGTGACGAAGGACGTAAAACCAATGACGCTTGTGGCGGGAACGAACCGGGCCTGGGCAACGAGGTCTTTGCTACGCATCTAGCACCACGTAGCGCATAGTGCTACAGTAGCTTCATGGGAACTACCATCAGTCAGCGAGAGTTGCGCAACGACAATGCGCGGATTATGCGCGAACTGGAAGAGGGCAAGACTTTTTACATCACCCGCAACTCTGTTCCGATTGGCGAGCTGACTCCACTCCGCCGCGAGCGGCTAGTTAGCTCCGCCGTTGCGGTAGCCGCTTTTCAGAATTCTCCGCAAATTGATTCTGACAGCTTTTTTGAAGACATTGATCAGGTCGTCGATCAGGATATAGAACCCCGTGACTAAACAATCTTCATCTGGGCTGCTCGACACCTCAGTGATCATTGAACTTGAAAATGTTGATCCGGGATTGCTGCCCACGCGTATCGGGGTCTCTGCTATCAGTTTTGCCGAGCTCGCGGCAGGACCGGCGGCTGCGCACGATGACGCCGAGCGGGCGCGTCGCCAAGATCGTCTGCAACGGCTTGAGGCAACGTTCGATCCAATACCGTTTTCTCTTGAAGCAGCCCGCGCCTACGGGCGCATCTATTCGGCAGTCCTGGCTTCCGGAAGACAACCCAGGCGACGCTTCGCCGACCTATTGATAGCCGCCACAGCTTTGGCCGAAGATCTGCCGCTGGTCACCCGGAATCCGAAAGATTTCGTCGGGTTAGAGAAGATGATAGATGTGATCGCGGTTTAAGCGGAGATAAGAGCGCTAACCCTCGATAACGCCGATTTCAACGCGCGCCTCATAGCTACGCAATTCGAACAGTCAGCCACTTACCGCGCAGACCCTGTCAGATTCAAAATTTCTTTGATCATCCAAACTATGCCGCTAGACGGATTCGGCCCCACTTTGTTATCGGCGTTCTCCGGCCAAGCCTTTTGCGCTCGCTCCATAGCTACTTTGCAATCGCCAATGTCGAATCCCTTTGCGAGCTCTTTTCCGTTCCGTCCCTCAACGAGATTCAAGTCCCGCACACGCTTATCCAACTGATCACCATAGATAAATGCCGCTTGCTCTTCCTTGTGCCAGAGGAGCCACAATTCAAACTTTGGATTTGTAACAATCCCATGAATTTGATCGGCTTTGCAGTCTTGCAGAACGCCTTCCAATGCGCCGTGCTCGTCTTTGTCGACAACGATGAACCGGGCGTCATACGGCTGCTCATCTTTTCCGGTGCGCTTTGCTTGCTTCGCGGCCATCTCTCGACATTCCTTCAAAACTCGCGTTAGCATCGACACGGACGACAAGATCATCCCCAACGAGCTGGGACTTTACACCACCAAACTCGACAAGGGCTGCTACTCCGGCCAAGAGACTGTCGCCAGGGTACATAACGTCGGCCGCCCGCCGCGAAGCATGATCCGCCTGCTGATCGACGGCAGCGAGAGCCGACTGCCCCGTTCTTATGCTCGTTCCAGACTGCCCACAGGTATTTAACTGGCCTGGAAAACTACTCTCATGCACCTAATAGGCTTACAATGTACACATAAAAGCCAAAAGATTGGGGGATAGTCATGTCTGTTACTCGCATTAACTTTCGAACCGACCAGAAAACTAAGGAGGAAGCCGAAGAACTCTTCGAAGAGCTTGGATTGGACATGACAACGGCATTAAACATGTTTCTCAAGCAAGCGGTTCGCGAGCAGGCCCTGCCAATTCGCCCTTCCGCTCATAAGCCTTTGAGCACGGAAACGCAAGAAGCTATAAGCCACGTCGAGAAAATCCTTCGAGGCGAAATTTCAGATGACGGGACGAGCTTCGAAAACGCTCATGACGCAGCAAACTTCCTGGACGAATTGGCATGAGGGTAACTTTCGACACCAAGTTCCAATCCGATTTCAAGCAGGTATCCAGAGCTCTCCCGCACATTAAGTCGGAAATGCGCGAGCTAATTTTCGCGATCGAAGAACTTGGAGAAGTACCGGAAGGCTACAACCCGCATTTGTTGGTTAATTCCCGCAGCACTTACACAGGGTATTGGGGCCTTCATTTACTAGAGGGCAGATACGACGTGATTGTCGTTTATACCCAGCATGCTTCTGAGTCGGCGATACGTTTCATCCGAATTGGCTCCCACAAAGAGATTTTCCATGGGAAAGAACTCTAGTTCTTGGGCCATCCCCAAAATCGCACTCCATGGTCTCTAACGGGCCAATTCTGGGAACTATTAAAAAAATTCCAATAGTTCAATGTGCTTGTGACGAACTTGAACGAGAGCGCGAATGCAATAGTTGCTCACCGCTGGTCAAGTCGCGAAGTCCCATCTAGCTCTACTCGAAAACCCACGGAACGTTTCCCAGCTATTCGGAAATCCCGGATAACTGACACCCCTTCGCCTCGCGTCCGGCCCACCCAAAGCCGCCTAGGCCGATAGACTTGACAGGGAGTTCTACTTGGAGGGTTTCGTGGCAGCATTGCAGCAGCGCGCTAATTTACATCGAACCATTTGGCGGGTCGCTAATGATCTACGCGGCAGCGTGGACGGCTGGGACTTCAAGGCTTACGTGCTGGGTATGCTGTTCTACCGCTTCATTTCTGAGCACATCACCGATTGGGTTAACGAGGGCGAGTCCGAGTCCGGCGACACCAGCTTCGACTACGCCAAGATCTCCGACGAGATGGCCGAGCACGTGCGCAGGGACGCCGTCGACAGCCTGGGCTTCTTCATTCCACCCTCGCACCTATTCGAGAACGTTCGTCGCGCCGCCCCGCGTGACATCAACCTCAACGAGACCCTGGCCGCAGTCTTCGCCAACATCGAGGCCTCAGCTATCGGCAGCGAGTCCGAGAACGACATGAAGGGCCTGTTCGACGACCTCAACGTCAACAGCGCCCGCCTGGGCAACACCATCGAGCAGCGCAACGACAAGCTGGTTAAGCTGCTGGACGCCATCGGCGACCTCGAGTTCGGCAACTATCAGGACGCCGACATCGACACGTTCGGCGACGCCTACGAATACCTGATGACCATGTATGCCTCCAGCGCGGGCAAATCGGGCGGCGAGTTCTTCACTCCGCAGGACGTCTCGGAGCTGATTGCTCGAATTACCGTGTTAGGCAAAAAGCGCGTCTCCCGCGTGTATGAAGCTTTCAACCCGACTTGGATACAAAATGGCGGCACACTCGTCTTGGCTGCGTGAGTGGTTCAAATAGGAGGTCGTTGGTTCATGCCCTTGCCAGACATCATCCGCCGCTCAGGAACTCGGATGGTCACCCTCATTCGTGAACCTGGGCCGTCCGAGCAGCGCTCCGAAGTAGAAGCCTCAATCCTCAACGACCAAGGGATTGATAAGGCGTACGTAGCGAAGGAAACTCCTGTCTACGAAGGAGACATCATCGAGTTGCCCGATCCTCGCGGTGGCACGATGCGGTTCTTCGCAAAGAAGGTCGTTATCAACGATCTACCCAACGGCCCCTTTGCCGACATGGCCTTCACCGAAGTTCACCTCAGCAAGGAATTGCCGCCACGCACGGCTCCAGTAAGGAGACTCAGCTTCGAGGGGCTTCACTCAGCAGTAGTAGATGCAAGCGCGGACTTGTTCGCTGACGGCCACTCCAGTCGGGCCGTAACTGAAGCATTCGTGTCTATTGAGGTACGAGTTCGTGGTCTCTTGGACTCTGATAATTCGGGCACGAAGCTGATGGACGAAGCCTTCGGTGGTAGAGAACCACGATTGAGTGTTTCGGTTCATGAGGGTCGATCAGGACAGGATGAGCAGGCCGGTTTTCATGCCATATTCAGGGGTGTGATGCGTGGTATTCGGAACCCCGGAGCACATGAACTCGCTATCGATCAAGATCCCCAGGAGGCGCTTGAATACTTGGCGCTTGCCAGTTTGCTCCATCGCAGATTGGACAGCTCAACGGCCGAATCGTGACGCCGTTACTTTCCGATCGGTCGCTCGCGGCTGCTGCCGTCCCTGAAGGTGAACGTGATGGTGTCGTCGGCGTCTACCTCGGCGTGGTCGACGAGGGTGTGCCATAGGTATGGGGTGAACTCGATGTTGGCCGGGTCGAGGGTGGCGAGTTGTTCCTTGTAGTAGCGGTAGGCGGCTTGCCGGTTCTCCAGGTCGCTGATCTGAGCCAGGAGCTGGTGGTACTCGTCTAGTAGCCGGGCGTGGTCGGTGTTGAGTTTGTCGAAGCGGCGCTGGTATTCGCCCTGGTCTTGGGCGACGCGGGCGTTACGGGCGATCAGCGCGTCGATCGCTTCGGCGGCTGCACCAACTTGGGCGAAGAGTTGGTCGGCATCGATGTGCAGGTCGGTGGTGTCGAGTTCAGCGGCCACGGCCTTGTCGATTACCTCGTCCACCTTGCTCCTGCTGGCGAGCAGGTGGTGGACGGCGTCGAGGAACGCGGTCGTGATCTGCTCGTCACTGACGTGCGGGGTGGCGCATGGGGTGTGGCCTGCGTATTTGTGGTTGCAGCGCCAGATACGTTTCTCGTACTTTGATCCCGCATGCCAGGTTTTCGACCCGTACCAAGCGCCGCACTGGGCGCACCGAATTTTTCCGGAGAAGGTGCGCTGCCGGGAGGTGGAGCGGTGGCCTGTGGTTGGAGCGGCGAGTTCTGCTTGGACGAAGTCCCACACGGCTGGGGCGATGATCGGCTCGTGGTTGCCGGTGACGTAGTACTGGGGTACTTCACCTTCGTTCTTGACCTGCTTCTTGGTGAGAAAATCTGTGATGTAGGACTTCTGCAGCAGTGCGTCGCCTTTGTATTTCTCGTTAGTGAGGATGCTGCGCACTTGGTGGGCTGACCACTGCTTGCTGCCGGTCGCGGTTTGGTGGCCTTCGGCTTGGAGTTGTTTGGCGATGCTGGTCAGGGAGCCGCCGTTGAGGTAGAGGGTGTAGATGTAGCGCACGAGCTTGGCTTGCTCGGGGTTGATGACGAGGTTGCCGTCCTCACCCCGGTCGTAACCGAGAAACCGGCTGAACGGGACGGTCACTTTCCCGTCCGCGAACCGTTTCCGGTGTCCCCAGGTGACGTTCTCACTAATGGAGCGGGCTTCTTCCTGAGCCAGGCTGGACATGATCGTGATGAGCAGCTCGCCTTTGGCATCGAACGTCCAGATGTTCTCCTTCTCGAAGTACACCTCCACCCCGGCGTCCTTCAACTGGCGCACGGTGGTGAGCGAGTCGACTGTGTTGCGGGCGAACCGGGAGACGGACTTGGTGATGATCAGGTCGATCTTGCCGGCCAGTGCGTCGGTGACCATCGCTTGGAATCCGGCGCGGTGTTTGGTGGAGGTGCCTGTGATGCCTTCGTCGGTGTAGATTCCTGCGAGCTGCCATCCGGCGTGGTCGGTGATGTAGCGGGTGTAGTAGTCGACTTGTGCCTCATATGAGGTGACTTGGTCTTCGTGGTCTGTGGATACGCGTGCATAGCCTGCGACTTTGCGAATCGCAGGCTGATCAAGCGCTTGTCCAGTGAACAGGCGTTTCGTTGCGGGTATCGCGGTGACGGTGCGTGCCATCAGGCATCACCCTCGCTCTTCTTGCGCTGCCGGATGTTATCCATGACGGCTTGATGTTTGGCCTTGTTATCCGGGTTTGCGTACCACTGGCGCATCTTTTCACCGAAAGCTGCCCTGCTTTCAGGGGTGGCTCTTTTGCGTGTTTGTTCTCCGTGCTTTGCTCGCTTTTCATCTGTCCAGCGTTGTTTTTGGTATTCGCCCCATGCTGCGCGCCGCTCTTTACTCCATGCTTTGGCGCGCTGCTTGGACTGCCAGCCACGCTCGATCACGGTGCCGTCGGAAAGGTGGAAGGTGATGAGGTTTGGTCCTGGGATCTCAATACGCTCAACCCTCTGCTCGAAAATATCAGGGTCGAACTCGTCGATGTCGAGCACTTCGCAGCACACCTCGTGCAGGGTGGGTTCGGGGATCATCTTGTTATCGCAAGTACGCCCTTTGGAACGCTTGGCTCCGTCACGTTTGGTGCGGCAAATCCACACATAGTTAATGGTGCCGTTGGTCGAGCGTTTTCCTGAGCGTGCATAGGACTTCCCACATCGGGAACACTTGATCTTCGAGGTGAAGCACGTGGTGGGGATAGACCAGTTGGCGCGTGCCCCCAGGTCACGGCGGCGAGCAATCTCGGCCTGCACTTTGGTGAACGTGTCGTGGTCGATGATCGCGGGGATCGCCCCTTCGACCAGGTACATCGGCAGTTCGCCGGTGTTGCGCACCGCCCGGCCTGGTTTTCCGTCGGGGGTTGACCATTGGCCGAGTAGCAGGTCGCCGGTGTAGGACGGGTTTTTCAGGATGTGGCGCACCCACTCGCCGGGCATCTTGTTGCTGGCCAAGTGGTGTGGTGCGCGGCCGTCGGCGATGAGCTGGGCGGCCATCGCTTCACACGAGGTCGGCACCATGTACTGGGCGAAAATCCAGCGCACCACCTCGGCCTCGGCCTCGACGATCTGGACATCGGTCGCATCGGGCGAGTCGGTGTAGCCGTAGAGGTGGAAGCCGTTAGCCTTACCGGCCTCGAAGCCTTTACGTACCCGCCATTTCACGTTCTGGGAGATCTGCTCGGATTCGGCTTGGGCGAAGGAGACGAGCAGGGTGAGCACGAGTTCCCCGTCAGCGGAGAACGTGGAGATGTTCTCCTTTTCGAACCGGACTTCCACGCCGAGAGTTTTTAACTCCCGGATGGTTGCCAGCAGGTCGACGGTGTTGCGGGCGAACCGAGAGATCGATTTGGTCAGGATCAGGTCAATCTCTCCGGTGCGGGCTTTGGCTAGCATGGCCTGGAATTGGGGCCGGTTGGTGGTGGTGCCCGAGATGCCGGAGTCTGCGAACACGCCTGCATACTCCCAGCCGGGGGTCGATTGGATCAATTCGCTGTAGTGGGAGATCTGTGCCGACAGTGATTTCGGGGTCCGGTCGGTTTCCATCGAAATCCGGGCATACGCCCCGACCTTTCGTGTCCCCGCTCTCTGGGGTGGCGGGGTGATCCGCTCCATCATCACCATGGACTACTTTTCCTTATCTGACTAGGGATTTTGTATCCTTTGTGCGTCTATACATCACTCTGATCGGCCGCGAAGTCAACCAAGGTTTGTGCCTTCAACGCCCCGATTTCCGCACCCGCATCAGAAGCGATCCTGGCCGCGACACTGGCCGCCTGCGCTGGCGTGAGGACACCGGATCGCGTGAGGTGGTCGAGTCGAGCGAGCGCGAGCGCTGTGGTCGTCTCGGCACGAAGTTGGGTAGGTGTCATCGGCGTCCACCTCGGGTGCCGAACCGGTGGCGGATGTAGCAAGCGTGAGAGCAATACACGCGCGTCTTGTTGCAATAGGCGGCGAATCTTTGCCCGCACTCGGGGCAAATGAACTCATAGAACGCCCGCCGTCGCCCAGCTTCGGGGTGGGCGTGCCACCAGGCGCGCCGACACGCCTGGCAGCAGAACTTTGCCGCACGGGCAGACGCAATCGGTGCCCCGCAGGCCAGGCACCAAACCCCGACCGGATCAACGACCTGCGGAACAGACGTGTCTGGGGTGATTCCGGCGCGGCGACACCACGTCTTGACCGTGTTGGGGTTGATGCCGAGGTGGGCGGCGATGTTCGCATACGTGACCCCGGCTTGACGCATCACCGTGATCCGTTCCTGCAGGGCTGATGTCACTGCCGTCACGGGCTGGCTCCTTTCCATCCAAGCCACCCAGGGCGGGCGGCTTCATCTGTCAGGCACCAGCGGCCCTGAAACCGGACGGGCCGTGAACGCCTGCTCACCCATACGCCCCCGACACCCACCGAATCCGGACGGGTAAGAGCAACTTGCCCTTTGAAACGACGAAAAACCCCGCCACCACCCATGACGGGCAGTGACGGGGCTGATGCCGACAGGCAGCGTGGGGGTTAGTAGCCGAGCTTGGCGTTCACTCGCGCTTGTACGACGCTGTAGAGATTCCCGAGGCGACGCTTACGTTCCTCATCATTGCCGTACTCGCCTCGGATGACGGCGTCGGCGAGCGCGTCGATGTTGGGCCCTGCTGGCTTCGCGGGCGTTCGGCCGGCGAGCTTCTCGTTGACCCTCTGTTGGACGGCGGCGTAGTTGGCTCCCAGGCGACCCTTGCGTTCCTCGCCGTTGCCATATTTGCCGCGGATAACTGGGTTGGCTAGTGCTTCAATATCTGGTTTACCGGCAGATGATGCCTGGGGTTTGTTTCCGCTGATTTGGTCGTACCAGTAGATGGCTCTAGCCATGTAGGTTGCGTGTTGGGATGCTTAGTGACCCATTTGGATACACGGGTCTGGGCGGGTGCAGTTCGCGGGCTGCTGGGTGCAAAGTCGTCGAGGGTAGTGCAAAACGGAGAGTAGTGGACTGTGGGTCTGCCATGTTGTTTATGGCTTGATGTTGAGATCGTTTCTTTTCACTGGGATTTCTTGACCAATTTCAGACCTGTTGATCGCTAATCGTGTTTTGAAGCGTATATACCGCTTGTCCCATTTTGACTGAATCTCCTCTTGAAGTTTTTCGGGGCGTCTACGGTGGCGAAGAGATGTGGTGTTGTGATTGTTCTTGGGCTGCTCTTCTTGGTGAACCGTTGGGGCGGAGTGCGCTACTAACAGGGTGAGAGTAGATGGGTTGCTGCGAGTGCGAACATGGTTGTAGAGAACGAAGAAGGGAGGTTTGAGTTGCGAGCATCCAGCCGAGACTCTGAGTCTGATGAGAGTCTGTTGGCGCGGGTTGGCGAAGGGGATGAGCGCGCTTTGGCTGAGCTTCATGCACGTTATGGGTCTATCGTGTGGAGTTTCGTGCTCTCGAGGGTTGAGGATCGCGGGGTAGCAGAAGAGGTCAATGCTGATGTGTGGTTGGGGTGTTGGCGTTCCGCGCGCGCATTCCGGCACGGTAGTCGGGTGTTGACCTGGCTATTGGGTATCGCAAAGCGGCAAATATATATGCGGGTTCGGCGCAAGTGTTTGCCACAGGTTCCTTTAGATGAGGTTACCTGTGATATCGCTTCTGCTGATCCGAGTCCTGTTGATCTGGTTGTGTCTGTTGAAGAGACCGCTTTGCTGCTTGCTGCGTTGCAAGAGCTGCCTGATAACTTGGCTGAGATTGTGCGTTTAGCTTGGGTGTACGAGTTGTCTTACCCGGAGATTGCGCAGTTAGTGGGGGTTCCTGTCGGTACGGTCAAGAGTCGCGTGTTTCGTGCCAGAGGTTTGCTGATAGAGAGATTAAGGAGGGATGATGAGTGAGCGTGTGTTGGGGGCAGCAGGTGATGACTCATTCCATGAAGTAGTGAGGCAGTGGGAGGCGAACCAGTCTGCGCCTCCTGATTTTGAGGCGGTATGGGGAAGGATCGAGGATGCTCCATCACCGATGGCGGCTTCTCGATGGTCTATACAGCGCAGCCTTGGTCTGGCTCCGATTTTGATGTGGGCACAGCTACGCGTGGCTCCCTGGCTAATACTCCCTGTCGCTTTGATAACCATGACGCTCGCCGTGCTTGCGGGTCGTTTCTTAGGGATAACTCAGAGCGTATCAACCGCGAATTTCGGGTTTTCTTCAATAATACTGGCTGGAATCGTTGTGACTGTGACGATGGCGTTCTCTTCAAGCGCGCCCGATTCGATAGCACTGAGCATGCCTGTGGGACCACAAACGGTTGTATTTGCGCGAGTGAGCGTAGTGCTCATACTCGACATCGCTTGTGGTTTGGCGGCGTCCAGTTGTTTGCTAGCTCAGGGATATACAAGTAGCTGGCTAGATATCGTAACGAGTTGGCTTATTCCGCTAGCGTTCATTGCTGGCGCCACAACGGTCATAACCATTTGGGTAGCGCCAGGGGCAGGCATCGTCGTTGGGTTACTCCTCGTACCTTTAGCTGCCCCAGCCTCAGAGATGGTCTTCATTTTTGGACTATCTGGTGTTCTTCGAGATGCCCTGCCACCTGTCGGCTTGGTCGGGATAGGTGTTGTGCTCTTAGCTTTAGCTATCGGATCGTCACGAAGAGCGGCCGTTAGCAGATTAGGTGAAGCGTGAACCGATTCTGTGGACGACGCTACTAACCCTACAGAAACGAATCATTATGAGTTGTAGGGAGTGTGAAATGAACATCCACGCAATCCGAACACAGAGTAATCGTGTCGGATCGATGGTTCTTGTCACACCTTCGCTTCTGGGAGTTGGGATTGCAGCATTCGGTTGGGGGCTAGCACATACCTGGCCCGCTACTAGAGTAGCGACTTTAGTGTACGGACTAGCGCAAATATACGTGCTCTGCGCGTCTCTTTGCGCTACTGTGGCGCTCACGGGGGATCGACTAGTTGAGCTGCAAGAATCCACTCCGATGGGTTTCCGCAGCGTCCAAACGATCCGTTTTGGTCTAGTTCTATTGTCAACCTTCGTTGGTTGCTTTTTGATGTATGCCCCATTACATGTATTGCATCTGTGGCCTGGCGATGATGGCTGGCTCTCAGTACTACGTCCCGGGGGAGCTGCTCTGATGGTGATGATGACCGCGATCTTGGTAGCTACATTCACAGGTCTTGCTCCCGCTGTAACGGTAGCCACTGTGGCGGCGTGGGTTTTTCTTACAATGCTGTGGGATCCATACGTAGTTCCCTTGTACCTGCAACGTGGCATCCCATTCGTCATATCGATGATGTTCTTCCTAACCGCGTGGCGGCGCTTGGCCGACAGCGAGCGCAATATTACGAGGAATGAAGTCTCATGAATCTATTAGTAATGGCTCGCGCACACCTGAGGATGGTGGCCCGCCAGAAGGCTCTGTGGTTCAGCGCTATCCCGCTGATTCTATTCGCTTGGCTGCTGGCAGTAATCTCGCCGAAACAGCCGGGAACCGGTGGAGTTGAAGACTTGGCATTTACCGGGCAGATGGTTGCAATGTTTTCAGGTCTGGCCTACTCGACTGCCTTCACCGACTATTTCACCAAGTCCTCGGCTTTAGGCATGGATGAACTTGAGTATTCAACACCCGTATCCGCTCTAAAGCGACGCGCAGCACAACTGATTGGTACGCTTGGGGTGATTCTGCTCCCCTCAATAGTGGTTATTGTCTGTACCTCGCTCAAACAGTCTTTCAGCGGTCATCCTTGGGCGCTGGTAGCCGGATTGACTGTCATCGTGACGATCATCATGCCCTCTGCGTTAATCGCGATGTCACTGTCAGCCTTGGCAGGAACGCTACTGCCTCGTGTGGTCGGACGCGTCGCGGGAGTACTGGTTTGGCTATTTCTCCTCTTTTCAACCCCGCTTATCCCACTCCCCACCCCGAATGGAACTATTTTCGCTATCAACGGTGATGTAGTTGCCAGTGGCTTTTTTGGCAACCACCCGTTCTACCGACCCGCGGGTCCGTTAACTAATCACGGCACGGCATGGGAAGCTACCTTTTCCTTGGTTTTCCAACTGGTCCTCGTCTTTATTGTGCTTGTTTTCTGTTCCGCGCTAACGGGACGCGCCCGAAAACGTTGAAAGGAAAAACCATGTTCATTTCTATCGACCATCTTGGCAAAGACTTCCGTAAGAAACCCGGCGCGCTTGATGATGTGACTCTCGATTTACCTCAAGGGATGATCGGGCTACTGGGTTCCAATGGTGCGGGCAAGACAACACTAATGCGTATTCTGTGTGGCATCATCAAGCCCACCCGAGGCAGGGTGTTAGTGGACGGGCATGATCTCTCAGACGCAAGAACTCGCAGAGCATTAAAAAAGTCACTGGGCTATCTCCCACAAGACGTTGAGCCCTATCCGAATCTTACCCCTTTGGAATTCCTCGACTATGTCGGTGTACTCAAAGGAATCGACAGCGCACGAGAACGTAAACAGCAGGCTAGTAATCTCGTAACTCGCGTCGGACTCGACAATGCGAGGAACAGAAAAATCGGCGGATTCTCCGGTGGCATGCGTCGACGCGTAGGGATCGCTCAAGCGTTGATGGGCCAACCATCACTACTCATTGTCGATGAGCCTACAGCCGGGTTAGATCCCGAGGAACGCATGAGGTTTCGCACCCTGCTCGCCAGCCTAGGTAAAGAACGCACCGTAATCCTGTCCACTCACATTCTCGATGACGTCGCACAAACCTGTCCCTACGTGTTTGTGCTTCGTGAGGGTCGTCTGCGCTACGACGGCCCCACAGACGGGCTAGTAGATACCGCTCGAGGACGCACATGGCTCACTACTACCCCTAGCGGAGAGCCACCATCGAACGCCACAGTGGTTAACGCAACCGCCACCACAGCGGGCACTCAATATCGAATCGTCACCGACAACCCACCCGAAGACGCGATCCCCATTGCCCCCAACCTCGAAGACGGTTATATGGCCCTCGCGATTCAAGACCAGCAGTTTTAAGGAGAACCAATGAACATCCAATGCTCACTCATTCGTAAAACCGTTTGCATTCCCGCAATAATGCTCCTCGGCTTAGGGCTTAGCGGATGCGGATTACTCCACCCCCACGACTATCCCACCAGCGGCCCCACAAAAACCGCAACCAGCAACCCCCAAGAGGTAAAAGCCGACGATTTCGGTCACTCATGGAACCTCACCGTCGATCACGGAACCATCAGCTGCGAAGAAAACTCTAAAGGTGATCCCATCTTGCGGTTCACCTCGCCTGACGGTACTGTCTACGCACTTAACTCCCTAGACGAAAACTCTGATCTACCGTCCATCGAGAAAATTGCCAACGGATCCGTCGGCACTCTGCGCGCATTCGCATTCTCAGTATGCGACGCAAAACATAAATAAAACATCATCTCATCAGCGCAAAACCTTTTAGTCTCCCGCCCTAGTGACTTACCAGAAGCTGGCATCAACTTCATTCTCCGGCAAAGAGCCAGGTGTCTGTGCCATCTCTAAAGTGGATGTCGATGGCGCCGCCGGTATGGATGGTGGCGTGGTCGATGAGGACGTTCCATGCGTCGTGGGTGAGGGAAATTTTTAGCCTGTTCGTGCATGAGCGCGCGGACGGGCTTTTCTCATGCCCAGAAATCGTGGCAGCAGCGAAGTGATAGTGCTCGGGGAGCGTTTCCGCAGGTCAGAGCCAACGCGCTATACACTCGCTAACGCAAGCGATTTTCTTGACCCCCTTGGGGCATACTCGCTAACGCAAAAGGGTACTTATCAAATCAGACGTCTAAGTGGATCCGGCTATGGAGGCGGGGCATTCGGTTGCGGAAAAGTCGCGGTGTTTGACTCTCCGGTGGGTAGAGACAAGGCAATTACGATCACTTTCCTGGACGGCACGAAGATACGGGCATAACAGAATACAAATGTTCAAGGCACTCGGCTACGGTCGGGTGTTTTTTGTTATGCAGATGATACTATTTAGAACGTTTATACTGTGTAGTACACTATACTTGTCAAGGCGCAGTAGCACTGTATTTGACGAAAGGTGATGGAGTTGATGAATGAAGAATGGATTTCGCAAATTAAAAGAGGAACACTTGAATATGCCATTCTTCTCCTGATCAAAGATGGGGATAGATACGGATATGACTTGATACAAACATTAGATAATTACCCTATGCTTAAAACAAAAGAAAACACGGTTTATCCATTGCTACGACGATTATTAAAGAATGGATATCTTGAATCGTATTGGCAGAACACGGATGACGGTGTGCCACCGAGAAAGTATTATCGAATAACTGAATCAGGATGTTCCTATCTTGATGAGTTGAACAGTGACTGGAAGACACTGATGAAAGATATTTCTAAGCTAAGGAAAGAATTATAAAAATGGGAAACAAGTCAAACAATATTGCATTAGAGAAATATTTGTCGCAGGTAGACAAACATTTAAAATATATGCCCGCTTTCGAAAAGACTGACATTTTAAGTGAACTCAAGAGTTCATTTTATGAGCGCATGGAACAGGGGCAGACAGAAAACGATATTATTGCGGAAATGGGACCGGCAAAGGACTTCGCATTAAGCTACCTTGGCAAGGCTATTGTCGAGAATAAAAATTTTTCATTCAGACATTTTATGATGGCTTTAGGATTCTACTCTTTTGCTTCATTAGCGTGGGTTTCGCTGATTCCAACATTAGCTATATTTTCGGTTTCGTTCTTCTTTTCGTGTGGCGTCAGCGTTCTTGCCGGAGCAATGGGATTGCTTAAAGGCTTCCTGCATTTTCCGCTTATTGATAAGATGCAATTTGTTTTTTTCATGTACGAATTAAAAGGGATTCCTGCTCTTTTGGTAGGATTGTTATTGGCGGTTGTTTTCTTTTTCTTAGGAATTCTATGCTGGAAAGGAACTGTAGGAATGATTCGCCTTTTGCAGTCAACGAAATGGAAATTGGATAGTGATGTAAGGAGCGAAGCGTGACAGTACTGTTTTTACACGGCCTTGGATAAAATAAAGAATCATGGTGGCAAACATTAGATTATCGTGAGTGCAACAATGTGGTGTGCCCGGATTTGATACCAGCAGATGGAGGCGAACCGGACGGGTAGAAAGCAAAAAGAGCCACCCCAGCAAGACGGTGAGGTCTCGCCAGAGCGGCTCTTAGTCAATGCGATATTCAGTTGTTGTCCTCGGCTGGTTAGCCAAGGATTTGGTTGACTCGGTTTTGTACTTGTTGGTAGCTGTAGCCAGCATTGATGAGGCGGTTGTAGCGTTCTTGCCCGTTACCCCAATCCCCACGAATCACCTCACGCGCCAGGGTCTCGATGGACTTGCCCGCAGGTTTGGATTTGAGCCCGAGCATTTCGTTGACGCGGGCTTGCACGGCGTCGTAGTCGAACCCAGCCGCGGTGAGTCGCTGATGGCGGTCATTGCCGTTACCCCACGAACCATTGATGACTTCACGTGCGAGAGTGTCGATGCTCTTACAGCCAGTAGGCGCAGGCTTCGAGGCAGGTGCTGGCGTAGCGGATACTTTGCTGGAGGTCATTTGGTCATACCAGTAGCAGACTTTGGCCATGTAAGCGGCGTGTTGGGATCCGGCTATGGAGGCGGGGCATTCGGTTGCGGAAAAGTCGCGGTGTCCGAATATGTTTTTGCCCCAACCGGGTCGGCCGAGCTTGTAGTAGTGGCACAGGGCGGCGACCAGGTGTGCCCCGTTTTCTAGGCAGGCATCGGAGATACGGTAGGGGTGGGTGGATGCGTCTGCGTGTTCGATTCCAATCGAGGTGGTGTTGGCTACCCAATTTCCCGCGTGCCAGGCAGTGTCCCGATCCCAGACGAGTTGTCCGATGCGGCCGCTGGTTTCTACTTGGTAGTGCGCGGAGGCGGGTCGGGTTTGCCATACGTTCCAGCATCCTTGTATGGAAAGGTTGCCATCGTTGTGGTGCAGGATTATTTTGTTGATGGATCGGCCTTGTCTGCCTTTGGCGAAGTGTTTGTTCATCAGCAGGTTCAGGTCAGCTTCTAGAGTGTTCCAGTTCTTCATTTTGGGTTCTCCGTTTTTTTGGTTGGTTTAGCCGGTGGCCAAGATAAAAAATGCGATCAGGTAGATAAGCGGGGTTAATATCCATGAAAGGAATAAGGCGAAAAGGAGCCAGATCCCTGCGGTAAAGGCCACTAAAGCTGCGATGAGTGCGAGTGTTTTAGCCAGTGTTGCCAGTCGGGTTTTCATGATTGCTCCGACTTTTCGGGGCTGGCGTGACGTGGCCGGTAGCCTGATCTGGTGGTGCCCGGGAAAGGTTCGGGTATCGCATAGTCCACGCCCAACGTGTCAGTTGCTAGATCGCTAGACCCGCTGCCGGCACTATCAGCATTGTTTGGCTGCGCCTCGCCGCGTTGTTTGATCACATCCAACGCCCGGCGCAAACCATTAGGGATCGGCAGACCTAAGAGGCCGGCATTTTCTAAAATGGAGATGCCCTCGTTGGATAGATAGAAGAAGATCGTGGCGGTTCTCAAGACTCCGGGTGTGCCAAGAACATGCACGTCCAATAAGTGTGCGAGGCCGATGAGCGTGAAGATGAGGATTTTGCGGGCGATACCTCTAAACCCAACCGAGGAGCTGAGTCGGTGGGCGTTTATTGCTGCTAGCACGCCAGTGAGATAGTCGATGATGGTGAACGCCACTATTGCGTATAGCAGGGAGTCTGCTCCGCCCAGGAAGACTCCTAGCCAGGCACCCGTTGCAGTAAAGATTGCTTGGATAGTTGCCCAGATGACTTTGATGTTCATGACGCAAGCAAGTCCTTTCAAAATAAATTTAGGGAAACAAAAACACCCACCGGCCCTTAAACGGGATATGCGGTGGGTGTTAAAGAAAATGCCCACCAATAAATTGGCGGGCACAAATGGAAACGGCAGGTCTTTTTCAGGCTGCGAATGTTTTTAGGAACCTTTTGGGGTGTTAGTGGTTTTTGTCGGCCTTGGTGAATGCTTCGGCTACAGCCTCGTAGAGGCAATCGTAGGCTTGCGCTTTTTGCCCTGACAGTTCGCAGTCGTATGTATCGAGCATGTCTTTTAGGTCTTTGAGGTGGCCTTCATATGTGGGGCCTTCTACCTCGGCGGGAGTATCAAGTAGCTGTTGGCGGGTTGTGAAAAACTCTGCTGTTTTAGCTTCATCGGCTAACGAAAACGTGCCTTCCTTATCTATTTGGGGTCGGCCTTGCTCATCTAGTCGGGCGTATTGGCTAACCAGTTCGTACTCATCGGCCCCGAAACGTGTTGTTGCCTCACGGACAAGGTTTAGCAGTTTGGTTCGTGCCCTAGAAGCGGCGGGTTTTAAGGACATGGTCTCCAGCAGATCAGCAACACCTGCCAGTTGATTGTTAGGTAGCAAAATTTTCATGAACAAACACTTTCTTTTTAGGTCAGGTTGGTAGACATTCGGTTGTAGCCGGTGCTGCTGAAATGGCCCCAGGTGATATCAGAGCCTTTGCGCTCAATGCGGGTAACCCAGCCTTTATTTAAAAGATCCAGCAGTTTATTGACCCTTTTCATCAGGTCATTTAGCCGATCAATAACCCGGCTCATGTTATAAAAAGAACCATTCGTGACAACCATCAAGTCATAGGTGTGGAAAACAATCTTCGAAAGACCTGTTTGGCCAACCCAGCCCGGATGCGTACCCCGATCGGTCAAAGACACATCTTGTAGTGAAACGAACCTGTCGTTTGAGGTGTAGAACTTGTGGCCCCGGGTGCGCAGATCCACACCCAGATGGATACCCGGGGTGCCATAGAATTTACCCTTAGGGTCCAGCGTCAGGCAGCTAGAAAAATTTCCGTCTTGCTGATTTTGGTAGCTCCAGGCCACATAGTCCCCTCCTTGACCAAGAGACATACCGATACCCTGCACATCTGGGTTTCCAGCCTTTGAGCCCCTAGTCATCTCACCAATAAAACGGCTGCCATACCAAAACTGCATGCCGCGCCCAGAAAGACTGCCCTGACGAGTCTGGGCCTCAAACCACTCAATCCGGTTAGGGTCAATACGAATCGACTGATCCCAGCCAGCCAACCCAACCTGAATCGCATTAGCCGCCAATTTATCGGCCGAAACGCTACCGGCCCGAATACGGGCAGCATTCAAATATCCGGTCGTGATTTTCGCGGCATCAAGGTTCGCGATTTTCGCGTTCGTCACCGCCGCGTCAGCGATCATCGTGGTCTTAATAAACCCATTAGCAATTGTGAGCTTGTCCGAAGTAATAC
The DNA here is from genome assembly GCA_963511305.1 of uncultured Propionimicrobium sp. Taxonomy (GTDB): domain Bacteria; phylum Actinomycetota; class Actinomycetes; order Propionibacteriales; family Propionibacteriaceae; genus Propionimicrobium. Next base: position 114,020 of record CAUPIJ010000003.1, read on the forward strand.
TGCCTGCTGCGATACGCGCTGCGGCTAGAGTTCCGGTGGTGATTTTGTCAGCCGATAGATAAGCGATTTTTGCGCTGGTCACCGCTAGATCAGCGATCATCGCGGTCTTAATCACCCCGTCATCGATAGTGGTCTGGCCGCTTAAATGGATGCGGTTACCAGCAATCAGGATGGTTTCAGGTGAAACATTGATCTGGGAAATCACCCCGGCCCGGGTCACCCGAAGATCAATATCGCCAGCCAGCTGAGTCAGCTGCGAAGACACCCCATCGAGGTTGCTTGTGACGGTGAGCTTATAAGCCTCAAGCTCTTGCGCATTCGCAGCCACAGCACTAGTTGCTTCGTCGGCATTGTGTTTTGCCATCGCCGCGTCACTAACAGCGCTATCGACTTTCCCACTGATGGTAGCGGCCTGTTTAGCAGCAGTTTCAGCCATGCCGACAGCTTGCAACACTTCGGTGCGCATAGCATCCAGGTCGCAGCTAAGACGTGCTTGGTTGAGGTCTGTTGCCACCGCCACCCAACCCGGCTCCCCCGTGCTGGTTGTGGCGTAGATCCAGATTTCGGTTTTCCCACCGTTATCCCTAAACCAGGTATCACCAAGCCGCGCCAAGGCAGGCTGAACAGCACCGTAGTGGTTGGTGGTTTTACCCTCAGCAGAAGCAAGCGCAACACCAGCCAACTGCCCAGCCTGGGCAGCCTCTGCACGTGCTGTGTTGATGGTATGGGTGATGTCGGTGAACTTCGCAGCCGTACTACCCAGCTCAACCGAAATGTACTCACCAACCAACGGGTCGTAGTCGTAGGCAACCACCCTGGCAGTCAGTGCGATGTTCAAATCGTCGTGACGAACCGTCACACTGTCACCAAGGGCCACGGTTTCTAGATCCCGCAGCCCCTCGTATTCTCGGGTACTGGCTAAGTCGATAAACGACACCTTGTACGAGCACGCCGGCTGGTCCACGTGACGGCTAGAGAACTCTGCTTTGGCTAATTCTCGGAGTTTGGTGTGAGCCTGCTCTAGTGGCAGTTCGTCCTCACGGGACTTGTCAGGATCCTTGACCGCTTTGACAGACCCATAGCGAATGACTTTGATACGCGGCGCAACATAATCACCAATGCGAGGGCTATCGACATACAACTCCGGCAGCAATAACCCGTCGTAACCAACCGGCAGAATCCTGGTGACAACGGTTGTGTAATCCAATGCTGATTCGTAGCCGGTGAGGTTCTTACGATCCCGAATCACCACACCAGCATCCCGGCCACGCCTGGGTGCGTGGTGGATGTGCCAGTTATCGAAGGCCAGTTCGCCGCCCCACCGCGAGACAAAAGAGTTTTCTGCCTTGGAGTCTAGGATTGCGGCAGCTAGAGACTGACGCACGATACGAGCCGAAGCACGAGTGCTGGTGTCGGAACTAGATGCTGTAAATCCATGCTTGCTATTAGCAGCATCAAGAAGCTGCTTTAGCGCATCAGCAGCCGTCTTATTGACGACATAGGTGTCGGCAACAAGGTTTGCGGCAAGGTCATAAAACACATGATGTGCGGTGATTTCTAGTAGCCCGTCCAGGTTGGTGGTTACCTCGGTGATGCGGAAACCCTGACGAGACTGTATGCCAGGCGCCGGTGTTGCGACGATATTCTCCAACACCAGATACTGCGCGGCAGGGCCTTCTGCCGGATAGTTAAACCTCAGCGTGAAGCCCCCGTTTAGTTCCTCTGTCGCAACCGGATCAATAATCTCGCGGTCGAGAACAGCCAAACCAGTGGCGGTAAAAGTCTGGGCGACGCGGTTGTGGACGCTAATCATCACTAAACCTTTCTGCTATAGAGTGCGCCAGTTGGGCTGCACCACAATCTTCGAGACCCCAGCACCGAACTCGATTTGGTTAGCACCAGGTTGCAGTTGTGGGAAGGCCCCGGTCAGGGCGTCGCTTTGGGCTTTACCAGCCACGTGCCCCACCAACCGGGCACTATCGAGGGTCACCTGTCCAGCTGGGGATGCCACCACATGCTTGGTGCTGTTGATCGTCAACGCCAACTGCCCGGTACCAAACACAGTGATGACCGGATCAGCAGGCAACAACCCAGGATTCGTGATGGTTCCGGAAGCATTGAGCGTGGCCGATTTCAGGCCGGCATCCAAATAGGTAAACGGGGAACATGTCAGCTCGGCCTGGAACATGCCCCAAGAACCCATCTCCCGGGCAAGCGGCGACACCTCGACGTGCTTCAAATACCTGAAAAAACCAGGCTCGCCACTAAACGAAATCGCCGAAGCCTCCATCAATGCAAGACACGCTTTCCGGTAAGCCTCCAGGCCACCCTTGACCGCTAGTGGCAGGCTGATTTCGGTGTCGGTCCAGCCAGTAAACCGGGTTAAAGTACCGGCCCTGCCGCTCACCTCGATATCGTCCACCTGCCTAGTGGCGGCAGGGATTTCGAGGGGTGCAGTGAACCGCAGGCCGAGCTGCCTAGAGGTTGTTTTGTGGTCGAGAACAAACCCAAACACTTCTACACTCCCGCCAGTAGGTTGGATCGCCTTGATAGCCGCGACAGTTGCTGATCGATACGGGGTGCGAGCTTGCCCACCAGGGTGCCGTCATTGAGCACCACCTGAACATCCAGGCTCCCCAGGATCCGGCGGGCTGTAGCATCCACGACCCCCTCAATGTCAACCGGTGAAGGCGGTTTTTGTGTTGAGGCGGTGGCAGGCTCTTGTGCAGCGGCCGGAGTCAGGTCAACGCTGGGCATACTCAGGTCGGCATCTTCAATTCTGACTGGCACGTTCACGCCTGCCGTTAGTTCATCCATGGCACCCATGGTGTCTTTGGCCATGGCTTTTGCTGCGTCTGCTGCCTTATGGCCCTCACTGGTGATTGCTCCGGCTAGGCCTGCTACGAGCATGTCACCGACCCACGCCATTTGTTTGGAGGGGCTGTGGATGCCGAAGAATCCGAGGATCCCATCCCAAATGCTAGATACCCAGCTAGAAACCCTGTCCCACAACCACCCGGCCAGCGATTGGATGCCCTGCCACAAACCAGAAACCAAGGAGGCACCAGCATTGATCATCTGGCCCACACCACCCAGAACAGCAGAAACAATGCCCGAAATGATCTGTGGGATGGCGGAGACAATCGTGCCAATAATCTGCGGTAGCGCACCAATAAGTGCTGTTAATAGCTGGATGCCGGCCTGCACTAACTGCGGAATCGCACCAATCACGGCAGAGATTACCGCACCAATGATCTGCGGTAAGGCCGCGACAATCGTGGTGATGATCTGAGGCAGCGCACCAATCAGAGCAACAAACAGTTGGATACCAGCTTGAATCAGTTGTGGGATCGCACCCAGCACGCCGTTGATGACGGCGGTGATGATCTGTGGCAGGGCTGCCACTATTGCAGTGATGATTTCTGGCAGCGCGCTTACGAGGCTGGTGAGTAGTTGTATGCCGGTTTGGATGATCTGTGGGATAGCACCCACAAGGAAATCCACCAGCCCCTGAATAATCTGCGGCAAAGCCTCAATCAACACCGGTATCGCCGCGATCAGGCCCTCAGCAAGACCGGTAATCAACTGCAAGGCAGCGTTCAAAATCAGCGGCAGGTTATCCACTAACCCTTGGATCATCGTGGTCAGCATCTCGACCGCCGCCGGAATCAACTGCGGCAGCGCCTCACCAATACCGGCTACCAGCGTAGTAATGATCTGCACCGCAGCCTCAAGCAGACTCGGTAGAGCTTCGATGATCGCCTCCACCAACGCGATAATCAATGTCACCGCCGTCTCCGCCACCTGCGGCAACACCTTGATAATGCCTTCAAGGAGCGCGGTCAAAATGGACATGCCGGTCTCGACCACCATCGGCAGCTGGTCAGCAATAAACGCGAGAGCTTCCTGTAACACGGTGCCAAGGGTGTCAATGAGAGCTGGCGCGCCACCGGTCTCGAAAGCACTCGTGAGTTCATCGACCCAACCATTAACCATCGGCAACACCGACCCAGCCAACGCCGTCGTGAGCCCACCTGCCAAGACACCCTTCAAATTAGCGACCCCGTCCTGCAAGGTGGCCAATTGTCCAGAGAAGGTTTTGGATTGGGCATCCATCGCCCCATAAAACCGTCCACCCTCAGCAGTAGCGCTAGCGAACGCATCCGCCACCATATCCGCAGATATAGCGCCTTTAGCCATCTCCTCTTTCAACTCACCAATGCTCTTACCTGTCTTACGGCTGATTTCTTCAAGGGGGTTGAAACCGGCGTTAATCATCTGATTGAGATCCTGACCAGTCAGCTTGCCAGTAGAGCTCATTTGAGCGAACGCGAGCGTGAGCGACTCGAACTTCTGCGCATCGCCTTGAGAAATGTCGCCGAGTTGTTTGAGTCGGATTTGGGATTCTTCAGCGCTCATGCCGAACCCCATCAGAGTCTGGGTGCCCTTGGCCAGATCCTCCATCCCAAACGGAGTACGAGCCGCCTCCACCTTCAGGTCATTGACTAGTTTTTGGGCTTTAGCCTGATCACCAAGCATCGTCGTGAAGGAGGCAGTGTATTGCTCCATCCGGGCGTTATAGTCCAAACCATCCTTCATCGCTGAGCCGAAGCCTTTAGCGATACCCGCGATGGCGTGCCCGATAGCTTTCACCCCACCAACAACAGCTTCCGCTGCCAGGCTGGCTTTAAGCACGTCACCAAAAATGCGGGTCTTCGAACTGGTACCGTCCATCTGAGAGCCCAGCTCATCTACAGCATTTTCTAGGTGTCCAGTGTCCTTAGCGGCAGTTTTCGCATCATCACCCGCACCGTCAGCCTCATCGGCAAACTTGGAAAGAGCAGAATTATTCTCTTTAAGCTCACCCTCAAGACCATTCAATGTGGCTTGAGCGTTATTGAGCTGGATCTGCCAATTTTTCGTGCGGGAATCATTCTCCCCAAAAGAAGACGCAGCATTCTCCAACGCTGCACGTAGGGTTTCGACCTTGGAGCGTTGTGCCTCAATCTCCTTACCAAGAACCTGGTTACGAGAAGTCAGGGCTGCGGTGGATTGGTCGTTTTTGTCGAACTGGCTAGCGACCAGCTTCATCTCGGAGCCGAGTACCCGCATCTCACGGTTAATATCCGTGATCGCGCGCTTAAACTCCCGCTCACCCTCAAGCCCAATCTTCAAACCAAAACTAGAGTCAGCCATGTGGGTTCCTTTGTGTCGATGAGGGGTTAGAATCTGAGATAAGAATGGGAGGAATCGTGTGGGCTACTGTTGTGACTAATCGCCGGTGGGTGTGGCCGTTGTTTGCCCTGCTCGCTGTCGCAGCTATCGTCTTCGCGGTTATGTGGGGTATTGGCATCGTTGGGTCTATTACCGGTTTTGCCAACACCGTGTCCTTGGCGGTATGCGCTATCGGTCTAGCCTTCTGGCACCTCGCCACTCGACATCCACAGCGGTGAGAGACCCGGTCCTGTTTCTTCACGGGCTTGGTGAAACCCCACAAGCCTGGGATCACGTCATCGCCCAGCTTGATGACATTGAAGCGCTCACGCCCACTGTTTTCGATCAGCCATCAGAAACGCCATGGTCGTTACATGAGCGCACGAACGAACTCGCCGCATCCCTGAATTATCCAGTCGACGTGGTTGGGCTATCTCTTGGAGCGGTGATAGGTCTTGATCTGGCTATACGGCATCCACACAAGGTTCGCTCCCTGTTTCTCTCAGCTCCCCAAGCACGCCCGCCTCAGGCCTTGATGCGCATTCAAAGCGTTCTCATGCGAGTCTTGCCTGAGCGTCTCGTGTGCCCACCAGGAGTATCAAAACAACAGTTGCTTGATATTCTGCGTCAGGTATCAGCCATTGATTTCGAGCCAGAGCTTGGAAGAATCATGGTTCCAACAACGATTGCGTGCGGCTCGAAAGACCGCGCGAATCTTCCTGCCGCCCGCACCATCAGCCAACAGATCCCACCAGCCCGCCTCATCGTTGTGCCAAACGCGGGGCATCAATGGCATCAATCAATGCCCACAGAATTCGCTCAGGAACTAAAAACCCACCGGGACAACATCTAAATCCCGGCAGGAATCACGTCGTCGATGAACCATTGACGTAGCGGCTCGGCTCTGCCAGTTTCTAACCGCCAGCAGTCGACCAGATCCAACAGCTCACCAAACACGGTTAAGCCCACCTCTACCCGTGATAGGTGAAGGTGGGCCATCCCGATATAGGTCAGCCGCATGAACACAGCCTGATCGTTGTCGACTACGCGTCCGCTGCTGGTGCTTTTGGGGCTGGCTCGGTGAGGATGTCTCGGCGGGTGCCGCGTTGGAGGGCTTCGGCGATCGCGCCACGATAGTCCGCCAGATCAGCAGGAACGGTAAGTAGTTCAACCTCGTCCTCGCTCAGCTCTGGGCGCTTGTCGTCTGGATGGCGCAGGTTGTGGATCTGGATGGACTGGTTGGCCAGCATCGTGATCAGCCAAATCACCTCACCGAGTGTCTTGCCCAGGTCGTCGGAGGTTTCGAGGGCGTCGCCGAGGTGTTCGAGTCCGCCGTAGCGCTCGGCGATGAGGCGGGTGGCGCGGGTGGTGAGCACCAGCTCGAACGCCTCCCCACCAATCAGGACGGTCGCCGACCTACCAGGGGTCACACCACTGGGGTTCTTAGGAGTTATGGTTTTCTTGCTCATGGCAGTTCACTTCCTCTAGCTGTTGGATGCGGGTTTCACGGTGGTGGCGGCAGGTTCATAGACTTGCGCATACCAGTTCGTGATCGTCTCAGGCTTGACGCCGATCGCTCCTTCGGTGACTTCGGCCTTCCACGGATGATGACCCTTACTATCGGGCTTGTTGCGTCGCAGGATCGTGCCCTCAATGCTCGGAGTGGAGAACGTGATGGAGTCGGCTTTGGTGGCCAGGGTTTCGGTGGGCAGGGCGAACTTGACCCGGTAGAGCCAGAAATACTGATACTTCCCCGTAGAGCGTGCGGCTCGGAAACCGATCGCAACCGGAGCCCCGCCGTCCTCGGAGGCGGAGATTAGCACCCCGTTGGCATCCAAGGTCGCACCCGTCAGCGCGGCTGCCGCTTCGCCGCCGAGGTCGTCGACGCCGAGGGTGAGGGTGCCGGATTTGAATTCCTTGACGATCTCGGATGGGCCGTCATCGGCATACAGGATTGCCTCGGCGACCTCGACGGAGAGTTCTGCGCTGATGGCTTTGGCTAAGGGTTTGGGTTTGGCGTAGGTTTCCTCACCCGTGTCGGGGTTTTCGGTGATGGTTGCGTAGTAGAGCTTGTCTAAACCAATCGTTGCCATGGGGATTGTCCTTTCAGAGTGTGTGGTGGGTTGCGACGTCTATCGCGTAGTGATGGAATCCGGTATCTGCCTCGAAAACGACATAAGTACGGGCAGTGATCGTCAGCCCGGCGTCGAGCAGGGCGCGGGTAATGCGGTTACGCAGGTCGAGATAGTTTCCTGTGGTGAAGAGTGCGAGGCGGACTTCCTCAACCTCAACGCTGGGTTGGTTATCGGCGAACACGTCCAACACATCCGTCAGTGGGGTTGCTACCAGATACGTCTGCGGCGCGGGCGTGGCCGTGTAGAGGCCGACTTCAAACGGCAAACCCAGACCGTCGGCGATGTTCGTGAGTTGTTCCAATAATGTGGTCATGGCTCCACCTGCTCAATGCGCGCTGTGAGCGCCGCCTTCATGGCCTCGATTGCACCACGCCGTGTTTGTGACCTGGTGGGTGCAAGGAACGGGCGTGCGGGCTGATTAGACCGTCCGTGTTCGAGGACGTTCGCGATCAACGCATTCGCTCTGCCGTCCCGGCGGTTCTCCGCGAAGCCGACCTTAATGTTGTGATCGCCTCGGCTGTTGACCTTCACCGAGCTCGTACCAAGTGCAGCAAGTAGTTGCCCGGTTGACCGCGATGCCTGCTTGGTGGCACGTCCGATCACGCCGGTGAGGTTGGCTCGCATACGCGGCTCAACCACCGCGGCTCCCGCCTCAAGCACCTCATCCGCCGATGTTTCCAGCACGCGGCTGGCAGCATCAAGAGAATCAATGAACGCGTTGGGAAGGCGAATCTGCACTCTAGCCATGGGCGTCTCCTTCGGGCGTGGTCTGGTGGGCAAGAATCTCAACATACCTGCCGATCACCTCAACTGCGTCAATCACATACCGCCCATCCGGGCCACTGATCTCCATATCAGTGGTCACGGACAGTCCGGGAAAAGATCTGATGCGGAAGAGGACGTCGGCCTTTGAGTACGCTGCCCGGTTCACCCACGCGCTCGATGCGTGCCGCACCTCGATCTGCGCCCGCACCGTCGCCTTCACTTCATCGCGCGTGGTGGTGAACCCCGCCTTATCCCGAACAACCGTCGGCTGGATGAGGTCGATGGTGGTGCGCATGGATCCCAAAGAAGCCATTGGTCTACACCTTCCAATCCCGGTCCAGGCGCAGCAGATTGTTCACCGCGTTCCATACCGCCCGAGCCGCATCTGGCTTATCTGCCCAGAACCCTGCCGTGGAACCATCACGCGACTCATAAAAATGGGAGGCGAGCATGACAACGCCCTGCCGGGTCGCCCCAGACATGTCGTGTGTCTCGTAGTAGCCCTCATCAAGGTGTTGGTAGGAGCAGGCGTAGGAGGTGGCCGCGTTGATCAGCGCGCCGATCAATTGATCGTCATCGTCAAAGGTGATGAGCAGATTCGCCTTCACCTGATCGATAAGCTCAGTCGTGGTCATTGCGGCCACCTCCTCTCAGTGTGTAGAACCGCTGGTTATGCGGATGCCTTTTGGGTGAGCAGCTTGACTGCTTCGGGTAGGACGAGCTTGCCGTCCAGTCGCTGGGATGCGAGGAATCCGACCTGTCCGGTGGTGGCGAACAGTTCGTTGAGCCGCTTAAAGGAGCGGCCCTGTCGGTCGGCGATCCAGTAATACGACAAGTCACCGAAAGCAACCGTCGACGCACCAGCCTTGATCTCCGGCACAAACGTCGACGTGTGGACCGGGCGGCCAAGAACCAGATCCGGCGTTCCTGCGGTCAGGGCAGGTTGCCACAAGTACTGGCCGTTGCCGTCCTTGAGCTTGCGGATGGTTTTCACGGTGGAGTCGTTCATCAGCCACACTGCGTTCTTGCGGTACGGGGCACGAAGGGCGTAGTGCAGGTCGATGAGCTCATCAGCGGTAATGTCGGTGGCCTTGCCCGTGGTCACCGCCTTCTCACCACCGCCAGATGCAGTGAAGATGCCGGTGGGTTTGCCCTTGCCGTCTCCGGTAAGGAAGGCTTCTTCCTCGGCAGCGCCGATACGACGAGCAAACTCCGATGCCAGGTACTGCTCCACATTGAAAGCACTGTCGTTGAGCAACTCCTCAGAAATCTTGAGGAACGTGCCCAGCTTGAACGCCGACAGGGAGATTTGGGTGAAGGCCTCATCAGATTCACTGTAGGGTTTGCCTTCATCCAGCCAGGTGGCGGTGCCGTGGGTGGAGACGACTGGGATCTTGCGGTCCCCCGATGTGGTTTGGATGACCTTGGCGAGAGAGCGCATGATGTTTTGATCCTGCAGCGACTGGATCAGCGTGCGCTCGAACTCATCAGGAACGAGGTATCCGCCCTCCGTATCCACACCCTCACTTAAAGCATTCCTTACTTCCACCGGTGAGGAGTTCAGGCGCATCGCATCCCAAAACGCGCGCTTGTAAGAAACCGTAGCGCGGGCAGGTTTCGCCTTGCTGTCCTCGTCAGGGTTGGTGCCGGGTGTTGCTGTGATGGGTGCCCGAGTCGCCTTCGCGAGGTTGGTTTCCATTTGTTCGGCTCGTTCGGATCGGGCAATCTCGTTAGAAAGCACCTCGATCTCGGCTTCCATCTTCGCGTAAGCCTGATCATCTTCAGCAGACAGGCAACCGGTTG
>CAUPIJ010000004.1:0-113857 GCA_963511305.1 uncultured Propionimicrobium sp.
TCCTTGCCAGCACGTCAGCGATCTCTGTATCGCTAAGTTCTGCTGGTGGGGCGAACTCGTGCTTTGCAAGGGCGAGGTTGGCTTCGGCTCTTGCCCGACACGTCGGTGCAATACGACAGAACTGGCACCACGAGCCTGGACAAAAATCGCCCTCCCCCGCCGCTGCCAGTTCAGCTTTCGGTTTCACTTCCGCTTCGGCCCAGTGCTCGAGTTCAGTGACTGGGATTTCCCAGGTGTCGACGTTGCCCCGACGTGGCTGGTAAATCGTGACTGCTACGGCCTCGATGTCATACAGATCCCCGAAAGCGTGGATTGCACCGAGTGCGTACAGCATGAGCTGCGGGTTGTGCTCGGCCTCAACGAGGACGCCTTGCCCGTACTTCAGATCAATGATCTGCAAGGTAGGTTCGGCGATGATCACGCAGTCCCCGGTGCCGAAACCGCCCGGCACCACATGGCTGAAGTCGAGGCGTTGCTCGATCAGCACCTGCGGATCCCCACAGGTCTCCTCAGCCAACGAGATGTGTTCTTGGACGTAGGCGACGTAGTCATCGGTGTAGTGCTGCATCTCCTCGTCGATCCAGTCGGATTCCGGCTTGGACGTGGGTGCCTGGTGGAGGGCGTGCCGCAGTTTCCATTCGGCGAGGGCGTGTGCGACGGTGCCCTGCTCGGCAGCCGCCGACGACGAGTCCGGCTCACGGGATTCCAGCACTGCGCTGGGTGGGCAGTTCAGCCACCGGTGCGCACCCGAGGCGCTGAGTAGCGCGTGCTGGTCAGGCATCTGACAGCTCCTTCGCCTGCTCCAACAGCCAGCCGTACTTCGCCGGGTCGACCGCCGAGAGCTTGTCTGCGCCGGTGGCGACAATCAGCTGCCGCACCTGCTCGGTGAGCCCTTGGCAGGAGAGCCCGGCAAGGACTCCACGCACATGAGCCAACGACACCGGCTCCGGCTCAGGTACCGGTTCGGGTGCTTGTTCAGGTGTCTGCGGGTGGCTGGCGTAGTATTCGGCGGCCGCTTCTTCCAGCGCAGGTTGTGCCAGTTGGGCGGCGGCGATCGGACGAGCACCAGGCATCCCGGCATGATCCTCAAACGATTCCCACGCCGTCTCCTCGATCGCGGCCGCCAGCATAGTGACGCCTTCGGCAATTCGGTTCAGCGCCAGAATGTGCTTGTTCGCATCGGTGACGTTCACGCCGCATCACCGCCTTTACGGGTGACGCCGACCGCGTCGGCCAACGTCATCAGGTCGTCGTCGGTTTCGGCGACATGCACCTCGACCGAGGTGGTGTCAGATCCGGGCAGGAGCACGGCCATGCGATGCTGGGGTCGGCTGGTGCCGAAAATGGCGCGCAGCATCCGCCTGCTCGGGCGGATTTCTTTCGCCCCCAGCGCGGCAGCCGGGCTGGGATGCTTGGCGATCTTGATCTTGAGCTTGGTGGGCATCCAGGTTTCCTTCCATGTGGGTGGTGCGCCCCATCACCGGGGTGGTGAAGGGAGTGCCTTGCACCTGTCAGGCATGGGGCGCACCGAAACCGGACGGCCTACGACTCGGTAAGTGTTCTGCGCAGCTGCGCCAGACCGCGCGAAATGGCTTTCCGCACCGCATCCGCACTGGTCGGCTGGCCTGCGACGGTCTTGTCGGCGGCGATCTCGGTGAACCGGTCGCCACGAAGCACATGCAGCTCGATGTACTCGCGCTGCGTCGCAGTCAACAAACTCAGCAATTCGACCACCGCGAGGTTGGCCTCGACCTGCTCGGTGAAGTCCGGATCGTCCGAGGCGAAAAAGTCGGCACCCTGGCCGCCATGGTCGTCATCATCACCGTGGCTGGGTTGGTCGGCGGAGATGTCGGAGCGGCGACGGTTGTCGAGCTCGCGGTATTCGGCGTACACGTCGTCGAGATAGGCGCAAGCCCACTTCGGACGCGAAGCCGGGTCGCGCAGCTGCGCACGCAACTCCTCGCTGTCAGGCAGATCCGGCACAGGCAGGTCGATCAGGTTTCCTCTGGGGGTCAGGTACGGGACGGAGAATTGATTGTTGAATCTCATGAGAGGGCTTCCCTTCTTGCGAAGGGAGACCCCGTTGAGGGCAACCGGCGAGAGACCGTGGTGTTGAACGGAAACAGAGACGGGCACCGACCCGACCCGAGATGAACCCGGATACAGGTGGTGCCCGTCAAGCGCTCAACGGAGGTCTCCCGAATACGGTTGAAAAACGCATGCGGGTGTAGGTGGAAGGCGGCCGGTCGGTGACCGGTACGGCGCTGGCCGCCACAGTGATCGGGCTGTCCTGCCGGTTGACGTCTGGCCAGCAGGACAGCCGGAAGGGCTACTTGCCCTTACGCAGCTTGGCCTGCGCCAACGCCGAAGCTGCGACCGACTTCGTCTTGGCCGAGGTGCGGCCGTCGCGCAGCAGTGCGGACGCCTTCTTGGCGACCGGTCGAGACGTCTGCTTCGTGTTACGGGTTCCCATGTCTCTTCTCACCTCCTCGCGACACATTCGTGTACTTGATGTTCAGAAACGTGCACTTCGAGGTAGAATTGACATATCTTCGTCCCAGGGACTGCACTCGGTTTCTGAACCTGTTATCACGGTAGGAAAACGAGTCGCTGGCACCCGAGGCGAGACAAGACGGCAGAAGACGGAGAGGAGACGAGATGGGCACATCTCCAGACCCTCGCTATGCGCTGGGCGCTTTCTGTCGAACCGTCCAACCCTTCATGTCAGGTGTCGCGCGGACGAAGAAGGGGTTCATGAAGGATTTCTTCGACGCGGTGATGGATAAGGAAACGGTCTTTGTCGAAACGTCCACGCACGAGAAGACGCGGAATCCGGGAAAGACGTCGATCACCGTTGGAGTGTGGGCTGGGATCAACGAGACCGATCTAGTCCGGTTTTTCAACGGGGAGAGGAAGCTGCCCGAGTGGAAAGCGCGGGACTTCCATAATCATCTGGACACGAGCAAGGTTGAAGAACTCTGTGACCCTATAGGCGTCGACGCACTCGCCACGTTCCAAGAACAGCTCACGATGGCCAACATCAATGTGCACGATGTGAGGCAAGTGCCCTCGGCTGTGGGGCAATGGCTGAAAGCGATCCTGTGGGCAAACAGCAACGACCGGGATTTGCTCGCTGACGGTGCGGCCCCGCAGACGCAGCCAGATTTGTTCACCAATCTGCCGTTAGCCGAAGGCAGGATCAGTGGCGGCAAGCTTCATTTGGGGACTTCGTCACTGCCGTGGAAGCCCACCCCGAATGTTCCTGAGTCGCCCGATCCTGCGCTCGAATCCGGCTACACCACACAGATGTTCGCCGCTCTCGCCGAGCACCTGGGAACTCCGGTTGCCGATATCGGTGACCTGCCCGATCGATATCAGAAGGCGTTCACCAGGCAGCGTGGGCATTTCTGGGATGCTGAAGGGGTTCGCCGTAACCTTCGGGATCTCATCCCCGCTGGAGAGCAGGAGTTCTCAGCGATGAAGGAAGACCTGTTCGACGGGGTTGTCGAAATCTGCGAGGCGGACTACGACGACGGATACCTGCGGATGAACGCGACCCTGAGCAAGGCGGCCTATTTCGCGTTGAACGGTTCGGTCATTGTGAAGTTTCCGTCGATGGTGCGGGCAACCCACAAGAAGGGTATGTGCCACATGCTCGTCAACGATGATCAACTGCACTGGGTAGTCTGCCGTGACGACTAGCCTGTTTAACACACCCGAGGAGACAGCGACCCGGCTGACCATGTGCCTTTCGCGGGCGCCGCGTCCATTGAGCCTCGACGAGACCACGGCGCTCGATCTCGCAGCGACCTACATGAAGCAGTTCGGGTTCGGGAACGGGAGCCTTCACGGTGACACCCCGTACGCGGCGGCCGAATATGACGCCCGTCGCAGACGCATCCATGCAGGGCTCGCCCGACTCGTACGTACCGGGATGGCGTCCACCGGCGACAACGGCATCACGTTCGGCTCCACCCTGGCCGGTCAGAGTTTCGCGCAATCCCTTGACGGTGCGTACGCGGATGCATACGGGCAGGCCGTGGTTCAACTACTGGCACGCGGACTCGGCGTTGTCGTAGTGCAGGTTCAGAAGAAGGTGTTGCAGCATGGGTAAGCTTTGGATTCGCCAGGTCAAGGCCACCAGAGATGACGGCACCGCTTCGATCATCGATCTGGCTCCCGGTCTGAACTGCATTGTCGGCCCGTCCAACACCGGCAAGACTAGAATCGCAAAGACGATCACCTTCGCATGTGGCGGCAAGGATCTTCCCTTCACCGATAAAACCGGGTACACGACCGCAGCCGTTACCTTCGTGACAGCCGATGGTGAGGTAACGCTGTCGCGCTCCACGAAGCGAGGATCAAGCATCGAGGTAGCCTCGACTGATCCCAGCGTGGAGTCGGGAACGTACTCCCTCAACAACAAGAGCAAGCAGCCAGTCAACAATCTCTTGATCGGCCTGCTGGGGATCAATCCTGGACGTCAGGTCATCACCAACGAGGCGTTCAATAAAGTGCGCTTCACCTGGCACGCGATTGAGCACATTCTCCTGGTACCGGAGAGCGAAATCGGCCGTCCTGACCTTTCCATCCTTCTTCCGAAATCTTCTGGACCTCAGTCGCTGACCCAAAACCTGTCGGCACTGCTTGTCCTGGCACAAGACGAAAACTTCGATGAGACAACCTCCCGCGAGAGCGCTTCGGACAGACGCGCCCGCCGCAGGGCTGTTGAACGCTACATCTACCAGCAGCTCGACATCATCCAGGCACGCAAAGCCGAACTGGAACGCGCTGAACAACAAGCCGCAGCCAAGGGCACAACCATCGAGGCATACCTGGCGGGGCTTCGTGCACAGTTGGAAGACCTGCAACACCATCGGGAAGATATCCTCACCCAAGACGGCAAGTTGATCGCCACAATTAGTCACCAGACGCAAGAGCTCGAAGGACTTGAAGTAGCCGTCGAGCAACGCGGCACCCTGATCACGCAATATGATGCGGACATCGCCCGGCTCGACCTTCAGCTCCAGGGCATGAGGCACGACCAGACCCATCCGCATCCCGACACCTGCCAGTTCTGCCACAGCAGGATCGAGACCCCGCCACCAACTGATGAAGACATCGCAGCCTTTGAAGTTGAGATCGCTCGTATCCAGCGCCTCAAGCGGGAGGCCACAAATGACCTCGACCCGCTACGGCAAATCGCAGCCGACCTTGCCGCTGACCTGGGACGTAACAAGCAAGCCCATGTCCAGCTGTTGAATCAGCTCACCGGCAACCTCGACCCGGCCACGCGTGCCATCCAAACTCAGATTGACCAACTCGCCGCCGCGCAGCGAATCAAAGCTGAGCATGAGCAGCTGGCAGAGCTTGAGCGTCGCTTCCAGAATACGCTGGATGGAGACGACGAAACCAGCGACCCGGATGCTGAAAAGTTCAAACCACGAGAATACTTCGACGGCGATTTCTACTACTCAATGACTAGATTTATGCAAGACATCCTGGAGCAGGCACACTTCCCGGGAGCACAAAGCGCAGCCTTCAATAGTCAAGTCTTCGACATCGAAATCGCGGGGTACGCCAAAGCCGATGAACAAGGCAAAGGGTACTGCGCCTTCTTCAACACCGTCGTTGTTCTCGCGTTCCATGCGTTCATGAACCGCCGCTCGCCCCACGCACCCGGTTTCGTCATGATCGACACCCCACTGCATGGTTTCGACGAGGGCAAGAACACCCCCAACACCTCAATGCGGGCCGGGCTGTTCGAGTACTTCGCCGAACAAGCCAAAGACCAGCAAATCATCATCCTGGAAAACACCGACCGAACCGAAGGACTCAAGTACGCAGACCAGACGAGCGTGATCGAGTTTTCCAAGAGCAAGACACAAGGACGCTACGGCTACCTGAACGATGTGTACGACGTTGCAGAAGAGGAACAGGCATGACGAACCCCCACAGCTTCACGGTGAGCTACAAACCGCTGTGGAAAATGCTCATCGATAGAGAGCTTCAAAAGCAAGACCTCCGGAAGATGACCGGGCTTTCGGGAGCGACCATCGCCAAGCTCGGCCGCGACGAAAACGTCACCACAACCGTCCTCGTGAAAATCTGCGAAGCGCTCGACTGCGACCTATCTGACATCGTGACCGTAGCAAAGAAGGAATCAAAATGAGCACACCCAAGATCAATCGGCACAGAGTTGACCTCTGGAAAGAGGATGTTTACCAATCTGTGAAGATGTACAACGAATGGTTCCTTGAAGCTGCGCCTGAGGCCTACCGTGGATCTCGTTCTGCCGTTATTGATGAAGTCGAGCATCTCTTTGAAGCTACTGATTACATGAATCGGCTTACTCCACAGGACATCATTGACAACCCACAGATCATCGGCACACTTCGGATGGTCACGGCGCCACCCATCGCTCGTGACCGCCTAGTTGGTCTTGCCGATGTTCCGAAATCTCTCGTGAACACCCTAGAACAAGGGCGACTTCCTGCCCGGATGTCTGATGAAGCGCTCCGCCAGAACCTGACTCAGATTATTGCAATCATTATGGAGTTGCTCGACGACACCCTTTTCGAATGGGTCGAGACGAAAACGCCACCGTCTCATAAACAGGTCGAGCTTGCCTCAGTCGTAGTGGGAGATCGTAGATGCGGCGCTGTGACCGACCCCATTATTCGTAACGCCCAGGAAGCGCGCCAAATGGCTGTTATGCGGGAATGGCTGACCGCGCGGGGTTACCGAGAAGAACGCTTCTCTAGCGACGTAGCTTTGAAAGACCTCCCTGCAGGAACCTTCTCTGTACACCACAATGTCCCAGTCCAGAATCAAGACGGCAAGATCATCAACATGCCGATTGACCTTGTCGTTCAGCCACACGTGCACAGACCATCTGGCTTCCCTGTCCTTATCGAAGCCAAGAGTGCTGGTGACTTCACCAATACGAATAAGAGACGCAAGGAGGAGGCGACAAAGGCACATCAACTAAAGCGTACTTACGGAAAGGAACTTGACCTTCTCCTTCTTCTATGCGGTTATTTTGATGCTGGATACCTTGGCTACGAAGCTGCTGAGGGGCTCGACTGGATCTGGGAACATCGTGTGGAGGATCTCGAAATTGCAGGGATTTGATCTTAAGACACTGGAGGCCAAGCGTCTGGCTGACCAGGACAGACTAGACGCTAAGCGGGACGCCGTTGAGCGTAACAAGGAAGGGCAATTCGCTACTCCCTCATCTCTCGCACACTCGATAGCCAAGTTTGTTCTCCCCCTCGTGACTATTGACAAGCCGCTGTTGCTAGAGCCGTCTAGCGGTTCAGGCGCCTTTATCTCCGCTGCACTGTCTGAGGCAAAGAAATTAGGTATGACCTTTGAGAAGATCATTGGCGTCGAAAAAGATAAGGAATTCGCTGACTTGGCCGCAGAGTTATGGGGCCCGCTCGGAGCAGAAATTGTCAATCAGGATTTCTTAGAGTTCGCCTCCTCTGCCACCCCCACAGCCAATCTACTCATTGCAAATCCTCCATACGTCCGCCACCATCACATGTCTAGAGACGCCAAAGCTAGGTACTCTGAGATCAGCTCCCGAGTCTCCGGACGAGCTCCATCCGGTTTGTCTGGCCTTTATGTTTACTTCATTCTTAGCGCTCATCTCTGCCTCGCACCAGGCGCTGTTTCCGCATGGCTCGTCCCTTCTGAGTTCCTTGATACTAACTACGGTAAGTTCGTCAGGAAATACTTGGCCGAAACGGTATCTGTTGAGCGCATTCACCGGTTTAACCCCGACGGGTTGGTCTTTGACGACGCTCTCGTAACTTCGCTGATCCTTGTTTTCAAGAATCAGAAGCCTGACGAGAGTCACCTCGTCACCTTTTCCGAAGGAGACGACATTAATGACCCAGAAATACAGAAAGTAACGTTCCCACAGTCTGCCCTCCGTGGAGAAAATCGGTGGAGTGGCTATTTCCTCCACGAACCCGCCACCAATCATCACAACGTTGAGCTAACTCTCTCTGACTTCTTTACAATTCGGCGGGGCATCGCAACCGGGAATAACTCCTATTTCATCCGACCTAGGCCAGAAGTATTGGCCGAAGGCATCGACGATTCAGACCTCATACCCGTTCTCCCCCCACCTCGGCGACTAGATCTACTTGCGGTCCCCGCCGATGAAGATGGTTGGCCCCTGGTGACTGAGCAACTCGTCCTAATGAGTTCGAGTGAATCGGAATCAACTCTGGCCACCAAGAATCCAAACCTTGCGAGGTACTTCAAGGCTGCCGACGAAAAGACGAGAAACTCGTACCTGGTGCGCAATCGGTCACCTTGGTACAAAGTCGAGAGCCGGGAACCCGCTCCCTTCCTTCTTACATACATGGGGCGAGCGAACGGGAAGGGAGCCCCTTTCAGGTTCATTTTGAATCATTCCAAAGCCATCGCGACCAATGGATACCTGATGCTCTACCCGTGCGGAGAACTCAAGAAGGCGATTCGCGATGGGTTGCTCACGCTGGACGATGTCCACGCTGCACTAAATCAGTTTTCTCAAGAATTGCTGATTGCTGGCGGCCGTGTCTACGGGGGTGGACTCCGTAAGATCGAACCAAAGGAGCTCTCCAACATTCCTGCTGCTCATCTAGGGCGCCAGCTAGGGCTCCAAGGGAGTACGCGGCAAGACGTCTTGTTTTAGGGCGAACTGTATTTTCGTTGGCTTAGAACAAACTCAGCACGACTACACCTTTTAATGTCCCACGGGCGCCTTCGGGCTCTTGCCAGTTGAGGTCTATGTTGGGTCCGGTGGGGTGGGGCGTCGCTGCCGAGAAGGCCTCGCTCTTGCAAGTTCGATTGCGCCGCTATCGCTGTTTTCGGTTGCAGGCATGTGCGGCGTCATGCCCATCGTGGGGACAAATATACGATCGCCGTCCTCGACCTCACCCCATTCTGCGCCGAGTCAGGAGTTCCACAGCCGCCTTCAAGACCTGATTCGCCGACCGCGACAAGGCTTGGCAGGATGGTGTCGAGGTCGGCGCAATGGACGGCTTCACGGGATCCAAGACCCCTGTCGGCGAAAAGATCTCGAAAACGATCATGGTTATGAAGCCCTTCCTCGTCATCCATCCCCCTAATGGGGCCTTGGAGGAATCCAACTAGTGCATTCAGCAGAACATATTTGGGTCTCTTGATCGCGCTGAGAACCCGGTCCCGATACTTTTTGGCGCTCACCATACCTTTTGGCGCTCCACTGTCAGCCACACCCGTCATGGTTCACGATGCCCGGCTCCACCTCCCGATCGCGGCAGATGCCGAAGCCGCACTGCCCGAATATGCGGCTCGACGGTCAACACCACGGCACGTTTTGCCTAGTGGCGAGCGGGTTTCGTCAAATCTGCGTCACCAACGCCCCGCACGACGTTGTATCCACTTCGATACGGTCTGCGACCCTGCTTGCGGCAGTGGGTCGCTACTTCTCAAGTTCGCGAAGGTGCTTGGCCGCGACAACGTCGACGAGGGTTTCTTCGGCCAGGAGATCAACCTGACCACCTATAATCTGTGCCGCATCAACATGTTCCTGCACGGCATCAACTTCTCAAAATTCAACATTGCCCTCGGTGACACCCTCACCTCGCCGGCGCATTGGGACTTCGAGCCGTTTGAGGCGATCGTGTCGAATCCACCCTATTCTACGCGCTGGGTTGGCTCCGATTCGCCGACCCTGATTAACGATGAGCGCTTCTCCCCTGCCGGCGTGCTGGCGCCGAAGGGCAAGGCTGACCTGGCGTTCACCATGCACATTTTGTCGTGGCTGGCCGAGGACGGCACGGCGGCCATAGTCCAGTTCCCCGGCGTGCTTTACCGTGGCGGTGCCGAAAAGAAGATCCGCAAATACCTGGTGGACAACAACTATGTGGACGCCGTGATCCAGCTGCCCGTCGACCTGTTTTATGGCACGACCATCGGCACCTGTGTGTTAGTGCTGAAAAAGGCCAAGAAGGATTCGCATGTGCTGTTCATTGATGCATCCCAGCTCTTTGAGCGCTCAGGTACCAAGAACCAGATAACCGAGAATCACCGCAACCAGATCATTGACGCATACGCCAAGCGCGAAAACGTCACTCATTTCGCCCAGTTGGTGCCGATCGAAGACATCAAAGAGGCCGACTACAATATGTCGGTTTCCAGCCACGTCGAGCCCGAGGACACCTGCGAAAAAATCGATATCGAACAGCTCACCAAAGACATCGAGGGCATAGTGGCTCGCCAGGCAGAGTTGCGTAAAGCTATCGACGAGATCGTGGCAGACCTGGAGGGTGTGAAATGAGCCGGGTTGATGAGCTTATTACCTATTACTCAAGCAAAAAAGAAACCCCATGGATGACACTTGCGCAGATAGCCACTCGCAGAAAAGGGTTTTACGTAACGGCTAAAACCATCAATGAGCAAATAGATAATGAAAACGGCATCTTAGTCTTCGGCGCAGGTAGCACTAAGGCTTTTTTCAACCCCTCACAAGTTCCAGAACAAAATATAATTCGCGATGAATGTGTAATTGTTAAATCGCGAGGTTACATAGATTTCGAATATTGTAAAATCCCTTGCGCACACAAATCCGAGCTTTGGTCTTACATACCAGACAAATCCTTAATTATTCCAAAGTTTCTTTATTATTTTTTAAAGACAATTAAAGGCAAACTCCAGACTCTCGCAAGAGCTACTTCCGTGAAGATTCCCCAGCTCTCTGTTGGAGATACAGACTCGTTAAAAATTCCCATTCCACCGCTACCCGTCCAGGATGAGATCGTCCGAATTTTGGATTCTTTTACTCAGCTAGAAGCGGAGCTAGAAGCGGAGCTAGAAGCGGAGCTAGAAGCTCGTCGCAAGCAGTACGAGTACTACCGCGACTCGCTAATAGAGTATTCAGATTCTCAGTTATACGGCGGCAAAGAGTTTAATTCTTACCAAGCTTTAGAACTAGAATCTTTAACAACTAAACCAAATAAAATAAATTGGACTTATCAAGAGGGCAAAGATATCTCTTATATAGACTTATCATCAGTTGATGTAACCACTGGGGTCATATCCGAGACACCGTTAATCTCTTCTCAAAACGCACCAAGTCGAGCCCAGCAAATAGTTCACCAAAATGACATTCTTTTTGGAACTACCCGCCCGCTTCAAGGTCGCGTTACGATTGTTCCAAAGAAGCTAGATGAAGCTGTTTGCTCAACAGGTTTTTGCGTTTTACGCCTTACTGACGAACGCGTCTACCCTCATTTTCTTTATCACTACTTAAAGTCACGTTCTTTTACCAATTTCGTTGAGTTAAACCAGTCAGGTGCGAACTACCCATCGATTAGCGACAAGAAGGTTAAATCCTTCGTTCTTCCTGTTCCTCCACTTTCAGAACAACAACGCATCGTCTCTATCCTCGACAAATTCGATGCCCTGGTTAACGACATCTCCGTCGGCCTGCCCGCCGAGATCGCTGCCCGCCGCAAGCAGTACGAGCATTACCGCGATCAGCTGCTTAACTTTGAGGAGGCAAAGTGAACACCTTTCTGCCGATTGCCGCTAGCGGCAACTCAACCGTCGTCGCCGAGTACGACCCGCCGGCGCGCAAAGAGAAGAGCTACCAATCCGAGGCCGAGCTCGAGAAGGGGCTCATCGCGCAGTTGCAGAAGCAGGAATACGAGTACCTGCCCATCAAGACCGAAGCCGACCTCGTCAACAACTTGCGCGCCCAGCTCGAGCGCCTAAACGACATCCGCTTCGCAGACGACGAGTGGGGCCGCTTCTTCACTGGCCAGCTGGCCAACCCGTCGCAGAGCATCCTGGATAAGACCGCCATCATTCAGGCCAACCCGGCAGCGCTGCCGCTGGAACGCAACGACGGCAGCCAGAAAAACATTCACCTGATCGACAAGGAAAACATTCACCGCAACCGGCTGCAGGTGATTAACCAGTACGAGTCGACGGGCAACTTCCATAACCGATACGACGTCACCATCTTGGTCAATGGCCTGCCGATGGTGCACGTCGAACTCAAACGCCGCGGGGTTGCGCTGCGCGAAGCCTTCAACCAGATCAACCGCTACCAGCGCGACAGCTTCTGGGCTGGAAGCGGACTGTTCCAGTACGCGCAGCTGTTCGTCATCTCCAACGGCACCTACACCAAGTACTACTCCAACACCACCCGCTACTCGCACGTCAACGGAGCCAACCGGGGCAGGGCCGGCGCGGCGAGCTTCGAGTTCACCTCGTGGTGGACCGATGCCCGCAACAACCACATCACCGACCTGACAGACTTCACCAAGACGTTCCTGTCCAAGCGCACGCTGCTGAACGTGATCACTAAGTTCTGCGTCTTCACCGCAGACCAGGCGCTGATGGTGCTGCGCCCCTACCAGATCGTCGCGGCAGAGCGCATCATTAACCGAGTCGAGATAGCCACCAACTACAAGAAGCTCGGCACCATAGAGGCCGGTGGCTACATCTGGCACACCACCGGGTCCGGCAAAACGCTAACCAGCTTCAAGACCGCGCAGCTCGCCACCCAGATCGAGGGCGTCGACAAGGTACTGTTCGTCGTCGACCGCAAGGACCTTGACGACCAGACCAAGAAGGAATACGAGAAGTTCCAGAAAGGCGCGGTCAGCTCGAACAAGTCGACCAAAGAGCTAAGCGAACAACTCGGCAACGAAAAAGCGAAGATCGTCATCACCACGATCCAGAAGCTCTCGAACTTCGTTAAGTCCACCCCGAGCCATGACATCTACAACGCCCACATCGTCATCGTTTTCGATGAGTGCCACCGCAGCCAATTCGGCGACATGCATAAGGCCATCACCAAGGCCTTCAAGCGCTACCACCTGTTCGGCTTCACCGGCACCCCGATCTTCAACGAGAACCGCTCCAGCGGATCGGCGGTGATCCGCACTACCCCGCAGGTCTTCGGCGACCGGCTGCATTCCTACACAATCTCCGACGCCATCGCCGACGAGAACGTGCTGCCATTCCGCATCGACTACGTCAACACCGTCAAGGCGCGCGAGGATATCAAGGATGAAGAGGTCTCGAGCATCGCCACCGAAGAGGCCCTGCTGCACAAGGAACGAATCCGGCAGGTGGTTTCTTACGTGCTCAAACACTTCGATCAGAAGACCAAGCGCAACTCGAACTACGTGCTAGCTGACAAGCGGGTTCGCGGCTTCAACTCGATCTTCGCCACGGCCTCGGTAAACGCCGCGAAGGTCTACTACACCGAGTTTCAGGATCAGCAGCGCAAACTGCCTGAAGACAAGAAGCTGAAAATCGCCACGATCTTCACCTATGCACCGAACTCCGACCAGTACAGCGACGGCCTGCTGCCCGAGGAAAACTTTGACGCGGACGCGCTGAACACCATCGACCGAATGTTCCTTGAGAGCGCAATCAACGACTACAACAAGATGTTCGGCACGAGCTTCAGCACCTCGGCCAACGACTTCGGCAACTACTACGAAGACGTTTCGATGCGCATGAAAAACCGCGAGCTGGACATGCTGATCGTTGTCAACATGTTCCTCACCGGCTTCGACGCAAAAACGCTGAACACGCTGTGGGTGGACAAGTACATGCACCACCACGGCCTGCTGCAGGCGTTCTCGCGCACCAACCGCATCCTCAACTCGGTTAAGACCTACGGAAACATCATTTCGTTCCGCAATCTCGAGGACGAAACCAACGAGGCCATCGCGCTATTTGGCAATAAAGAGGCCAATAGCGTCACGATTCTGGAGTCGTTCGAGCACTACTTCGGCATCTACTGCGAAAAACTAGATCAGCTGCACAAGTGGGCTCCCGGTGAGCGAATCACTAGCGAGGCCGAGCAGGACGAGTTCATCCAGGCCTTCGGTGAGCTGCTGCGGCTGCGCAACATCCTGACCGCGTTCGACGAATTCGAGGAACAAGACCCGCTCGCCGCGCGCGATCTGCAGGACTACCAGTCCACCTACCTCGACCTCTACCGCAAGCGACGCAAAACCACCGAGGGCGAGCCCGAGAACATCAACGATGACCTCACCTTCGAGATCGAACTGATGAAACAGATCGAGGTCAACGTCGACTACATTCTGGCTCTGGTTGAAAAGTATCGCAGCCAGCACGAGGAGAAGTCGAAGGAGGACGTCAAGGAAGAGATCAGGCGAACCGTTAAGTCGAGCCCGACGTTCCAAAACAAGCTGGATCTCATCGAGAAGTTCGTCGACTCGGTTTCCGCCACCGGCGATATAAATGATGAGTGGAAGCAGTACCTGACCGAGCAGAAGTCGCAGGAGGTCGGCCAGATGGTTGCCAAGGAAAAGCTCAAGCAGCCCGAGACCGACCACTTCATAGAAACCATGTTCCGGCTGGGACGCCTACAGACCACCGGCACCGACATCGAAAAGATCTTGCCCGCCGGCTCGCGCTTTGACTCCGGCCCCAACAGCCGCATCAACCGCAAAAAACGAGTGGTCGAATGGCTGACGGACTTCTTCGACAGGTTCCACATCCTCGGCTAGACACGGTTGTCACCAGCGTTTGTTGCACCCAAATCAGGGCGAAGAACACCGAAAATTCACGTTTTTGTTTTTTTGTAAAGAAAAAAAATAATATGCGCGATTTATTCGTCGTTCTGTCCTAAACTCGTGGCATGACCAATGAGAACGCAGTCGGGAAGCGCCAGCCACTTCCTGTAAAAGAGGTAAGTCACGGTAAAGCCGTGCTGGTCTTGCTGATCGGCACACTTTTCCTATCGGGGACCCCGTTGTGGGTTAAAGCAGCAAATATGGATCCGGCGACGCAGGCATTCTTGCGTGTGGCGTTAGCTTTCCTAATGTTGCTTCCGTTCGGTATCAATGAGATTAAGAAAAAACAGGCACTGCCCCGCACCGGCATTATTCTCGCCGCGGTTTCGGGCCTGTTCCTGGGCGTCGACTTCACGTGCTGGAACTACTCCATCTTTCTGATCGGCTCTGGAGTTGCAGCGATTCTGCTTAACCTCCAGGTCGTGATCGTGCCGATGCTGACCGCGGTGATTGACAAGTTCCGTCTACCCAAGTCGTTCGCGTTCATCCTGCCGATCATGATCGTCGGTGTTCTCTTCACCGGCGGCGTTTTCGAACCATCGGCTGCCAGCGGTGGCCCGGAGACGATTTCAGGCATCAAGACATCGGTGCTCGGCACGGCATTCGGCCTGACCTCCGGTATCTGCTACTCCATCTACCTGTACCTGTCACGCAAGGCCAGCGTCACTGCCCCGCGTAAAGACCTATACATTCAGCCGATGATGTACACGATGCTCGCGCAGTGCGTCGCGCCGCTCATCTGGATGTTCACTGGCGGCAACGGCTTCAACGTCACCCAGGGTGTTATGACCCGCAACGATGCCGGCGACCTGGTTCTCCCGCAGATGCCAGATGGCGTGAGCCTGAAGGAAGCCACTCAGCTCGGCGATCAGGTCGACATGAGCAACTGGATCAACCTGATCATCCTGATCATCCTCGGCCAGGCTCTCGCCTGGACGATGGTTCAGTACGGCTCGGTTTGGCTAGACCCGACTCTAGGCGCCGGCATCCTGCTGCTGTCCCCCGTGACGTCAGTCATCATCGCTGGCCCGCTCTTCGCCGAATGGCCGTCGATGTTGCAGTGGCTTGGCGTCGTCCTGATTCTGGCCTGCGTTGCCTACCAGAACGGCCTGATCCAGGCTGCGCTGAGGGCAGTTTCTGGCAAGAAAGCGCCAGCCAAAACTGACGCGGACGCCAACAAAACCGACACGACTTCCAAGGAATAACGGGCAAATCGCTAAACTTGAATAAAAATCCTGGTCATTGGCTATCATTATGATTGATTGCATATCCACGGCAGCCAATGACCAGGATTTTTTCTGCTCATTAAATGAAGCAAAACTATCAAAGAAGAAAGTGAGAGTTCCATGCATCTTACTGCCCGTGAGCAAGAAAAGCTCATGATTGTTGTCGCCGGCGATCTCGCCCGGCGCCGCAAAGAACGCGGTGTTAAACTAAATGTTCCTGAAGCAGTCGCGCTGATTACCTGCGAGTTGCTCGAAGGCGCTCGCGACGGCAAGACCGTCTCGCAGCTGATGAGTGACGGCTTGAAAGTTCTGACCCGCGACGACGTAATGGAAGGCGTTGCCGAGATGATCCCGGACGTCCAGGTTGAGGCGACCTTCCCCGATGGCACCAAGTTGGTTACGGTCCACAACCCGATCCGCAACGCATCCGATGCCGCTTAAACCGGCGAGTAACGAAAAGGGAAATCATGATTCCAGGTGAATTTTTCATTGCTGACGCTGATCCCATCGTGATGAATGAGGGTCGCGAAGCTATCACGCTCGAAGTAACTAACCGCGGCGACCGCCCAGTGCAGGTCGGCTCGCATTTCCATTTTGCTGAAGCCAACTTTGAGCTCGAATTCGATCGTGAAGCAGCTCGCGGCAAGCGTCTAGACATCCCGGCAGGCACAGCTGTGCGCCTCGAGCCCGGTGACAGCCGCACCGTGCAGCTCATCGATTTCGAGGGCAAGAGGGAAGTCTGGGGCTTCAACGCCAAAGTCAACGGCCCGCTCGATTAATTAAGACGTTTAGGTAGCTAGGAGAAAATAATGGCTTTCAATATGGACCGGCGCCAGTATGCCGAACTGCACGGCCCGACGACTGGCGACAGCATTCGTTTGGCAGATACCGACCTCTTCGCGCAGGTCGAGAAGAACCTTGTCGACTACGGCGAAGAAGTTTCGTTCGGCGGCGGCAAGGTAATCCGCGACGGAATGGGTCAGTACTCCCGTTCCACCACCGACTATGAGACGGCCGATTTGGTCATCACCAACGCCCTCATCATCGACTACACCGGCATCTACAAGGCTGACATTGGTGTCAGGGACGGCCGGATCTGTGGCATCGGAAACGCAGGCAACCCAGATATTCAGAAGAACGTCGATATCGTCGTCGGCGTCAACACTGAGGTGCTGGGCGGCGAAGGCAAGATCGTTACCGCTGGCGCAATCGATGCTCACATTCACTTCATCTCCCCCGACCAGGTTCGCACTGCCCTTGACAACGGCACCACGACGCTGGTCGGTGGCGGCACTGGCCCGGTCGACTCCACCAACGCGACCACCATCACCGCGGGCGCTAATAACATCCGCACGATGCTCGAAGCCACGGCTGACTACCCGATTAACCTGATGTTCCTCGGTAAGGGTCACGCCAGCGCTCCGCAGCCGCTTCGCGAGCAGATCCTGGCTGGCGCCGGCGGTTTGAAGATTCACGAGGACTGGGGCTCGACCTACAACGCCATCGACGTGGCGCTGAGCGTCGCTGACGAGATGGACTTCCAGGTCGCGATTCACACTGACACCCTGAACGAGGGCGGTTTCGCGGATAACACGATCGCAGCTTTCAAGGATCGCGTCATCCACACCTTCCACACCGAGGGTGCTGGCGGTGGCCACGCGCCAGATATTCTGAAGGTCGCTGGCCTGATGAACGTCCTGCCGGCATCGACCAACCCGACGCTGCCTTTCACTCGCAACACGATGGAAGAGCACCTCGACATGATTATGGTCTGCCACCACCTGAACCCAGATCTGCCCGAGGACGTGGCGTTCGCTGATTCGCGTATTCGCCAGGAGACGATCGCCGCTGAGGACGTCCTGCACGACATGGGCGTCCTGTCGATCACCTCGTCTGACTCCCAGGCGATGGGCCGCATCGGCGAGGTCTACACCCGCACCTTCCAGGTTGCTCACCGCATGAAGCAGCAGCGCGGCTCCCTCGGCTCCGATTCGAAGCTGTGCGACAACGAGCGCATCAAGCGCTACATCGCCAAGTGCACGATCAACCCGGCCATCGCTCAGGGTATCGGCGATTCCGTTGGCTCAATCGAGGTCGGCAAGATCGCTGACCTGGTGGTCTGGGATCCCAAGTACTTCGCGGTCAAGCCGTCGCTGGTCTTCAAGAGCGGTATCGTCGTTCGCTCCATCATGGGCGACTCGAACGGCTCGATCCCGACGCCGCAGCCGCGCACCATGCGCGACTCCTACGGCGCTCAGGGCCGCGCAGCCGGCAAGCTGTCGGTGACGTTCGTCACCACCGCTGCCCTAGAGGACGGCATCGAGGACAAGCTCCAGATCGGTCGCAAGTTCGTCGAGCTGAAGAACACTCGCAACATCACGAAGAAGGACATGGTGTTGAACGACGCCACTCCGGACATCAAGGTCGACCCGCAGACCTACGAGGTCTTCGTCGACGGCGAGAAGGTAACTTCTGAGGCAGCCGACGTACTGCCGATGGCTCAGCGCTACTTCTTGTTCTAATCACTATCGATGCTAGGAGGTGGAGGCCGCTGCCTTCACCTCCTTCATCATCTACCCAAGGAATAGAATGCTTGTTTCTAAAATTGCTGAAAATGTTTCCGACCTCGCTGACGACGTAGTGGCAGCCCTGAAGGTCGACTACGTCGAGTTCGACAACGAGACCCGGCTAAAGCGCGTCCAGCGCGTAGCCTCCCAGGGCGGCACCGAGATTGCTCTGCGGCTGCCTAACGACTTCCGCGAAATAGCCGACGGCGACGTGCTTTTCCGTGACGACGCTAACCTCGTGCTCGCCAAGATTCTTCCCACCGACGTCCTAGTGATCCGCCCGCGTACCATCTACGAGATGGGCGTTGTCGCGCACTCGCTAGGTAATCGTCACATGCAGGCGCAGTTCTTCGATAAGGATTCCGAATTCGCCGGCGAAGTGATGGTGGTTCGCTACGATCACACCACCGAGCATTTCCTGGATCACGTCGAGGTGCCGTACGAACGCGGCGACTACGTCATGCCCCACGCATTCCGTCATGCCGAACACACCCACTAAGCTTCGTTCGAAGCTGATCACCTGGCATCTGACCGATTCCGCGCTGCCGACCGGCGCTTTCGCTCACTCGGCGGGCCTGGAAACGTATATCCAGCGTGATATCGTCTCGGACGCGGCCTCGTATAGCGCCTGGCTGTCGGCATACTTGCTGCAGGCCAGCTACACCGAGGCGCTGGCTTTGCGCTTTGCGATGGAGCTGGCCACGAGCGAGCGCAGCGACGAGGAAAAACTCGACGGCCTAGCCGAGTTAGACAGGCTGTGCCACGTTTCGCAGACCCCCCGCCAGGTGCGCACGTCGATGAACGCGATGGGCAAACGAATGGCGAAGGTGGCCACCATCACGGTGAGCGACGACCCGCTGATCAGCGCATACCTGGCTGGCATCGACGACGGAACCTACCACGGCAACCCCGGCATCGCCGCCGGGTTAGCTTTTGGGGCTTCGCAAATCAGCATCGAGGACGGCGTCTACGCCTACTTGCTGCAGATGGCCAGTTCGATGACCCAGAACGCCATCCGAGGCATTCCGCTCGGCCAGGACGCCGGCCAGCGAGTGCTGGCTGAGTCGTACGCCTACATTGAGAAATCCGGCGCGGCTACGCTTAAGCACACCCTGGCAGATCTAGGGTCGGTTGCGCCCGGACTTGAAGTCGCGCAGATGATGCACGAAAGTTTACATTCCCGAATGTTCATGTCCTAGGAGGAAAAAAATGAACCATGTTGTCAAAGTTGGTGTCGGTGGGCCGGTCGGCTCCGGAAAAACCGCCCTCATCGAACGCCTAACCCGCGCCCTCGACGGTGAAATCTCGATGGCTGCCATCACGAACGATATCTACACCACCGAGGATGCCCGCATCCTGGCTAATGAGAGCGTGCTGCCCATCGACCGAATCGTTGGCCTCGAGACCGGCGGCTGCCCACACACCGCGATCCGCGAGGACACCTCGATGAACGACGCCGCTTTCGAAGAGCTCGTCCGCTCCCACCCCGATCTGGAGCTGGTCTTCATCGAGTCCGGCGGCGATAATCTCTCGGCCACGTTCAGCCCGGAGCTCGTAGACTTTTCCATCTACGTGATCGACGTCGCCCAGGGTGAAAAAATTCCGCGCAAGGCAGGCCAGGGCATGATCAAGTCTGACCTGTTTATCATCAACAAGATCGACCTGGCGCCCCACGTTGGCGCGAGGCTAGAGGTGATGGAAGCCGATTCCAAGGCTTTCCGCGGCGATAAGCCATTCGTTTTCACCAACCTAAAGACCGACGAGGGCCTTGACCAGGTCATTGACTGGCTCAAGCGCGACGTCCTGATGACAGATTTGGCGAAATAACACCACTGATGTTTGAGATTCCTGAGGATATTTTCCGCCGCACGCCCGATGGCAACGAAATTGGAGTGCTTGAGTTAGCTATCGGGCGGGTGGCAGGAAAATCTGTGGCCACGAAACAGTTCCACACCAGGGCATTGAAGGTGGTGCGAACGCACTATCTGGATGACTCCGGCCAGGCCTACATTACGATCGTCAACCCAGGCGGCGGCTACGTCGGATCGGACGCATACCGAATCTCGGTTGACGTTACTGACGGGTCCTCACTGCTGTTGACCGACCAGTCTGCCACGAAGGTCTATCGCACGCCCAACAACTTCGTGACACAAAATATCGCGTTCACGGTGGGGGACGGAGCTGTTCTGGAATACATCCCCGACCAGTTGATCCTCTACAAGGACGCCGATTACCGCCAGTTTTTGAGCGCGGACGTCCACCCGAACGGCTCGCTGTTTGTCTCCGACATCGTAACTCCGGGCTGGTCACCCGACGGCAGCCAGTTCCGCTACGAGCAGGCTCTGCTTCGCACTGAGGTTAGGGTAGCTGGCCAGCTGGAAGTGCTCGACAACATCCGGTTGCGCCCGATGGATGAGCAGTTCCACGCCAATCAGCAATTCTTCATGGCGGATAGAACGCATATCAGCACCGTGATCTGCCTAGACCCGAATATCTCTGACGACGATATCGCCGAGATTCGCAAGCTCGTGGCGTCACATAGTGGAGGCCAGGCAACCGTTGTCGGTGACGTCTCGGCGACTGATCGTCCTGGGTTCGTGGTGCGCGCGCTATCGAACCGCACCGAAGAATTGCTGGAGCTGACTTTAGCTATCGCGAATTACGTGAGGGCTAAAACCCGAAACCAAGGGTCGATTCATCTGCGCAAATACTAGCCAGCGGAAAAATTGCCCGGCTAAGGCAAATTCCGCCCCGCATAGCTAAATTCGGCTAAAATGGCTTTTTGTAATTAACAATTTCAGGCCGCAACGATTGCGCCTGCAAGATTTAGCGAAGGATTCAACATGACGCACACACGCCAGGCTATTTTGATACTCGCCTTGGTTGGCATCCTGATGGGTATTTTTGCTGCTTTCCACAACTTCCAGTCCGGTCAGGTTGGTTGGAACACCGCATTCACCATCGTCCAGACCATCGTCAACGCAGCGCTGGCTGTCATCGTCATTAATGACGCCAACGCAAAGTCAGATCCAGACGCCAGCTAACTGATTTGAGGGTTGTTTTAGCGCACCGCTAGAGCAACCCTCAAGTTTTCTGGACTCTTAAACTAAGACTGGGTTAGCCGCCCAGTCTTTTAATTGACCCAAAATTTCAATCTAGTTACGAAAACTAAAACAACAGATCAACAATGGCCTGAAGTATTCAACTCCCAACTAGCCCGCACAAAGATTTAACCGCGAAATTTAATTCCTGGCGGAGACACGGGCCACATGATCAAATCTGGCGTAGTCACGCTGCTGGGCGCCGCCTACGTGATCACGATGGTGCTGGTGGCGTTCTCGGTGACACCGGTGCGCAAGCGCATGATCGTCTCGGCGACTCGTCCCAGCAGAATAGACATGCAGCTGCTGATCAGCTGCGCGATCGTGACGACAGCGCTGTTCGCGGTTGCTGCCCAGCTGGTTGGAAGGGCGAGAAGGCAGGACGCTTAGCCTGGAGGTCAGGCTAAGCGTCCGGTCGCGCAAGAGATCAGGCGATCTCGGTTACGCGATCGGCCCAGACATCCAGCAGCTCGCGGTCGTGGCTGATGACCAAGACAGCAAGACCTTGCGAGCGGCTTCGGTTTTGGATCACCTGCACGATGTGGGCCGAGTTTAGGGCGTCGAGCATTGCCGTTGCCTCGTCGCAGATCAGCAGTTTCGGGTCGGTAACAAGAGCCCTGCCCAACGCGACGAGCTGAAGTTGACCATCCGAGACCTGTTCTGCCCGACGATCCAACAGGGTTGCGTCGATGCCGACCTCCCGAACGACGGCCTGCACCCGCTGCTCGCGCTGGGACTGCTCGACGCCAGCGATTTCTAGCGGCTCCTCGATGACCTGCGAAAGGCTCAGGTAGGGGCTGACCGAGCGCCTGGGCGACTGGAACAACATGCCCATGTTCTCAGCAGCGGTGATGGAGCCCGACATCGCCGGGATTAGTCCGCCGATAGCCCTAGCCACAGTGGTTTTGCCGATGCCCGAAGGGCCGAATATCCCTAGCGTCTCGCCGTTTCTGAGCTCCAGATCGCAGTCCTCCACAACCGTCTTGCCGTTGTAGCCGGCCGTCAGATCCTTGACCTCGAGCACGGTCTCCTGCCCGATAACGGATGGCGTGCGGGTCGCGTTCCTTGGCAATGCGTCCAGGAGTTGACGCAGATAGTCGGTTTGCGGGTGCTGTAGAGATTCCCTGGCCGGGCCCGACTCCAGAACCTGGCCATGCCTCAACACGGTCAGCTGATCGGCGATCTGGCAGCGCAACAACGAGGACAGATCATGGGTGATCAGCAGCACGCCTAGGCCGTCGTCTGCTAGCTCGCGCAGCAGAGCAAGGATTTCGTTCTCCAGGTCTTGATCCAGGCCCGCGGTTATTTCATCGGCGAAGAGGAACTTCGGGTTACCAGCCAGCGCTGCCGCCAGACCGGCGCGCACCGCCATTCCGCCCGAGAGCTCGTGCGGGAACGCCCTCAGGGCGTCGAGCGGGAAATGCACCTGCTTACACAAATCCTTCACTCGCGACGAGGCATCTGCCTCGGAGATGGAGTTCAGCACCTGCAGGGTCTCCTTCAGCTGGACGCCGACCCTGCGGTTCGGCGCAAGGGCTGTGGCGGCGGTCTGCGGGGCGACGCCGATCAATCGGCCTCGAACAGCGTCCCAGACGGAGCTATTCGGTCGGGCAAGATCTGCGGAAAGATCGACGCCATCGATCCAGACCCGCCCCGAGACGGTCGCGCCAGCCGGAACTACCCCGGTAAGCACCCTCGTCATCATGGATTTACCAGCACCGTTTTCACCGACGATAACCTGCAGGCTGCCGGCGGTCAGGTGGAAGTCCACCCTGCGCAGCACCCGGTTGTCCTCGAAACTCAGCTGCAGATCGCGGGCGACGATCCCATCGGGAATGCCATGCTTTGCGCGATCGCCGTCGGCTGGCAGAGAGCTCGGCTGGGATAGACCAAGGCGCCTAGTCAAACGATGCTTGGAGCCATCAGAACCTGCCGGATCGTCAAGCGAGTCGGCCAGGAACATCACCAGCAGCGTCACCAGCACCAGCGCCAGCGCCGGGAAGAGGAACATCCACCAGCAGCCGACCAGGATTTCTGATCGAGCATTCTCCAGCAGCGTACCCAGGGATGCCCTGTCCGGGCTCAGGCCCAAGCCCAGGAAGGACAGCGTCGATTCATGCCAGATGGCGTGCGGGAAGCTCAGGATGATCGCCACTTTGGCTTGGCCAAATACGGCAGGCAGCAGGTGGCGACGGTAGATCCAGTTGGGGCCGGCGCCGGCCAGCCTGGCAGCCGAGACGTACTCCAACTCGCGCGTGGTTAGCGAAATAGATCGGACGATACGCGCGATCGGCGACCAGTGAACCAGCGCGATCGAGGCGATGATCAACGGCAGAGAGCCCGGATAGAACGCGACGATCACCAGGCCAACCAACAGCTGCGGAAGCGCGTTGACGGCATCGGAGAAACGCATCAGCACCTCGTCGACCCAGCCGCCGCGGGCAGCCGCGATGCCGCCGATGATCAGACCCAGGAACGTTGAGATCAACGCGCAGGCTCCCGCCACGAGCAGGCTGACGCGCAGGCCGAGCGCCACTCGAACAAACAGATCCCGGCCGGTCGCGTCCGTGCCGAACCAGTGCTCTGCAGACGGAGCCTGCCGAGAGCGCATCAGGTCGCCCGAGTGCCAGACATCGGGTGCCAACGCGGGCAGCAACCAAGCATAGAGCAGCACCAGCGCCACACCCGCCAAGGCCCAAGCCATCCGGGGACGGATCCGACGTTTATTTTTCGACTTGTCGCCGGCAGTCAGGCTCGCATCAGCTCCCCGGCTAGGCATTTTGGCCTCATCGGCGGCAAGGCCGATTTTCACATTTTCATCGTGCTCTGGATTAATCATCGAAACGCACCCGGGGATCTAGGAACAGGTAACAGATATCGGCCAAAAGGGAACCCAGAATCACCAGAGCGGCGGAGCCCAACGTCAAGATGGCCAGCAGGGGAAGATCCAAGGTGCGCGCGGCATCCACTAGCGCCTGCGCGATTCCTCCCCAAGAAAAAACTTCCTCCACCAAAACCGCGCCCACGATCAGCTCCGGCAGACGCATGCCCAGCATCGTCACCGTCGGGGCTAGGGACAACGGAATGATCTGGCGAGTCAGGATTCGCCAAGACGGGATGCCCCTCTGCTGCGAACGCCAGGTAAATTCCGACCGCAACGCGGTCTGAGTGGCGTCGAGCAGCGTCAACAGCAACCACGGCAGCTGGGTTAGGGCCAACACGAAAGTCGGCGCGATCAGGTGATTCAGGTCTAGGTAATCGGACGACGCGGTTGCCGCTCGCCCGCCCGCGGGGAACCAGCCCCATTGCAAGGCGAGCACCAGAACCGCACCCAAGGCAACCGCAAAGGGCGGGGTGGCCTGGATCACCACGGTTAGCGAACGAATGACCTTACCCAACCGCGGGAAACGGGTGGCGGCCAACCCCAGCACTATCGCCATCAGGAAGGCCACCACCAAACTGGTCGCGGACAGGATCAAGGTGGCGGGCAGCCTCTGCATAAGCACCTGGGAAACCGCCACTCGATAGGTGCGCGAATAGCCCAGATCGCCGCTAAAGACGCCCTGCCACCATTGACCCCAGGCCTGCCACCACGGCTGGTCTAGGTTCAAGGCTTGAGCCAAGACCTCCCGCTGGGTCTCGCTAACGAACTGGTAGCGCTCCTGCAGATAGCCCACCAGGGGATCCAGCGGAGAGACCGCCGCGAGAGCGAAGATGCCCAGCGAAATAATGACCAGTAGAACTGGTAGCAAAACGAGACGCTTTGCTACCAGTTTCTTTACCGCCAGCTGGCGAGATTCCACCACGGCCCCCAGTTGACACCGTGAGCGTGCGGCTCAACGATCAGATTGCCGGTGTCGTAGGAGTTCTTCTTCATCGCGTAGTTGTGATCCAAGAAGGCAATTAAGACGTAACCAGGGTTTTCCAGGTACTTCTGCTGAATTTCCTTGTACAGCTCGTCACGCTTGCCGTGATCACCGCTCTTCCTAGCCTCGTCGAGCAGGGCGTCCATCTCGGGGGAACCGAAGTTGCCCGGGTTGTTCCAGATCGAGGTGCCCTCGACGTTCTGGTGCAGCGTGTTGTAAACCTGCGTGTCGATGGAGTACGGCTTGTCGCCGCCACCCAGCAGGATGGCACGCTGCTTGCGAACGGGCTCCAGCTTCTCCCAGCTAGTGCCTTCTAGGGTGATATCCACACCGATCTGCTTCATGGCGTCGGCGAAAGCCGTAGCCAGATCGCGTCGAACGGTGTCGTTAGCCGAGTAAGACAGGGTGAAGCCGGCCTTCTCGCCGTCCTTTTCACGGATTCCGTCCGCGCCGACCTTCCAGCCAGCCTTATCGAGCATCGACTTTGCGTCCTCTGGATCGTACGGGAAAGTAGCTTTAGCGTCGAAGGAATCGTAAACGCTAGAAACTGGCGTGTGCGCGGGACTACCGGAGCCGGCCAGCACCTTCTCGATGATGGCATCGCGGTCAATAGCCTTGTTCATGGCAACGCGCACCTGCGGATCCTTGGTGAAGACAGAGTCAGCCGGTAAGGAAAGGCCACGCCAGTCTGCCGACTTGGCTTTCACAACCTCGTAATCTGCGGAATCCTTGAACATGGCTGCCAAGGCGGGCGGAATCTGCGCGCCATCGAACTCACCGGCAGACGTGCGCGATGCGCGGGTGGAGTCGTCCGGAACGTGCATCACGGTAAAGGTCTTAACCTTCGGCTGCTCACCCCAATACTCGGGGAATGCCTTCCAGACGGCCTTGTCAGTCTGCAGTGATTCAAGCTTGTAAGGGCCAGTTCCGATCGGCTCGGTATTCAACGGCGACTCGCTAGCCAGCCCGCCGGTCAGAGAGGCCTTCGGCGCGATGCCCAGAAGCAGGCGACTGTTGAAGTCAGGGTAAGGGTAATTCAAGGTGAAGGTGACGGTCTCAGTGCCGTCCTCAGCGGTTTCGCTCTCCACCGACTTCAGCATCTCAAAAGCTGAAGCCGCCTTAGACGCCACGTTCGGGTTTAGCACCTCGTTGTAAGTCGCCACGACGTCGGCGCCGGTGAACGGCTCGCCGTTATGGAACTTGACGTCCTTACGAAGCTTCGCGGTCCACTTGGTGAAGTCGTCTGACGCCTCGGGCAGTTCGGCTGCCAGCACCGGACGGAACGAAGGCAACTTCTCGGGGTCGTCGCTTTTCAGGCCGACCAGACCTTCATAAACCGGGGATACGCCCAGCTCTCCATACCCATTTACCGGGTTGTAACCGCCGAGGTCAGAACCGTCGGCCAAAACTAGCTGATCTGCGCTCGCCGCGCCGTTAGCGGCAGAGGGTTCGTCCGGGGACTGGCCACAGGCCGAAAGGCCTAGTAGCGCCACGGAGCCGGCAGTCAGCATGACTAATGCGCGAAAGATTTTTTTCACTTTAAGCTGCCTTTCATAGTAGCTATTTACCAGGCAGACTATATCTGACCAGAGGGCCATATGTGCAGATCGACATATGTTTCTTGGATCTTCTTCACCTGAACCCGAGCCCACTGATCCACACCTCGCCTAGTTACGATAGAATGCAGTCATAGCGCAAGAGGACGGGACGACAATGAATAACCAGGAGTTTCACCTTTTACCTGAAAAGAATTTCACCACTTGGGCGAAGCGCTTTGAAATGCTGGCAGACCCAACCCGGCTCAGGCTGCTTTCCTACATTCACCTGAACCCCGCTTCCCCCGTGCAGGATCTAGCGAAAGCCGCCGGCGTGACGCAGACGGCAGCCTCCCAGGCGCTGCGAACGCTGCGCGAGAATGGCCGGGTGAAAGCTGAGCGGGACGGACGCCTGATGCGCTACGAGTTGACAGACGATTCGGCGCACCAAATACTGCACTTCATGGGTCACGACCATAATTACCCGCACGAATAGCCGGGCGCTTCTGCCCCTGAGCCCAAGAATTCCATCGACCACAGTCTATAAACTCTCGATTTTTGATGCTTTTATCGACTACGGTAGACAAACTGTCAATTTTTTCGGGGTTTGTCGATTATAGTCGATAAAAACCTAGGGGGCTGCAATGACTGACATCATCGACAGGCCGCGCTATGTGCAGCAGATAGTTCCGCACATAGACACGCCAAACATAAAAGTGCTCACCGGCGTTCGCCGATGCGGAAAGTCCACGATCCTAAAACTGGTCGAGGAGCGAATCCGAGCGCGGCATCAGGAAGCTAACTTCGTCTGTCTGAACATGGAGTCCGCCGACGCCCTATCCATTCGCACGCCCGAAGATCTGCTCAATAAGTTTTCTCATCTCGCCCCAAGCAAAGACGAGCGCACTTATTTCTTCCTGGATGAGCTTCAGCAGGTTCCGGGCTGGGAAGATGCCATCAACGCTCTGCGGGTCAATTGGAATTGCGACATCTACCTGACCGGTTCAAACTCGCGAATGCTCTCCGGCGATCTGGCCACCAACTTGGCTGGCAGGTATGTCGAGTTTCGGATTCAACCGCTTAGCTTCGCGGAATTTGTGGATTTATACGGATCCAGCAAATCAGAGTCCCCTACCGACCTTTTCCAGAAATATGTGCGCCACGGCGGATTACCGGGGCTTAAATATTTTAATTTTCAGCCAGAGCCCATTGCCCAATACATGTCGACGCTTTACGACTCGACCGTGCTAAAAGACGTTGTTGAGCACAATGCGATTAGGGACGTCAATCTGTTCAACAGGGTCACCAGATATGCTTTCGCGAATATCGGCACGACCTTTTCGGCCAATTCGGTGGCCAAGTTCCTTAAGCAAGAAAAGCGGACTATCAGCACCGACACCGTTCTTAACTATCTGGAATACTGCACTCAGGCTTTTCTGCTAGATCAAGCGCCTCGCTTTGACGTCAAGGGCAAGGCGGCGATGTTGAGCCGGGAGAAGTATTACTGCGCTGACCACGGCTATCGCATCGCTTTGGGGCTGAGCAATGAGGCAGAAATCGAACGCGTCTTGGAGAACATTGTTTACCAGGAAATGCGCTCGAGGGGGTTCGAAGTTTCGGTCGGAACAGTCAAAAAGAAAGAAGTCGATTTCATCGCCCAGAAAGGCAGCGAGACCATTTACCTGCAGGTCAGTTACCTGCTGGCCTCCCCCGATACGATTGAGCGGGAATTCGGTTCCCTAAAAGCGGTCTCCGACAACTTTCCAAAGTACGTTTTGAGCATGGACAACTTCGATTTGAGCCGCGACGGAATTGAGCACAAGAACATCGTCGATTTTCTGCTGAAAATTTAGCCGGCCCGGAAAACTCTAGTTTAAACGTTTCCTTTTCTCGACCCTGCCTCGGCTACACCCTGCCCTTCGCGCTCAGGCGCCAGCCCGCCGTCGCCGAGGACGCCGTCAGGAAGTCTCGGAACGGGCCCTCAGCCGCCGCCAGCTCGTCGGCTGCGCCTGCCTGGGCGACGGTCGCGCCGTTTTCGCCCGGCTGCAGGAAGATCACCCGGTCGGCGTCCCTGATGGTCGAAAGCCGGTGGGCGACGACGATCACTGTGCGGCCAACCGCGAGATCGCTGATAACCCTAGTGATCGCGGCCTCGTTCTCACTGTCCAGGGCAGAGGTGATTTCGTCAAGCAGCAGAATCGGGGCGTCCTTCAGGAAGGCGCGGGCGATCGCCACCCGCTGACGCTCGCCGCCCGACAGGCTCTGGCCCGCCGGCCCGACGTTGGTCTGCCACCCATGCGGCAGGGCCTCGATCACCTTGTCGAGCTGGGCGCGCTTGGCCGCTTCCTCAAGTTCAGCGTCGCTGGCGTCGGGTTTGGCGATCCGCAAGTTTTCGGCGATCGTGGTGTCGAACAGGTAGACATCCTGGAAGACGAACGAGATCATGCCCATCAGATCCCTGGTCGGAATATCGCGCACGTCTACCCCGCCGATGGTCACATTGCCCGAGTTAACATCCCAGAATCTGCCCGCCAGGCGCAAAATGGTGGACTTTCCCGCGCCCGACGGGCCGACCAGAGCCGTGATCTGCCCCTGCCTGGCCACCAGATCGATGTCGTCAAGCACCTGACGATCGTCCTCATAGCTGAACGAGACGCCGGCGAACTTGATGTCCTCGCTCGTCGGATGCTTCTGTTCGGCCGGGCTCGGTTCGGGAAGCGGCTGGGCGTCCAGAACCTCCGAGACGGCTTCGAGCGCAACCCCGACATTGTCCAGCTCAACCGCCATCAGCGAGGCCTTGGTCAACGGCAGCAGCATCCTGGCGGCGATCGCCATGACGGCCAGGAACGCAATCGGGCTCAGGCCCGAACCGGAGACGAAGAGCACGCCGAGGCACGCGATCGCGGCGAAAGCGATGTGAACCACGAAGGTGAAACCCTGCGCCGGCCGGCCCTTGATTCGCAGACCGCTCAAAATCGCCTTGGACTCCGCCTCGAGGGAAAGCCTGACCGGATCCCACGACTCAGATCTGCCCGTGGCGCGCAGCACGCTCTGCAGTCTGGCGAACTCGATCAGCCGACCGGCGGTCTGCTGCGCGGAACTATTTTCCAACTCGTTTGCCCTAGTAATAGCGGCCCTCATGCCACGCCAGATCAACACAAGCGGCACGATCGTCACGACCATGATCAGCGCCAGCGGCCACGAGACGAACGCGGTGGCCACGATCATCACCAGCGGCACGATGAACGCGTTGCACAGAGACGGAATCACCAGCGAGGCGAAGTGCGAGAGCGTGTTCACCTCGCGCGAGGTTGCGTTCGCGACAGCGGCCTCGCGCTTGGCGTTGAACCAGCCGAGCGGCAGCCCAAGCACGTGCTCTGCGATGCGCGAGATCATCGAGTCACAGATCACGTAGACGCTGACCCGATACGATATGAACATGGCGACGGCGTCGACGACGAAAGTAGCCAAACCGAGCACCACTAGCGCGATCAGCCAGGCGGCGGTTTGACTCGAGCCGCTGTAGAAGGCCTGCAGGAACCAGATCGTTGCCGAGAGCGTCAGCCCCTGTAGGACGGCGGACGCCACGAACCACGCGACGATCGTACGCAGCTGGGCCTCGTCGGCGATTCTAGTCATTAATTTCCACATCTCACTCACCCTGCCTAACCGTCTGGGCCTGCCACATCGAGGCGTAGCGCCCTGGGCCTTGCAACAATTCTTCGTGTGTGCCGCGCTCGACGATGCGTCCGCCCTCAACCACCAAGATCTGGTCGGCCTCGCAGATCGTCGCGAGGCGGTGGGCGATCACGATCACCGTTCTGCCCTGGGCCAGCGTCGAGAGCGCCTGATGAATCTGCTGCTCCGAGCGCGGATCGGCCTGTGCCGTGGCCTCGTCGAGAACCAGAATCGGGGCGTCCTGCAGATATGCCCTAGCCAGCGTGATGCGCTGCTTCTCGCCGCCGGAAAGGAAGCCGCCCTCGTCACCCAGCACGGTGTCATAGCCGTGCGGAAGCTGCATGATGCGATCGTGAATACAGGCCGCCTTCGCCGCCTCCTCGACCTCCTGCTGACTAGCCTCGGGCTTGGCCAGCGCGATGTTATTGAAGACGCTGTCGTGGGCCAACGCCACGTCCTGCAGGACGATCGCCACCGTGCTGAGCAGCCAGGTGTTGCTGGCCTCGCGCACGTCGGCGCCGTTGACCAGCACCTGGCCGCTGTCGACGTCGTAGAACCTGGCGATCAGCTTGGCCAGCGTCGATTTGCCGCCGCCGGACGGCCCGACTAGGGCGGTTACCGTGCCCGGTTCGGCGGTGAACGAGACGCCGTTGATCACCGGGTTGTCGGGCTCGTAGCTGAAGGTGACGTCGCGCATCTCGACCCTGCCCTTTTCGCTGGCGTCGCCGCTGGTTTGGTGGCCAAACTTCATCGGCTCCTGCGAGAGCAAGTCTGCCGTGCTCTGCGCGGCGAGCTTGGCCTCGTAGATGTGCTGCGACATGCCGACCAGCACCGACAGACCATCGGGCACGCCCGGTGCGATCAGGAAGAACGGCAGGGTGTCGGCGAGATCCATCCAGCCGTTGTTGACGAAGAGCACAGACAGCAGAGCCACGGTGACGAAAATCACCGCCGGGCGCAGCAGTGCACCCACGGCACATATCGCCTTGCCAGACTGCGAAACCCAGCTATAGGAGATGCTAGAAAATTTTCCCCTGGCGTCGTTGAACCTGGTCTTGGTGGCGTCGACTGCCTGGAAGTTCTTGATCTCTTTGATGCCCTCGAGCATTTCGACGGTTGCGCTGGCCAGGCCGGTTTGCGCGACGCCGAAGCGCTCGGTGAGGTCGCCGTAACCGCGCATGTTCAGCGCAAAAATCACCGAAACCACGGCTATCCACAGGCCGAACAGCGTCAGGCACATTCGCCAATCCACCCAAAGCAGATAGCCGAAGCCAGCAAGCATCGAGACGACCGCGTTCGTGGCGTCGCCGGGCACGTGCGCGACGAGGGTGTGGACTGCCGAGGTGTCGTCGCAGACCATCTTGCGGATCTGCCCGCGCGAATACGAGCTCACCTTGCCAAGCGGCAGATTGGCCAGCGCGCCTAGGGCCTGGTGACGCAACTTGTGCCGCAGCTTCGCCTCGGAGACGTGCGTCAGGCCGAGACCGCCCATGTATAGCGACTGGCCAACGAAGAGCGAGGCCACGGCAACGATCACCCAGAACCAGATGTTGCCGCCGAGGCCGCTGCGGTTGGCGTCGCCCAGCCAGATCACGGCCATCTGGTGCAGCGCGACGAACGGCAGAATGTTGATCACCGCGCCGCTGGCCGTGAGCAGACCCGAGACGATCATCGATGTTCTTGCCGGCCTGATCAGGTCGGCCACAGTAACGCTCATATCTAACCTTTCAGAATGCAAAGCCCGATCGTTGCAGCCCAGACCGCCACGACCGTCAGCCAGTCGCAGGCCCGCCAGGGCACGGAAATCAGCTCGGTGCGCTTATCCAACGCCCCGAAGCCGCGCGAATCCATCGACAGCGCCACCCTTTCTCCGTGTTGCACGGCCAGGATCGCCAGCGGAACGAGCGAACCAGCCCAGCGCGCGGCCGGAGCGAGGACGCCGTAGCGCTTGCCGACCCCGCGCAGAGCCTTGGCGGTGCGCAGCAGCTTGAAGTCGTGCCGGAATCTGGTGATGAACGCCACCGCAGCCGTGCCCGCGGAGGTGATCCGATAGGGCACCTTGAAAGTCTGGTTCAGGCTGATCAGCAGCTTGTTCGGGTCGGTGTAGATGCCCGAAAGCAGCACCAGCCCAACCAGCGCGCCGATGCCGCTGCCAGCAGCGACGCTAGTGCCGACATCGGTGAATCTCGAGGCCGAGGTCGTCAGATCGTCCTTAGAAAAAACCCAAATCATAAAAGCGGTGATCAGCCACGGCCCGAGGACGCAGGCCAGCGTGCGCGCTCTGCTAGCGCCGGCAAACAGCATCGCCAGGCAGGCCAGGCCGAGCAGCGCGAAGTTCAGGGCCGCGCTCTTCAGGACGAAGATAACCACCATCAACGGCAGCAGCGCGATGAAGAGGGTTAGCGGGTTCAGGGCTCCGAAAAGCCCGGCGTCGAAGAGCCCGCGCCGATTCTTGTTTTTAGTCGGCAAACCCGCGGTCTCCTGTTCGGGCAGCGCGATGATGTGGGAACAATTTTCCTTGGCCAGCTCGAGGTCGTGGGTGGCCATGAGGACGGTGTGTCCCGCCGCGCACAGCTTCTTGATGAAGTCCATAAGCTCGCAGGTGTTTGCCCAGTCCTGGCCGTAAGTGGGCTCGTCAAGGACGATCACCCTGCGCTGCTCGGCAACCATCGTGGCCACCGAGAGCCTCCGCTGCTGACCACCCGAAAGGGTCAGCGGGTGCTGCTCGCTGACCTCGACCAGATGGAAACGCTGAATCAGCTCATCTACCTGGCGCTCCGCTACCCCGCCGACGCTCAGCTCTTTACGAACTGTTGAGGCGACCATCTGATGTTCGGGGTTCTGAAAGACGTAGCCAACCCAATGTTCGCCCTTCTTAAGAGGCGCTCCCATGATCGCCGCTTGGCCATCGAAGCCGAGCAGCCCAGCAAGCGCCGAGAGCATAGAAGATTTACCCGCGCCGTTGGCCCCGATCACCGCGACGAAGTCTCCGGCAGTGAAACTTGCACTGACCGCCGGGCAGCGGCCGGGCACTGAAAAGTTTGTTAGTTCCAGCTGATTTCCTGGTCGCTCGTGGTTTAGCGTTGAGGCCTCTTGCCAACCGCCCTCTGCCTTTGCCCAGTACCTGACTCTCTCGCCGCAGAACTCGCTCAGCTGCGGCAGCTCAATTCCCGCCTGCTCGCAGGTGAGAGCGTCCTTTCTGCCCTCACGGACAGCCCTCGGCAGCCAGATCCCACAGCGCTCCAATTCCTGGGTGCGTCCCAGAAAAACCTCTCGCGGGCTGCCGGCCGCGATCACCTTCCCCCTTTCGTTCAGGGCCAGCACGCCGTCGCAGATGGGCAGCAGCGGGTCGAGATCATGGTCAATCACCACGACTCCGATGCCCTGGCCAACCAGCTTCTCGACCAGATCGTAGAACTCAACCTTGCCGATGGTGTCGATGGTAGAAGTCGGCTCATCCAGCACCAGCAGCTTCGGCCGCATGGCCAGCACGACGGCTATCGCTAGCCGCTGCCGTTGCCCGCCCGAGAGCGTCCAGGGGTCGTCGTGTAACTTTTCGCTCAGGCCGGCCTGTGCGGCGGCATGCGTCACGCGTCGCTCGATCTCGACCGGTTCGAGGCAGAGATTCTGCAGGGCGAACGCGATGTCGTCGTGGACGCTGCGCGTGATCACTGCCGCGTCCGGGTTCTGGCCGACATAGGCCACCCGCTGGGCGATGAACTCAACGCCCGCGTCGGCGATCTGAGTTCCGAACAGTTCAACACTGCCGCGGTATTCGCTGGGCAGACAGTGCGGTATCAGCCCGCAAATGGTTCTCACCAGGGTGGTCTTGCCACAGCCGGAGGGCCCAATGACGGCGCTGACCTGGCCGCACAAGTGCTCGAAGTCGACGTCGGCCAGCACCCACTTTTCGCTCCCGAGATAGTGAACGCTTAGCCCTTCGACTTCCAGGCTCAGCTTGCTGCGGCTTGGAGCCTTCAGATCAGGCACGGTTGGCAACGCCGACGCCGGCCTTGTTGAGCAGGTGCGTGATTCCGACGGTGATCAGCCCGCCGAGCAGCGCCGAGACGATGGATACGGCAAGAACGGCGAAGCCAGCTGCTATCCCAGCGGCCTTGTTCAGCAAGGTCATGTAGAGAAGGCCATTCAGAAAGCCGAAGACTCCGGACGACAGGATGAAGGCCCAGTTAGTCCACTTGCGGTAGCGCATGATGG
Organism: uncultured Propionimicrobium sp.; assembly: GCA_963511305.1. GTDB lineage: Bacteria > Actinomycetota > Actinomycetes > Propionibacteriales > Propionibacteriaceae > Propionimicrobium. Next base: position 34,795 of record CAUPIJ010000004.1, read on the forward strand.
CTAGTGGCAGTTCCACGAACAGGCCGCCAATCAGGTTGCCGATTACTGCGCTCGGGCCGGACGGCGTGATGAAGATCGAGACCACGCCGATGATCAGCGCTGCCAGCATCGTCGCGCCCGGGCGACGCACGATGGTCGAGGGCAGCAGATACGGGATAACCCAGAAGCCCATCAGCGAGCAGCCGATCAGCACCGCCTTCGGCGAGGCGCCAAGTAGCGGAACGACATAATTCAGGGGCGTCAGGATAATCAGGCCGACCACCGACAGGGCGGCCACGGTCATCAGGTTTCTGGTGCCCAATACGGAATTGGCTAGGCCCTTCCGCGACGAAGTGTGAACTGCGGTTACAGTATTTTCAGCGTCAGAATTAGCCGCGGCGTCCATGCATATACCTTTTCGGAGAGTCAACGATATAGATCTTGAATTAGCCTAGCCTAAGTTAACTATCTTTTGAAGAGGTAACTTTATTAAGCCGCGAGCTCAACCGCCTTCTTTTGCTCAGGGGACATCGGTACATCGATCAGTCGCTGGTTGCTCGACCCGCGCCAGAGCAGGCTCAATGTCTCTTGGCCAGGACGAAAAGCCCGTCCACCAGAATGTCTAAAGCTCCTAATAGACGCGCTTCCCAGCCTTTTGCCAGTGCTTATGCGCCGTTCGTTCCCTTCTACCGCTGCAGGACAGTCCCGGATTCTCACCGGGCCCCCTCTTACGTCAAGACAAATACCACAACATGTTGTGGAAATTATCTCGAACCAGCACTAGATAAGGTAGTGCTAGAAGCACAACGTTCGACGTAGACTCGCGCAAGAAAACAGAAACACTAAAAATTGTTCGAGATCTATCATTTTTGAAACGTATTACAATAGATTTCAATCAGCATAACGGGAGGTGTACATCATGGCTTCAATGACTATTCGATGCAACGAAGAAGACAAAAGAGCCGCCGCAGAAGTAGCCGAATACTACGGCTTCGACCTGTCTTCAGTTACGCGCGCGTTCTGGAAACAAATGGGCAGAACGGGACGCATTCCACTCACCCTCGGCAATGAGCTGCCATCTGAAGAAAGCCTGGCGAGCCTAAAAGAGGCGGAAGAGATCGCAGCTGAGAACCCCACCCGAGGCTACGAATCCGGAAAAGCTCTAATTGAAGCAGCTCTGAGCTGACATGCCAAAGCTTAGGGCCCAATTTCCCCCCCACTTTCAAGAGGGACATCAAGCGTTTAGCTAAGAAACACGTCAACACAAACCCACTAGGAGAAGTGAACGATCCAATAATCGAAAACTCGACAGCCTCGCTTGATGAGCTAAAACGCAGACACAACATGCACACCCTTAGTGGACCATGGAAGGGAAGCTACGAGTGCCATGTCTGCAATGCGGGAGATTGGCTATTGATTTGGCGCGTTTTCGATCAGTTAGCGGTTCTGCAGCGCACAGGAAGCCACGACGAATTGTTCAAGTAGTCACTGCCGTCGCGAGAAAATAGTGACTACTTTCGGCGATATGCTACGGCTGGACCTGAGCCTGTTTTCTCAGCCGCTCCCATTTCTATCAACGAGTTGAGCACACGGATCGTCTTGTCTCGGCCGAGCTCAGCTTTTTGCTGAATTTTGACTCGCGATGACAAATTTTCGCCAAGAGCTTCATAGACGCGTCGTTCGTCATCAGTTAGAGAACGACCAGCCTCTATCACCGGGAGAGAAATAGAAACAGACGCCGCATTAACAGTAAAGCTAGGCTGAACAATGCTATTTCGATAGGCGTATTTGATTCGAGCAATACCAGTGCCGAATTTTTCAATGTACCCAAGCCCGCGAGAGTTCCGTCTTCGCGAACACCGAAGCGGATGATCCCACCACCATAGTTGGCGAACGCGCTGACGGTCTTCAGGAAAGTCGTGCTTACCCGTTCCTTAAACTCCAGATTCTTGGTTTCTCTGCTCATTTCCGCCGCTCCTTGCGACGATAAGGCGAATCGTCGCAAACGTCGTACGACGATAGCCCGCATCGTCGCAAACGTCGCGCGACGATTTAGTGTTTCTTGGCCCGGTTGCGGATCTTGGCTCGTTCGCGGGCGTCCAGCTCTACCTTTCGGATGCGGACGACGTCCGGGGTAACCTCCAGGCATTCATCGGCAGCGCAGTATTCCAGCGACTGCTCCAGGCTCATGCGGCGAGGCGGAATCAGGCGCTCTAGCTCGTCGCCAGTGGATGATCGGATGTTGGTTAGGTGCTTTTCCTTGGTGGGGTTCACGTCCATGTCGTCTGGGCGCGAGTTCTCGCCGACCACCATGCCCTCGTAGGTATCGTCGCCGGGCGCGACGAAGAGCGTGCCGCGCTCCTGCAGGTTAAACAGCGCGTAGCTGTTCACCGTGCCCAGCCGGTCGGCGACCATCGAGCCAGTCTGGCGGGTTCGCAACTCACCGACCCAGGGAGTGTAACCCTCGAAAACGTGGTTCATGATGCCGGTTCCGCGAGTGTTGGTCAGGAACTCAGTGCGGAAGCCAAGCATGCCGCGACTAGGCACGATGTACTCCAGGCGCACCCAGCCCGAGCCGTTGTTGGTCATCTTCTCGAGCTGACCCTTGCGCTGGCCGAGCATCTCGGTGACCGCACCCAGATGCTCCTCGGGAATATCGATGGTCAGGCGCTCGGTGGGCTCCTGCGTGACGCCGTCGATGACCTGCGTCACCACCTGCGGCTTGCCGACGGTCAACTCAAAGCTCTCGCGGCGCATCATCTCGACCAGGACGGCCAGCTGCAGCTCGCCACGCCCCTGAACCTCCCAGGTGTCCGGGCGCGAGGTGGGCAATACCCGAATCGAGACGTTGCCGATCAGCTCGGCGTCCAGCCTATTCTTGACCAGTCGGGCGGTCAGCTGCTTTCCGGAGCGGCCGGCCAGCGGGGACGTGTTAATGCCGATGGTCATCGAGATCGACGGCTCGTCGACGTGAATCAACGGAAGTGCGACCGGGTTATCCGGGTCGGCCAGCGTCTCGCCGATGTTGATCTCGTCGATGCCGGCGACCGCAATGATGTCTCCGGGGCCCGCGTGATCGACCTGGACGCGCTCCAGCCCCTCGGTCATCAGCAGTTCGGAGAGCTTGACGTTCTTGACGCTGCCGTCGCGTCGGATCCAGGTGACGGTCTGACCGCGCTTGATCTCGCCCGCGATAATTCGGCAAAGGGCCAGGCGGCCGAGATAGGGCGAGGAGTCGAGGTTCGTGACGTGTGCCTGCAGGCTCGCGCCGGCCTCGTATTCCGGGGCCGGAATCGTGCTCATGATCACCTTGAACAGCGGCTCTAGGGTCTTGCCGTCAGGCATCTCGCCATCGGCGGGACGGGTCAGCGACGCCCTGCCGGCCTTGGCGGATGCGTAGACCACCGGGAAATCAAGGCCGGTCTGATCGTCGTCGGAAATCAGGTCGAGGAACAGCTCGTAGGTCTCTTCCTCGACGGCCTCAATGCGTGCGTCAGGACGATCTACCTTGTTGATGACCACCACGATCGGCAGCTTCTTCTCCAGCGCCTTGCTCAGCACGAAACGGGTCTGCGGCAGCGGACCCTCTGAGGCGTCGACGAGCAGCAGTACGCCATCTACCATCTCTAGTCCGCGCTCGACCTCGCCGCCAAAGTCGGCGTGACCAGGGGTATCGATGATGTTGATGACGGCCTCCTCGCCACCAATGTTGTGGCGGATGGCCGTGTTCTTAGCCAGGATCGTGATGCCCTTTTCGCGTTCCAGATCCATCGAATCCATCACCCGGGTGGCAACGTCCGCACCCTCTCTGAACACGCCGGACTGCCAAAGCATGGCGTCCACTAGGGTGGTTTTGCCATGGTCGACGTGCGCGACGATGGCGATGTTTCGAAGATCATTACGAACTGGCATCAGTCTCCTAGAAAGTTAAACCTCGAAAAGTCTACGCCTCTGTACCCCGCGCGCTAAATATCGCGCCGGCATGGATTTCATCACAGTAAGTGCACACGGCGCTCTATATCAGGCCGGAAAGCGGCCCGACCAGCTCATTTCACTAGTTCAGTTTCTCAGCTTCTTCGGCGACCCCGAGCAGGGCGTTCTCGGTGACCTCGACGGGAGCCGGGTGCGGCCAGAACTGCCTGTCGGCGGCCTCGCGGGCGCTGACCCCGGCCACCATCGCGCCGATGATCGGCTGCAACAGCGAAGTGGCCTGCGGGCCGACTATGTGCGCGCCGAGCAGCATGCCGTCCGGCCTGGCGATCAGCTTGGCGAAGTGGCCCTCGTCGTTAAGCGCCCAGCCCCAGGCCGTGTCGGAGAACTTCTGGATGAAGACCGCGACCTCGCCCTGCTTCCTGGCGTCCCGCTCGGTCATGCCGATGCTGCCGACCTCGGGTGTGATGTAGATGCCCATCGGCACCAGGCTGTAATCGCGCGGGCCAGGGCGATCCTCAGCCTTCAGCTCCTCACCGGCTAGCTCCGCCTTAATAGCGGCCAACACCACCCGCGCCTGCACGTTGGCTAGGTGTTTTAGCATGTCTTGATTGCAGATGTCACCGATGGCCCAGATGTGTGGGGCGCTGGTGCGCTGCAACTCGTCGGTGACGATCAGGCCATCGTCGGCCACCTTCACCCCGGCGTTCTCGACCTCCAGGGTGTCGGAGTTGGGCACTCTGCCGATAACGGAGAGCACGATGTCGGCCTGATAGGTGTACTCGATGCCAGAGGTATCGTCCGCACTGACCACTACCCCGCCCTCGGGAGCGGCCTCGACCGCCTTGAAGCTCTGATTCAGCCTGACAGAGACACGCTTGCCAAGCGCATCCGTGATGGCGCGGGCGACGTCGTCGTCCATCTTGCGCAGCAGTGTGCTTGAGCGGTTGATCACGGTGACGCGGGAACCCAGCGCAGAGAAGATGTGAGCGAATTCCGCCGCCTCGGTGCCGCCCCCCAGAATGACTAGGCGTTCAGGCACCTCCTCTAGCCGCATGATCGACTCGCTGGAATGGATGAACGGTCTTAACGTGCGAGAAGTGAAGCCGGGCTTGTCGATCTCGCGGGGGCGCGAACCGGCCGCGATCACGAAGCGGTCGGCGGTGATGGTCTCACTGCCCACCCGAAGCGTGTGGGAGTCGATGAAATTAGCGTAGTCACGGTAGACCTTGACGTTCTCGCGGCTCAGCTGCCACTCCAGGCCGCCGTCAGAAATGGCGTCGGTGCGCTCGAAAGTGCGCCTCTGCAGCGCGGCGAAGTCGATGCCGCCGGTGCTCATCGAAACGTCCATTCGGCGCGCGTCAGCAACCTGGGCGACGCTGGACGCCGGGATCGAAAGCATCTTTGATGGGATGCAGCCTGCATTCAGGCAGGTGCCACCAAACGCCTCTGTGGGGCCGATGCCCGGATCGATCAAGGCCGTGCGCCAATGCTCGGTGACCTCCGGGGGCATCACCGCCAGCCCGGAGCCCGAACCGATAACGCAAAGATCGAAGTGCTCACTCATGCCTCAATCATGGCATGAGGCACTGACAAAAATGTGCGCCCGGCGCGTCCGCAAGCCAAACGTTACTTTCCCGACGAAAACGCGCGGTTCGCGTCGGCGCCTAACAAATGTTTGGCCGGCTCTATATAACCGATGCCCAACAGCTCGTCCTCACGGAAGACGAATGTGGTCACCGAACCTACCCGGCAGGTGCGGTTGCGCGGATCGTGGTAGAGCTTCTTACCCTCGAAAGCCAGCCGGCAAACCCAGATCGGTTGCTGATGGCTAACCATAACGGCCTGACCTCCGGGCCCGACCTTCTTGGCGGCGTCTCGCACCGCAGTCTGCATTCGGGCTGCGATCTGCTTGTACGGCTCGCCCCAGGACGGCCTGAACGGGTTGTAGTAGTGCCGCAAATTTCGCGGATCGAAAATGGCCTTGTTTCTCGCGCCGAAGACCTGCCCGGCCAGCTTATTATCGGCCTCGATCAAGCGCTCGTCGATCTCTAACTCGCCGCCGTGGCTTTCGACGATCGGCGCAATGGTCTCGCGAGCCCTCTCGAGCGGGCTGGAGATGAAAGCGTCCAGTTCAACATCAACGAAGTGGTCGGCCACTACCTGCGCCATCTGCCGACCGTTCTCGGAAAGGTGGTAGCCAGGAAGGCGTCCGTATAGCACACCCTCGGGGTTGTGTACTTCGCCGTGCCGAATCAGGTGGATCTTGGTTAGCTTCATTTTAGGTACGCTTCTTTCGACGGCGCCGCCTCTGCGACGGGCGCAAGGGTAGCTTGCCCTCTGCGATCTGCTGGGCCCGGCGCTTCTCGACGAAGTTGGCCAGCGCCTCGACCAGGTACTGCGGGTTTGGTTCGACGGCGACAGCGGAGACCTCAAGCCCCATCTCTTCACAGGTCTGCGCGGTGGCATCGCCGATAGCTACGATGATGGTGCTGGCGTGCGGCTTGCCCGCGATGCCGATTAGGTTACGTACCGCGCTGGAACTCGTGAAAAGCACTGCGTCGAAATCGCCGCCCTTGATGGCGTCGCGAATTTCCACGGCGGGAGGAGCCGCCCTGACTACGCGATATACCGTGACGTCCTCGACCTCCCAGCCCAGATTTTCCAGGCCCGAAACCAGCGGATCGATAGCGACCTCCGCCTTGGGAATCAGCACCCTGTTGATCGGGTCGAGCAGTGGGTCGTAAAACGGAAACTCTTCGGCCAAGCCGGCGGCAGTGCGCACATCCGGAATGAAATCAGGCTCGATGCCCCAGGTGCGCAGGAATTCCTCGGCCTCTACGTCGGTGACGGCGACCCTAAGGCCAGCAAAGCTGCGCGCGTCCAGGCCGTATTCACGCATCTGTTCGACGATAATCCGGACGGCGTGAAGGCTGGTGAAAACGATCCACTGATAGCTGCCCTCGACAATGCCGTGGACGCACTTTTCAAGCTGGGTGTTGCTGCGCGGCGGCTCTATCGACATGGTCGGCACGACCTGATAGTTGGCGCCGTAGATGCTCAGTCTGCGAAGAACTGACGGATAGGTGGTATTCGTTATTGGGAGCAGAATGCGCCAGCCATTGAGCGGGCGCGATTGGATCCAATCGATCCGGGGGTTGTTCATGTACGGGCCGATGGAGACCAGATTGTGGCTCTTGTTTTCCTCGTTCTCGAAGCGAGCCAGCTTGCCGACAGTGGTCTGCTCGGGAGGACGGATGTTTTCGTCGCAAGAAACCAGCAGCACCGGCTCGGAGGCCTTGTAACCCGACTTGCGCAGCGATTTGCTGGTGGTCTCCAGACAGCCCGGCGGTGAGTGCAAGAGCAGATCACCTGATTTGGGTACCGGGGTTTCTTCGCCCTTGGAGATCTTTATCCGCTGGTAAGAATTCGGCAAGTGCAAACCAAAACGCATCGAGCCGATCTGCGGATAAGTCAGGCTCGCTACGACGCCGACCTTCATGCCGGCGGCAGAGCAGAGGGCGATCACCTCTTGAACCGGGTGCGTGCAGATTTCACCTTCGGGTAACGGGTCACCAACAGATAGCCAAGCGACTATGTCGTCGCATTGGCTGCCATTCCTGACCGAGTTTACTGCTGAGACTATGTCGTTTAGATTATTGACCTCGATGAGCTTGTGATCATCGCGGAGCTTCACCTCGTCCTGTTCCAGGACTTGCCGCAGCTGCGGCTCGATGATGATCGTAGTCGCCTCAGCCAGCACCCTCATGCTCGTGAGGGGTAAGTAGCAGGGTAAGCCGCCTGCAGAACCTAAGAAAAAGACTCGAGCAGCGGCGTCACCCACGCTCCCCCGAGCTGTCCCGGTGCTCATGCAGGATTCTTAGCTACTTACCTGCGCGACGACGCTGGATGCGAGTCTTCTTCAGCAGCTTGCGGTGCTTCTTCTTCGACATCCTTTTGCGACGCTTCTTAATAACAGATCCCACTAGATCGCCTTCCTTAATCCAAAAAACAATTACTGCAGCCGTGCCAGGCAACGCAGGGCGCAACCAACCGACGACAGACAGTTGCCCAGTCTAGCCACAGGACGCGGGCTAAATAAAGTTACTTTTTATCTGCGGCAACGATTTCAGCGATCTGAATCGTGTTCAGAGCGGCGCCCTTTCGCAGGTTGTCGCAGGCGATGAACATGGTCAGACCGGTCTTGTCAGGCAGCGAGAAGTCCTGACGAATTCGGCCAACCAGGCTGACATCCACACCGGCGGAATCCCTTGGGGTTGGCGCATCCGCGAGCTGGACGCCTGGGGCGTCAGCCAGCATCTCGGCGGCCTTCTCGGGAGTGATATCTTCAGCAAACTGCGCGTTAATCACCAACGAGTGGCCGGTGAAGACGGGAATGCGCACGCAGGTGCCGGAAACCAGCAGATCGGGAGCGTGCAGAATCTTGCGCGACTCGTTGCGCAGCTTCTGCTCCTCGTCGGTTTCCAGGGTGCCGTCGTCGACGAGATTGCCAGCAATCGGCACCGCGTTGAACGCGATCTGCGCCACGTACGGGCCGTTGTCCACGTCCTCATCTATGGCGTGGCCGTCGAGGGCCAGCTTGGCGAAATCCTGCTTGACCGCGGCCTCCGTCTGATCGCAGAGCGTGCGGACGCCCGCCAGACCTGAGCCGGAAGTCGCCTGGTAAGTGGCGACCGTCAGGCGGGTCAGTTTCTTGGCCGCGTGCAGCGGGCTGAGCACCGGCATGGCTGCCATCGTCGTGCAGTTCGGGTTGGCGATGATGCCCTTGGGCGGGTTCTTGACGTCCTCGGGGTTCACCTCGCTGACCACGAGCGGCACATCTGGGTCGCGGCGCCAGCATGAAGAGTTGTCGACCACGATCGCGCCCGCGGCGGCGACCTTCGGAGCGTACTCGCGCGAGGCAGTGGCGCCCGCGCTGAAGATGGCGATGTCTAGGCCATCGAAATCGGCAGTGGCCATGTCCTCGACGACCACCTGCTTGCCCTTCCAATCCAGCTTCTGGCCCGCGGAACGGGAAGAAGCAAAGAAACGGATGTCATCTGCAGGGAAATTACGCTCGACCAAAAGTTGGCGCATTACGCCGCCAACCTGGCCGGTTGCTCCAAAAACTCCAACTCGCATGTGGCAAGCATAGCGGCTAGCCACGACAAAAAAATTATCGTCCAAACTGCAGAGCTACCTGATCAACGAAACGAAGCTCGCCCAACGCTCGTCAAGACAACCGGCGTCAGCGCTTACCAATCAGCGATCGGAAGAAAAGTAACAGGTTGGAAGGCTTCTCCTGGGCGCGCCGCAGATAGTAGTCGATCCAGTCCGGGCCGACCGGCAGCAGCGTCCGGCAGGTTCTGCCCGTGTCGACCAGGCGACGCTGCTCGAACGTGCGCACTCCGTAAAGCATCTGATACTCGTAGTCGGCGTAGCTGTTCTTCTTGACGATGGCCTGGCTGATCTCGATCAGGCGAGGGTCGTGGGTCGCGATCAGGGGGATGCCGCCATGAGTAAACGCCATGCGCATGCAATAGACAAAAGACTGATCGACCGCCAGGCGGCTGCCAAAACTCTCGCTCTCCGGGGCCGCGTAACTGCCCTTGACAATGCGGATTCGCGATTTATTTTTGGCCAGCGTCTCGACGTCCTTCAGGGTTCTGCGCAGATTGGCCTGGACGGTGACGCCGATGCGCGGAAAATCCTGACGGATCTGATCGTGGATGATGAGCACGGTGTCGATGTGCTCGAAATCTTCCATTTCGAGACAGACGTCGATATCCAGATTGCTGGCGGCCCTGGTAACGTCCCTGGCCAGTTCGAGCACTATCTCGGGAAATACCCGACCCATGCCCAGTGTCGAGAGCCGTAACGAAAGCTCCGTGTCCTTTGAATAGCCCTCGTCGGCGATGAACTGCAGGATGTCCTTATATTCCTTGACGACCGAGCGCAGATTGTGGTCAGCCGACGACTCACCAGGAAGACAGCCGATGGACACCTGCAGGCCTTTCCAGACGTGGTCGGCAATCACCGGCAGCATCTCCGCAGCATCGCGCCCCGCGATGTAACGGTTGACCAGTTCCTGGGCGGCGGGCGTCCTCTCAACCAGGTCGCGCAGCAGCGCTTTTTCGGTGAGCTTGTTGATGAGCTTATTCATGACAGCCTCGCGTTTTCGATATGAGCCCTGGTAAGACTAAGACATTCTTTCAGCTTTTCTCGCCGAGCCTGAATCGAGGGCATCTTTCTGGTGCTGATCTCGTGAATCACGTGACCCTGGTAGCCGTTGCGCACGAGGTGTTCCAGCTTCTCCCAGGGGTCGCTGCTCCAGGTATTCTGTGTGATTACCAGGCAAGGCGAATGCACGCTCAATACCGGCATGTGATATTCGTCTTGCAGGCTGGCCACGTGATCGATGTCTGTGCTGGAGCGATCGACGCCAACCATCAGCTCAACTCCGTCGTAGCCAAGCTCTGCAGCTGTCTGGAATGCCCCCGCTGTGGTTTCCGGATGCACCGTCGAGGTGCCAAGGCCAACCTTCAGTTTTTCGCCCACAAAACCAACGGTAGCTTATTGCCGAAGCAGCAAAAATCATTATCCGGCATCCTTGTCCAACAACTGAACACAGGCAATTCCAATTAGCTATTAACAAAAGAAAAAGACAAAATAGAGTCATGCATGTCGATCACCTAACTTTTGTTGCCGGGCCAGATGGACTAACAGACGCCGTTGAGCGACTTAGCCTACTTTTTGGTGACAGGTTCAAGGACGGCGGCGTCCACCCGAGCTTCGGCACCAGGAACAACATCATGCCGCTGGCAGACGATCGGTACCTAGAGGTGGTTGAGGTTCTGGATCACCCGGCAGCAGACAAGGCAGTCTACGGCCAGGCAGTCCGCCAGTGCCAAGAGGCCGGCGGCGGCTGGCTGGGCTGGGTCGTCTCGGTAGATGATCTCGGCCCCTACGAGCAGCGCCTAGACCGCAAGGCCGTAAAGGGCATGCGCCGTTTCCCTGATGGCCGAGTTCTGGAGTGGCACCAGATCGGCATGAAGGGTCTGATCGCGGATCCTCAGCTACCTTTCTTCCTGCACTGGGAGTCTGAGCCGGACGTCCTGCCCTCGGCACTTCCCGGCGACGTGCGGCTAGCCAGCATCGACATCGCCGGCTCCAAGCATCGAGTTGAGGAATGGATGGGCACGAAGATGGATGCAGATTTCGACGGCGTCCACTTCGACTTCACTGCCCCGCACGGCTCCCCTGGAATTCTTGCGGTGACCTTCGACGTCCCTGGCAAGGGTTCGATAAGGATTTAAACCATTTTTTTAGCTAGAGGCCTGAGCTGACATTTTTGTCAGACCGGGCCTCTAGTCTTTTTTGCATGGCGAAGAAACAAGATTCTTACGAGTGCTGCGAGTGCGGCTGGACCGCGGCCAAGTGGGTCGGGCAGTGTGCGCGCTGCAAGGCCTGGGGCAGCATGGTCGAGCGCAGCGAGTTTGAGGTAACGGCCGCATCCATTTCGGCTCCATCTGCTCCGGCGGTGCCCATCACGCAGGTGGACGCCGAGACGGCAGAGCATTCGCCGACCGGCATCGGCGAGCTAGACCGCGTACTGGGCGGGGGCATCGTGCCCGGCGCCGTGGTGCTGCTGGCGGGCGAGCCGGGGGTAGGCAAGTCGACGCTGTTGTTGGAGGTCGCCTCCAAGTGGGCGAAGGAGAAAAACAAGACGCTCTACATCACGGGCGAGGAGTCCGCCGCGCAGGTGCGGCTGCGTGCTGGGCGAACCGGGTCGTTGTCTGAGAATCTTTTTCTTGCCGCCGAGACCAGTCTGGCCACGGTACTTGGTCAGATCGAGCAGGTTCGGCCGTCCCTGCTGGTTGTCGACTCGGTGCAGACCATCGTCGCCGACGAATCGAGCGGCGTGCCCGGCGGCCTGACGCAGGTGCGCGAGATCACCAGCGCGCTGGTTCGGGTGGCCAAACAGCGAAATATGGCAGTGCTGATCGTCGGTCACGTGACAAAAGACGGCAACATCGCAGGCCCGAGAACTCTGGAACACCTGGTGGACGTCGTGCTGGACTTTTCCGGCGAAAAGTCGAGCGGCTTCCGAATGGTTCGGGCGCAGAAGAATAGGTTCGGACCTGCGGACGAGGTGGGCTGCTTCGAGATGGGCGAGCAAGGCATCTTCGAGGTTCCCGATCCCTCGGGCATGTTCACCAGCAGGAAGGGCGAGCCGTCGCCCGGCACCTGCGTGACGGTGGCGCTTGAGGGCAAACGTCCGCTGTTGATTGAGGTGCAGGCGCTGGTGGCTCCGATTCCTGCCGAGAGCCCGGCCAGACGCGTGACGCACGGCATCGATAACTCTCGAGTGGCGATGATTCTGGCTGTGCTGCAGCGCAAGGCGCACTTCCCGTTGTCTCGCCAGGACGTTTACGTCTCTACGGTCGGCGGGGCGCGCATTCACGATCCGGCGGCGGATCTTTCGGTGGCGTGTGCGGTTGCCTCTGCTGCCCTCGATCGCAATTTCCCGCAGCGGGTGGTGGCTTTCGGCGAGATCGGCTTGGCCGGAGACCTGAGACGGGTGCCGGGCCTGGAGAAGCGGGTCGGCGAGGCTGCCCGGCTGGGCTTCGACCTGGCTTTGGTGCCTGCCAACAATCGCGATAAGAACCAGCACCTGCCCAACCTGGGCGGGCTGAAGGTGGTCGAGGTGGAATCGCTTGCGCAGGCGCTCGCCACCCTCGACCTGAGAAGGGCGCGCTGATGAACGCCAAAGGGGCGCGCACAAAGCGACCCACAAGGGGCGCGCACAAAGAAGGGCGTAACAGGTGCCCTGACATGGTGGTAGCGGACCGATAGCTTAGGATTGCGTTATGGGGAAAATTTTGGGGCACGACGAAGAGAGATATCGTCACTACCGGGCTCTACTTGCGCCTGGAACTCCGCTTCGCAGCGGCCTAGACCGTATCTCACAAGGCCATACGGGTGGCCTGATCGTGCTCGGCAATAACGTCGTCGTGCAGGAAATCAGCACCGGCGGCTTCGAGGTCAACACGCCATTCACCCCGACGGCGCTTCGCGAGTTGTCCAAGATGGACGGGGGCATCGTGCTCAGCGACGACCTCGACACGATCGTGCGGGCGGGCGTACACTTCGTCCCGGACGGTTCCCTGCCCACGATCGAGACCGGCACCAGGCACCGCACCGCGGATCGCATCGCGCAGCAGTCTGAGGTGCCGGCGGTCACGGTCTCAGCCGCGATGTCCACCATCACGCTGTTCATGTCGGGGCTTCGCTACCCTATCGAATCGTCGGAGCAGATCCTGATGCGCGCCAACCAGGCGCTTGCCACCCTCAGCCGCTTCCGCGACCGCCTGACTGAGCAGGCCGCGAATCTTTCCATGCTTGAGGTCGATGATCGGGTTACGGTTGCCGACTTCGTCAGGACGGTTCAGCCGGTGGCGATGATGCGTCGGCTGAATCAGGAGCTGGAGACCTACATCGAGGCGCTCGGCGTCGACGGTCGGCTCCTGCAACTGCAACTTTTCGAGTTGACCAGCGACGTCGACCAGTTCAGCTCGATGCTCGAGCTCGACTACAGCCCGGATGATGAGAAGTTCCACCTGGAGGATCTCTCGAACCTGCCGACCGGCGACCTGCTCGACGGCGTCACCGTTGCTCAGACGCTCGGACTGCCGGAAGACTCGACGGCTCGCATGACCAGCCGTGGCTTCCGCCAGGTCACCAAGGCTGCCCAGATGTCGACCAAGACGGCGGGCTATCTGCTCGAGCATTTCGGCGGCCTGCAGGCGCTATTCACCGCCACCCCGCGCGAGCTGCGCGAAGTAAAGGGCGTCTCGGAGACCCAGGCTAGGGCCATCCGGGACGGACTGACCAGGTTGGCCGCCAGCCTGGAACGCCAGCGCGGCTAAAGGATCCGCGGGATCGACTCGGTGGAGTCCGGCACCTCAGCGGTGATCTTGCTGCCGTCTGGGCGGTAACCGCCGATGATCGGGTGCGTGGTGGCAAGATTCGGCAGCCGAACACCCTGCCCCTCTAGCCCAACCTCGAGCGGCTCGGAGGGCTTGACCACGTATTCCATGCCCCGCACGTTAACGGTCTTTTCGCTGCCCTCGATGATCTCGAAGCGGATCTTTTGCCTCTCAAGACGGATCTCGAGCAGGGTGTCCTCCTGCGTGATGCGGAACTGCAGGTGGCTCCACTGCTTGGGCAGCCTGGGGTCGAACTCCAGCACCGGGCTCGACTGCCTCATCCCAGCGAATCCGCTAGTCAACGAGTGCCAGACGCCACCGGCCGAGGCGATGTGGACGCCGTCGGAAGCGTTCTTGTGCAGGTCTGCGAGGTCGACGTAAAGCCCAGACAGGAAGTAGTCGTAGGCCATGTCCTGATGGCCAACTTCGGCCGCTACGATCGACTGCACGACCACTGAGAGAGAGGAGTCTCCGGTGGTGATCGGGTCGTAATACTCGAAGTCAGCGCGCTTTTGTTCGCGGGTGTGCTCGTGGCCGAGTAGGAAGTTGGCGAGCACGACGTCGGCCTGCTTGAGCACCTGGAAGCGGTAGATCACCAACGGGTGGTAGTGCAGCAGCAGCGGGAAACGATCGCGCGGGGTGTTCTCCAGGTCCCAGAGTTCCTTGTAGATGAAGACGTCATCCTGCAGGTGGATGCCCAGCTGCTCGTCGTAGGGAATCTTCATGCCCTCGGCGCAGCGCGTCCACTCGTCGATCTCCTCTTCGCGCAGTGAGACAGCGTGACGCAGCCGGTCAAGCTCCTCGGGGGCTTCCTTCTGCATGGTCTCGACGACCTTGCAGGCCAGCTTGAGATTATGTTTGGCCATCACGTTGGTGTACATGTTGTTGTTCACCACGGTGGTGTACTCGTCGGGGCCGGTGACGCCGTGGATCTCGAAGACCCCGCCGCGCCAGAAGCCCAGGTTGGCCCACATGCGGGCGGTCTCGACCAGCAGCTCCGCGCCCTCGCCATAGATGAACTCGGTGTCGCCGGTGACGTCCCAGTAGCGCCCGATCGAGTAGGCGATGGCCGCATCGATGTGATACTGCGCGGTGCCTGCGGCGTAGTAGGCGGACGCCTCCTCGCCGTTAATGGTTCGCCACGGGAAAAGGGCGCCATCGACCGACATCTCGCGGGCGCGCTCGCGCGCCTGCTCGAGAGTGGTGTACCTGAAGCGCAGCGCGTTCCTAGCCCAAACCGGGTTGGTATAGGACAGGAACGGGATCACGTAGACCTCGGAATCCCAGAAGTAGTGACCCTCGTAGCCGTCGCCAGTCACGCCCTTCGCCGAGATACCTAGACCGTCGGATCGACCGGCGGCCTGAGCCAGCTCGAAGAGGCACCAGCGGACGGCCTGCTGAATCCGCTCGTGGCCACCAACCAGCACGTCACTTCGGCGCCAAAAACCATCGAGCACCGACTTGTGCGCAGCAAGCGTCTGCTCGAAGCCCTGGTTGCGCACCCGGTCGAGGGTGCGGCGGACGCGGTCGCTGAGTTCACGCACCGGCACCGACCTCGAGGTGTGATACGCGACGGCCTTGGTGATCAGGATGGGCTCGCCCTGCCTAGCCGAGATCCGGTAGATCTTGCGCCCCATGTCGGAGGTGGTGTCGTCGAGCTCCTCGAAATCGTTGTTGGTGATGATCTGGTGATCGGCACCCACGCCCAGCGTCATGCCGGAGTTAGCCACCCGATAGCCCAGGATCATTCGGCGCGGGCTGCACCAGTTCATCTCGCCCAACAGGACGCGATGGTCGAAGCCCTGATTCTTTCGCGGATCCTTGATTCCGGCCTGCGGAGCCTCGGTGGTCTTGGGGTGCTGCGCGAGGCTGTCGTAGTCCTCGGTGTTCACGATCTGCGAGCTGACGACCACCGGGGCGTCGCCCTCCAGCATCGTCACCTCGAAAGTCATCAGCGCCAGGTGGCGATCAGCCAGGCTGACCACGCGGCGACTGCGCACCTGAACGCGCTTGCCGGACGGGGTTCGCCAGATCAGCTTGCGGCGCAGCACACCGTCACGGAAGTCCAGGGAGCGCTCGTAGTCAACCAGATCTGCCACCGAGATGATCAGCGGCTCGTCGTCGACGTAGAGCTTGATGATGTGTGAGGCGGGAACGTTGACCAGCGTCTGGCCGGTCTTCGCGAAGCCGAAGGCACTCTCGGCGTGCTTGATCTCCCAGGTTTCGTGGAAACCGTTGATGAACGTGCCGTTCTTGTAGCTCGGGCGGGTCTCCTCGGGGATGGCCCGGATGCCCAGGTAACCGTTTGCGGTGGCGAACAGCGTCTCGGTGATGCCCAGGTCTTCACTGCTCGGGTATTTCTCAACCAGCCGCCACGGCTCGATCGGAAAGCGTTCTACGTCTACCGGATCTTCGCGAGTTTGTGGGGAGATCATTCGGTCAACTCCTCAAGGTCGGATACCACCAACTGGGCGCCGGCGTCTTCGAGAGCCTTTTTACCCGCTCCCCTGTCGACGCCGATGACCAGCCCAAAGTTTCCTGCCGCGCCCGCCTTAACACCGGAGATGGCGTCCTCCACGACCACGGCAGAGATAGTGGGCAGGCCGCAAAGCTCGGCTGCGTAGCTGTAGGTATCAGGCGCGGGCTTGCCCGCCAGCCCCTGGTCGCGGGCCACGTTACCATCAACAACGTGTTCGAAGTAGTCGCGGATTCCTGCGGCCTCTAGCACGTCGATCGCGTTTCGCGACGAGCTGACCACGCACATCTTTATGCCGGCAGCTCGGAGCTGATCGATGAGCTTCTTGGAACCGGGATATGCCTCGATACCGTCGCGCTTCAGGACGGTGGAGAAGTCAGCGTTTTTCAGATCGCCCAGACGAATCACCTCGTCCTCGCTGGGTTTCAGCCCGAGGCTCTCCAAAAAGTTGCGCACGCCCTCGTAGCGGGGCTTGCCGTCTACGTAGGCGTAGTAGTCGTCGTCGGTGTAGACCCGCGGGTCGCCGATCTCGCGCAGGTAGTCGTTGAACATCTGCGACCAGGCCTTGCGGTGAATCTGGGTTGTCGGGGTTAGCACGCCATCGAGGTCAAAAAGAATGACCCGGAATTGAGTCCAATCCATGCCTACACCCTAAAGCAGAGCCAAAAGCTAACCAAGTATTGCCTTGCCGGATGCAAGTTACATCATCGGCGAGAACGTGCGCAGGATCGTGCGCAGCAGCCTGCGCGGCAGGCGGACGGATTTGGCCTGCTCGAGCGTAACCTCGCGGCTGAATCTTTCTAGCTCGTCGAAGTCCTTGGCCATCTCGGCGATAGCGGTGGTCTGGAACATCCAGACCGCGTTCTCCTGGTGCAGGTAGAAGCTGCGGAAGTCGAAATTGATAGTTCCGATGATCGCGAATTCGTCGTCGGCCACCATCTGCTTGGCGTGCAGGAAGCCTGGCGTGTACTCGAAAATCCTGACGCCGGCAGCCAGCAGCGGGGCGTAGTTAGACCGAGTCACCTCGTAGACAAGCTTCTTGTCCGGGATGCCGGGCACAAAGATTCGCACCCGCACTCCGGACTTGGCCGCAAAGATCAGGCAGTCCATCTGCTCCTGCGATGGCACGAGATACGGCGTGGTGAAGTCGACGTAATTCTGGGCGCGCGCAATCATCTGGCGGTAGCCCGACCAGCCGGTCGAGAAGTTGTCGAACGGGGTGTCGTCGAAGGCCAGGGTGACGCCGGGCGCGCTAATATCCCACTGCCTGCGCGGCTCGTAGTTCTCCAGCTCTGTCACCTCACCAGTGTTGAGATCCCAGAACGAGAAGTACAGCGTGGCCAGCCCCCAAACGCCAGGCCCCTCCATGCGCAGCACAGTATCGCGCCAGTGGCCGAAACGCTCGATGCGGTTGACGTACTCGTCTGCGACGTTAATGCCCCCGGTGTAGCCGATCTCGCCGTCGATGACCAGCAGCTTGCGGTGGTCGCGGTTGTTGTAGCGCAAGGTCAGGCCGGGGCCGAACTTGTTGATCGGTTGGGCCTTGATTCCCATGCCGCGAAGTCGCTTCTCGAAGCCCGCGGAGACCCTCAGCATCGAGCCGAAGTCGTCGTACATGAAGTAGACCTCGACACCCTCGGCGGCCTTGCGCTGCAGAACCTCCAGCAGGTCGTCGAGCATCGTGCCCTCCGCGACAATGAAGAACTCCAGCCCGATCCAGCGCTTGGCTCCCTCGAGATCCTTGAGTATCTGAACGAAGGCGTCGTCCCCCACCGGGTAGTAGGTGGTCTCGGTGTTGGTGTAGCCGACGAACGGGCCGACCGCCTCGAAGTAGGAGAGCTGTCTGCGTGCCCTCGGGTCAACGTCTCGCCCGACGGAGATCATGGAACTGTTCTCCTTGATTACCTCAAGCTCGGCTGTGGAGTCCGGAAATTTTTCACCCTCGGAGCGCTTACCGGCGAGCTTCGCCTCCGCGATGGCGGCGGGGCCTGCCGTAACGGCCTCCGGCGCTCTGATCTGGTGTTGCCGAATGCCCTTCTGGATTTCTTGGTAGCGCTTCATCTGTCTTCCTGCCCCTGCTCGCGCACCGAACATCAGGTAGAAGACGCCACCAGCCAGCGGCACCAGGAGGATGACGATCGACCAGGCAAGCTTGTATTCAATCTGCATCCGCGAGTTCAGGATGTAAAAGACCACCAGGGCGCTGACGATCACGCCCACCGCTGCGCCCCAGCGCAGATAGGCTGCGCCGACGAAGACTAGCAGCACGAAGATCACCAGCTGCGCCAGCAGCGCGATGGCAGTCAAACCGAAGCGAAGCCAGGTGGCCGCGAACCGCTGGCCGCGCGGGTGCTTGTTCTGATTGCGTCCGACCTGGTATTTCTCGTGCGTCAAATTAGCCACGCTTCAATTATCTAACAGAAGTTATGCTTCAATGTCATAGCAAACGTTTCTGACAAGCACGTAGGGTAAAAATGCCGATCGACCTGACGCTGCCAGCCGACTATGAGCGGCTGATCGCGATGATGAGCGAAGTGACGGTGGAGCGCCCCGTATTTCTGTTGGACGGCGGCTCCGGCGCAGGCAAAACCCAGCTTTCCGAAACGCTGCTGCCACGCCTGCAGCAACGCTTCGACGGCATTCAGCTGCTCTCAATCGAGGATTTTTATCAGGGCTGGGATGGCCTGGCCGAAGCGGCCGACTACCTGGTGGACGGCATTCTGGCCAGCCCCAGTCCCGGCTATCTGGCCTGGGATTGGCACCGCGGCCGGCCCGACCGCTGGGTGGAACTCGACCCAGCCGCTCCCCTGCTGATCGAGGGCTGCGGCACCATCACCACCAGGAGCGTCGAGTACAGCGATTTGGGCATCTGGCTGGAGCGCCCCGAGGAGCAGAGAAAGCAACTGGCCTTGGCTCGTGACGGCGACACTTTCGCGCCCTGGTGGGACGCCTGGGCAGAAAGCGAGCGGAAACTGCGCGCTAAGCATCCGCCGCTGGAGCTGGCCGACGTGAGAGTCACGTTCTGCGATTCGCTAGGCTGAAACGGTGAATACGCTAGATCTAAAGCCAGGGCAGCGCCCAAAGATCATCGTGCCGATCGCCTGCCTGAGCACTGCGCAGGCGCTGGCTGTGGCTGAGCAAATCGGCAGATCAAGGGCGGACATGGCCGAGCTGCGCGTCGATATGCTCCAGGACTTAGCCGTCACCGAGCTGCTGGACGCGATCGCCGAGCCGCTTGCCGGCAAGCCGTTGCTGTTCACCTTCCGCACTGCGGCAGAGGGCGGCGCGGAGATCTCGCAGCAGCGCTACCTTGAGCTGATCGAGTTGGCAGCCGGGCACCCGAGCGTCGCGGCCGTCGATATCGAACAGGACTTCCCCGCGGCTGCCGAGGCTTTCGAGATCGCTAAGCAGGCAGGCGCCTCGATCATCGCCTCTTTTCACGACTTCTCGGCAACCCCGACGTCTGAGAAAATGCTTAGCCGACTACGCGAGATGATCGATGCGGGCGCAGCCGTCGCTAAGATCGCCGTGGCCGCTAACAGCTTGAATGATGTCGCCCGGCTGCTGGGAGTAAGCGCCAGATGCGGCTTCCCAGTCATAGCTATCTCGATGGGCGAAGCGGGCGCGATCAGCAGGATTTCTGGTCAGATATTCGGCTCAGTAGCAACCTTTGCCACATTGTCAGGCAGCTCCGCCCCTGGCCAGTTGAGCCTAGAAGAGACCATCGCCGGGCTCGACTGCTTCGACGTCTAGGCAAAAATCAGGGGCTCCGAAGATCCTCGGAACCCCTGACTTGAATAGTTTTTTACAGCTTCACGGTCTTTCCGGTGCGAGCGGATTCCTCGGCTGCGATCGCCAGCTTCAGAGCCTCGCGGCCGGCCGCGAGAGCCGGGCCGACCTTGCGACCGAACATCGCGATCGGGAAGTTCCAGGGGCTGATCAGGTAGCAGGGCCCGACAGGCTCGTAGCTGACCACGCCCTCGTTTCCGTTCGGCAGCGTGAACTGGCGACCTAGCCCGCGTAGCGCCTCTGCCGCGAACCAGCGAAGGAAATTTGCGCAATACCCAACCTCGAATGTTAAAACAATCCTAGTTGCCGATCAGCGCAAAAAGACAAAAACCGCATATCTAATGTCTCAGAACACCGTTTCCGGCTTCTTTGGCAGCCTTAGCTTGAAGTCCACGCTTGTGGTCGTTGCTGACGGAAGTGCTAATTGCGTCACTGCCGCTAGAATTGGCCACATGACTTTTCACCTATACGACGAGCAGCTCGGCAAGGTAGTCGAATTTGAACCGATCGTTCCCGGCGAGGTTTCGATTTACCACTGCGGGCTGACCGTGCAGGCTCCACCTCATCTGGGTCACATCCGTAAGGAAATCGTTTTCGATGTGCTGCGCAGGTGGCTCGAGGGCTGCGGCCTGAAGGTGAAAGTGGTAGCCAACGTAACCGATATCGACGACAAGATCATCTCCAAGTCTGCTGAGCAGGGCATGGAGTGGTACGAGTTGGCCTACGCCATGGAACTCGAACTGCACCGCGCCTATACCGCGCTAGGCTGCCGCCCGCCTAACTACGAGCCGCGCGCAACCGGCCACATACCCGAACAGATCGAACTGATCGAACGTCTGCTGGAACGCGGCCACGCCTACGTAGCTGACGACGGCTCCGCGAACGTCTACTTCGACGTGCGCAGTTGGCCCCAATATGGAGAGCTGTCACACCAGAAGATCTCGGAGATGGTCAACGACGAGGGTGCCGACAACAAGGGCAAACGCGACGCCCGCGACTTCGCGCTGTGGAAGGGCCACAAGGCGGGCGAGCCGGAAACCGCGTCCTGGCCCAGCCCGTGGGGACGCGGCCGTCCCGGCTGGCACCTGGAATGCTCGGCGATGAGCCTGAAATACCTCGGCGCCGAGTTCGACATCCACGGCGGCGGTATGGATCTTAAGTTCCCCCACCACGAGAACGAGCTGGCGCAGTCCAGAGCCGCGGGCTTCGGCTTCGCGAAGTACTGGATGCACAACGCTTTCGTCACCGCGGCCGGCGAGAAGATGAGCAAGTCGCTGGGTAACTACGCCCGCGTCACCGAGGTCACCAAGCAGTACCCGGCTCGCGCGGTGCGGCTCTACCTGGCTCAGACGCACTACCGTTCGGTTATCGAGTTCTCCGACACCTCTCTGGAAGAGGCCACCGCAAGGCTGGCCCGTATCGACAGCTTCCTGGAGCGTGCGGGAATCTCGGGCGTCCCGGAATTCAACTTCCATGATCTGCCGCAGGACTTCGTCCGCGCGATGGACGACGATCTCAGCACCCCGGCCGCGATCGCGGTGCTCTACGAGACCATCAAGGCGGGCAACAAGGCTCTCGACTCCGGCCAGGACGCTGCCGAGCAGCTAGCGGCCGCACGCGCCATGCTGCAGGTCTTCGGCCTCGACCCGCTGGCGCCGGAATGGGCGAACGCCACCAGCGGAGCCGATCACACCGAGATCGTCGACGGCCTTGTTAAGCTGGTTCTCGAACAGCGCACAGCTGCCCGCGAGCGCAAGGACTGGGCGAATGCGGACGCCATCCGCGACACCCTGACAGAAATCGGCATCAAGGTCGAGGACACCCCCGCCGGCGCACGTTGGCAGATCGAAGGTTAAATAATGCGAAAAGTAGGATCCGGCGGCAAGAACAAGCGCGCGCTTCGCGGCCGCGGCAACACACCGAAGGCCGAGGACCGCGTCTGGCACAAGGCGTATAAGGGCAACTCCCACAAGGGTAATAAGCCCCAGCAGCGCGGCAACCGCAAGCCATCCAGCACCGGCCGCGGCGCCGGCCCCGACTGGGTGATCGGCCGCAACCCGGTGCTGGAGGCGCTGCGCGCGGGATTGCCTGTCAAGGTGGCGTACGTGGCAGAGGGCAGCGACCGCGACAACCGGCTGGCCGATATCTTCAAGTACGCGGCGGATAATTCCATCACGCTGCTGCAGACCACCCGCGCCGAGCTCGACCGCCTGACCGGCGGCTCTGTTCACCAGGGCGTGGCGATGCAGCTGCCCAGCTACG
Organism: uncultured Propionimicrobium sp.; assembly: GCA_963511305.1. Taxonomy (GTDB): domain Bacteria; phylum Actinomycetota; class Actinomycetes; order Propionibacteriales; family Propionibacteriaceae; genus Propionimicrobium. Next base: position 57,220 of record CAUPIJ010000004.1, read on the forward strand.
AATACGCCGACGCCCTCGACCTGATGTCGGACGCGCTCTACGACGACGAAAAACCAGCGCTGGTGGTGATGCTGGACGGCATCACCGACCCGCACAACCTGGGCGCGATCGTGCGTTCGGCGGCCGCGTTTAACGCGCACGGCGTGGTGATTCCCGAGCGGCGTTCGGCGTCGATGAGCGCCGTCGCCTGGAAGTCCTCTGCTGGGGCTGCGGCCAGGATTCCCGTCGCCAAGGCAACGAACCTGAACCGCGCGATCGACCAGTACAAGAAGGCCGGCTACACGGTAGTCGGCCTGGCCGCAGGCGACAACGACATCTCAGCGACCCCTGGCCTGGACGGACCCGTGGTGCTTGTCGTCGGCTCGGAAGGCTCGGGCATCTCGCGTCTGACTCAGGAGAAATGCGACGTGCTCGCGTCCATCCCGATCAGCAACTCAGTCGAGAGCCTGAACGCTTCTGTTGCCGCGGCCATCGCCCTTTACGAAGTTTCCAGGGTGCGGGGCTAGCATCCGGAATCTCTGTCTCCTCGAGCATAAACAAGCCATAATTCAACTCATCCACTAGATCTAGGAGCAACATGCACGACGCAGGCACAGCGAGCACCGCCTATAAAGCGATTTTGTCGCTGATCAACAAGACCGATCCACGCATCGGCACTGCCATCGCTGGCGAGCTAAGCGACCAGCGCGAATCGCTGAAGCTGATCGCCTCAGAGAACTACGCTTCGCTGACTACCCTGTTGACCATGGGCACCTGGCTGTCCGACAAGTACGCAGAGGGCACCGTCGGACACCGCTTCTACGCGGGGTGTCAGAACGTCGACACTGTGGAGTCGATCGCGGCCGAGCACGCCCGTGAGCTGTTCGGCGCCGACTACGCCTACGTCCAGCCGCACTCGGGCATCGACGCGAACCTGGTTGCCTACTGGTCAATTTTGGCGCACAAAGTCGAGACCCCGGCTCTGCAGAGCATCGGCGCTCGCAACGTCAACGATCTGTCCCGCGAGGACTGGGCCAAGCTGCGCGCCGCGCTCGGCAACCAGCGCCTGATGGGCATGAGCCTGGACGCCGGCGGCCACCTGACCCACGGTTTCCGCAACAACATCTCCGGAAAGATGTTCGATCAGCGCAGCTACGGCACCGATCCCAAGACCGGCCTGCTCGACTATGACGCGCTGGCCAAGCAGGCGCGCGAGTTTAAGCCGTTGATCATCGTAGCCGGCTACTCCGCCTACCCGCGTCGCGTCAACTTCGCCAAGATGCGCGAGATCGCCGACGAGGTCGGCGCGGTGCTGATGGTGGACATGGCCCACTTCGCCGGTCTGGTGGCCGGCAAGGCCTTCACCGGCGAGGAGGATCCGGTGGCTTACGCCGATGTGGTGACCACCACCACGCACAAGTCGCTGCGCGGCCCACGCGGTGGGCTGGTGCTGGCCAAGGAAGAGTACGCCTCAGACGTCGACCGCGGCTGCCCAATGGTGCTGGGCGGCCCGCTCTCGCACGTGATGGCCGCCAAGGCGATCGCACTTGCGGAGGCCAGGCAGGAATCCTTCCGCACCTACGCAGCCCAGGTCTGCTCAAACGCCAAGGCGCTGGCAGAAGGCCTGATGAGCAGGGGCGTCAAGCTCATCACTGACGGCACCGACAACCACTTGGTGCTGCTGAACGTTTCATCGAGCTTCGGGCTGACCGGCCGCCAGGCTGAGGCCGCGCTGCTGGATTCGGGCATCGTCACCAACCGCAACTCGATTCCGCACGACCCGAACGGCGCCTGGTACACCTCCGGCATCCGCATCGGTACCCCCGCGCTTACCTCGAGGGGCTGCGACGAGGACGACATGGATCGGGTCGCCGAGCTGATCTGCGAGACGCTCAAGGGCACGAAGCCTGCCGCCACCAGCAACGGCAACCCGAGCCGCGCAAAGTACGAGATGGAAGACGGCCTTGCCGAGCGCGTCAGCGACGCAGCCGCGGAGTTGATGGCCGCCAACCCGCTCTACCCCGGCCTGGAATTATAAGAACCTAACGAAATTATGGGGTTAGCTTTTTTTGCTAGCCCCATAATTTTTTTCTGCCAGTTAGCTGTAGAAGATGACTGCTCTAGTCCTGCAGCATCGCGAGCTTTTCTAGCTGTGAAAGTTTCTTTAGTTAATAAAGGGCGAGGCACCAACTGGTGTCTCGCCCTTTTAGGTTTATATCGGCTTAATACATGCCACCCATGTCGCCTGCAGCGGCAGGATCCATGGCTACCTTCTCAGGCTTGTCGGCAATAACGGCCTCGGTGGTCAGGAACAGACCAGCAATCGAGGCGGCATTCTGCAGAGCCGAGCGGGTGACCTTGGTGGGATCCAGGATGCCAGCCTTGGTCATGTTGACGTACTCGCCAGTAGCGGCGTTCAGGCCCTCACCAGCGGGAAGGTTGCGTACCTTCTCGGCGATGACGCCACCCTCGTAGCCAGCGTTAACCGCGATCTGCTTCAGCGGAGCGGCGGCCGCGCTCAGCACGATCTGGGCGCCGATCTGCTCGTCGTCGCTCAGACCCTCGAGCTTGATGTCCTTGGCGGCCTGAACCAGCGCAACACCGCCGCCGGGCAGAACGCCCTCTTCAACAGCAGCCTTCGCGTTACGGACGGCGTCCTCGATGCGGTGCTTGCGCTCCTTCATCTCAACCTCGGTAGCAGCGCCAACCTTGATGACAGCCACACCACCGGCGAGCTTGGACAGGCGCTCCTGCAGCTTCTCGCGGTCGTAGTCTGAGTCGGTGTTCTCGATCTCGGTCTGGATCTGCTTTACGCGACCCTCGATCTGCTCCTTGTCGCCAGCACCATCAACGATGGTGGTGGCGTCCTTGGTGACGGTTACCGACTTGGCGGTGCCGAGCAGGCTCAGGTCGGCGGTCTCCAGCGACAGACCAACGGTCTCGCTAATTACCTGGCCACCGGTCAAAACGGCGATGTCGGCCAGGATCGCCTTGCGCCGATCGCCGAAGCCAGGAGCCTTGACGGCAACGGACTTCAGGGTGCCACGAAGCTTGTTCACGACCAGGCCTGCCAGGGCTTCGCCGTCGACGTCCTCAGCGATAACCAGCAGAGCACGGCCGGACTGCTGCACCTTCTCCAGGATCGGCAGCAGCTCCTTCAGCGAGGAAACCTTTCCGTCAACCAGCAGAACGTACGGCTCGTCGAGCACGGCTTCCTGACGCTCAGCATCGGTGACGAAGTAGCCAGAGATGTAGCCCTTGTCGAAGTTCATGCCCTCGGTGAATTCGAGGTCGAGGCCGAAGGTGTTGGACTCGTCGACTGTGATGACGCCTTCCTTGCCCACCTTGTCCATGGCCTCGGCGATCTTCTCGCCAACGTCCGGGTCACCAGCAGAAATCGAAGCGGTCTGCGCGATCTGCTCCTTGGAGTCGATCTCGGTGGCCATAGCCTCGAGCTTCTCGGAGATCGCAGCCACGGCCTTCTCGATGCCGCGCTTCAGCTCGATCGGGTTCGCGCCAGCGGTGACGTTACGCAGTCCCTCGCGAACCATCGCCTGAGCGATTACGGTCGCGGTGGTGGTGCCGTCGCCAGCGACGTCATCGGTCTTCTTAGCGACTTCTTTAACCAGCTCAGCGCCGATCTTCTCGAACGGATCGGCCAGCTCGATCTCCTTGGCGATCGAGACACCGTCGTTGGTGATGGTGGGAGCGCCCCACGACTTCTCCAGCACGACGTTGCGGCCCTTCGGGCCGAGAGTAACCTTCACGGCGTCAGCAAGGGTATTCATGCCCTTTTCCAGGCCCTTGCGCGCCTCGCTATCAAATTCAATTAGCTTTGCCATAGTGTCCGGCAATCCTCCGGTTCGCAGGATTCCCCTGCCGTTGTAAATGTCTATCTTCGCGTTCTTAGCTGGCTGCCCGCGACGGACGGCTGTTAACCTCAACCAACCAAACGTGGCACTCTAGCTTGAAGAGTGCTAACTCATTTTTAGCACTCTAACCCCTAGAGTGCAAAAAGCGGAGGAACTTTCGCCCCTTCTCATAGGCAATCCACAGATCACCGGCGGCCGAGAAATTTAGCGGGTGCGCAGCCTAGATGCGGAGCGATCGCGCTGCCTGCGCTCGCGCAGCCTGCGCAGCCTCTTGACCAGCATCGGGTCGTGCTGCAGCGCGGCGGGCTGGTCGATCAGCGAATTCAGAATCTGATAGTAGCGAGTCGAAGACATGTCAAAGCGCTCGCGGATCGCCTGCTCCTTGGAGAGCCGAGCCGCCCACCACGAACCCTCGAAGTCAAGAATCTCGGCGTCCCTGGCGCTGAGTTCCGTCGTGACCCCTTCCAATGCCTGTGTGCTCATGCGTCCTATTCTAACCGGTTAATAACAATGATGTCATTTAGCTGATGGCAAGCAGAAAACAGCCCGGAAAGGTGCTATTTTTATCTAATCCATTGCGGGGTGCCGTTGCCGCCACCCGCAGTAAGTCACTAATATTCGACGAGCAAATGGAAGTTTAGGCTCACAGTTGTGCGCTAGAGAGCTCAAGCGTGCAATACTCAGAGATTGCTAGAGCACACGAGTCGAGGAGGAAAGGCACCGATGCAGCGAATTGTCGGAACTATCCGACACTACGATTGGGGCTCGCCCGACTTCATCGCCAACCTTCTTGGCAACCCAGTCACCGATGTGCCGAATGCCGAATACTGGCTCGGCACCCACCCGTCGTCGCCGACCACGATCACAGACGACGGCAACAAAAGCGATCTGCGCACCTTCCTGAAGGCCAATCCGCAGCTACTAGGCGAGAAGATTCGCGGCAACTACGGCGATGAGTTGCCCTATCTTGTCAAGATTCTTTCGGCAGCAGCTCCGCTCAGCCTGCAGGCACACCCCAATGAAGAGGACGCCAGGGCCGGCTTTGAGAAAGAGAACGCCGAAGGCATTGCTTTGGATGATCCGCGCCGCACCTTCAAGGATCCGCGCCCCAAGCCCGAACTTATCGTTGCTCTCACCGAATTTGACGCGCTCGTGGGCTTCCGTGATCCGGCCGAAAGCTACCGCCTGTTCACTGCTCTAGGCGACATCCCCGAGCTAGATTCCGTGATTGGACCGCTCGAAAATCGCCGCGGTAGCGCTGCGCTCGAGGAGGTTTTCCTGGACGCACTTAGCATCGACGAAGACCGACGCTGGATCGTTAACGAGGTGGCTTCCGCGGCGATCAAGCATATCGATGACCCTGGCAAGGTTGGCGATTTCGCCAGGACCGCGGTATTGATCGATGAGCACTTCCCCGGCGACCCAAGCCTGATCGCCGCGCTGCTGCTAAACCGCAGGCACCTGCATCCTGGCCAGGCACTGCACGTCTCGCCGGGCACCATGCACGCCTATCTCAACGGCTCGGGCGTCGAGGTGATGACCAGCTCCGACAACGTACTTCGCGGTGGTCTGACCGGCAAACACATCGACGCCGACGCGCTCGTCCGGGTGGTCACGTTCAAGTCCGAGCCCGCTAAGATCCTGATGCCCAGCCAGGTTCGCGGCGGCGTCGAAACCTACGACTACCCCGATTCCACCTATCGCGTCTGGCGCATCAAGCCTGACGGCGACGCGGTCGAGCTGCCAGCCGAGAGCAGTGCGCGCATCCTGCTGGTCACCGAGGGCAGCCTGCTGCTGCACAGTGCCGGCCGCCAGGAACTGCTAGAGCGGGGCCAATCGGTATTCCTTGCCGCCGAAGAACAGGTGAGCGCCCTGGGCGACGGCACCGCATTCCTAACCTCCGTAGGCGAATAGCCCCACGGGATTGCACCCTGCCCCGCCTCCCGTTGCGCGAGGAGCGCTTCCGGTTGCGGGTGGAGATGCAAAATGCCCCGGACAATTAACTGTGAACTGACCGGGGCATTTCTTGCGTTTAGTTGTTTGGTTTAGCTTTCTTCTTCGGGGATCATGTCGATGTCCTCCAGCTTCGGGGCCGCGCGGAACGTGAACGGCTCGGCGGAGTTCTTATCGGCACCCTCGGCCACGTCCACCACGACGATGGATCCGGCCTGCAGGTCGCCGAACAGGATCTGCTCAGCGATCGGGTCCTCGATCTTCGACTGGATGGCGCGACGCAGCGGACGAGCGCCGAGCAGCGGATCGTAACCGATCTCGGCGATCAGCTTGCTGGCTGCGGGCGTCAGCTCGATGCCCATGTCGCGCTCCTCTAGGCGCTTCTCGACCTGAGCGATCATCAGGCTGACGATGTTGGCGATCTCCTCAGCGGTGAGCTGGTGGAAGACGACGACCTCGTCAACGCGGTTCAGGAACTCGGGACGGAAGTGCTGCTTGAGCTCTTCGTTAACCTTGCCCTTCATCGACTCGTAGTCGTTACCGGCATCTCCTGTGTTCGAGAAGCCCAAGCTGACCGAGCGGCTGATGTCCTTGGTGCCGAGGTTCGTGGTCATCACGATGACGGTGTTCTTGAAGTCGACCACCCTGCCCTGAGCGTCGGTCAGGCGACCCTCATCCAGAATCTGCAGCAGCGAGTTAAAGATGTCCGGGTGGGCCTTCTCGATCTCGTCGAACAGGATCACGCTGAACGGCTTGCGGCGCACCTTCTCGGTGAGCTGGCCGCCCTCGTCGTAGCCGACATACCCTGGCGGCGAACCGAACATCCTCGAAGCGGTGTGCTTCTCGGAAAACTCGCTCATGTCCAGGGTGATCAGGGCGTCCTCGTTGCCGAAGAGGAACTCGGCAAGCGCCTTGGTCAGCTCGGTCTTACCAACACCCGACGGGCCAGCGAAGATGAACGAGCCGGACGGGCGGTTCGGATCCTTCAGGCCGGCACGGGCGCGACGAATCGAGCGAGATAGCGCCTTGACGGCCTCGTCCTGGCCGACGTAGCGCTTGTGAATCTCTTCCTCCATGTGGAGCAGCCTGGTGGACTCCTCCTCGGTGATCTGGCTGACCGGAACGCCCGTGGTGGTGGAAAGCACCTCGGCGATCTGCTCCTCGCCGACGACAGCGGGAGTGTCTCCATCGCCCTCGCGCCAGGCTGCCTCTCGCTCATCGCGTTCGACACTCAGACGCTTCTCCTGGTCTCGCAGCCCGGCAGCGCGCTCGAAGTCCTGCTGGTCGATCGCCGCTTCCTTTTCTAGGCGAACCTTCGAGATCTTCTCGTCGAACTCGCGCAGATCCGGCGGCGCAGTCATGCGCTGGATGCGCATGCGGGCACCGGCCTCGTCGATCAGGTCGATGGCCTTGTCAGGCAGAAAACGATCCTGAATGTAGCGGGCAGCGAGCCTGGCCGCGGCCTCCAGCGCGTCATCGGTGATGGTGATGCGGTGGTGGGCCTCGTAGCGGTCGCGCAGCCCCTTCAGAATATCGACGGTCAGCTCGACACTCGGCTCGTCGACCTGGATCGGCTGGAAACGACGCTCCAGTGCGGCGTCCTTCTCGATGTACTTACGGTACTCCTCGAGTGTGGTGGCACCGATGGTCTGCAGCTCACCGCGAGCCAGCATCGGCTTGAGGATGCTGGCGGCATCGATCGCGCCCTCTGCGGCACCCGCACCAACCAGGGTGTGTATCTCGTCGATGAACAGCATGACGTCGCCGCGACGCTGAATCTCTTTCAGCACCTTCTTTAGGCGCTCCTCAAAATCACCGCGGTAGCGGGACCCGGCGACCAGAGCACCGAGGTCGAGCGTGTAAATCTGCTTGTTGCGCAGGGTTTCGGGCACCTCGCCGCGAACGATCTGCTGCGCGAGCCCCTCGACGACGGCGGTCTTGCCGACGCCAGGCTCACCGATCAGCACCGGGTTGTTCTTGGTGCGGCGGCTGAGCACTGTCATCACGCGCTCGATTTCCTGCTTGCGGCCAATGACGGGGTCGAGGCGGTTCTCGCGAGCAGCCTGGGTCAGGTTACGACCAAACTGATCGAGAATGCTGGAATTGCTGCGGGTGGCGTCCTGCGGGGCACCGGAGGTGGCCAGATCGCCCTCTGCACCACCCTGGAAGCCGCTGAGCAGCTGCAGCACGGTGCTGCGCACTCGGTTGAGGTCGGCGCCAAGCTTGATCAGCACGGTTGCGGCGACGCCCTCGCCCTCGCGGATCAGGCCGAGCAGGATGTGCTCGGTTCCGATGTAGCTGTGGTTCATCTGCAGCGCCTCGCGCAATGAAAGCTCCAGGACTTTCTTGGCGCGCGGGGTGAACGGAATATGGCCCGCGGGTTCGGTCTGACCGTGCCCAATCATCTCTTCGACCTGCTGCCGAACGGCCTCCAGCGAAATGCCAAGCTGCTCCAGCGCCTTCGCCGCCACGCCCTCACCCTCATGGATCAAGCCAAGCAGCAAATGCTCAGTGCCGATGTAGTTGTGATTGAGCATTTTGGCCTCGTCCTGGGCCAAAACGACCACGCGGCGTGCACGATCGGTAAATCGCTCAAACAATATGACTCCTTGAATAGTCGACCTTCCCCGAAGCTGCCCGGGAAAAGTTCGGTTACTCCCAAGTGTATTAGGCAGCGCCTAGCGGGAGCGTGTCACCTTTAAAAGGTATTCGTGAGCGTTTTTGTTCCCCACGAGATAAGCCCTATCGGGACACCTGCCCTTACATGCATCCGCCCTTTTAGGCCCCCGCCGTTTCGGGCACCTGCCTCTAGGAAAGCGATGCACACCGCCAGGCGGTGTGCATAATCTAGCTTTAACTATTCAGCGGGCTGATGTGCCTTCTCGTAGGCCTCGCGAATCTCGGTCGGGACGCGACCGCGGCCGGAAACCTCATAACCGTTAGCCTTGGCCCACTCGCGAATATCGCTTGCCAGGGGCCCGTCCTGCGCCTTGCGGCGTCCGGGGCTGCGGCGGCCACCTACGCGACGCGACTTCACGATCCAGCCAGCGAGCACATCGCGAAAACGAGTGGCGTTGTCTTTCGTGAGATCAATTTCGTAATTAACGCCATCGAGGCTGAAAGTTACGGTCTCATCGGCGGGAGTAAAGCCATCAAGGTCGTCGATCAAAAGAATCTGAGTTTTCCTAGCCATTAGTTCCTCTATTCCATTAAGTCTTTAGGGTAGTAAGCTGCTGTAAGCATTACAAATAAAGACTATGCCACAGAATAATTAAAATCTAATTTTCACAGTTTCCGGACAGGATTCCGTAAGCCCCAAATCGGTTAATAATTCTGCGCCGAATAAAGGCTATAGCTCAATTTCGCGGTACTTTCCGATACCGCTCAAATCTAGATTAGGGACCAAGTCGCTAATTCGACCCTGCGGCAGCACGGCCTCGGGGTCGATTTCGAGCCAGGGCACCAGGACGAATGCGCGGCTATAAGCCGCGGGATGCGGAAGGGTTAACTCGCTGGTCTTGGACTCATAGCCGGAAACCTGAATTATGTCGATGTCGAGAGTCCTCGGACCCTTCGGCCGAAGCGGGTCGCGCAACCGGCCATACTCCTTCTCGATGGCCTGTGTCCGGCGCAGCAAAACCCGCGGGACTAGGCCAGATTCTGCCAATAAGACGAGGTTCAGAAAGTCCGACTGCTCGGCGTCGCCGACCGGTTTGGTGCGGTAAACCGGCGAGACCTTAACGACGGACAGCCCCGGAGTTTTCGACAGCTCGCTGACCGCGGACGACAAAATTTCCAGGCTCTCACCCTGATTTGAACCGAGAGCGAAAACACATTTCACGGGCATTAGCTCACTTCGTTTCGGGCCGCACTGACGCAAACCTGAACGTCTGCGAATTCTAATTGCATCGGGGCGTCCGGTTTATGAACGATCACCTTTGCCCGCAAAACCAAGTCATCAGACATTATGAGATCCCATATTCTCTTAGCCAACGTCTCGATTAAGTCGACGGCTTCGCCCTCCACTAAGTTCAATATATTTCTGGCCAGAGTGCCATAATTTACCGTCTGATTTAGATCGTCGTCTTTAGGAGTCTCGATTTCCAACTCGGCGTCGACAATGAATTTTTGACCATTTCTCTTTTCAAATTCATATACGCCGTGATAGCCGATGCCCTCAAGGCCGATAAGTTTAATTGTCGTGCGAGCCATCATTCACCGTTCGCAAGTGCGCTACCACGTCCACACTATCTCGCTGTGCTGCCACCTCGTGGGTGCGCACCGCCCAGACGCCCGCTAGCGCACAGATGGTTGTGACGGTGGCGGTTGCGGCGTCGCGCTCGACGGCCGGCCGATCACCGATTGCGCCCGCCAAGAAACGCTTGCGGCTAGCACCTATTAATAGTCTGTGCCCCATCGAGTTGAATCGATCGAGGGCCCCCAGCACCAGCCAGTCCTGATCGCCGGTCTTGGCGAAGCCCAGGCCTGGGTCTGCGATGATTTTCTCGGGCTCAATGCCAGCCTCCACGCAGACGTCGATGCGCTTGGCCAGCTCGTCATAGACCTCGCGGACTACATCTTGATAGACCGCCTGCTCGTTCATCTCATCGCCGTAGCCGCGCCAGTGCTGGCAGATATAGTCGCAGCCGGCTTCTGCCACCACGGAGTGCATGTTCGTGTCGGACAATCCGCCCGAAACATCGTTGATGATGGTCGCGCCTGCATCAATTACTGCCTGGGCGACGCCGGAGCGCATCGTGTCCACGCTGATCGGAATGTGCCGGGCAAGCTCCCGAACCACGGGCACCACCCTGCGCAGCTCCTCCTCCTCGCTGGGTCGAGTCGCACCCGGACGGGTCGACTCGCCACCGACGTCGATGATGTCGGCGCCTTCGGCGATCAGCTCCATGCCGTGCTCAATTGCGGCGTCCGTGCTCGCCCAACGACCGCCGTCGGAAAACGAGTCAGGGGTTACGTTCAGAATCCCCTGCACCAACGTGCGCTGCGCCATCACTTGCCTCCGATAATCAGGCTCATAGCCTCTGCCCTGGTCGCGGCGTTGCGAAGCTGGCCTCGCACCGCCGACGTGACGGTCTTGCTGCCAGGCTTGCGCACCCCGCGCATCGTCATGCAATTGTGCTCGCATTCCAGCACCACCAGCACACCCTTCACACCGAGCGTGTGCTCTAGCTCATCAGCGATCTGGGTTGTCAGGCGCTCCTGCACCTGCGGGCGGCGGGCGTAGGCCTCGACCAACCTGGCCAGCTTAGACAAACCAACCACTCGCCCACTTTCCGGCGGAATGTAGGCGATGTGCGCGTAGCCGTGGAACGGCAGCAGGTGATGCTCGCACATCGAATGCACGTCGATGTCCTTAACCAGCACCATCTCGTCGTGACTGGCGTCAAACGTGGTTTCGAGAAGCTGCTTTGGATCTTGGCCGATGCCAGAAAACAATTCTGCGCAGGCTCTTGCGACGCGCGCCGGGGTCTCCCGTAGCCCGTCGCGATCGGGGTCCTCGCCGATGCCAAGCAGGATTTCTCGAACACCGTGCTCGATCATCTCGAGGTCGAAGCCGTCTTGCGCGGATTTGTCTGCGCGGGGCCCCTGATTAGCCATTGATACTCCTGAAAGTTAAGCCCTCAGCATCTTAGTCTTGCTGAGCCCTGCCGGGCAGGCTGGCGTCGACCGGGGGCAGGTTCGAGGGCACCCGCAGAGCCGAACCAGTAAACGCGCCCCGTTTGGGATGCCGCTTCAATTCCTTGAAGATTGCGGCCACCTGAGCCTTGGTCAGCGTCTCCTTGTCGAGCAGCTGCCGAACCAACTCGTCGAGGATGCGCCGGTTGGCGACCAGCGTGTCAAAGGCCTCCTGGTGCGCGTCCTCCAACAGCCGGTTGACCTGCTCGTCGATGGCCGCGGCCGTCTTCTCCGAATACGGCTTGCTGTTCTGCTGCGCGGACATTCCCATGAATGGCTCCGACGACTCGTCGCCGCCCAGCTTCACAGTGCCCAGCGCATCCGTCATGCCAAACTGCGTAACCATCCTGCGGGCCAGCTTGGTGGCTTTCTCGATGTCGTTCGCAGCTCCCGTAGTCGGGTCGTGGAAGACGAGTTCCTCTGCAGCGCGTCCGCCAAGCATGTAGGCCAGCTGATCTAGGAGCTCACCGCGGGTCTGCGAATACTTGTCGTTATCCGGCAGCACCATCGTGTAGCCCATCGCGCGCCCGCGAGGCAGAATCGTGATCTTCTGGACGGGATCGGTGCCAGGCATAGCCGCAGCTACCAGCGCGTGCCCGCCCTCGTGATAAGCGGTGATCAGCCTCTCGCGATCGTTCAGCAGTCTGGTGCTGCGCTGTGGGCCACCGATGACGCGATCGATGGCCTCGTCGATCTCGGTGTCCGTGATCAGCGGCAGATCGTGACGGGCGGTCAGCAACGCAGCCTCGTTCAGCACATTTGCCAGATCGGCACCGGTGAAGCCCGGTGTGCGCTGCGCGACTAGGCCGAGGTCGACGAATTCGGCCAGCGGCTTGCCCACCGCGTGTACCCGCAGGATCTGCTCGCGCCTCTTCAGATCGGGCGCCTCGACGGGGATCTGCCTGTCAAATCTGCCTGGGCGAAGCAGCGCCGGGTCGAGGACGTCCGGGCGGTTCGTCGCGGCGATCAGGATTACGTTCGTCTTAGAGTTGAAGCCGTCCATCTCGACCAGCAGCTGGTTTAGCGTCTGCTCGCGCTCGTCGTGGCCGCCGCCCATGCCAGCCCCGCGATGCCTGCCAACGGCGTCGATCTCGTCGACGAAGATGATGGCCGGGGAGTTTTCCTTGGCCTTCGCGAACAGGTCACGCACGCGGCTGGCACCGACACCGACGAACATCTCGACGAAGTCGGAACCGGAAATCGAGTAGAACGGCACGCCCGCCTCGCCGGCCACCGCGCGAGCGAGCAGCGTCTTGCCGGTGCCCGGCTCGCCATAGAGCAGAACGCCCGCCGGCACGCGAGCCCCTACCCGGTGAAACTTTTCGGGATTGGCCAGGAAGTCTTTGATCTCAGTCAACTCGCCGATCGCCTCGTCGCAGCCAGCCACGTCCGAGAATTTGGTTTGCGGCATGTCCGGGTCGATCAGCTCGGCCTTCGATTTGCCGAAGCTCAGTGGGTTGCCCATGGCACCAGCGCCGCCCCTAGTGATCACGAAGAACAGCAACCCCATGATCAGGATGGGCAGCCCGAAGAACAGCAGCAGCATGCCCCAGGATTCGCTGGTAGTGATGCCCTCCCAGACCCTCAGCGAGCCGTCGGCCACCCGCTTGTCCAGCTTCTTCGACAGACCCTCGCCCTGCTCGTCGAGATAAGTGGACTGGTATTTCTTGCCGTCCAGCATTTCGATGCGGATGGTCTGATCGCCAGCGGTCATCGTGACCTGGCGTATCTGCTCTTTCCCGTCGATCAGTTGCACGGCCTTCGACGTCGGCACCTTCTCGTAGTTCATGTCCACGATGATCCTGGGCACGAACAGCAGGGCGATGACCGCGATGAGCACAAAGCCGATAATCGAGCGCCTGACTAGGCGCTTATCGTTACCAGAGCCGGGCTTCGACGGTTCGCTTGACTGGGCTTTAGGCATGTCGTTCAGTTTCCCACAACAAGTGATAAATGGCTGGCTTGTATCCCCTTTTGGGATCTTCTCTCGAGCTTACTTCTGCCCGGAAACCGCACAGACGACGGTCTTGGGCTCAGGCAGCGGCAGCTCAATCGCACCGTCCGGCCGTGGGCAGTCCAGCGGCTGCTCGACGATCTTCTGCACCCGCAAGAAATATTCCGCTCGGCAATCCACCTGCTGCCAAACAGAGAGCTTGTCCTTGGCGTAGCATGCGTCCTCCTCAAACACGGGAGCCAGGCAGAGCGCCCGCCGCACACCGTCGCTAAAGAGCTTCGGCGAGTAATACATCCAGTACCACTGGCTAGGGCACTTCAAATCTTCCTTGCCCTCTGCAGCCACCCTGAACTTGAAGCCCTCAGCCGTACAATCCACCTTCAGGTGAGCGACCTCGGAGGCGCCCTCTGCGGCCGGATTCTGCTCGGGACGGGCGGCAAAAACCAGACAGTCGCCTGGATTAAGCCGGGAGAACTGAGTCTTTTCAAGCTGCTTCTTTTGCCCGAAATCCACTACCCAGCCCTGGGCCGACAGCAGCACGCCGAGGCCGCAGACCGCGATCACGACCAACCCGATCAGCACACCGAAGAGCACATTGACCAGACGGCTGCGAGACCTGCCGCCTGCGGATGCCTTCATTAGCTATAGACGTGCGGGGCTAGCGCGGCCAGGTCACAAAGGTTGCGGTAGCGGCCGTCGTAGTCGAGGCCGTAGCCGACGACGAACTCGTTGGGCACGTCGAAACCAATGTACTTGACATCGACCTGGCAATCGATGGCCTCCGGCTTCCGGAACATTGTCATGATCTCCAGGCTGGCGGGCTCGCGCGACAGCAGGTTGTTGACCAGATAGCTGAGTGTCAGGCCGGTGTCGATGATGTCCTCGACGATCAAGACGTCGCGACCGTTAATGTCGGTGGAGAGGTCTTTTAGAATCCGCACGACGCCCGAGCTTTGGGTGCCGGAACCGTAGGAAGAGATCGCCATCCAGTCGACGTCACAGTGGATCTTCATGGCTCTGGTTAGGTCGGATACGGTGATCATCGCGCCATTGAGGACGCCGACGATCAGCGGTTCGCGGCCCTCGTAGTCACGGTCAATCTCGGCGGCCACCTCGGTGACGCGGTCTGCTAGTTGCTGCTTGCTGTAAAGAACGTGCTCAAGATCTTGAGTGATGTCTGATGCTTCCACTTCGTTTACCTTACCGGCTTCAGCCTTCCTTGCGCACGACTAATGCGAACTCCGCCGGGCAAATCGACGCCCCGCTGACCGCTCCAGGCCGAAACCAGCTGAAATACTGCCTCGACGTGCTCAAAGCTGACCTCCGCCACGCCTTGCTGCGCGAGCCAACGACGCAGCACCCTAGTGGCGATCGCAGGATGCAGGCCGCTGAGCAATTCGACCGAGAGCTCCTCGGCTGGCTCCGGCAGCGCTTCAGCGGCAAGCTGGTCCAGGAGATCAGCGTCCCTACCCGCCAGCACAGCCGTCCTGGCCAGCGCCTCGGTGAAGCCTGGCCCAAGATCGCCCTCGAGAGTGGGCAGCGATGAACGCCTGGCCCGCACCCGCGCGAAACGATCTTGCAGATTCTGCGGATCTTCCCAGACCTCAAGACCCCAATCATCGGCGGCCTGGCGAAGCGTCTGGGCGCGCAGCCCTAAGAGCGGACGCAGCAGCGTGACAGCACCCCGCTTCGACTCGACGGCCATGCCGGAAAGAGACCGGGTTCCAGAGCCGCGCGCCAGGCCTAGCAGAACAGTTTCGGCCTGATCGTCCATGCTGTGAGCCAGCATTAGATAGCCAGAAAAGTCTTTCGTCAGCGCCTCATATCGGGCGCCTCGGGCGGCGGCCTCCATGCCCGATCCGTCGTCGGCGACCCGCACCCGCGCTACCCGTGAGGTGAGGCCCAGGCCTGCGAGTTCGGCCGCTGCCTTTTCGGCCACCTTCGCCGAGCCGTCCTGAAGCTGGTGGTCGACGATCACGGCCTCAATGTGCGCCTCAGGGAATTCCCGGTTTCGCAGGTGCGCGCATGCGGCAGCCAGTGCCATCGAATCCGCGCCTCCCGAAACCCCTAGTCGAACCGAGGTGACAGGGAATTCACAGGCCTTGGCAAGCCAGCCGCGAACCGCCTGCACGACGCTCAGGCAGGCCGGGCTCAGGTTCCGGATCGCCACGGCTAGCCGATCTGCGGGTAGGCGACCCTGCCCAGCCAGCGCATCGGCGCCTTGAGTTCCTCGGCGGTGGGCAGGTTCTCTGTGTCTTGCCAGACCAGGTTCAGGCCAGCGACGTCAACCTCGTCGATGACGGCCCGGCAAAATCTTGCGCCGTCGCGATATTGCGCCAGTTTGGCGTCCATGCCAAGCAGGCGGTTGAGCAGCGCCTTGAAGATGTTCTTAGAGCGCATCGAAGACTTGCGGCGATTCTGGAAGCGTCTGCGTATCGTGCGCACCGATGGCACGATCTCGGCGCCGACCGCGTCCATCATGAAATCAGCGTGGCCCTCTAGCAGCCCCATGATGGCGTTCAGGCTCTCCAGCTTCTCGGCCACCTGCGGGCTCAACGTGGCCAGCAGGGCGTCCAGGGAGTCTTCTTTCTTGCGCATGGCGGCCAGATCAAGCCGGAACTTATCGTCCTCTTCGAGCACCTCGTTAATCAGGCCAGCGAGGTGGTCTCGCAGCCAGGGCGCGTTCGCGAACTGCACCCTGTGGGTCTGTTCGTGCAGGGCAACCCAGAGGCGAAAATCTTGGGGGTCGACCTCCAGTTCTTTCTCCACCGAGACGATGGTCGGCGCGTTCAGCAGCAGCATCGGCTGCTTCGCGTACGGCACGTATTGACCGAGGATCTGAGGGGCCAGCGCGGCGAGGGCAGCTCCGAGCATCGCGCCCCTGGAAGCATCGCCCAGCTTGGCGAACGGGCCGCGCTCGTCGTCATCGACCAGGATGAAAGCCGCGGTTTGGACGTTTGCCTCCACCATCGTCTGGCGGTCAACCACTAGCTCGGGCACGTCCCCGGCCTGCGGCAGCTGGGTAACTTCTGTGATGATCGGCAGCGCGCGCCTGGCCGCAGCGCGAATATCGCCCACGATCTTGTGGGTGATGATGGGTTCGGATGGTTTACCGACCGGGACGATGGCCTTACCGACCCGCGTGGCCAACTGCCAATTAATCATGGCTACCAGCCTAGCCTGCTATTTTTGGGCGCACTTGCACGCCGACAGCGCGGACGCGAAGTGATCGAACCACGGAGTCGGGGATTTGTCTGTAGGCATCTCGTTGCCGATCGCCGCGAAAGCGATCAGCGAACCATCTGGTGTCGGGGCGTAGCCGACCATCGAGGAGACGTCAGACAAGCGGCCAGTTTTCGCCCGCAAGATGCCTCTCGCGGCACTGCTCTGCTCGTCGTGGAATCTAACCGCCATCGTGCCGGTCGACGCGGCTGCGGGCAGCGTTTCGAGCAAGACGCGGAACCGGTCGTCGCGCTGAGCGAGCTGCATGGCTTTGACTAGGTTTTCTGCAGTCAGCCGGTTATGTTCGCTCAGTCCCGAGCCGTCCCGGATCGCCTGGCCCTCGCTCCACAGCCCTAGCTCCTGCAGATTGGCGGTTTGGGCCGCGGCGCCACCGTCAAATGTGGCCGGCTGGCCGCTAGCGAGCGCGATGTGCCTAAACAGCACCTCCGCGATGTAGTTGTCGGAGTGGACGTTGAGGCGCTCGAGGACATTGAACATCGGCACGCTGGCCACCGAAGTCAGGTTTTCCGCACCCTCGGCTGCTGCCTGCCGAGTCACGTCGCCCGTCACCTCGATGCCACTCGCGCGCAACTGGTCTGCGAAGATCAGGGCCGCAGCCGTGGACGGATCGGCCTGATCGGCATGTTCTTTCGGCTTGCCAAGATCGACGGCAAGCGCGGTTACCGGCGAGACAAACTGGATGTAGTCTTCGTACCAATCTGGGTGCCAGCTGGGGGCAGCGAAATACGAGTCATCGAAGCGAAGCTGCACCGAGGAGATCGATTTTTGCTTGAGCACAGCGGCGCTCTGCTGCGCCAACTGCTGCAGGGAGGGCATCGAAAGATATTTTGCGTAGGGGTGAGAGTCGCTGGTAGCGGCCAGCAGCGGATCGCCGTGGCCAACGAGCGTCAGCACATCGCCCGCGAGGGTGACGTCGGTGCTGAACCGATGATCCGCGCCCAGCTTCGAAAGCGCACCGAGACTCGTCATTACCTTCATGGTTGATGCCGGAACGAGTGGACGGTCGGCGTCGCCGGAATACGTGATCGCATCGCCGGAGAGGTCACCTGCGGCCGCGCCCACCACCCCATCGCTCTTAGGGAGCTGCGCCAGCACAGCACGAATCGCCTCTGGTGACGAAGGCAGCGCCTCGTCGAAATTGGGGTATCCGGCCAGTCCGGCCCGTCCCGCGCCCGGTTGGAGCTTTTCGAGCTCAGCAGATGAGATCGTCGGCTCGCCACCGCTAACGAGCCAGCCCTGAGCCATCGCCAGCGGCAGAGTGCCGAAAGCCGCAACGACCAGCACGCTTACCGTCACGCTCCAAGCTATCCAGCTAAATCGTGCAGAACGCGAGGATTTTTTGGTCGTTTTGGAAGATCCTGGCTCCATTTTTCATATCACCCCAGAAAAAAAGGTACGTTATTCACACAATAGTTTTTTTAAACTGCAACAGGAAAACCCTGAAGAAAAAGGATGGCCGTTGTGACCGACGATTTCCGCAAGGTGGAGACAAAACCCCTTTCGGCCCTCACTTTCGACATGACAGTCGAGATTCCGCGAGGCACGAAGAACAAGTATGAGATGGACCACAATTCGGGTCGCATCAGGCTGGACAGGACGCTGTTCACTTCTACTCAGTACCCCTACGACTACGGCTTCATTGAGGGCACCCTCGGCGAGGACGGTGACCCGCTGGACGCCATGGTGATTTTGCCCGAGTCGACCTTCCCTGGCTGCCTGGTGGAGTGCCGGGCCATCGCGATGTTCCAGATGCAGGACGAGATGGGCGGCGACGACAAGGTGCTTTGCATCCCAACCGCGGATTCCCGTCGCGACTACATGGCCGATCTGGACGACATTCCCGAGTTCATGCTGCTCGAAATCGAGCACTTCTTCACGGTCTACAAAGACCTGGAGCCCGGCAAATCAGTTGAAGGCGCCACCTGGGTGGGCCGCGCGGAGGCCGAGAAAGAGGTGCTCGCCTCGCTTGAGCGCGCGAAGGGCACTCCCTACGAACACATGAGCATCTAAAACCACTTGGCCCCGAGAAAACCTCGGGGCCAAATTTTTTACACTGTTACTTCTGAACCCAGACGGCGAGCCCCTGAGCCTCGTCGGTGCCTGCACAAACCACAGTATCGCCGGGCGTGCATTCAAGCTCGAAGGACTGATTTTCTGCGGTGCCAGGAATCGTGATCGTCTTGGTCTCGCTCAGCTCGGCAACCATCCCAGCAGCCGCGTTCGCTTGCTCGCAGGAGGTTCGCTCGCCAGCCCAGACGCCAGCCTCGCACTCTTTCGCGCCCTCGGGGATTTTATTCTCTGTCGACGTGCTTGACGGTTCCGAGGCGACGGACAGCGTCCTCTTCGACAGCCTGCCCTCCGGCAGGAGTGTCTTGTCGAGGTTGATCAGTTGCGCAATCAACACCCCCGAGACGGCGATCGTCAGGAACAAGACAATCAGGGCGGCGGTTAGCTTCTGTCGGGGGATGCGGTCGCGCTCGATCCCCAGGCTGTGCTCGACGCGGCGGAGGTTCTCCGTGCTCGGGTTGCGAACCTCGTCGAAGGTGGTTTGAAACTTGTCGCTGAAGACGGCCAACTTGGTCTTCGCGTTCTCGCGGGTGACCTGCAGCTTGGATTTCTTGCCTTCGGAATCAGCTTCTTCCGTCTCACTCGAATTGCCTTCGGGCTCGACGGAATCGTTCTCCGGCTCGGCTGCCGCGTCGTCCGATTCAGCAGGTTCGACCTCAGCACCCTCATCCGCAGGTCCAGCAGTTTCGTCTTCAGCTGCGGATTCCGTGGACTCTTCGGTGTCTTCGGCGGCTTCCTCGCCGTCTTCTGCGGCATCTTCCGCGGGCTGCGGTTCCGCTACCTCCGGCTCCTTACCGGGGAACTGCGGAATAAAGTCGGGGTCGAGCTTGGGGTTGATCAGGCGCAGCGCGCCGGGGGTGTTCAACATGGCGGAGCAAACTTGGCACTCCGAATCGCTGATCCCAACTTGGTTTCCGCAGCGAGCACAAAACATCAGCGGGCCCCTTTTCGTTCTATAATCTCTTAAGACTTTGAGACTACCTTAATTAATAAAGATTGAACCAACCACTACGCGGCTATGGGGCAGATGAATAAGTCAAAAATTTTCAGTGACAAAAGACGGAAACGCTCATCAGACAGCTTCCGCCTGCCCCGGTGGCTGCGCACGGCGCCGATCGGTTTGCTCGTCATCGTCATGGCGCTACTGCTAGTCTTGGCCACTTTCTACGGTGCATCGAGATCGGGCGATCAGCCAGACCCGAGGCCAACCGAGACCCCCTCGCAGATCTACGAGACCGAGCCCACCGCGAACCCGAACATGGTGCCTGCCCCCGATCAGCCGGAAATCCAGAAGGTCGTTGACCAACTGGAGGCCGAGGGGCTGGAGGTTGGCGTGGCCGTCACCAGCATCGCGACCACAGAGAACAGGCTGCAGGGCACCTGGACGGCCGGCAGCCTGCGCAGCGGAGCCGCCCTAGCCACCGCGGACATCCCCGTGGCGCTCGCAGTGCTAGTAGATCCCAAGCAGCCAGAAGACCGCGCGTACCTATTCGACAAGTCGCTGACGCAGGGCTCCCCCGCTGGCGACGACGCGCTCTGGGCTTTCCTCGGCACCCACGATCAGGCGGTTTCAAAGACGCTGAGGGTGCTGCACAGCTACGGCGACTGGGGAACCTCTATTCCCTCCGAGGAGGACGCGGTCTCGCAGCCCTACAAGCAGATCCTCTGGCCGCTAGAAAATCAGGCGGAGTTCATGGCCCACGTGCAGTGCGACTGGGTACACACAGTTCCCGTCATGGCTAGGCTCGACGAGCCGACAACTAAGCCGATTGGCCTGCAGATCGCGCCCAGGTCATTCGCTAAGAGCGGAGACGAGACCACGGCGGAATCTTTCAAGCTACGCCAGACCGGGCTGATCGACCTGCCCGACGGCACCCCAGTGGCCGTCAGCATCATGATCGACAACCCGACGGGTGACAAGGAAGCCACGAAGATCTCCCTGACCCAGCTGGCCAGAGCGGTCTACGAGCACGCTTCGGGCTTTGCCAGGCCTAGCTGCTAGCCGAGGATCTCGAGCAGCTTAGCTGCCGTCTCGTCGGCGGAGCGCACGGCGCCCTCCATGTAGCCGTTAAGCCTCTCGGCGTATTCGCAGCCCGCGAAGTGGATCGGGCCAACCGGCTCGGCGAGCTGAACGCCGTCCGCGGTCCAGATGCCAGGCGAGAAGTGCGCACCGTGACAGCCCTCGCTGTACTTCTCCTTGCCCCATCGTAGGTCGATGTAGTCGTGCTGCTGCCTGGCCTCCTCGCCAAGCAGGTCGGCGATGGCCTTGGTGAACATCCGGTCGCGAAGCGTCACCGACCTATTGCAGAGCGTGTCGGCCTCAGAGCCAGTGAAAAAGCCCATGATCACGCCAGGCCCGTTCGGATTGTCGGAGGTGTCGAAAGTCACCCGGACTGCCCCGCTGTCCGAGCACGCCATTCCTGACAATCCCTTGTTACGCCACCAGCACTTGTCGTAGATGACGTGGGCCTTGATGACGTTACCGGGCAGCGTGTTCTTGACGACCTCGTCGCGCCAGGCGGGCAGCCGCGGCGAGTACTCGAGCCGCTGGGCGAGCCACGGCGGCAACGTGTTGAGGAGCAGCTTGGCCGAGAACTGACGGCCGTCGGCGAGGTGACAGGTGACCTGCTCGTTGCTCCACTCGACCTTGACGACCTCGGCGTTCAGCAGCAGCTCGTCTGCACTGAATTCCTCGGCTAGCTTGTCCGTGACCTGCTGCATGCCGCCGCGCACCCGAACCTGTCGAATGCCGCCGTTGATAGCGAAGATCGACTCCATGTCGATACTCTCGGGGCCGTAGCCGAGCGCCTCCCGCAGATTGGGATCCTCGATTTTCTCGCTCATCGCGAGCTGAACCAACGACAAAAACTCTTTCTTCGCGCCGGGAGTGCGCAGGTTCGTCTGCGTCCAGCGCTTCAGGCTCTGATCGAGCCACCTGTGGTTGGACTTCGCCCAGGCCTCATCGTTGGCCAGAAGGTCGGCCAGCCTGCTGAACCGAACCAGGCCTCGGCCCAGATCGGAAATCTCGAACGGCGAGAGGCTCTTGCTTCGGCTCAGGTCTTTGGTGGAGATGAATTTCTCGCCCCCGGCCTTAATGACGGAGTTATCGGTTTCCGCGGAAATCTCTTCAAGCCCGAATTCGGCAACCAGGTCTTCCATCATCTGGAAGCCGCCGGCAAGCCACTGTCCGCCATGTTCGATGACATGGCCCCTGACGATCTCGGTCTGAATCCTGCCGCCCGTGCGATCGCGAGCCTCCAGGATCAGGACGCTGTGACCAGCAGACTTCAGCTTGCGGGCAGCATAAAGCCCGGCGATGCCTGCTCCGATAACTATGAAATCAACCACCCGGCATATATTACAGAACGCTATTTGGTGTCCCGCGTTCAGGGGTCAAAATAAGACGGTTCCTACTTGACGGGGCAGGTAAGGTTCGCCTCAGGAACCTGGCCGTCGGCGAAATATCGCCTGACGATTTCGTCTGCGCAACTGCCTTTACCGTAGACGCCGTGGCCAGCAGCCTGCCTGGTGACCAGGCGGGACTTCGAGAAGACCTGACTAGCCAAGACGGATTGTTCGTAGGGAGTGGCCGAGTCGTTCGTGTTGCCCAGAATCAGGATTGGCTCTGACGTTTCGCCCTCGAACGCGATTTTCGGCCTGGGCTCGCTCCCCCAGAGCGGGCAAACAGTTTCAGGGCCCAGCAGGTGGCCGAGCAGCGGGGCCTGCTCGGTCTGGGCGCGCCAGCTAGCCATGGCTGCCTCCAGGCCCTCGTCCGGGGTGTCGATGCAGCCTATCGAGGTGGCGGCCGCGATCAGCGAGCTATAGCGCCCGTCCTTGCGCCCGATCATGGCGTCAGACGCCGCCATCAGCAGGTCTGGATTACCGTCTAGGGCGGCCTCGAATGCTTTGGCGGCAGGCTTGTAGAAATCATCTTCGCCGTAGAAAAACAGCAGCAGGCCAGAAACCGCTTGGGTTTGACTAAGCACGCGTCCGCTAGCCGAGGTCAGCGGGCTGGCGTCTAAGCTTTCGACGAAGTCGATGATCTTTGCCGTTACCGTGCTCTCGTCGTCGCCCAGGGAACAGGAGCCGCGCTTAGCGCACCACTTGGCGAACTCTCTGAGGTTCCGCTCGAAGCCCTGGGCCTGCGGAATGTGCTCCTCGGGGCCGAAGTTGACCGCGGAATCCAGCACCATCCTGCCCAGGTGCTCCGGGAAAAGCTCCGCGTAGGTAGCGCCAAGCAGCGTGCCGTAGCTGACCCCGAAGAAGTTTATTTTTTCGACACCGAGGAGCCTTCTGGCCAGGTCGTAGTCGTATGCGGTGTCGATGGTGCTGATGTGGTCTAACAGCTCGCCGGTATTCTGCCTGCAGTCGCGGGCGAAGCGTTTCTCGGCCTCGACCAGCTGGTCGATTTCGGCCTGATCGTCCGGCGAGACATCAACGCTGAAATAGCTGTCCAGCGCCTCGCTGGAACCGCAGTCAACAGGCGTGGATTCGCCGGAGCCGCGCGGATCAATCCCGATGACGTCGTAGTCGAGATCATCGAACTTCTCTACGTAGGCCTGCGCGCTGCCGCCGGGCCCACCAGGGTTAACGAACAGCACGCCCTTAGCGTCTGCAGCGCTGCTTTTCCGCATGGCGATGGTGACGGCCAACCCATCGGGATTCTCCCAGTCGAGCGGAGCCAAAAATTTGGTGCACACGTAGTCGCCGCAGGGCTGCCAGTCGAGTTGCTGAGAGTAGTAGCGCTCGTAACCCTGGCCGACCGGCGGGTCGACGACGCCGTTGGCGCGGGCTGCAGATTTCTCAGCCGTCAGACGGTCTGGGCTGTCGCCGATCTGCCAGGCGTACTTCGGCCAGGGCATCTTTCGCCCATCGGCGTCCAGCACAACCTTCTCGGCGCTAAAACTGAGCGATGGTTCTGGGCTCACCGGGGGATTTTCTGGCTGAGATGAGCCGGCAGCGCAACCGCTGAGCAGAAGCGCGGCAAGAACCAGTGCGGGCGCGGCGCGCATCTAGCTCTTTAGCCCCGAAGCGACCGGGCAGCCCTCGGGATCGCATGCCTGGGACTCCTCGTATCGCAGGCAACACAGCAGCCGCCCGCACGCGCCCGTGGCAGGCATCGCAGAGGAGCGCGTGTCAAGGGTGCGCAGGCTGATCGGTTCCAAGGCGGGCAGGAAGGATACGCAGCAGAGCTGACGCCCGCAGCGTCCGATGCCGCCTAGCAGTTGAGCCGCGTCCCTGGAACCCACCTGTCGAAGATCGATTCGGGCGTTCAGGGCATAGGCAAGATCGGGAACCAGCGCGCGGAAATCGACCCGATGCGGGGCGGTGTAGTAGATCGCGTACATTCTGTCGTATTCATCGGAACGATCCAGCAGATCCACCCCGACCACCTTCATCGGCAGCCCGTGGCGCTCAATCAGGTCGACGGCGGTAGCGCGGGCGGCCTCGCGGTCCTTGCGATTGCGTTCGTCGCGCGCCAAGGCCTCCTCGTCGGCGTGCCCCTGGCATTCGGGGATGCCGTCGGCCTGGGACTGTCCTTTCCAGACCACGGTCGCCACCTCGGGGCCGCCAGAAGTCGGGTACAGTACGCGATCACCAATCTGGTAGCTCTCAGATTCGGGCACCCTCAGGTAGTGGAGCTCGCCGTATCGCTCGAATTCCACGCCCAAGATGAAAGCCATGCACCAAGACTATCGCGTAGGCCTCGAACAGCCGGAGCGAAAAAATTTAGCCTCGCCTAATCCGTCGCCGAAAAATGGCAAAGAAAAGATGCCGCCCGATAACTCGGACGGCACCGTTGAAAACTATTGCTGCTGTTCGGCTAGCTTGCGCTTGGCGCGCGATCTACGATAGGCCGCGTCAACCGACCAGCCGCCGGCACCCAGCGTCACCAGCAGGAACGCGCAGACGGTCAGCAGCAGATCACGATCACCGTAGAAGCCGCTGTGCCCCTCAAGGATCGGGTTGAACGGGCCAAAGCGGAAGAAGGCCAGCACCGCAACACCAGCGACGGTGATCAGCAGGCCGAAAAGGCGGGTGCCCCAGCCGATGATCAGCAGGACGCAAGTCAGCAGCATGCCGATGCCCGCTGCCAGGGCGAGCCAGCCGGCGACGTTAGCGGGCACTCCTGCGCCGATCAGGCCTTCGGTGTAACCGCCCTGATCGACGAGCACCTGCCAGCCCAGAACGGCCAGCAGCGCCGCCATCGCGAGGCGGAGTAGGAGCAGGCCAAGTGAACCGAGGAATTTGTCGGTTACCTTCTTCTGAACCTTCTCCACGATGACCACCTCTGGCTCCTGATCCTGGTGAACGGTGCCGAGCAGTTTGTCGCGATCGGCGATCTCCTGGACGAGCTGCTCATTGGTGGCCGCTGCGGCAGGATTCTGCGCAGCCACCGGCTCGGGGCTGCCGGCTTCAGACTTATCCTGGAGCTGTTCCGGATCCCTCGGCTTAGCCGGGCTTGCCCCGGACAGCCCATTATTTAGATTCTCGCTCACGGTTGCTCCTAGTAAGTTCGTTTAATCACAATGATGTCATTATCTTCAACAAGAAGTCTAACCCCTCGAAATAAATATTCGGGAATAAAACTTCGATCAGCCCTCATAAAGTCTGAGAAGTAGCGACTCGAAGGCGAGATTCGGAGCCACGTTGAAGTCCAGCGCCTGCCTGGTCTCGATGATCGCGGACATAGCACTGACCGTCGAAGCCGCCGTCGAGGACTGCGCTGCGGATCTGATCTGGTCTGTCATCGTGGTGTTGATTAGACCCTCTTCGGGGTTGTCGATGTCGACGGCCCCGATTTGAACGGCCAAGACATCGCGATACCAGGTGGACAGTTCGGTCAGCACCCTATCGAGCGAATCGCGCTGAAAGCGCTTGGCCCTCATCTTCTGCTGTTTCTCGAGCTCCTTCAAAGCCGCCTGCGCGTTCTTCGGCCTGGTGCCCTTGGTGCCAAAGCCGAGGGCGTGCCGAAGCTCGGTGGTCTCTTGCTCATCGAGCTTCGCGGTGGTCTCGCTGGCGTCCTTGGCGGCCTCGGCAACCAGGCTGTCGGCGATCTGGATGCAGTCGGAGATCCCGCGCAGCTGGCTGGGTATTTGCAGCCAGCGGTTGCGCAGCTCGCGCGACTTCTGGTCGCGGGCCAGCCCCCTTGCCCGACCGATGTGTCCCTGGGCGGCTCGGGCCGCGTGTCCGGCGGTCTCGGGGTCGACGCCGTCGCGGTTGACAAGCAGCTGCGTAACGTCCTCGTTGGTCGGGGTACGCAGATGAACCTGACGACACCGCGACCTGATGGTGACGATGACGTCGTCCGGGGTCGGCGCGCAGAGCATCCAGACCGTGCGCGGCGGTGGCTCTTCCAGAGACTTCAGCAGGGCGTCTGCACCACGATCGGTGACACGGTCGGCGTCCTCGATGATGATGATCTGAAACGCGCCGAGCGTCGGGGACATTCCGGAGCGCAGCGCGATGTCCCTGACCTGTTCGACGCCGATGGATAGCTGCTGGGTGTTGAGCACGGTGACGTCCGGGTGGGAGCCGTTTGCCACGGTACGACAGGAATGACACTGGCCGCAGCCGCCGTTCTCACAGAGCAGAGCCGCGGCGAATGCCCTGGCGGCATTGGATCGGCCGGAACCCGGCGGGCCGGTGATCAGCCAGGAATGCGTCATCGCCTGCCGGTTCGCTCCCCTACCGTGGGCGGCCTCGACGGCCTCGGAAAGTAGCTTTACCGTCGGCTCCTGGCTGACGAGCTCGCCCCAGACGCTCATATCGTCTCTGACGCTCATATCGTTTCCTCCAGGCCGAGCAACCCGGCGACCCGCTGGGCAACGCGATCGGAAATCTGCTGAATAGACTCACGGGCGTTGATGACTAAGTAACGGCTTTCATCGCGGCCGGCCAACTCCAGGAAACCGGCACGAACCCGGGCGTGAAAATCGCTGCCGGCTAGTTCCAGGCGATCCTTCGTGGTCTTGGCCTCGACGGCCTGGCTAGGGTCGACATCTAGCAGCACGGTCAGGTCGGGATGCATTCCGCTGGTCGCCCAATCGGCCAGGCGCTCGAGATCGCTGGTGTCTATGCCCCTGCCGAAGCCCTGATAGGCGAGCATCGAATCGACGTAGCGATCGCAGACCACCACTTTGCCTTCGGCCAGCGCCGGGCGCACCACCTCGGCTAGGTGTTGGGCCTTGTCGGCCGCGTAAAGCAGGGCCTCGCTGCGAAAGTCCAACTCGGTGGACGGGTCGAGCAGCAGCTGGCGGATGGCTTGCCCCGCCTTTGAGCCGCCGGGTTGCATGGTGACGATGTGCTCGACGCCGGCTGCGGCTAGGCGATCTGCGAGCTGGACAACCTGGGTGGATTTGCCCGCGCCGTCGCCGCCTTCGAAGACGATAAACAAGCCTTTCATTGCACCTCCCGTCTCTCCGACCTGCCGTAAATCGCTATTTCTTCGTGGTCTTCCTCGCGGCTGGTTTCTTGGCCGTGGTCTTCTTAGTCGTCCGCCTTCGCTTAGGTGCCGGGCCCTTCGCTCGCTTGGCGGCCAGCATGTCGCTGGCCTGCTCCGGCGTGACGTCCTCGGGAAGAAGAGCCTTGGGCAACGACTGGTTGGTCTCGCCGTCGGTGATGTAAGGGCCGAAGCGACCGTTCTTGATCACCATTTTCTTGCCAGTCGACTTGTCCTCGCCCAGCTCGCGAAGCACCGCCGACGAGCGTGCGCCGCGCGTCTTCGGCTTGCTGTAGAGCTCCTCGGCCTCTTCGAGAGTGACGGTGAACAGCGATTCCTCGCTGGGCAGCTGACGTGTGTCCTTGCCCTTGCGCAGATAGGGGCCGTACGGGCCGTTCTGGGCTGTGATCTCGTTGCCCTCGGCGTCGGCGCCCACCACGCGCGGCAGGCTGAGCAGCCTCAGCGCCTCCTCAAGCGTGACGGTGTTCGGGCTCATCGTCTTGAACAGCGAAGCCGTGCGCGGCTTCGACTTCTTCTTGCCCTCAGCCTCCGCCAGAACCTCGGTTACGTACGGCCCATACCTGCCGTTGCGCACCACGATCGGCACGTTCTTTTCCGGGTCGACGCCCAGCTGGCGTTCGGCGCCGGAAGGCGTAGCCAGAAGCTCCTTGGCTTTCTCCACGGTCAGCTCGTCGGGGGCAAGATCCTCCGGAATGTTCGCGCGCTCCTGCTTCTCGTTCTCCAGGTAAGGCCCGTAGCGGCCAACCCGAACCACGATGCCGCTGTCGTCCAGCGGGAAGCTGCTGTTTGCTCTGGCATCGATGTCGCCTAGATCCTCGACCAGCGCGGCGAGGCCGTCATTTCCACCGTCTCCATTGTAGAACTTCTGCAGCACCTCGAGGCGATTGAGGTTGCCGGTGGCGATCTCGTCGAGCCTGTCCTCCAGCTCTGCGGTGAACTTGTAGTCAACGAGCTGGCTGAAGTGCTGCTCCATCAGCCTGGTGACGGCGAACGCAAGCCAGGTAGGCACCAGCGCGGCGCCGCGCGTCCAGACATAGTCGCGGGGCGTGATGGGGGGGGTGATAGAGGCGGTGGTGGTCCGCCGACCGATCTGCAGCTCGTGGAGCGTGGGCATCAGGGTCGGCTCGGTGTAACGCGCCGGCGGCTTGGTCTGGTGGCCGTCCGCGGTCGCGCTGACCAGCTTGAGCGGCTGCGAGATCTCGAATTGTGGCAGTCTGGTTTCACTCTTCTCCGCATCGGCCTCTACGTACGCCCGCATGAAGCCCGGGAAGGTGATCGTGCGTCCCGACGCGACCAACCCAGCCAATTCCACATTATGCGTAGTCAGAGCAATTTTTTCAGCCATTCTGGCATCGATCTTGACGCTGACCGTCTGCCCCTGAGCGTCGGCCATCTGCGAGGCAATGGTGCGCTGCCAGATCAGTTCGTAGAGCCGGTACTGATCGGCAGCAAGGCCTGTCTGGGACGGGACGCGGAAGTTCGAGCCTGCGGGGCGAATGGCCTCGTGAGCCTCCTGAGCGTTCTTCACCTTGCTGGAATAGAAGCGCGGCTTTTCGGGCACCGAATCCTTGCCGTAGAGCTGAATCGCCTGCTTGCGCGCGGCGTTGATGGCCTCGCCCGAGAGCGAGACCGAGTCGGTACGCATATATGTGATGAAGCCGGACTCGTAGAGCTGCTGGGCGACGCGCATAGTGCGGTCGGTGCTGAAACCGAGCTTGCGGCCGGCCTCCTGCTGCAGCGTGGTTGTCCTGAAGGGCGCGGCTGGTTTGCGGCGATACGGCTTCTGCTCTATGTCGCTGACGGCTATGTCAGCCGCGCCAAGCGCCTCCGCGATGGCATTCGCGTCCTGCTCATTTAGCGTCAGCACTTCGGCTTTCAGCTTGCCGGCATCGTCGAAATCGGTTCCCCTGGCGATGCGAGTGCCATCGAGGGTGGCCAATCGAGCCGGAAATTCGTGGCCGGCGTCGTCCTTTCCGGTGTTCAGCGCGATGACCAAGTCCCAGTATTCGGCTGGCACGAAGGCGATGCGCTCGCGTTCGCGATCGACGACCAGGCGGGTGGCCACCGATTGCACGCGGCCGGCCGAGAGTTTCGGCATGACCTTCTTCCACAGCACTGGGCTGACTTCGTAGCCATACAGCCTGTCCAGGATTCGGCGGGTTTCCTGGGCATCGACGAGATCCTCGTCGAGGTCTCGCGGGTTTTCGACCGCGGCCTGGATGGCCTCCGGGGTGATCTCGTGGAAGACCATCCTCTTCACCGGAACCTTCGGCTTGAGCTCCTGCAGCAGGTGCCAGGCGATCGCCTCTCCCTCGCGATCCTCATCTGTTGCCAGGTACAGTTCGTCGGCCTCTTTTAGCTCGTCCTTGAGTTTCTTGATGGTGCTTTTTTTGTCCGGGTTAACCACGTATAGGGGCGAGAAGTCCTTCTCAATGTTCACACCTAGCCTGCTCCACGCCTCGCCTTTATATTTGGCGGGCACCTGGGCAGCGTTATTGGGGAGGTCTCTGACGTGCCCACGGCTCGACTCAACGATGTAATCGTTGCCCAGATAACTGGCAATCTTGTTTGCCTTCGTGGGCGACTCGACGATTACGAGGCGTCGCTTTCCGGTCAAAATACACTCCTTAAACTGTCATCCGCGGCCGTTCGCGGATAGCTCGCATTCGGATAACTTTTCATTTTACGTGCCGCCTGGCAAGTCCTTGGTAGCCGGGGAGGGCTGTCTGCAAGACGTTGCCCCTAGTTTTGCACATAAGTAGAAAATTTCATCCCTCCAATCTTGATGACAAGATAGAACCATGTCTTTTCGACGGTGGACTGATCGGCAGCAGGTGAAGCACGTGCATCACCTGCCGGCGAGCTCCGGTGAGACCGCCGACTGGCCGAGCTGGCTGCAGCCCGAGGTCATCGAAGAATTCCGCCACGGACGAATCAGCAGCCCCTGGCGCCACCAGGTGGAACTAGCAGAGCACGCGCTCGCCGGCAGACATTGCGCGATCGCAACCCCGACGGCCTCCGGCAAGACCCTGGCATACCTGATACCGATCCTGTCAGCAACCGCGGTAGACAGCTCGCAGGCTGTAGTGCCGGGCGGCAACGACGATCTGCGCACCAGGCTCGGCGTCGCCAACCACACCGCGCTATATCTGTCACCAACCAAGGCTCTGGCCCACGACCAATACGACAAGGCCCGATCGTTAGCACCTAAGGGCTGGCAAATCGCCACTCTGGACGGCGATTCCACGCAGGCCGAACGCGGCTTCGCTCGTCATCAGGCAGACTATCTGCTGACCAATCCTGACATGCTCCACCTGTCTATTCTACCTAGTCACAGCCGCTATCAGCGCTTTTTAGGCGGGCTGCGCTACGTCGTGATCGACGAGGCGCACCGGTATCGTGGCGTCTTCGGCTCACACGTCGCGAATGTGCTGCGCAGGCTGCGCCGAGTCTGCGAGCACTACGGATCGAACCCGGTGTTCATCCTGTCTTCTGCAACCGCCACCGGTGTCGCCGAATGGGGTGCCCGGCTGATCGGCTGCCACGAGCCGCTGCAGGTGGTAGCCGAAGACCATTCTTCCCACGGCAAACGCACCGATATCCTCTGGCAACCGATCGACACGCCTCCTCACGAAGCGGCTGACCTGATGGCTGAGCTGGTCAACGACGGCTATCAGACGCTGACCTTCACGCCCAGCAGAAGCCAAGCGGAGCTGGTGGCACTTCGAGCAGGCCGCAAGGCTCCGGCGATCGCCAGCTACCGAGCGGGGTATCTGGCCGATGAGCGTAGGAACATCGAACAGGCGCTGTCGCAGGGCGAGCTGTGCGGTGTCGCCGCCACTAATGCCCTGGAGCTGGGCATCGACATCTCCGGCTTGGACGCTGTTATCATCGCCGGTTTCCCCGGCACTCTTGCCTCCTACCGCCAACAAGCCGGACGCGCGGGCAGAAAAAATCAAAGTGCCCTCACCATCCTGGTGGCGAAGGAGGATCCGTTAGACGCCTACTTAATGGAGAACCCACAATTGCTGTTCTCCAAGCCCAGCGAAACCTGCATCTTCGATCCCTACAACGTCCACGTGCTCGGCCCGCATATCGCCGCTGCTGCCCAGGAGATTCCGTTGACTACGGATGACGAGCGCTACTTCTCGCCAAAGATGAGCGAGCTAGCCGACCAGGCGGCCGCCGCAGGCTTGCTGCGCAAGCGCCCTACCGGCTGGTACTGGGTTCGACCTGATCGAGCCGTCGACTCGATCAGCCTGCGAGGCTCGGGCAAGAGCCAGATAAACATCGTCGACGAGTCATCCGGCACGGTGATCGGCACCGCCGACGCGTCCAACGCCGACCGCACTGTCCACAAGGGAGCGGTTTATCTACACAAGGGCGAGCACTGGCTGGTCAGCGAATACTCTCCCACGGAGTCCACCGCCCTGGTGCATGCCGCCGACCCGTCCTACTACACTCAGGCTAAGTCGGTCAGCGATCTGCGGGTTTGCGACGTCTCGGAACAACGCGAATTCGGCCACGGCTCGCTCGCCCACGGCGAAGTCGAGATCGCCAGCCAGGTGGTTTCGTACCTTCGCAGGGATACCTCGTCCGGCGAGGTTTGGGACGAGACCGCCCTAGATCTACCGATGCGCACCTTCCGCACCCACGCAGTCTGGTGGACCGCACCCGAATCCTTCACCGAGAGCCTCGGCATGAAACCCCAGGATCTGGCCTGCGCAGCGCACGCCGCCGAGCACACCTCGATCGGCCTGCTGCCGGTTTTCGCGACCTGCGACCGCTGGGACATCGGAGGACTCTCAACGATCCTTCACCCCGACACGGGAGCCCTTACCGTTTTCGTTTACGACGGAGCCGCAGGCGGTGCGGGCTTTGCTGAGCACGGCTACAGGATCGCCGACGAGTGGCTGACGGCAACCCTGGCCAGATTGCAGAACTGTTCTTGCGAAGCAGGCTGCCCATCCTGCATCGTCTCACCGAAGTGCGGCAACACTAATCAAACCCTCGACAAACATGCCGCGATCACGCTGCTCAACAGATTTCTGGCATAGCACTCCTTCCTACGTTTCGTCTATGACGCCGGCTTTCGCCGCCGCTTTCACCGATTTCAGACCGCCCAGTATGCGGGGCTTCGGGGACGTCTCTAGCTCTATCGCGACGACGAATTCACCAATTCCAGCCTCAACCTCACAGCTGTTTAGCTTGAGCTCTTCACCCGCCTCTTTGTTCATTTCGATAGAGGCCTCCGCGGCCTCGCAGGCAGCCCGACCCGAGGCGTGCGCCCTAGCAGCATCGAGTGCAACCAGATCAGCCTGATTTCGCAGCCGCCTGGCTGAGCCGAGCCACGCAGCTAGGATGACCGCGAACACCGTAGTCACAAGCAGAACAACGATTATCGACGAACTAAGCATCGTGCCCGAGCCGCGCTGCCGGTTAATTTTCACCACCCCATTCGTTCTGCATGATGGATTTGGCCTCCACTTTCACCGGCCCGAACCTGCCCAGATATTCCTCCTTGCTGACGGTGACCAGAACCCGGTCGTGATGCTTTTGAACATCGACTACCGCGCCCTCGGGGACGTTTTCTCGGGCTTGGGCAGCCAGCTGCTCGTCGTTCCTGGATTCAAACCGGGCTATCCTGGCCGCGCTCTCATCGCACCTGGCCTGCACCCCGACCAGACCGATCAGCCATGCCAGCAAGACTGCGACGAGCGCCGTCGTCATTATTCCGATCGCCAATTCGACCGTCACATAGCCACGAGAATTACGAAGTGAATTCATTTGATATCCGATCAAGGTAATTTAGGTGGCCCAAGTTAGGGCCACCTAAATAAGTTGGTCTTAGGGCAGTTGAGCCCCAACCTTTGTAATCAGCGAAATAACGAATTTCAGCATCGCAGAGAAGAAATCCTTGCCCGTAATAATCTTCAACAAGACGAGAGCTAGGGCGACAGCCGCCAAAATACCGACGGCGTATTCCGCCGTTGCCATCCCTCGTTCAAAAGCCTTTCGGACTTTAGTTTTCTTTTGCGCTTCGATTGAGTCGAGAACCTCCAGCTGCTCGTCCGTGCTCAGCGTTCTCATTGAATTAGCCTCGGCTTCAGCGATCTCCTGCCACCGCTGAACAGCATCAGCATTTTCGAGCTGGCAGTAATCAATTTCCGTGTTTTCCAGAACAGCGTTACTCACCGGATTTTCCTTTCACTCGGTTTCGTATCTTTTCGATACAAAAACACTTTTGTTAACCAGCTCAGGAAAATTCATTCGGACAACACTTTGTGGATATTCCTGTTGAAATCTTCGGTTAATTGTTGATAACTGATATCTAAAGCAGGCCCGAAGAAATGACTCCGGCGATAATCGGCACGACCCCCACCAAGATAAAACTCGGCAAAAAACAAGACATCAGCGGCAAAACGGATTTCACAGATAGCGTCTTAGCTTCGCTCTCCAGCTCGCTGGCCAGCTCCGCACGCGCGTCGCCAGCATGCAAGAGCAACAACTTGGTCACTGCAGAACCGGAAGAGACCAGGGCGGCGACATCGTTGGCGACCGGCTCCCAAACCGGCTCAGTGGCGATAAATCGCCAAGACTGGCCCTGACTACGACCAACGTCTAGGTTCCTGCGATAAGAACGCAAGAGTTCTGCCGTGGCGGACGGACTCACTTCTGCCACCTCGCTCATGGCCTGACTGATCGGGGCGCCGGCGCTGAGACAGGAAGCGAGCAGTTCAAGCGTGGCTGGAAGCTGCTCCCGCAGCTGTTCCTGTCTTCGTTTCTCGGCTTTCGTCTCGCCCTGGCCAACCACAACGAAGACTGCGACCACCGTAACGGCACCGATTAGGCCCCCAATGACGTCCTCAAAAATCGCGAAACCAATCACAGCCCCAGCGATTCCGGCCCACACCGGACGAAGGTCTCGTCCCTTTTTCCGTTTCGTTGTTGGCATTTTGATCCTGCCGGCGGGCAGCCAGATTAGCGCAGCGAGGCCAACAAGGAACGCGGCCATAAGCGCACCCATCATCAGCCGACTCGCCTCTCGACGCGCAAAGCCAGCCGTTCTGTCCAGATCACGCCCGCGCACGCCAACAGCACTGCCAGTGTGAGGCAGACGTTGCCCAGCGTGGTGCCCACCAAGAAATTAATCGGATTGCCACCGGCGGCAAAACCGAAACCGATGCCCACCACAGGTAGACAGGCCAGAAGGCGTCCAGTGGCCCTAGCCGAAGCGAGCTCAGTGGTTACCGTGCGATTGGTTCGCTCGGCGCTGCGCAGCCCGGCGACCACCTGCTCAACTGCAGGCCCAACGGGAGCCCCGGTGCGCTGGCAAAGCTGCCAGGCGCCGGCGAGCTGCCCGAAGCCCTGAGAACCGGGTTGATCTGCGGCACGCCGCATAGCGCTGGAAACATTCGCCCCAACCTGATGAGCCATCGCCACCGGCATCAGCTGCGGGCACTCCTCGGCGGCTATTTGGATCGCCTTCGCCGGTATCAACCCAGTTTTAAGCTGGCCGCTCAAGATATTGCAGCCGTGCAGCACCTGTCTGCTGGCATCTTTGGCCGCAGCTGACCGTCTAGATATCGCGACCACCCAGCTAAGGCATAGATAGACCGCGCTCGCCATCACCGTCCAGTAAATCGCCCTTGGCACGATTGCGAATACCATCAGGTTTACCGATAGGACGACTGCTAGGTGCTTGTGCTTGACCTTTCGCGCCCTAGGTGGCGCTTCCTGCAGCCTGCCCACCATGGACGGCGGGGTAAACAAAATGGTTGCCGTACCCGCCAGCGCAGCCGCAAATATCGCGATCATGCTGCCGCCAAAGATCTCTGCTCGAGCAGCCCCACCAGCTCTGGATAGGCTTCCTTCGCGACCATCTTTGTCGATTCACCCCGACTAGCCTCTAAGGCCGGAATGACCTGCACCAGCCCGTCCGTACGTGGCTTCAGAAGACCGATCTGCCCCACCTGACGACGGCCACTAGCCAACCGTTTCACGTGCACCACCACCTGAATCGCGGAAGCCACCTGAGCATGACAAGCCGCTCTGGATAACCCACCGAGCGCTGCGAGCGCCTCGAGCCTGGCTGGCACGTCAACTGCGGAATTGGCGTGCACGGTACCGCAGCCACCCTCGTGTCCAGTGTTCATGGCGCGCAACAGGTCACACAGTTCTGCGCCTCGGATTTCGCCGACTACCACTCGATCTGGACGCATCCTCAATGCCTGCTTGACAAGGTCAGTCATCGTCACCTCGCCGGCGCCCTCGGAGTTCGCGGGTCGACTCTCCAACCGGACGCAAAAATCGTGTGCTGGCTCCAGTTCCCTAGAGTCCTCCACGATCAGCAGCCGCTCGTTTTCGGGCAGTTCGCCCAACAGTCCGGCCAGCAGCGTCGTCTTTCCTGAGCCTGTACCTCCGCTGATCAGAAATGCGACCTTCTTATCGATCATGGCGCGCAGCAAGTCAGCGGTCTGTGCACTCATCGAGCCGTTAGCGACCCACTGGTCAAGCGTGAACCCGGCCTTAGCTGGCAGCCTGAGGCTGATGCACGTGCCCGGATCTGCAATCGGCGACAGCACGGCGTGAAATCGGATGCCACTAGCCAAGCGTGCATCCACATACGGGCTCGAATCGTCCAGACGCCGCCCGGCACTTGCCGCCAGCCGAACCGCGAGCTGACGAACCTGAGCGTCGGTGTCGAACTTAACGTCCGCTACCTCTAAACCCCTACCGCGATCGATCAGCACGCGCCGCGCCCCGTCAACGATTACATCCGTCAGCCCGGGGATGCCTAGTAGCGGCTCAAGCTGACCGGCACCGACGCTGGTTCTGCGCAGCGCCTCGACGGTGAGCAGCACGGCAGCGTCGCTGACCACCATGCCGATGTCCTTCAAGGCATCGGCGACGTCCTGGGGCGTCCATTGCCTGCCGAGCCCAGCCAATATGATCCGGATCGATTCGAGTTTCTCCTCGTCGAGCTGGTTTAGATTAATCATCTGCCCACCCCCGAAAAAATAAGGTCGTCCAGCAACCGATCGCAGGCTTTCACGAACTTCCCCATCCCGCTGCTGCCGGGCGCGCCGCCCCTGGACGCAGACGAGGACATCCGAGCGTCTTGCGGAACCACCGCACTGACCGGAATCCCCAGCGTCTCACCCACCAGCTGAGGATCCACACACCAGTTGGTCGATTTTCTGACCACCAACTCTGCGCCCTGCAGATCGTAGGCACGGATCCTCGAGCGCGCGGCCATCACTGCCTTCACGTCCGCGGCGACGACCAGCAGGTCAAAATCGGCGTCCACCTCGGAATCCGAGCTAGCCAAACCACCATCCAGGACGATCACCTCGTGGCTGCGTTGCAGCGATCTGGCTACCGCGCGGACGGCCTGAGCCGAAGGCAGCCCCACATCGGATCGACCTAGACTGACCAGTTCGACGCCTCCGCTGCTCGGCAGTTGCGAGCCGATATCGCTCACGAAACCGGTTGCCGAAGAGAGCTCGCCCCAGCGCCATCCCGGAAGCTTCTCCGCACCGAACATCAGATCGATGCCGCCACCGTAATCGTCCAACTCGATCAAGCAAGTGAGAGCCGAACGATCTGCGGCTCGCTGAGCTAAGCCGGCTGCCAGAGTCGAGACTCCAACACCGCCGCAGCCTCCAATGACCCGCAGGGTTATCGACTGTGAATCGGAAAGATGCGTGGGCCCCGAAAGTAGCGAGCTGAGAAAACCGGCCTGGCCAGGCAGCTCTAGGGCAGGCGCACCAAGAGGAACCGACCAGGAGAGCAGCTCGGCCGCGTCCTCACCGACAAGATGCAAATTACTTCGCTCATTCAGGCCTAGTCCCGCGACGAGCGAGGCCAGATCTACCCCGATCAAAATCAGCTCGCTTGAGCGCCAGATCTTTCTCACCGATTCCGCATCAGGCGCCACCGAAATTTCTACACCAGCGGCAGCCGCTATGGACGAAACGGCGTCAAGGATCGCCTCATCTCTGGTAATAAGCGTCACTTTCACAGAAGCACTATTGTTAGCAAACCTTAAAAAAAATCGCTTTGCCAGATATTTTTTTAACAATCTCGAACCGCGGCGAAGAACAATTGGCCGGTGGCATAGGATTTGACTCGTGGCTTCTAATCGCGTTTTCCCGTCTGGCGCTTTCAACTGGCAGTTGGGCGCGACCCCAGGGACGGTGCTAAACCTCGGCGCGAGCCCAGCAATGGTCAAGCGTCTGTTAGGGGCAGGCCACTTCGTCGCCGCCGTAGACCCAGATCACGCGGCGCTAGCCAAACTGCAGTCCCGCTTTTATCAGGCCTGGGAAGATGGCCGACTGATCACTATGGCGGGCAGCATCGAAAACCTCCCTCTGCTACCCAAGAGCTGCGACACCGTCGTGATCAACAAGTCGCTCAACGCGAAGGTCGATCTGCACCAGGCATGCACCCAGCTAGCCAACATCCTCACCGACACCGGCTGGGTGACGGGCAACAACATCAGCCGCGACAACACAGTGCCGTGGGTGCGACGCCTCACCGAGCTGCTGCGCAGCGTGGACGAAACCGCGATGACCGGCGATTTCACGAACGAAAATCACCAAAGACTCCTCGAAAACAAATACTTCCCCCGCAACGAATTGCACGATTTTCGGCTCTGGATTCCGATTGGCCGCGTCGAAATGATCAAGATGGTAGAAGAACAGAAAACCGTCAGGCAGCTTCCCGCTGATGAGCGCGAACAAATACTGGAGCAGGCAGCGAAGATCTATGACGACGCCGCGATCGGCAGCCACCTCCGGCTGCCCTTCATTCTGAACTGCTGGCGCGCTTACGTGGATCGCGCGGAGATCACGATTCCCGTGAGTCTCGATACGGAATCCCCCTGGTTTAGTCTGAAGTAGTATTGACTAGGCAAACAAAGTTTTGACCCGGACTAAGCTGAAGAAAAGGCTTAACACTTAAGGAGATCTAAATGGCCAAACGCCAGTCGATCGCTTCTGCGATCAGCCAGATCAAAGACAACGCCCCCAAGATGTTTAGCCAAATCAGCGACCTGGCCAAATCAGAGCTAAAGCCGGCGGCTAAAAACGCGGGTATTGGTGTCGGCATCATCGGGGCCGTCGCAGTAGTCGGTTCCGTGGCATTACTTGTTGCGCTTCTGACCTGCGGATTCGCGCTTTCCATCATCTATAACCAGGCCATCGGGATGTCGCCGGTGACCTCCCTGACGCTTGGCTTCCTGACGCTTTTTGTCCTGACGCTGATCCTGATCGTGGTGCTGGTGCTGCTAGCCCTGCGCTACTTCAAGAGGGTTCAGGGCCCGAAGGCCACGATCGCTGAAACCAAGGCCAGCCTGAGCGCGATCGGCACCGCGATCAGCACCGGGCTGAATGCCGAGTTGGAATCCGAGGAACCAGAAAAGAGCCTAGAAAACTAGGGTTCTACAAAGAATCCAATATAGGCAGATCCGCCTATATTATTGCCTGCGTCTCGGCCGCCCGAACCGCTCGGGCACCTCTCTGACGACGTCGTTGCGCCACGGCCTAGCCCAGCCACCTGCCTCTAGGAGTCTGTCAACCACGGCGGCGGTGAAGCCCCACAGAAAAAGTTCCCCGAAGACCCAAGCTGGCCCGCCCACGCGCCCATCGAGAGCCCAGCTAACGCGATTCTTTGGATCGGCTAGCTCGCTGATCTTCCAGCGGTGAATCGCACTGACCTCGCCCTGGCTCGGGGAGAGGATCTCTTCGCCAGACCACAGTGCCACTATCGGGCTGACGCGGAACGAACTGACCGGCACGTCGCTGGCGGGCAACGCACCCAGCGGACGAATAAGCCGCTCTTCCAGACCAATCTCTTCCCAAGTCTCGCGAAGAGCCGTAGCCAGGGCGCTTTCGTCGCCCTGATCTTTCTTGCCACCTGGAAACGAAATCTGGCCTGCGTGGTGGCTTAACTTCGCCGAGCGCTCGGTAAAAAGGATGTCGGGGTCTTGCCGATCGCTGATCAGTGCGAGAACAGCTGCACTGCGCTGCACGCTGCCCGTCGCCAACGACAGTTCCGCGGGAGATAGGCCAGAAATTAGCCTCTCAAACACGCCTAGTTAGGCCACCGTCACGGTAAGTTCGACCTCTACCGCGGCATTCTTCGGCAGCACGGCAACACCGACAGCGCTGCGGGCGTGCCGACCGGACTCGCCGAAAATGGTGCCGAGCAGCTCGGAAGCCCCGTTGGCGACGTCAGCCTGGCTAGTGAAGTCGGGCGCGCTATTGACGAAGACAACGACCTTGTCGACGCTCGCAATGTTGTCGACGCCACCCGCCACGTCTGCTGCTGCGGCTAGCGCATTGATTGCGGCGGCCCTGGCTGCCTTAGCGCCCTGCTCTACATCCACGCCAGCGCCAAGCCTGCCCTCCATCAAGACGCCGTCAACTATCGGCAGTTGGCCGGATGTGACGATCTGGCTTCCGCTAGCCTTTGCGGGCACGTAATCGCCCAGCGGTTTAACCACCTGGCGAAGCTCAATGCCTAGTTCGTTAAGTCTATTTGTTGCGTTACTTGTCATCGTCTGCCTTCTCTACCAACGGGCGCTTGAAATACCCGACCAACGAATCCGGGTTGGGGCCGGGCGCAAGCTGAACGAGCTCCCAGCCTTCGGAACCAAAATTGTTCAAAATCTGCTGCGCGACGTGACTAAGCACGGGAGCAGTGAAATATTCCCACTTGGGTATCTCTTGACTCATGCTTACAAGTATTACACCTGCCACTGACGATTTTCGTCCCGCAGTCAAGGCAGAAAAGAACCCGGAAGCGCCTCGCTCCCGGGTTTTCTTCTAGTTATTTACAGCTTTGATCGTTGCCGACTCCGCCTCGTCTCCGATGACTGTGACATGAGTCTCGATATAGCTTGAACCGTCTGGCCGATCGAACCTGCGATCAACGACGCGCACACCTCCTTGTTGCGCATCAACCGCCGCTTGCAATACCCGCGACCAGGATTTGATGTCCGGACGAGCCCGCAGCACCTGGCGCCTCTCGCGCTCAGTCATGCCGCCCCAAACGCCCCACTCGATTCGATTATCGAGGGCCTCTGCCAGACATTCCATCCGGACTGGGCATCCGCTGCAGATAGCCTTGGCTCGTTTTTGATCTTTACCCTCGGGGAACAGGGCATCGTCCATCCCGCGACACTTAGCAAGAAGCTGCCAATCTTCTAGGGTGGTTATCATTACCGCTCCTTCCTTGGCTACGCTGGTGTAGTCAATAAGACTCATCGCTGAGGACTTCTGTTTGTCCCGCCAGATGTAGCACTGACAACCGCTATCCAACTTACACCCTGGCTAAAATTTTTAACAGCCCCCATCTTTAAATCGCTCAACTAGGCAGAGAGTTATAAAACTTTCCTCGCTTCGCGTTCTTTTTAGCTACCTACGACCTCAAAATCCGCCTGCGGCCTGTCCCAGAGGAAAATTTCGCGAACATTCTGAGCACAGTTTTAGCTAGTAGCCGATATGAAGGCGGTTTTTGTCGGTGGGCTCGCGTACTCTTGTATCTATGCGATCTCGTCGTTCAGAAAAGAGAATCTCTGTCCTGATGCTCGTGACGGTCAGCGTCCTAATGGGGCTGGTCGTCGCGGGCATGGCCGTGCCCGTTACGGCTCTGGGCGTTGGTTTGGCTAAGACCGTCTCGACTGCGTTTAGCCAAGTGCCTGCGGAGCTCACGGTGCCGCCACAGCGGGAAAACTCGCGAGTCCTACTGGCTGACGGCTCAACGCTGACAGATTTCTTTGAGGAAAACAGGCAGTATGTGCCTCTAGATCAGATTTCCGAGACGATGCAGAACGCCCAGATCGCAATTGAGGATCACAGGTTTTACGAGCACGGCGCTCTGGATTTGAAGTCTGTTCTGCGCGCTGCCCTGGGTAACGCGGCAGCGGGTGGGGTCAGCGGTGGCGGCTCGACCCTCACCCAACAGTACGTGAAGCTGGTTCGTCAACAGCTATGCAATAACGAACCGGAGTGTATCAAGGAGGCAACCGCACCGAAGTTCAATCGCAAGATTCTCGAGATGCGCTACGCGGTTGCCCTCGAGCAAAAGCTGTCTAAAAAAGAGATCCTTGAGCGCTACCTGAACATCGCCTACTACGGAGACCGTGCCTACGGCGTTCAGGCGGCAGCTCAGCATTACTTCGGTGTCAACGCCTCAGAGTTGGATCTCGCGCAGTCGGCGATGCTCGCTGGCCTGGTGCAGAATCCGTCCACTAGCGATCCGGTGAACAATCTGGACGCGGCAATGATCCGCCGCGATGCGGTGCTGAATGCCATGGTCTCTTATCAGGGGCTTGATCCAGAGCAAGCTAAGCAGGCCTCCGAAACCCCGTTCGACGCATCCAAGGTGTCGATCAAGCCGAACGGTTGCGTGGGGACGCGTTATCCGTTCATCTGTCAGTACGCGGAAGCCATCCTGACCAGCGATCAGATGCCCGCCTTGGGTAAAACGGAGAAAGAACGAGAAGACACCCTTCGTCGTGCCGGCCTGACGATCACGCTGAATATCGATCCGCGAATTCAAGATTCGGCGCAAGATGCGGTCTCTAGTGTGGTGGCGCCCCAAGACAATCTCGTCGCCGTGGTTAACACTGTCGATCCGAAAACGGGCAAGATTTTCGCTATGGCGCAGAGCCGACCTGTCATGGGAGACAACAAGGAGGCCGGCGAGACCTACTGGAACTATTCGGTACCGATGAAATACGGCGGCAACGATGGCTTCATGATGGGTTCGACGTTCAAGACCTACGCCGCTGCCGCCGCAATCGATAACGGCAGGTACCCAGACACGACCAACTACACTGTCTCGCTTTCGCAAAGCTGGAACGGACGCTCTTACGAGGACTGTGACGGCAACCGGATGGTTATTAATGACAACCCACCATGGGTCACCACGAATGCTGTGGCCGGGCACACATCCGGACAGTACAACATGGTGACTGGCATGATGTGGTCGGTAAATAACTACTGGGTGAACCTGACGCTAGATAACGGACCATGCAAGACAGCAGAGATGGCAGCCAAAACAGGAGTCGAGCTAGCTAATCCGGTAGCAAACGAAAGCGGTTTCGGCGACGAGATTAAAGACTGGGGTGCTGCGCCTTCGCTGGTTCTGGGTGCCCCGTTCGTGACGGTGCTTTCGATGGCAGGTAGCTACGGAACTTTCGCGAATCGTGGCGTGCACTGCAATCCCGTCCTGATAAACAACGTGAAAACTAAGACCGGCGATGACATCCAGGTTCCCGATGCCAAATGCGAGAGAGTTATCGACGAAAAAGTCGCAGACGGGGTTAACTACATCCTTCATCAAACGCATGTCAGAGGGCTCTCGGCTAGGTCGAACATTCCTAACGGCATAGACCAGGCTTCTAAGACTGGTACAGCAGACGATTCTGCCGGTGTAGCAGCGTTCATGGGTTATACCCCGGATCTCTCCACGTCGGTAATCATCGCGGCAGACCGCGAATCAGAGCTATGGCGTTCAACCCCAGAAGCTGCTAGGAACATGCGAACTATTTACGCAAGCCCGCTTGGCAGGGCGCTCGGTTGGAATGCAGATCAAACTATTTGGCGTACGCATATGGCTCGAGCCATGCAGGGAATGCCGCAATCCAAGTTTGTGCCTTGGTCGGCTCCCGCAGACGCGGTAGCAACCTGGAATAATTCCACTACTAGACCCATGCCGACTCCCCGACAGACCCAGCGGGAAGAATACGTTGAAGAGACAGAAGAAGTTGAGGAAGGCGAAGGCTAATGAGACTTTCGACTTGCTTTAAATTGAGCGCAGGCCTTGGTCTTGGCGTCTTCGCTGGCGCGCTAGCCGAGGCCAGCTTAGGATTCGTCTTGCGCGAGGCAGAGGTTGAGGCGCTACCTGCCGGGCAAAAGCCGCTCAGGGTTCTGCACATTTCTGATATCCACCTGATGACTTACCAGCGCCAGAAGCTGAGGTTCCTGTCCAGGCTCCAAGAAACTAAGCCGGATCTCGTCATCAACACTGGCGACAACATCTCATCGGCCGATTCGATCGAGCCGCTGATCGACGCTCTCGGCACCCTGCTGGATGTTCCCGGTGGTTTCGTATTCGGCACCAACGACAAGGTGAAGCCCGAGCCTCTGAACCCGTTTAAATACCTGTTCGGAGACTCCAGCTCGGGATCCACGAAGACTCGTGTTCCCCTGCCCTGGCGTAAGCTTCGAGGCGAGTTAGAGTCCCGCGGCTGGCTTGATCTCGACAACGCTAAGGGAATAGTTAATGCCGGCGGCCGAAAGGTCGAGCTACGCGGCACGGCTGACGCCCACGCGAACATGGATCGCTATGACCTAGTAGCGGGCCCGCGTGACGATTCAGTCGATGCCAGCTTCGCGGTTACGCACGCGCCCTATCAGAGGGTTCTAAACGCATTCGCTGAGGATGATCTGGACATGATTTTTGCCGGGCATACGCACGGCGGCCAGGTCTGCCTTCCGGTTAACCGCTCGATCGTGGCGAACTGCGATATTCCTCTGGCTCAGGCCAGTGGGTTGAGCGAATGGAGCCACTGCGGCCACTCCCTGCCCCTGCACGTTTCTGCCGGTTTAGGCACTAGTCCCTATGCCCCGGTAAGGCTGTTTTGCAGGCCGGAAGCCACACTCTTGACCCTCACTGCAAAGAAAAATTAGGAGAGGTATGTTCTACTACCGCAAGGCCCTGCCATCTGCGCTGCTAGTTACCGTAATCGTATTGTTCAGCCAGGTGCTGACGACCCTGGCGAACATGCCGCAGAACCTGAATCGCCATCTGATTTTCTGCGCCGCCCTTGATGTCATCATCTTCCTGGCTTGCTTCTTCCTTTTCAGGCTGAGGCCACAGAAGAAGCTAGCCGAAGAGATCCAGACCATTTCGGAAGAAACCACCCCGCAGGCCTGATCCCCGAAGACATTACTGCCGCAGATTTGGCATTTCTGTCTTGTGGTGGGTTAATATGAACGTCGGCCCTGTTTTAGAGGGCTGATAACACGGGGTGTGGCGCAGCTTGGTAGCGCGCTTCGTTCGGGACGAAGAGGTCGCAGGTTCAAATCCTGTCACCCCGACGCAGGCCGAGACTAATGAGAAAACGCAGTTTTCTCATTAGCGAGGCCAAGGAGGGGGTTGTAGCCCCGAAGGGGCGATAACCCCGACGAATCGCAAGATCACCATCCACCCCGAGAACACGATGAGAAAACTAGCTTTCTCATGACCAAATCCGAGGAAGGGGTTGCAGCGCGAAGCGCGATAACCCCGACGCAGGACAGCAAGGTCACCGCCCAAACCAAACCTGCGACCGAGGCCGAGGAAAGCGCGAAAACCCCGACGAATCGCCAGTTGCGCAATCAGACTTCGAACCCCGTGACAAATCCGACTCATCTCGCCACATTTTGGGCTCTGCAAACCCAGCATCTTATTCTGGCTAGGCATTTTAGATAGCTACCCTGATAACTTTGGTTGAGACGAGTCGGATCTGTCACGGTTTTTCTAGTAGCACCGACGACAGGCTCCGAGGTAATGGGCTTGCGGAACCTTTTTCGTTAATCTTGGGCTTATGCTCGTTATCGCATATTCCACTCTCGCCAGTTTCGTTGAGCCAGATTTCGCCAACCAGATGGAGGATTCGAGACCTGTTTGGATCGGCGAAACCAAAGACACGAGCATTTTCCAAAACATTTCTGAACTCTGCTTTAGCGCCTCCCAGGCTTT
This sequence comes from uncultured Propionimicrobium sp., assembly GCA_963511305.1. Classification (GTDB taxonomy): domain Bacteria; phylum Actinomycetota; class Actinomycetes; order Propionibacteriales; family Propionibacteriaceae; genus Propionimicrobium. Next base: position 102,206 of record CAUPIJ010000004.1, read on the forward strand.
GGGCACGAACAGGGCAGACGTGCTAGACCACCTGCGGGCCACTCAGCGTGTCTATTTTCTCGAGGTGCCACAAGATCGAATGGCGGACCTCGAGAATTGGGCTGCAGTAACCAGCTCCCTACTCCTGGCTGGCGGAAAGCTGCTCGACCCGCATGGCTACAGCCTGGCATCGGAAGGTTCATCGGTGCCGATGCTGCCCGAACGACTCTCCAGAGCGCAGAAGTGGCGAGGCTTCTTGGCGAAGCGGGGCGTCTCGGTTCCGGAGACGATCCGCCCGGTTAGGGCCTTTGACGAGGTCGTCCCCCAGCTGGATCAGGTAGTGGGGCTTCGCACCCTTTCGCTGGCACTGTGCGTCACAGCGCAATACCTGACCGCCGAGAACCTGGAAACGCCAGATAATCACACCTTCCCGCGCGCGCTGGCAGCGATGACGCCTAGCGAGAAAGGCATGTATCCGAAAAACGCGGCTCCCGATGCAGGCGAGTCCTTGAAGGAGCTGCTGTGGGCAACCCGACGGGTCCATATCGACTGGCCAGACACGCCCGTCGACGGCCTGGAACTCGCCGAACCGCTACTGCTAGGCAACGAGGACGGGTTTATCTCCAAGACAGAGCTCCGAAGCGTGAGCGAACTGCTAGACGAGCAGGAACGCATGGCCTCCCTACTGTGGGCTTGGCGAGACGGCCAGGACATCGGAGCAGACGAAATGATCGTTCTGCCCAGACTCCGCACAATCACGTGGCTGTTGAACCGCAACCTAGAGTGGGACGAAATTGTGGGTGCTACGGAATTGCCGTGACAAATCCAACATTTCAAGAACCAGCTTTCAGATGGCTGAATATAAAACCCCTAGCCATGAGCTTATAGCCGAAACCGTGGCACCAAATTCGGGCTCCGAAATGTTGGATTTGTCACGGAGCTAGTTCAAGACCTGCGGAACCTGCCCACCATGCTGGTGATCAGATCGAAGTATTCGGTGATGCGCATAACGCGAGCGCAGACCGTGAAGATGGCGATGAAAACCAAGCAGCCGATGCCCAGCGCAACCACCTGCAGCAACCACCTCACGCCGATCATCAAAACAAGCTGGGAACTGCCCCAGGCGCAGAAACCGGCCAACGCCGATGCGATGATGAGCCGAACGTACAGCCTAAGCGTGCCGAACAGGGAGAGCCTACGCACCTGATGCCGGGCGAATATCACGAACGAGATCGTGCCCAGTACGTATGCGCCAGACTGGCCCAGAGCCACGATTAAAACACCTTGCCCGGGGTCGGCGAAATTAACCGCGCACAAGGCGACTACCAACTGAAAGACAGCGAGAAAGCCCTGGAACGCGAAATTCGTCTTCCCCTGCTCGGATGCAAAGCAGTAGCGCTGCTGCAGCGTCATGATCGAGAACGGCAACAGGCCGATGCACATCGCAATCAAAACCGGCGCCAGCGCGTCCAACTCTTCCGGGGTATTACCAGGAAAGATAACCCGCACCAGCGGCGAGGCCAGCACAGTTATTGCGACAGAGGCCGGGATTAGGAAGACCGCGGGCAGTTCCAGGCCCTGCTTCAGCAGCCTGCGGAGCGAGGGCATGTTTTGCGCCTGCCAGGCACGCGTCATCGGCGGGAAAAGCGCGGTGACCACGCTGAGCGCAACGATGGAATGCGGCAGCATGAAGATCATGAACGCATAGTTCATTACGTTATTTCCCGCTACGAAACCCTCGATGCCCTTCTCTATCGCGATCGTCGGCATCCTAGAGGTGACCGAAAGAATGACCAGCCCGCTGATCGTCGACGCTAGCAGCGCCAGGAAAGTCCAGAACGTGTAGCGCGACAGATGGGCGAATTCCTGGCGTGGGAATCCCCATCGTGGCCGCCACTTGAAGCCGTCCTTGAGCAGCGGCGGGATCAGGATCAGCCCCTGGGCCACGATGCCCAGCGTCGCCGTGCCGGCGAACAGCCAAATCATCGCGGCCGTCCACGTGCCCGCATCGTTCTGGCCTAGCCCGTAGAGCCCGATAAATGCGGCAAGGCCGGCGATCGACACCACGTTGTTAATCGCGGGAGCCCACATCGGCGCGCCGTACAGGCCGCGCGCGTTCAAGACCTGGCTCAGCACGGTGTACAGGCCATAGAAGAAGACCTGAGGCAGGCAGATGAAAGCAAAGATCGTGCCGAGCTTCTGCGCCTCGGGCGTCAACTGAAGCAGCGAGAACAGCCACGGCGCCGCCACGGTGACGGCCACCGTCACCGCAGCTAGCATCAGCAACGAGATGGTCACCAGCTGATCGATGTATCTCTTCGCGTCTGCGCGCTTCGCCGCTTTCGCGATCTGCGGGACGATGACTGGCTCAAGCAGCCCGCCCGAGATGAGCAAGTAAATATAGTTTGGTAGCTGATTTGCGCCGTTGAAGGCGTCGCCGACCACACCAAGGCCGATCGCGGCGCCGGTAAGCGACGTGCGAACTAGACCGAGAACCCTGGAGACCATGGTCCCCGATGCCATCAGCGCGCTGTTGCGTCCTACGCTATGCCGCTCGACATCATCGGCCTCGGAGCTGAAACCGCCTTTACTCAACGGCCGGTCCCCGCATAGACAATTGCCTCGGTATCTGCGTCCATACCGAAGGCCGAATGGGCGACACGAACCGCGTCGTCAAGCTGGTCGATGTCGACAACTACCGAGATTCGGATCTCAGAGGTGCTGATCATCTGAATGTTGATCTCGTTGTCGGCCAGAGCCTCGAAGAACGTTGCTGTCACGCCAGGGTTCGAGCGCATGCCCACCCCGATCACGGAAACCTTGCCCACCTGCTCGTCGAAGCGCAGATCCGTGAAACCGATTTCGTCCTTGGCCTCCTCAAGGGCCCTCATCGCGCGATCGGTGTCCTCGCTGGGCAGCGTGAAAGTGATGTCCGTGGCGCCGCTAGACACCTCCGAGACGTTCTGCACGATCATGTCGATGTTGATGTTGTTTGCGCTGATCAGGCTGAATATGCGCGCAGCCTTGCCGATCTGGTCGGGAACGCCAACGACGGTGATTTTCGACTCGGAACGATCGTGGGCAATTCCGCTGATTAAAACCTGTTCCATTCGCTTCTCCTCTGCGGCGGTGAGATTGCCGTCCTCGATGCTGCCACGCACGATCGTGCCTGGTTTGTTGGTGAATGAGCTGCGCACGTGAATCGCCACGTTCTCGCGGCGGGCGTATTCGACGCAGCGAAGATGCAGAACCTTGGCGCCGTTAGCAGCCATCTCGAGCATCTCCTCATAAGTGATTTCGTCGATCTTGCGCGCGCCCTTAGTGATGCGCGGATCCGCGGTGAAGACGCCGTCGACGTCCGTGTAGATCTCGCAGACCTCGGCATTAAGCGCGGAAGCCAGCGCCACCGCCGTGGTATCGGACGCGCCACGACCCAACGTGGTGACGTCCTTGGTGTCGTAGCTAACTCCCTGGAAGCCGGCGACGATAACCACCATGCCATCTTCCAGCGACTCGGCGACGCGACGCGGGGTGATATCGAGAATCCGGGCATCGCCGTGCGTTGCCGTGGTGATGACGCCCGCCTGGGAGCCGGTGTAGCTCAGCGCCTCGACACCGAGATCGTTCAGCGCCATGGCAAGCAGAGCGGCCGACTGGCGCTCGCCCGTAGTCAGCAGCATGTCAAGTTCGCGCGGACGCGGATTCGGGCTGACCTCCAGCGCGAGATCCATCAGATCATCGGTGGTGTCGCCCATCGCGGAAATGACGATCACTACCTGTTTACCGCTGCGATGCGCCTCGGCGATTCGGCGGGCAACTCGCTTGATGGACTCCGCATCTTCGACCGATGAACCACCGAACTTGGCGACTATACGCCCCTCCACCAACTCGCGTTCCGTGACACAGGTACGCGCAAGCGGTGTGGATTCATACTTGGTGTCGTTATTCACCATTAACGCCTTTCATTCGTCGCGTTAACTCTAGTCGAACACGTTTGCTTTGCCTATCGCATCCACATCGTAGTAAAACACCAAGACATTATTAGAGGCGAGCTCGCCATTGAACCCGCCTCTGGTCGCTTTCGCGATATGGTCGCTTTCGCGATAATTCCGTCTGACCCACCCCTGGTTCAAACGGGTATACGAACATTTATAACAGGCCAGATCTTTGCGCTTTCAGAGGGGGTGCCTCTAAACGCGAAAACTCGTCAAAGACCCTAGTCAGCCTTCCCTCGGAAGAACGAACGCAACCGCTCGCCAGCGACGGCAGCAACAGCTTCCAGCGGAATACCAGCCGGACAAACCTGCACGCACTCGCCGTAGCTGGAGCAAGGCCCGAACTCTGCATCCAAGACAGCCTCGGCGGCCTTGGCCCGCTTGCCGCGCTCCTTCGAGCCGTGCGGCATCAAGGCCAGGTGTGCCAGCTTCGCGCCACCGAAAAGGTATGCGGCACCGTTTGGGCAAGCCGCAACGCAGGCGCCGCAACCGATGCAGGCCGCGAAATCCAGGGTCTTTTCGGCCTCCTCGTGGGTGATCAGCAGGTCATCGGCGTCCGGGGCGGTTCCGGCATCAACGGCCACGTGACCTGCAGCGCGAATGACGTCGTCAAGGCCGGAACGATCAACAATCAGATCTCTAACAACCGGGAATCCCGCCGCCCTGAACGGCTCGATGCGCAGCTTGTCGACATCACCGAACGCACGCAAATGCTGGCGACAGCTCGGGGTATTGGGCACCGGGCCGTGTGGACGATTGTTCACAGACACACCACAGGCGCCACAGACACCCTCGCGACAGTCCGACTCAAATGCGATCGGCTCGATGCCCTCGTCGAATAGCTGCTGATTGAGCCGATCCAGCAGCTCAAGCAGGCTCATCTCGGGAGTCGCGTCCTCAAGAGTGTAGGTCTCGAAGCGACCCTGGTCGTTTGGCCCGGCCTGGCGCCAGACCTCTAGCTCGATCCTCATCGGTAATTCCTAACCTGTAGCGGAACCAGTTCGAAGTGCAGCTGCTCGGTGTGACGCACGTGGTCGCCGGAAGGCGTGGTCTCCCAGGCGGAAACGTTGCACCACTTCTCGTCGTTTCGGGCCGCCTCGCCGTCAGCCAGGGCGAATTCCTCGCGGTAGTGCGCGCCGCACGATTCCTCACGCTCCAGAGCATCCAGGATGATCAACTCGGCGAGCTCGAAGAAGTCAGACACGCGGCCGGCTCTCTCCAGCTCCTGGTTCAGCTGATGCCCCTCACCCATCACGAGCACGTCACGATGGAACTCGTCGCGCAGCACCCGAACTTTCGCCAGACCCTCGCGAAGACCCTTCTCGTTTCGCGAGACTCCGCAGTGCTGATACAAAATATCGCCGAGCCTGCGGTGGAAAGTGGCTGGACGCGTCTTGCCCTTGTTATTTAGCAACCGGCTTATCCTCTGCTCGGTCTCCTGCTTAGCCCGCTGCACCTCGGGGGCATCCTGGCTCAGCGGCGGCTTGCCGACATAGTCGGCTAGATAGTTCGGCACCGACAGCGGCAGGGTGAACCACCCATCGACGCACGCGCTGAGCAGCGAATTCGCGCCCAGGCGGTTGGCGCCGTGGTAGTTGTTGCCGGCCTCACCGCCAACAAACAGACCAGGCAGCGAAGTCATCTGATCGAAATCACTCCACAAGCCGCCCATCGAGAAGTGGGCGCCGGGAGCGATGCGCATCGGCTCGGTGTAGGGATCTTCGCCGGTGACGTCGTTATACATATCGAAGAGGTTGCCGTAGTGCTCGGCGATCGTTTCTTTGCCGAGTCTGTTGATGGCGTCACGGAAGTCCAGATAGACCGAGTTCTTGAGCGGTCCGACACCCCTGCCCGCCTCGATTTCGACTCGAGCCGCACGCGACGCCACGTCTCGTGGAGTCAGGTTGCCGTATGCCGGATAGCGCCGTTCCAGGTAGTAGTCGCGGTCTTCTTCGGGAATGTCATTGGGCGCGCGGTCGTCGTCGGCGTTCTTCGGCACCCAGATTCGCCCGTCGTTGCGCAGCGACTCGCTCATCAGCACGGTCTTCGACTGCCAGTAACTGGAAACCGGCAGAGCGGTCGGGTGGAACTGAACGAACGCGGGCGAGGCGAAGTATGCACCGCGCTTGTGCGCCCGCCAAGTGGCGGTGACGTTCGAGTTCATGGCCAGCGTCGAATGGAAGAAGACGCTGCCGTAGCCGCCGGTAGCCAGGATGACCGCGTGGGCGGTCCAGGTCTTGATCTCGCCGGTAACCAGGTCGCGGGTGACGATGCCCTGCGCCCTGCCGTCTGCGACAATCAGGTCGAGCATCTCGGTTCGGGTGTGCAGCTTGACCGTGCCGCGAGCCACCTGCCGCTGCAGCGCCTGGGCGCTATTGATCTGCAGCTGCTGGCCGGTCTGGCCGCGCGTGTAGTAGGTGCGCGAGACCTGCACGCCACCGAAGCTTCGGGTGGCCAGCTGGCCGCCGTATTCGCGGGCGAAGGGCGAGCCGATGGCCTGCATGTGGTCGATCACCTTGACAGATTCCTCGGCCAGGCGGACGACGTCGGCCTCACGGGCGCGGAAGTCGCCGCCCTTGATGGTGTCGGTGACGAAGCGCTCGATGGAGTCTCCATCCACCTTGCGGGCGCGGGCCGCGTTAATACCACCCTGCGCAGCGACCGAGTGGGCACGTCGCGGGGAATCGTGGAATGTGAAGCAGTCGACGTCGTAGCCGAGCTCTCCCAGCGCCGCAGCAGCGCCGCTGCCAGCCAGGCCGGTACCGACCACGATCAGCTTCATCTTCCTGCGGTTTGCTGGGTTGACTAGGCGATATTCGGCCTGTCGACGACGCCAAGCGGTACGCGGATCACCGTCAGGAACGTGCGCGTCGAGCTCGCCGAGTAGGGGTTTCGGGTGCTGGGGACCAGGAGCGTCCATAGCCCGCTTGGCCCCTGTGGCATGCGCGCGCTGGGGATCTACCGGGGCGGGTTCAGGCTTGGGCGCGTCAGAAAATACCGACTGCAGCTTCTTTAGGAAACTCATGAAATCACTCCTGCCTGCACGAACACTGGGATTGCCGCGTTGCACAGCAAAATAATGATTGCCACCAGCGAACCGAGCAGCGCCCATAGTTGCCTGGTGCGCGGGGCTGTCACGCCGAAGTCCTGCATCATGGTGCGCGCGCCGTGAGCGATGTGCAGCGCGATTAGCAGCATCGCGAAAACGTAGAAGGTGGCCATCGCGGGACGCGAGAAGCTAGCGACCAGGTTCTGGTAGGCGTTTCCGGAGACGAAAGACTCGGGAGCCACGGCCCGTCCGATGGTCAGATCCAGCAAGTGGACGACGATGAAGACGCCGATCACCAGGCCGGTCGGCACCATCATCCAGGCATTCTTGCCCATGCGGGAAAGCTTCAGCTTTTTCTTGCCGCGAGCCTTTCGGCCGCGGAAATAAATTATCAATCCGCTAGTCACATGCGCCACGAGCGACAACGAAAGCACGATGCGTAACGCCCAAAGCACGCTCTTCTTCGGCAGCAGCGGGTAGCCAACCTCGCGTAGCCAACTCGCGTAGTTGTTGAAGGCCTCAGCGCCTTGAAAGACCTTTAGGTTGCCGAACATGTGAATGAATACGAAAGCAACGAAAATGACTCCCGTAACAGCCATCACCTGTTTGAGCAGGATCGACGAAAGACGGGGCCGTTTAGCTGCACGTCCGTTCTTCACTAACGAGACAGTCATGGCCTTAGCCTAACCCGCGCCGGTCAGACGGTCTGAAGGTACCTGCTATTTCTCAGGTAGCAGGAAACGCCTTGGGATTCATTTCAGGGTCTGATCGGGCTAGCTCACAAACGGCCGGGTCGACCACGACGAAAACTCGTGAGCCAGATTGAAACCGAGCCGGCGATAGACGCTAATTGCACTTTTGTTCTTCGAATACGCACTCAACGTGACCACCGGGTGTGTCTCCAAAAACCGCCGGCTCAACTCGGCGATGATAGCGCTGCCCAGCCCCCTGCCACGATAGGCCGGGTCGACCAGAATGCCCGCCAGATAGCCGTAGCCAGCAGGCGTGCGACGAGCCGTTCCGCAACCGATCAGCTTGTCACCGTCGCGAGCGCCGACCCAGAACTCATTAATGCCCTGGCCGGGCATGCCCTCAAAAAGCGGATTCAGCGGCATCGCGAAGTCGAGGATTTCCTGCGCGTCGGCATCGTCGTCAAGCTCAACGAAATCGAAGCTGCCCTCTGCGACCACTCGCTGCGCCCACATCCACACCCACTGATCTCCCCTAGTCCAGGGTTCCTGGGTGATCTCGAAGTCGCCCTCCGCGGAAAGCCAGCAGAGCTCCAGACCCTTGGCCTTCGATAGCCGCACCAGTTCGGCGAGCACCGCATCGGCGTCTATGGGCTTCTGGGCGAAAACCAGGGCGCCGCCCAATCCCGGCCGCTCAGTCGAGACAGTAGCCCAGAACCCCTCGCCCAGCAGGCAGATATCGTCCTCACCGGTTTGGTAAGCAGCCAGCGGATCGGCGGCATCGGCGAGCAGTTGAGCGCGACTAACAACCTTCATAGCCAACCAGGTTACTCCTAAACGCTGCAGTGCTCGTCGATCTCGCTGCGCGACGCGTTGGCAAGTTTCACCGCCGCATCGAACTCGCGATCGATCTGCGCGTTCGGGCGATAAGTCAGCCTAGATACGACGATCGCCGAGAGCAGGCAGAGCCCGAAACCGGGGATGATCTCGTAGAGTCCGAACCAACCGGCGGTGCCCCAGACGCCAACGGTAACAGCGCCGACGATCATTCCGGTTATCGCGCCCTGAGTGGTCAGCTTGCGCCAGTACAGCGACAGCAACACGATCGGGCCGAACGCCGAACCAAAGCCGGCCCAGGCGAAGCTGACCAAAGCCAGGATCGAGTCCGTCCGGAACCAGGCGAAAATGGCCGCGAGCACCGAGACCGAGAGCACGGCTAACCGACCGAGGTTCACCTCAGCGGAATCGGAGATCTCGCGTCTGCTGAAGCCGCGGTAGATGTCCTCGACCATAGCCGAGGCGGTGACCAACAACTGCGACGAGATCGTAGACATGATCGCCGCCAAAATCGCGGCCAGCATAAAGCCGGCGATGAAAGCCGGGAAAAGCTTCTGCCCCATCAGAATGAAGACCGATTCGTGCTGGCCCTCAGCGACGTTGATTACGCCAGCCCGGTTGGCCGCGATCGCAACGATGGCGGTGCCGCATGCGCCCAGCACCGAGAAGATCATCCAGCCGATGCCGATCCGTCGAGCAGATTTAGCCTCGCTCGGGCTGCGCATCGCCATGAATCGCACGACGACGTGCGGCTGACCAAAGTAGCCAAGTCCCCAAGCCAGCGAGCTGAGCACACCGATCACCGTTGCCCCGCCGAACGGTGAAAGGAAGTCCGGGTTCACCTGCGCCACCCCGGCGGCGACCTTTGAAAAACCACCAAGCGCGACCACGCCCGCGATCGGCACCGCGACCAGCGAGAAGACCATCATCAACCCCTGAACCATGTCAGTCCAGGAGACCGCAAGGAAGCCGCCCACCAGCGTATAGAGCACCACAACGCCGGCGACGATCGTCATACCCACGTGGTATTCCACGCCGAAGGCCGACTCGAAGAAGGTGCCGCCGGCCACCATGCCGCTCGAGACATAGAAGGTGAAGAAAACGAAGATGATCAGGCCAGCGACCATCCGCAGCATCTTCGAATCGTCGTGCACGCGGTTACCCAGGAACGACGGCAGCGTGATGGAGTTGCCCGCGACTTGGGTATATGACCGCAGCCTCGGAGCCGTCACCTTCCAGTTGACCCAGACGCCGATGGTCAGGCCGACGGCAATCCAGCCCTCGACGACGCCGGCCAGGTACAGCGCGCCAGGCAAGCCCATCAGTAGCCAGCCCGACATATCCGCGGCGCCTGCGGACAGCGCTGCCACGGCCGGGTTTAGGTCGCGCCCACCCAACATGTAGTCGTCCAGGTTTCTGGTTCGGGTGTACGCCCAAAGCCCGATCACGATCATCGCCACGAAGTAGACGATCATCGCGATGGCTTGCCAGTTCGTATCAGTCATTCAACGCCTTTCAAATTCGGGTTAAATGCTTGCACAACATCCCCGAAGCGTCGAAGTGTATTAGCAACTGGACAGGGCAACAACAGTCGTAGCCGTGACAAATCCGACTCGCCTCACACGAATTTTTCGCACTCCAGAAACGCAAAACGCTCTGGCTAGGCAAAACGGGCTCGCACCCAAGAAATTGAGTGCGAGCCCGTTCGGATTTGTCACGGCCTAGCTAGTAGCCACCTTCTCGATGGCAACTTGCAGGCCGAGGTCGTCGTCGCAGGACCAGTCCATGCCGGCCTCAGCCTCGCGCATTTCGACGGCCAGCACCTCGCCGGCGATAAGCTCGGCGTGCTCCTCGATGGCCTGCTTCAGCATACGATCGGCGGCCTCCCAGCGCAGCGAGATGCGGTCGGAAACATCAAGGCCGATCGCCTTCCTAGTTTCCTGGATGAAACGGACGGCGTCGCGGGCCAGTCCGGCGCGAACCAGGTCGTCGGTTAGGTTGAGGTCGAGAGCGACGGTCTGCCCGTCACCTTCCATGACGCTCCAGCCCTCGCGCGGACGCTCGGTGATCAGCACGTCATCGGCGCTCAGCTCGACCTCGCCCACCTCGGGCACGTCGAGGACGATGGTCTCGCCGGCCTGAGTCTTGGCCGCCAGTATGGCGGCGTCGGCCTCGGCCACTGCCTTGGCGACGATCGGGGTCTGTTTGCCGTAGCGCTTGCCTAGTGCGCGGAAGTTCGCCTTGGCGGAGTAGTCCACCAGGTCACCGGCGGCGCGGAAAGATTCAACGGCTCGAACGTTCAGCTCGGCGGTGATCTCGTCAACCAACTCCTCGGTCAGCTGATCGTGTGCCGCGGAGCTGACCAGCGCGCGGCTCAGCGGCTGGCGCGTCTTGATCTGCGCCTCGGCGCGGGCTGCGCGACCAAGCTCGACGATGGTTCTGGTCAGATCCATCGCCGCCTCCAGCTTCTCGTCCAGCAGAGACTCATCGGCGACCGGCCAGCTGGTCAGGTGTACGGAATTGGGCGCACCGTCGGTGGTCGGTACGACCAGCGACTGCCAGATCTTCTCGGCCATGAACGGGGTGATCGGGGCCATCACGCGCGACAGCGTTTCGAGGGTCTCGTGCAGGGTCCACAGAGCCGACGGATCGCCAGACCAGAAGCGGCGCCTCGAGCGGCGCACGTACCAGTTCGACAGGTCGTCGACGAAGGTTTGCAGTAGCGTGCCGGCGTGCTGGGTGTCGAAGTTCTCAAGGCTCGCGGTGACTTCCTTGACCAGGCGCTGGGTGGCAGAGATCAGCCAGCGATCCAGCACGTGACGACCGGCTACATCGGGGGCCTGGCCCTCTGCCGGCGTCCAGTCGTTGGCGTGCGCGTAGAGCGCCTGGAAAGAAACGGTGTTCCACAGCGTCAGCAGCACCTTGCGAACCGTCTCCTGCAGCGCGGTATGACCGACGCGACGCGACGACCACGGCGAACCGGAGCAGGCCATGAACCAGCGAACCGCGTCTGCGCCATGCTTTTCGAGCAGAGGGATCGGCTCCAGGATGTTGCCCAGGTGCTTGCTCATCTTGCGGCCGTCCTCGGCGAGGATGTGGCCGA
>CAUPIJ010000005.1:0-107221 GCA_963511305.1 uncultured Propionimicrobium sp.
CGGTCAACGATGATGCCCATGCCGACGTCAGTAAAGGCGTCTAGAATGCGGGCACCCAAAAAAAGTAAACCAACGTGGGCCGGATTGATGCCAATGACGTTGGTGTAGAAAAGCATGAAGAATGTCGACTGCAGGATGAATGTGAAGTCGTTACCGAAATCACCAAACATGTAGCCAAAGCAATCACGCAACGAGAACGGGCGCTTTTGTGTGGCAAGCGGTGTGGACTGTTGTGCCATAGTCTGCTCCTTTGCAAACCTAGTAGCCATTATTTTCAAGCTAGCTGAACGCTAACCTGGTTACTATCAACTTGAGTTGGGTGAAAACAAAAGTTAATAAGTTGTTAACTTACAAGTTAGCCTAAAGGCAAGCTAAATGGGTGCATGCTGCAGCGTTTTGCATGTGATTTTCATTAATTTTCGCCGATTCGGCAATCTACCCCTCTTGAGTTAGCCCAGGCGGTTCTCTCTTGCTCTCGACGGTTTCTAAGCTACTTTCGCCTCTTCAATTAACAGCGGCGCAGAAGAACTAGTAAAAACAACTCATGTAACCAATACAAACCCAAGCCTAAGTTAGTTTCCGAATCGGGGTATCAAAGTAATAATCAAGCTAGCCTTTCATTCCTTGTCGCCTAGTCAAATGGCCTTTAAGGTGAATAAAACGCGACTATTTTCGGAGTGAATGATGACTGTCGCTAATGGCAACGAAACTCGCCAGACCAGCTTGCACGACAAAAGCGTACAAACAGCAGCTAAATTGAACTGGCTTCGAGCCGGCGTGCTTGGGGCTAACGACGGCATCGTATCGACAGCCGGAGTCGTCGTCGGAGTAGCTGCCGCTGCTCCCGCAAACAACGCTGCGATCTTCACCGCAGGCCTGGCCGCAGTTATCGCCGGTGCTATCTCGATGGCTGCGGGCGAATACGTTTCCGTCTCTACCCAGAAGGACACAGAGAAGGCTCTGGTCGCGAAGGTTAGCCAGGAAGTCGCTCAGAGCCCCATTGATACCTTCGAAGAACTGGTACACATTTATCAGTCGAACGGGCTGTCGGCCAAGACCGCACGGAAAGTTGCCGAAGAGTACGTTTTCGAAGATCCGGTCGGAGCGCACGTCAGGGCTCGCTACTCGATTGATTCCGAGGAATTCGTCAACCCCTGGCATGCCGCATTCTCGTCCGCGGTGTCATTCATCCTCGGTGCGATACTGCCGATGACCGCAATATTGGCTTTCCCGGTCTCCGTGAAGATCCCGATGACCTTCGTCATTACCGTAATCGCCTTAGGCATCGCGGGTTACATTTCTTCGAGGCTGTCCGAGACGAAGAGCATCCGACCGGTGATCAGAGTGATAGCCGGTGGTGCGCTAGCAATGCTGGTGACGGGAGCCTTCGGCCACCTGGTTGGCATGACGTTCTAGTAAGACGGGCGCTCGACCTGCAGTCTTATTCGCTTAGCTGCAGGTCAATCTTCGGGCAGTCTTTCCAGAGCCTCTCCAGGTTGTAGAGGGCTCGATCTTCCTGATGCTGGACGTGAACGACAACGTCGCCATAGTCCAGCAGCACCCAGCGCTGCTCGTTCTCGCCCTCGCGACGGATCGGCCTCGCGTTGTCCTTTTCGATGATCTGCGCAACTATCTCATCAACGATCGCGCCTACCTGGGGCTCGTTATTGCCAGAGACGATTAGAAAAATATCAGCTATCGCAAGCTGCTCGGAGACATCGAAGGCGACGATGTCGTGGCCGATTTTCTTCTCGGCTGCCGCAGCTGCTATTCGTGCCGTAGCTATTGCTTGGCTGGTTGCGCTCATAAACTCCCTTAGTTAATCTTTCGAAACTTGTAGTGGTTCGACGTCTTGTTTGTCTGTGTAAAGACCACGCTTGGCTACGTACTGCACCACGCCGTCTGGCACCAAATACCAGAGAGGCAGACCCTCACCAACCCGCTTTCGGCACTCAGTAGAACTAATCGCCATGGCTGGAACTTCCAGCAACGTCACCTTGTCTGACGGCAGGTGGCTGATGTCCTTCTTGCCGAGATCCACGCCCGGGCGCGAGACGCCGACGAACTTGGCTAGGTCAAATAGCTCCCCTGCCCCGCGCCATGTCAGGATCGATGCCATCGCGTCGGCGCCAGTGATGAAGTACAAGTCTGCCTCACCGCGCTTCTCTCTGATCTCCCGCAGCGTATCCACGGTATAGGTGTTTCCGGGTCTCTCGATATCAACGCGGCTGACCGAGAATCTGGGGTTAGAAGCTGTCGCGATCACAGTCATCAGGTAGCGGTCCTCGGCATGGCTGACCTTCCTGCCGGCTTTCTGCCAGGGAATGCCAGTCGGCACGAAAACCACCTCATCAAGATGGAATCGAGCGGCCACCTCGCTAGCCGCAACCAGGTGGCCGTGATGGATCGGGTCGAACGTGCCGCCCATGACGCCAAGGCGATAACGCCTCTTGCTGTCTGTGCGAACTAGTCCGGTTTCGGTGCTGTCAATCATTATTTTCGGCGCGTCAACTGCGCACCTGGCCCTCCCCGACAATCACGTATTTCGTAGAAGTCATCTCGCGAAGAGCCATCGGCCCCCTGGCATGAAGTTTTTGGGTAGAGATGCCTATCTCGGCACCGAAGCCAAACTCTCCGCCGTCCACAAAGCGGCTGGAGGCGTTGACCAGCACTGCGGCAGCATCGACCGCGGCGACGAACTTGTTTGACGCGCCTAGATCGCGGGTAACGATGGTTTCCGAGTGGCCGGTTGAGTACCTGCGAATGTGCTCGATGGCCTCATCAAGCGTGTCGACCACTTTGACGGCCAAGTCGAGGGAAAGATATTCGACTTCGTATTCGGTCTCGCTAGCCGGCTTGACACGAGAATCGATCCGGCATGAAGCCTCGTCTCCATGCAGAGTGACCGATTTAGCCGTGAGAGTCCCGACGATTCGAGGAATGAACTCGTCTGCCGCGTCACGGTGAACGAGCAGGGTCTCCAAGGCGTTGCAGACGCTCGGACGCTGAACCTTCGCGTTGACGATGATCTTCTCCGCGACGTCTAGATCGGCGGCGGAATCAACGAAAAGGTGGCAGTTGCCGGTGCCGGTCTCGATGACGGGAACCTTAGAGCCCTCAACAACCGCGTTGATCAGCCCGGCTCCACCGCGAGGAATAAGAACATCGATCAGGCCTCGCGCAGCCATCATCGCGCGAGTGCTCTCGTGGCCGCCCTCGACCAGCAAAACGGCGTCGGCAGGGAGCCCGGACTTTTCCAGCCCTGCCCTCAACGCCTCGACGATCGACCTATTGCTGTTGATGGCGCTCGAGCTGCCTCGAAGCAAGCTCGCGTTACCGGACTTTAAGCAGATGCCAGCAGCGTCCGCCGTGACGTTTGGCCGGGCCTCGTAAATCATTCCGACGACACCAAATGGCACACGAACCTGATCGATTCTGACGCCATTGGCGAGCTTCCAACCGCGCTCCACCTCACCGATCGGATCGGATAGATCGATCAGTTTCTTCAAGCCAGCAATCATCTGGCCGAGGCGCTCCTCGTTGAGGGCAAGCCGGTCAATCAGCGACTCCGGCGTGCCACTAGCCCGGGCAGCATCGACGTCTAGACGATTAGCCTCAAGCACCTGTGGGATTGCGCTCTCAAGCGCCGACGCCATCATTTCTAGGGCATCGTTCTTCTGGCTGCTGGAGGCACCCGCCAGCTGCAAGGACGCAATCCGAGCGCGCTTTCCGAGTTCTTCAACGCTGAATTCGATCGACATGGGCTATATCTTAGTTGGGCAGATCGCCGATGGACTCGGTTCCCGCATGCAAGACAATGAGCATGTCGCGGTGAACCAGGGCACGGTTGTATTCGTCGCCGAGCGATTCGGCGAGTTCGACGGTGTGCCGGCCAATCATCTCGGGCAGCTCGGCTGATGAATAGGCGACGATGCCTCGGGCGATGCTTTCGCCTCTTTCGTTGCAGAGATCAACAGGGTCTCCTGCCTCAAACTCTCCCTCTACGCGGGTCACTCCCGCCGGCAGCAAAGAAGCGTTAGAGCCAACCACGGCCTGCTCTGCGCCCGCATCCAGATAGAGCTTGCCCTGCGAGCTAGAGGCGTAGGCCAGCCAAAGCAGTCGCCTGGGCCTGCGTTTATCGATCGGAGCGAAAACCGTGCCGACCTGCTCTCCCCTGGCTGCCGGACCTAGCTCATCCCACCTGGCCATGGCCACCGGGATGCCCGCACTCGCGGCTATCTGCGCAGCCTGCACCTTGCTCTTCATCCCTCCGGATCCAACCGCCGAACCCAACCTGCTCGTGTCGACGTTTAGACTCTCGACGTCCTCGACGAATGTGATCTTCTCTGCCCCTGGTTCTTCCGGGTGTGCGGTGTAAAGACCTGGCACATCGGTTAGCAGAATGAGGGCGTCGGCCCTTGTCAGCTGCGCAATGAGAGCAGCAATGCGGTCGTTATCGCCGAATCGAATCTCGTGCGTGGCAACGGTGTCGTTCTCATTTATTACCGGGATCACACCCATTCGTAGCAACGTGCCCAGCGTTCGCAGCGCGTTGTTGTAGCTATCGTGGCGCGTGAGATCCTCGACAGTCAGCAAGACCTGCCCCGCCAGGATTCCGTGCGCCGAGAACAGCTCCGTGTAATGCTGCATTAGGAGGCCCTGCCCAACCGCGGCAGCTGCCTGCTGATGAGCCAGATCCCTCGGTCGCCTCTTCAGCTTGAGTGGCGCTAGGCCGGTAGCGATGGCTCCAGAGCTGATCAGAACCACGTCGGCGCCGCCTCGATGAATCTGGGCTAGCTCGATCACCAACCTGGTGATCCGTTCCATGTCCAGGCCGCCGGTGACGCTGCTCAGCGAACTAGAGCCAATCTTTATCACCACGCGACGGGCGTCTTTGATCGCGCTGCGAATCGCGGACTCGTTCCAGGCCATAGCTAATCCTCGAAGTCCTGAGCCATGTCTTCCTCAAGCTCGCGACGACGCTGCTCGCGCCAATTAACATCGCGATCGACACCTTCAAGCGACTGCGACCTCTGCTGCTTGTATTCCGCGTCCATTTCACGACGACGCGCAACCGATGGACGAACCTCGTCTAGACGCGGATCTTCGCCGCGGCGGCCAAGCAACTCCGCGCCGGTCTCCACCTGAGGCGAGAAGTCGAAGATCACCGGGTTCTTGCCGGAACCGATGGCGACGGCATCCCCAGGCTCAGCCCCCAGCTTAAGCAGCTCGTCTTCGATGCCGATCCGATTCAGCCTGTCTGCCAAGTATCCGACGGCCTCGTCGTTTGAGAAATCGGTCTGCCGCACCCAGCGTTCAGGACGCTCACCGCGGACTCGCCAAACCATGCCACCTTCGCCGTCGCCCTGCCGCTTTATGGTGAATGGGGTCTTATCCCTAACGTCGATCGGCTTCGGCGTAATCACCGGAGCCACGGTCTGGGGCTCGTTCTTCCTCATCTCGGCAACTAGCCTGGCCATCTCGAATTTAAGCTCGGTGAGACCCTCCCCGGTCTTTGTGGAGATTGGGAAGACCTTTAGGCCGCGCTCGCGAAGACTGTCGATGACGATGTCAGCCATGTCACCGCCGTCCGGAACATCAATCTTGTTCAGCGCCACCAGGCGGGGACGATCCTCCAGACCGCCATAGTTGCTCAGCTCTTTCTCGATCGCATCGTAATCGCTAAGCGGATCGCGGCCGGGCTCGTAGGTGGCGCAGTCGATCACGTGGACCAGCGCCTGACAACGCTCAATGTGACGCAGAAAGTCGTGACCGAGCCCCTTGCCCTCGCTGGCGCCCGGAATCAGCCCAGGAACATCTGCGACGGTATAGGTCACCTCGTCCGCCACGACCACGCCGAGGTTCGGCACGAGGGTAGTAAATGGGTAGTCGGCGATTTCGGGCTTAGCTGCAGAAATGGCGGCGATCAGACTCGACTTGCCGGCGCTCGGAAAGCCGACCAGGCCGATATCTGCGACCACCTTCATCTCTAGGACGATAGACAGCTCGTCGCCGGGCTCACCCAGCAGGGCGAAGCCGGGGGCTTTGCGGGCCTTGCTGGCCAGCGCGGCGTTCCCCAGTCCGCCTCGGCCTCCCTTAGCGACGACGTACTCGGGGTTTCCTTCCGTCAAATCTGCCAGAAAATCGCCGTCGGATGTGCTGACGACGGTGCCGATCGGAACGTTCAAGATGATGTCTTCGCCATTCGCGCCGGCTCGGAAATTACCCATGCCGGGCTGACCGTTCTGGGCTTTGCGCTGAGACTGGCGGTGATAGTCAACTAGGGTGTGCAGGCCTGGGTCGACGCGAAAGATGATCGAGCCGCCGTTACCGCCGTTACCGCCGTCGGGGCCGCCAAGTGGCTTGAACTTTTCACGCCTAACCGACGCGCAACCGTTGCCTCCGCTACCTGCAATAACAGTTAGCGTTGCCCGGTCGACGAACGATGGAATAGCCATTTATTTTCCTAAGCTCTAGCCGATTAGAACAATCGTATCTTGCGAGAAAAGTTTGATGCGTAAAAAAGAGGTCGCACCCAATGGCGCGACCTCTTAATAAAGATTATAAGCTCTTTAAGCCTCTACAGGGTCAACATTCACGACCTTGCGACCACGAGTGGAGCCGTAGCGAACCGTGCCTTCGACAAGGGCGAACAGGGTGTCGTCCTTACCTAGTCCAACTCCCTCACCCGGATGCAGCTTAGTGCCGCGCTGGCGAACGAGGATCTCACCGGCGTTTACCTGCTGGCCGCCGAACCGCTTTACGCCCAGGCGCTTAGCGTTCGAATCACGACCGTTGCTAGAGCTAGAAGCACCTTTCTTATGTGCCATCGTTAATTCACCCCTTGATGTCTGTGATCTTGACCTGGGTGTACTTCTGGCGGTGCCCGATGCGCCGCTTGTAACCGGTCTTGTTCTTGTACTTCAGGATGCGGATTTTCGGTCCCTTGGTCTGACCCAACACCTCGGCGGTGACCTTGGCCTTGCCTAGATCCGCACCCGCGGTGATGTCATCGCCGTCGACCAGCATCACTGGCTTCAGCTCGATGCTGGAGCCGACTTCGTCGCCGATCAGATCGATTTCGACGACGTCACCGACGGCCACCTTCTGCTGGCAGCTGCCACTGCGCACGATCGCGTACACGCCTGACTCACTCTCATTAATATCGACTCTCGTCGATTACGAACAGTTCAAAGTTTTACTGCTTTAGCAACCAAAACTTCACTTAGAAGGGCAATCAGTTGCTTAAGCACCGAGGGTCAATAATACGGACTTATCAGCAAGCTCGCAAACCGCGGATTTAATTTCTTGCCACGGCTAATGACCCGTCCTTATTTAGTTGTTTTTGGCCTTGTTCTTGCCGCTCCTCGAGTTCCGCTTGCCGTGGCGCACTCCGCCGTCGGCAGGAGCCTGCGAAGCAACCGGGGTGTCGAAGCGGTGATAGCCGCGTCCCCCACAAGATTCGCACTCGGTGGTGAACGCCTCGGCGAGGCCGGTGCCGATGCGTTTCCTAGTCATCTGCACTAGGCCAAGGCTCGTGACCTCGGAAACCTGATGCCTGGTGCGATCCCTGCTCAGGCACTCGATCAGGCGACGCAGCAGCAGATCGCGGTTGGCAGGCAGAACCATATCGATGAAGTCGATCACGATAATACCGCCGAGATCGCGCAGTCTGAGCTGGCGAACGATCTCTTCAGCGGCCTCCAGGTTGTTCTTCGTGACCGTCTCCTCGAGGTTGCCGCCACTACCTGTGAACTTACCTGTGTTGACGTCGATGACGGTCATGGCCTCGGTGCGGTCGATAACCAGGGAGCCTCCGGAAGGCAGGAAGACCTTGCGCTCGAGCGCCTTAGAGATCTGCTCATCGATGCGATACGTGGCGAAGAGGTCACCCTGCTCGGCGTCCCACTTCTTCAGCCTGTCGGACAGCTGCGGGGCGATCATCTCGACGTACTGCGATACGGAGTCCCAAGCGTCGTTCTGCCCGCCCGCACCGGCGATGATTAGCTCTTCGAAATCCTCCGTGAAGATATCGCGGATGGTCCGGAGCGTAAGATCCGGCTCGGCGTATAGCTGCGCCGGCGCGCCGCCCCGTTTGGCCTTCTTCTCGATAACCTCCCACTGGGCTTTCAGGCGATCGATGTCGTGAGACAGATTCTCTTCCGTCGCGCCTTCGGCTGCTGTACGGACGATGACCGAGGCGTTATCACCGAGATTCTCGTCGAGAATCTTCTTGAGCCTCGAACGCTCTGTATCGGGCAGCTTTCGACTGATGCCCGAAAGGTGCCCATTCGGGGAATAAACGACGTAGCGGCCCGGCAGAGAAATGTGGCCGGTAAGTCGAGCTCCCTTAGCCCCCACGGGATCCTTGCTCACCTGGACGATAACGGTGTCTCCGGACTTGAAGACCTGCTCGACCTGGCGCTTGTCAGAGGCCACCTCGAAGGCGTCCCAGTTAACCTCGCCCGCATACAAAACGGCGTTGCGGCCGCGGCCGATGTCAATGAAGATCGCCTCCATGCTCGGCAGCACGTTCTGCACGCGGCCGAGATAGATGTTGCCGATCAGGCTGGTCGAATTCTTACGGTCTACGTAATGCTCGACGAACATATTGTCCTCAAGGACGGCCAGCTGGGTGAAGTCCTCGCTCTGTCTGATCACCATCTTGCGGCTGACGTTCTCGCGCCTGGCCAAAAACTCGGCCTCGGTTAGAATCGGCGCGCGACGACGCTGGGTGCGCCCTTCACGCCTGCGCTGACGCTTGGCCTCAAGGCGAGTCGAACCCTCAATGCTGGTGATCTCATCGCTAACGGCACGCGAGCGTGGCTGGCGAATCGCTATGGCGGTGCCATCGTCCGAAGAGCTGCCGCCGCGGCGCCTACGCCGGCGCCTGCGAGTGGTTCCCGAAGTATGTTCGTCTTTGTCCTCGAAGCCGTCAGCTTCGGACTTCGCCTCCGGTGCCTCTTCAGTGGCTTCGGCGTCTTCTTCGTTCGAGTTACTTTGACGACGCCTACCACCGCGTCGCCTACGTCGACGGGATCCAGACGAAGTTTCGCTCTTGTTGGAATCCTCTGCTTCCGATGAGCTCTCTTCTGACCCGGAGGCATCCTTCTGCTGGTTTGTGTGCTGAGCCTTCTTCTTAGACGTCTTCTTAGCCGGCTCTGTCTCCTCTGATTTGCCGGCGATAGAAGCGGTGAGATCAGCTAGCGCGGCTTCCTTGTTGATTTCACCCTGTTCGCTAGCAGGCTTCCGCTCAGCGCCGCCCCGACTGTTCTTCTTAGTGCCGAGAACCTCATCGAGCTTCGCCTCCAAATCGGGGCTCGGTTCCGATTCGGCTGTGGGCTTTCTTCTGCGGCGACGAGACTGCGTCTCGGCCTTGACGTTCTTATCGTCGGAGTTTTCGCGCTCAGGCTTCTGCTCTGGTTCGACACCGGCTTTAGCTTTTTCGCTGGGCTCTCCGGCCAGCGATTCGGCTTTCGCCTCGTCTGACACGGTCTTCGGATTGTTGCTGGATCTGCGACGACGAGCAGGACGGCGGCGCTGGCTATCGCTCGATGCCTCTTCCTTCTTCTCGGAAGCGTCAGATTTTTCAGCAGGTGCTTCTGCTTTTTCTGCGGAATTATTGGCTTTTTTAGTATTAGCCGCCTGTTTAGGCGGGCCTGCCGGTCGGCTTGCAGCCCTGCGCCCGCTGGGCGGACGGGGCAAACCGGAATCCTGCGAAACTTCAGGTTCATGGACGGCATTATCAAGTTTTTCAGCCATGCATGGCTCCTTAACGCACATCACGTGCGAGGTCGTGGCGTCTGTTAGACGCAAAAAGCTGTTGGCCCGCGGCTTTCGCATCTTTTGGCGCTCGAGACCTTCAGACCTGCGCGGCCTGTGATCTTGGCGACGTGTGCCCGGGACTCAGACGAATCACCAAGACTCAGTCAGCAACAACTGAATCAGCGGATTCGCAGCTGTAAGCATCTCGGGGTGCGGATACCTGCGGTTCGTGCCAGGCTGGCACGAGTGCCTAAGAACAATTATTGCATATCTGGCTAAATAGACCACAAATTATGCCAGCGGGTCGCCAATTTGATGTCCGTCTAACAGCGGCCCCTGGCTCAACCGGTCAAATAACACATCGGGCAATTCGAACAGCTGCGGATTAATCGAAATTAGTGCCCTCACGATGTCATCGGGCCTGACGAGCGGCACTACGTGCTTGAGCAGCACCCTCATGCCGAGAGGAAAGATCTGCAGTTCGAGTGCCGCCTGGCGGGTATCGAAGGTGCGATCCCCCTTCTTGGCCTTTCTGGTCACCAAGACCTCGTCTCGTTCCAGAAATTCTGCAATCGCAGCCTGCAATGCGCGACGATCCGTTTCTTCTGGAACCTTGCACATCCAGATCGAGGCGGCCATCTTGTCCTGCAGTTTGCCGCCAGGCGCCTCGACCGCCTGCAGAACCCTGAAGTCCCTGGGCAACGAATCGTTTAGCGCTTCGATTAACTTCTCAGGAATGACCTTTTCGGCCAGCGCTATCTCGAGATATTCGGCCTCGCTCGCTGCTCCGGTTGGCACTGCCTGGGCATAGGAGATCCTGGGGTGTGGATGAAAGCCGGAAGAATAGGCCATCGGGACACCCGCTCTTCTCAGCGCACGCTGGAATACCCTGCTGAAATCGCGATGACTAGCGAACCTGGCCACGCTGCGCTTCGCATAGCGCAGCCAGAGCCTCTGCACCGGAGGCGGGCTCTGCGGCGGCTGAATGTCACTCATCCCGCCCCCAGACCGCTGCTAACCAAAACTATCGGTAAGAGCTTCTTGCCCGTCGCGCCGAAGTCCAGATCAACGCCCAGCTCCATGCAGACACCGCAGTCGTTGCAATCGCTCCACCTGCAGTCGGGCAGCGACTCTGCCTCCAGCGATTCCTGATAGTCATCCCAGAGCCAACCCCTGTCCAAACCCGAGTTGAGATGTTCCCAGGGCAGCACCTCGATCTCCTCGCGTTCCCTGGTGGTGTACCAGGCGATATCGACGCCAAACTTGCTTAGTTCTTCCTCCGCCACCCCAACCCAGCGGTCGAAATCGAAGTGCTCGCGCCAGCCGTCGAATTTACCGCCGGCTCGCCAAACTGCTTCAATGACCTGCCCGACCCTGCGGTCTCCCCTAGCCAGCAGACCCTCAATCAGACCCGGATTGCCGTCTGAGAACCTGATGGTGATGGCCCGACCACATTCCTTGTCGGCAATCACTAGGTCTTTTAGCATCGCGAGGCGCTCGTTGGTGATCTCAGGGTGCGTCTGCCCAACCCATTGGAACGAGGTGTGCGACTTCGGCACGAACGCACCCACGCTGATCGTGCATCTCACGTCCTTGCGTCCCCTGGCCTCTCGCCCGGCCTTGATCACGTCGTGAGCCATTAAAGCGATCTGCGCGACGTCCTCGTCAGTCTCGGTGGGCAGACCGACCATGAAATAGAGCTTCACGTTCTGCCAACCGCTGGCAAAGGCTGCGGTCACCGTGGCGATCAGGTCTTCCTCGGAGACGTTCTTGTTGATCACGGCACGCATCCGCTCAGAACCACCCTCGGGCGCGAATGTCAGGCCGGAGCGACGGCCGCCGCGCGATAGCTCTTCCGCCAGATCGATGTTGAACGCGTCCACCCGAGTGCTAGGGATGGACAGCGAAATCTGACTATCGGCGTATCTGTCCGCGAGCTGGTGCGCCAGCGGCCCGATCTCGGAGTGATCCGCACTAGAAAGCGAGAGCAGCCCAACCTCGTCGAGTCCGGTCGCCTTAAGCCCGGTATCGATCATCTGACCGATCGTCTGCAGGCTACGCTCCCGCACCGGACGGGTGATCATGCCCGCCTGGCAGAAGCGACAACCGCGCGTGCAGCCGCGAAAAATCTCGGCCGAATAGCGCTCGTGAATGGTCTGCGCGACTGGAACCAGCGGTGCCTTGGGGTAGGGCCAGTCGTCGAGGTTGGTGAGCACCCACTTTTCCACCTCGTAGGGAACACCATCGCGGTTGGGAGAGACCTTCGCGATCGAGAACGGAACCAGCCCATCCGCCCCCTCATAGGTGACGTCATAGAACCTGGGAACGTAGAACTTTCCGGTCTGCGCGGCACTCAGCAGCAGGCCGTCTCTGTCGTCCGGGCAGCCCGCCATCCGCCAATCGTCGACCAGCCGGGTGAACTCGAGCACAGCCTCCTCGCCGTCGCCCATCGCCACCACGTCTAGATAGTCGGCCAGCGGCTCGGGGTTGAACGAGCAATGCCCGCCTGCGATGACGAACGGATCAGCCATCGTGCGGTCGGCGCTGTGCAGCGGAATCTGGGCTAGATCCAGCGCCTCTAAAACATTGGTGTAGCCCATCTCGGTCGACAAGCTAACGCCCAGAACGTCGTAGCTCCTGACCGGGCGGTGGCTCTCCCAGGTGAACTGGGTCAATCCGCGATCGCGCATCAGATCGGCAAGATCTGGCCATACCGAGAAAGTTCGTTCCGCGCTGGCGTAGTCAAGCTCATTAATTAGCTCGTAAAGGATAGCCAGCCCCTGGTTAGGCTGTCCGACGGAATAGGCGTCCGGATACATCAAGACCCAGTGGACACGGACCCCGTCCCACGGTTTAGAGATGCTATTGATCTCTTCGCCAACATATTGGACGGGTTCTTGCACCCTGTTCAACAGCACCTCGAGTTTGTCCCAGTAGGACAACGGCTGCGGTCTAATCGTCATCAATCACTCTGCTCAGGATTATTGCTAGGCGCTAGGATTGCTCTCCCCTGCCCCTTCATCGTCTGGAAATCTTGGTGCATGCTGCGTTGGGAGCGCACCGTCGGGGATCGCATCGGCATAGTTTTCCTCCCCCTTCGACACGATCTGAACCCCTAGCTTATTAGCGGCGAACAAGATCAGCAGCATACCGATGAGAGGCGCGGCCATCTGAATCAGAGCCGTCGGGTCTGCAACACCGGCAGACCTATCAAGAAGGCCTTCGGTATCTCCGAAAGGCAAGACGCTCATCGCGGTGATGTTATTCACGACGTGCATCGCGATCGCTGCCTCCAGGCCGCCGGTACGCCAAGCGAGCACGCACGCGATGACTCCGAACAGGAAATAGAAAGAGTTGAGCCAGATATCGGATGCCGCGTGAGCCGCCATAAATAGCAGCGACGAGATGATAATTCCGAGGAGAGCGCCAGCTGGAACGCCGAGAATCCGTTTGTCGGGCTTTATAAAGCTAGCCACCGACCTGTTAATCAGACCCCTGAAGCCGAATTCCTCGCCCGCGCATTGCAGCGGTGTGGTTAACAGAATTATGGCGATGAATATCACGGTTTCGTTGTTCACCGCGAGCCCGTCGAACTGGCTGGGTTCGACCAGCCAAGAGGCGAACATCATCAACAACCAAATCGGCAGCAGGATAGCCAGGCAGATCGCCAACCACTTCCAGCGCAGCCCTCCTGCGACGGACGACAAGAACCGACCCTTTTGGCCGAAAAACAGCCTGCCCATCAGCATCGAGATGGGGATGAACGCAGCCAGGGAGAGGTTCGTGCAGACGAAGAGCATCGGGGTCATCTCCAGATCGGCCATCGAGGTGATCTTGGTGACGTCCTGGCGCCCGGAAACGTGGTCGACGACGATAGCTATGATCGCGGCGATCGTCGAAATGACGAAAAAAGATACCGCACCCACCGCGATCGTGACTAGCGGACGCCACGCCCGCCAATTCGGGGCCCGCCAAAACTTAGGATAGCTAGCCGGGGATTCTGGATAGGCACTCTGCTTCTGCTGCATGACGGTGAGACCAGCGCCATACGTGTCGTTTGGGATGTAGCCACGGGCAGGCGGCTGGGGTGTAGGAAAGCTAGGTGGAACCCAATTAGGGTTGACGTTTTCCGCCATGATCGACCTCTCTGTTAGCACCTACCGACTACTGTAATTCGTCCTCAGAGTGGGCTAAACCAACCTGCCACGAAGTCGGATCTGTTTCCTCTTTAACCAACCGGGGCCTGAGCAAACCAGCCAGATAGACCGAGCCGAGGATCAATACCAGGTAGTCCTCCCCACGCGTCTCGGCAATCGCCATTGCCATCGCTAACGCCTCCTCCGGGCGCGCGGCCTGCTGCACCCGATCAGCGCCGAATGCTCCGGCCGCCTGCTCCGCGAATTCCTCGACGGAGTCAGCGCGCGGATTATCTGGCACCGTGGTCGAGACCAGGATGTCGACCTCGTCGGCGAGCATCTGCAACACGCTGTCGGTCTGCTTGTCGGACATCATCGCGGCCAAACAGACGATCCGATGGTCAGGGAACGCCTCGCGCAGCCCGGCGAGGGTAGCGGCAACCCCGTGTGGATTGTGTGCGGTATCCAGCACGACCGTCGGTTCGGAATTAACCAGCTCTAGCCTGGCCGGTGCTTTCACCTGCCCCAGCCCCTCGACGACGATTTCCGGGTTCAGCGGCTTGCCGCCCTGGAAGGCCTCGACAGCAGCGACAGCGAGCGCCGCGTTGTGGGCCATGTGCGAACCGAAAAGCGGCAAGAAGATGTCACCGATCGGGCCGCCTGTGGTGTCGATGCGGATAAGCTGGCCACCTACTCCGGGTTGCCTGTCCAGCAGGCCGAAGTCTATGCCTTCGCGCTTCATCTGGGCACCGACGTCAACGGATCTCTTGGTCAGCACCGCTGCGGCCTCAGGCTTTTGACCAGCCAGAACGGCTACCGAACCATGCTTGATAATGCCCGACTTCTCGTCGGCGATCTCTGCCAAGGTATCGCCGAGCAGATGCATGTGGTCAAGCGCGATGGGACCAACCACAGAAACCTTCGCGTCTGCGACGCTAGTTGCGTCCCATTTGCCGCCCATACCGACCTCCATGATCGCGACGTCGACGGGAGCGTCGGCGAAGGCGGCGTAAGCCATTGCTGTGATCACCTCAAAGAAGGTCATCTTCACCCCGCCGATGAGCTGATCATCGACAATCTGTACCAGCGGCTTAATCTCTTCGTAGAGGTCATCGAATGTTTCAGCGCTGATCGGTTGTCCGTCGACGCAGATCCGCTCGCGGACGTCCACCAGATGAGGGCTGGAGAATCTTCCGGTTCGCAGCCCCATAGCTCGAATCAGCGAGTCGATCATGATTGCCGTCGAGCCCTTGCCGTTAGTTCCGGTGATCTGGATTACCGGGCAGGCGTCCTGCGGATTCCCTAATAGGTCGCAGAGCGCCTTGACCCGCTCGAGCGACGGCTGCGGGTGGGATTCCGGCCACCGGTCAATCAGTTCTTGGGAGAGTTCTTCGTGTCTGGTTTCTTGCTGGGTCGTCACCATGTCGAGGTTACGCCATCATCTTCAAAACCCTAAGGAATGGTTAGCTAAAGCTGTTCGTGTGATCCCGTATGCTTGCCAGCATGGACAGGAGTTGGAAGAACTGGCTTGGCCTCGCCGCCAGGCTCATCTTGGGCGTCTCTCTTGCCTGGGCGGGCCTGACGAAGGTGGGTCGGCTGTCGGCGAACGTCGATCAGGTTCAGCTATACGAGCTGCCTATCCCCGGTTGGATGGAGGTTGCTGTTGGCTATGTTCAGCCACCTCTAGAGATCATCGTCGGGCTACTTTTGATCGTTGGCCTATTCACCAGGTTCAACGCGATACTCGGCACGCTGGCGATGGCGGTTTTTATTGCTGGCATCACTTGGGCATGGTCCATGGGGCTGTCCATTGATTGCGGCTGCTTCACCGACGGCGGTGTGCTTGCAGAGGGCGAGCAGCACAAATACCTAGAAGATATCTTGCGCGACGTTTTCTTTATGGCAGCTGGGATCTGGTTGATAATCAGGCCCTCCTCGGCGTTGAGCCTCGACAACTATCTTTTCAGCACGGATGCCGATTATTCGCAATCCAGCGAGCTTGACGACTAACCTGAGACAGTAACTCTTTCAATTTTAGGAACCTAGATGAGCAAGAACAAGAAGAACCGTCAGCAAGGCTCCGGCTTGAGCAAGCGCGAGCAGCTTCGTCTGCGCCAGGAAGCAGAAGCACAGAAAGCTAAACGCCAGAAGGTCGTGGTCGTAGCCGTAATCGTAGTGGCGCTAGCTGTCTTGGTGACGCTTGGCGTTATCTTGTTCAACGCCTGGAGCGACGGCCAGAAAGCCGCTAAGCGCGGTGAGGGCGTCACGGCTTCGCAGGTGACTCCGAAGAACGTTTCGGACAACGGCTACACCATCGCTTACGCCCAAGATTCCTGGGACAAGAGCAAGCCGCGGGTTACCGTCTTCATGGATCCTCAGTGCCCAGGCTGCGCTATCCACGAGCAGATTCTTTCTTCTAAGTGGCAGGAGTTGGCCGACAACGGCGACATCCGCCTGGAATACCAGATGCTTCATGGCCTAGACCGCATGCTCGGCACCCAGTATTCGTTCCAGGGCGTCATCGGTATAACGTGCGCGGACAACCAGGATCACTTCGCGCAGTACGCCCTTGAGCTATTCAAAGCACAGCCAGAACACGAGGGCGACGGCTGGACACCAGAGCAGCTCCGCGTTGAGATCCCGACCGCTGCCGGACTATCTGGCCAGGCGCTGAGCGACTTCCAGAAGTGCTACGACGAAAAGGCAACTCACGATTTTGCGATGAAGATGCAAGACAACGTGCCGAGCATCCTCAAGGCGACGCCCTCCTACGTGGTTGATGGCAAGCTCGCCGAGTTCGACCCGACCACGGATTTCACTAGCGCCGAGACGCTGCTAGCCGCCGTCAATCGTGAGGCTAAAAAGTAAACCCTTAAATTAAGCGACCGATAGGATTAATCGCATGACTTCGCGTGCCTGGAATATGCCAGAGAAGCCATCGCTGGATGGCTTAGAGGAAAAGTGGACTAAGCGCTGGGCAGAGGACGAAACCTACAAGTTCGAGCGCCCGGCTACCAGTGAGGAAGTTTTCTCCATCGATACTCCTCCCCCGACGGTTTCGGGGTCGCTGCACGTAGGGCACGTGTTCAGCTACACGCACACCGACACGGTTGCTCGCTACCAGCGCATGCGCGGCAAACACGTCTTCTACCCGCTGGGTTGGGACGACAACGGCCTGCCCACCGAGCGTCGCGTGCAGAACTTTTACGGGGTTCGCTGCGACCCGACTCTGCCATACGATCCAGATTTCACCCCGCCGGAGAAGCCGGACAAGAAGCGCCAGCTGCCGGTTTCACGGCGTAATTTCGTTGAGCTCTGCCTTGAGCTGACCCAGGTGGATGAGAAGGTTTTTGAGGATCTTTGGCGCAGGGTCGGCCTGTCGGTCGACTGGAGTCACCTGTACTCCACCATTTCACCGCAGACCCAGGAGGTTGCTCAGCGAGCCTTCCTGCGCAACCTGGAGCGCGGCGAGGCCTACCTATCCGAGGCCCCGACCATGTGGGACGTCACCTTCCAGACCGCGGTCGCCCAGGCCGAGTTGGAGGCTCGCGACTATCCCGGTGCTTACCACAAGCTGGCGTTCCATAAGCCAAACGGCGGTGTTGTCGAGATCGACACCACTCGCCCTGAGTTGCTTCCGGCCTGTTGCGCGTTGATCGCGCATCCAGACGATGAGCGCTATCAGTCGCTGTTCGGCACTACCGTTAAGACTCCGCTTTTCGATGTGGAGGTTCCAGTCCTGGCGCACCGCGATGCCGAGCCGGATAAGGGTTCCGGTATCGCCATGTGCTGTACCTTCGGCGACCTGACTGACGTTACATGGTGGCGTGAGCTGCAGCTGCCGACCCGCGTGATCATTCAGCGAAACGGCCGCCTCGATCTAGAGACGCCTGAGTGGCTGGCTAACAAGGTGCCTTACGAGGAGCTTGCCGGCAAAACCACGTTCAGCGCGCGCAAGGCGATCGTCGAGTTGTTGCAGGAATCCGGCGAGATGCTCGGCGAACCCGAGCCAACGCAGCGCAAGGCTAACTTCTACGAGCGTGGCGACAAGCCACTGGAGATCGTCTCAACCACCCAGTGGTACTTCAGCAACGGCGGCCGTGACGAGAAACTGCGTGAGAAAATGCTCGAGCGCGGCAAAGAGCTGAACTGGGTGCCCAGCTTCATGCGACACCGCTATGAGGACTGGGTGAATGGCCTGAGCGGCGACTGGCTGATTAGCCGCCAGCGATTCTTCGGTATTCCGTTCCCCGTCTGGTATCGCCTGGATGACGAGGGCAACCCGTTACACGATCAGATCATCACGCCCAGCTACGATCAGCTGCCGGTTGATCCGCAGTCGCAGTGCCCCGATGGCTTCACCGAGGACCAGCGCGGACAGGCCAACGGCTTTGCTGGCGACCCGGACGTCATGGACACCTGGGCAACCAGCTCGCTTACCCCGCAGATCGTTTGCGGCTGGGACACCGACGAGGAACTGTGGAACCTGACGTTCCCGATGGACATTGCCCCGCAGGCCCACGACATCATCCGCACCTGGCTGTTCACCCGAGTGCTGCGCAGCCACCTCGAAGAGAACAAGCTGCCCTGGCGCACCACTACGCTGTCCGGTTTCGTGATGGATCCGGACCGCAAGAAAATGTCCAAGTCCAAGGGCAACGTGGTCGTGCCGACGGATATCCTCGACCGCTTCGGTTCCGACGCCGTCCGCTGGCGCGCCGCGATGGCCAGGCCGGGCATGGACTCCCCCTTTGACGAGGGCCAGATGAAGGTCGGGCGCCGTCTGGCGGTCAAGCTGCTCAACGCCACCAAATTCGCGCTGATGGACGCAAAGCCCACCGACCCGAGCAAGATCAGCAATCCGCTGGACCTGGCGATGCTGGCCACCCTGGCCGAAGTCGTCAAGAAGGCTACCGACAACTTCGAGGAGTTCGAGTACACCGACGCCCTCGAGGCCACCGAGAAGTTCTTCTGGGAATTCTGCGACGACTACCTAGAGACGGTCAAGGAGCGCTCCCACGGCGCTCTCGGCGACGAGGGCTCGGACTCCGCGCACGCCGCCCTGCAGCTGGCTCTAAACGTCATGATCAGGCTGTTTGCGCCCTTCATGCCGTTCGTCACCGAGGAGACCTGGAGCTGGTGGCAGGAGGGCTCCGTCCACCTGGCCAAGTGGCCGAGCACGGACGAACTACCCGCTGGCGGCGAGCCCGACCTGCTCTCCGCGGTATCTGCAGCCCTAATTGGCATCCGTGGCGCCAAGTCGAACGCGAAGGTTTCGCAGAAGACCGCGATCACCCACGCCAAGATTTCAGGCCCAGCCGATGAGATCGAACTACTCAAGCAGGCTGAGGAGGATCTGCTGCTGGTTGGTCACATCACAGGTGAAGTCGAATACATCGAAGAGGGCGAGCACATCAGCGTCAGCGTTGAACTAGCCACTCAGGAGAACTAGCCATTTCACCTTGTGGGCTGGGGATTGACTTACCCGTCACTCCCCAGCCGAACATTATAGAAACTGAGAAATTTCTAAATCTTATTTATAAATAATCAAAATAATTTCTTTTTTTCGACTTCGGTGATAACCCTGAACACATGGAAAACACAAATAACTTCAGCGGGTTTCCCGTTGAGATCAACAGCGAGAAAGTGGACAAATGGAGTTCACTCATCGTTAAGACAGTTTGGGTCGTGCTCGTAGTCGGTATCATCGTTGGCCTCGTCCTCTGGTACACAGTGGGCGGCACCGTCGGCGACTCCCCTGCGGACGAGCTCGGCAAGGATCTAGGTGCGCTTGCTTGGACTGTAACTGCAGCCCTTATCGTTGCGCTGATGAGCGTTCGCCAGATGCTTCTGGCTGAGGGGAGGTAACTGAAATGTTGATGCAAGGCATTACTTACAACACAACCATGGCTCTGATCGCCGGCGCGATCATGATCATGGCAGTGGCATTCGCACGGGTCGCCTCCCGCCCGAGCCACAGGTCTCTGACCGGTTGGGGTCTGGCGTTCATCGCTCTTGGCGCTTACCTAGGCATCACCGGCATGCATATGACGCTGACCTGGCCGCTCGATCAGATCGATGGGGTCTTCTGCTGCGCGGTCGACAACATCACCTTCGGTGAGCCCGCAGCCCTTTACGGAATTTTGACCGTCATCGGTGGCGTCGGCATCATCTATGCTCAACACCGCGCTGACAAGCGCAAAGAGCCAGTCGATCTGGTCAGCACGCTGCGCCCGATCCTCTACGTCGGCGCTCTGGGCGGTTTCGGCCTGATCATGTTCGCCATCGCAGGTATGCACTTCGGCATGTGGCGCCCGCCGACTACCGAGCCGATCGCTCGTCTGATGGCAGGTTCGATCGTCGAGCCTCTGATGATGATGTGCCTCTACGGCTTCAGCGGCGTAACCGCCATCCTGGCTCCGTTCGCCCCCGACAACAAGATCGTCGCGCGCATCGCGTCATTCATCGGCTGGGGCTGCGGAATCATGTGGTTCTTCCTGTCGCTGACCGTCTTTTACAGCCACGTGGGCTTCTTCCCGCCGGCTGCCTAAAGACAACAAAAATGTGGCGTGCATCTGCTGCGCGCCACATTTTTATGCCCGAAAACTTTAGGCTCTCTCCTCGATTACCTGCTTCAGGCGATCGGCGTCGTTGGGTAGGTCGAGGACGATGCGGGGACCATCCTCGATGTCCTCGAAGCGCTCGGGTACCTCAGGAAACTCGCCGGTGGCCTCGAGGATGGTGTCGAGGAACTTGACCGGCAGCGCCGTCTCCAGGGAAACGATCTTGCCTTCTACCTCGTTCATTAGATCAGTGGCAACGTGTATGCCATCGGCGGTGTGCGGATCGATCATCATGCCCAGGCTCTTCCACAGGCCATTGATGGTGATCAGACGCATCTCATGGGTCGAGGCACCGGAAAGGAAACCAAACCTCTCGAAGGCATCGCGGTATTCGGGTAACCCGAACTCGCCGCGCTGCGAGAGCTGATTACCAAACAGATCGACGACCCGCTGGCTATCGCCGTCGAGCAGATCGTAAACGAAGCGCTCGAAATTAGAAGCCTTAGAAATGTCCATGGACGGGCTGCTGGTGGCAAGCGTCTCCGCTGCGGAACGAACTCGATATTTGCCGGTGTGGAAGAACTCGTCAAGAACATCGTTCTCATTGGTGGCCAAGAGAAGGTGGGCTATCGGAATGCCCATCTGACGGGCGATGTGGCCGGCGCAGATGTCGCCGAAATTGCCCGTCGGGACGCAGAAGTTAACCTTCTCGCCAGGCTCGCTCACCTGCAGATAGAGCGCGATGTAGTAGACGATCTGTGCGGCGAGCCTAGCCCAGTTGATCGAATTGACCGCGCCGATGTGATGCTTGGCCTTGAAATCAGCGTCGGAGTTAACCGCCTTAACCAGGTCCTGACAGTCGTCGAAGACACCGTCGACGGCGATATTGATGATGTTCGGGTCGTCGATGCTGAACATTTGAGCCTGCTGAAAGGGCGTCATGCGACCACTCGGCGTGAGCATGAAGACCTTGACCCGATCACGGCCGCGCAGGGCGTATTCGGCGGAGCTTCCGGTGTCGCCGCTAGTCGCGCCCAGAATGGTGATCCAACTGTCTCGGCGCTTCAGTTCATATTCAAAGAGCTCCCCCAGCAGCTGCATGGCCATGTCCTTGAAAGCGGCGGTCGGGCCATAAGAGATGTGACCGATCCAGATCCGACCGTCACCGACCTGTTGGGCACGAACGATGGCCGGATCGCCGAATTTCGGATAGGAATAGGCTCGCTGGCAGATGCCGCGAAGGTCGCCTTCCGGAATATCGTCAATGAACAGGCTAAGCACCTCAAAGGCCAGCGCGGCATAGCCCTGTTCTGCGAGTGTCTGCCGCCACTGCGCCAGTTTCGCCTCGTCCACCTGGGGATATTCGACAGGCAGGTAGAGGCCGCCATCGCTGGCGAGCCCATCTAGCAGGATGTCGCAGAAACCTGCAGAGGGAGTATCTTTAGCTGCACGCGTAGAACGATATTTCACGTACCCCAGTCTAGTTGACCCGCGCTGATAAACCCACCGTGAGTATTACTATGCAGAAAGTTCCTGGCTCTCAAGCTGAGAGCGCTCGATCAGTATCGGATCGGCCTTCTTGGCAACGACTTCTTCGTTAATGATGACCTGTCCGATATCGCCGGAGCTAGGCACCTCGTACATGGCATCAAGAAGCAGGCTCTCCAGAATCGAGCGCAGGCCACGAGCCCCCGCTCCCCTCTCCAGGGCCTCCTTAGCAATCTCGCTGATCGCACCCTTCGTAAACTGCAGATCGACGTCGTCGATCTCGAAGAGCTTCTTGAACTGCTTAGTGACCGCGTTCCTCGGCTCAACGAGGATACGCTCCAGAGCGCGCTGATCGAGCTTGGGGACGGTGGTGATGATCGGCAGCCTGCCAATAAACTCCGGGATCAAGCCGAAGACGTGCAAGTCTTCCGTCGTCACCTCGACGAAGGGATTTAACTCGTCAACGACCTCTACCTGCTCCGGATCGAGAGAGAAACCGATCGGTTGGCTGCCCAGCCTCTTCTGGATGATCTCATCCAGACCAGCGAAAGCACCGCCAACGATGAACAGGATATTGGTGGTATCGATTTCGATGAATTCCTGATGCGGGTGCTTGCGGCCACCCTGCGGCGGCACGGATGCAACGGTGCCCTCCAGGATCTTGAGCAGAGCCTGCTGAACGCCCTCGCCAGAGACGTCCCTGGTGATGGATGGGTTCTCGGCCTTGCGAGCTACCTTATCGATCTCGTCGATGTAAATGATGCCGGTCTCTGCCCTGGCGATATCGCCATCGGCAGCACGGATCAGCTTCAGCAAGATATTCTCGACGTCCTCGCCGACATAGCCGGCCTCGGTCAGGGCCGTAGCGTCAGCCATCGCGAAAGGCACGTTAAGCATCCGAGCCAGTGTTTGGGCAAGGTAGGTCTTGCCACATCCGGTCGGACCGATCAAAAGGATGTTGGACTTGGCCAGCTCTACATCTTCGGTGGCTTCGAGCTTCGGCTCGTTTTCGGCCTGGAGACGCTTGTAGTGGTTGTACACGGCAACCGAAAGAGCCTTCTTAGCGCTGTCCTGACCGATCACATATTCATCAAGGAACGCCGAAATCTCGTTGGGTTTGGGCAGCTCTGCAACTACTTGCTCAGCGGGAGCGTCAGAGAGCTCCTCTTCGATGATGTCGTTGCAAAGATCGATACACTCATCGCAGATGTATACGCCAGGCCCAGCGATCAGCTTCTTGACCTGTTTTTGGCTTTTACCGCAGAACGAACATTTAAACAGTTCGCTGCTTTCGCCTATGCGCGCCACGATGGTACTCCTTCGGTTTTCTTACTGACGACTACACCCTATATCTCAGCACCGACAAAATTTGACAGGCTCATCGATAGGCAAAGCAAAAGAGGCGCCGAGGAATGCCCCCGACGCCTCAGTAATCTAGTTTTTGTCTGCTAGTGAGGTCAGCACATCGTCGATAATCCCGTATTCCACGGCCTCTTGTGCGGTCAGATACTTGTCGCGTTCGACGTCCGCGCTGATCTTCTCAACGGGCTGCCCGGTTTTCTCGGAAAGCATCCTTTCCATCAGCTCGCGAATACGCAGGATCTCTTTGGCCGCGATCTCGAGGTCGCTGGACTGGCCATAGGTGCCCTCGCCGCCGATGGCCGGCTGGTGGATCAGGATTCGGGAATTCGGTAGCGCGAGGCGCTTGCCCTTGGTGCCCGCTGCCAGCAGCACGGCAGCCGCGGACGCAGCCTGGCCTAGGCAGATGGTCTGCACATCCGGCTTGATGTAGTGCATGGTGTCATAAATCGCAGTCAGCGCGGTAAACGAGCCGCCGGGCGAGTTGATGTAGATCGAGATTTGGCGGTCGGCGTCCATCGACTGCAGGCACAGCAGTTGCGCCATCACGGCATTCGAGATCTCATCGGTGATCGGGGTGCCCAGAAAGATGATTCGCTCTTCAAACAGCTTCGTGTACGGATCTACCCGACGCACGCCGTAGCTAGTGCGCTCCTCCCACTGCGGAATGATGTAATCCATCCGGGGAAGATAGTCGTTACGCGCCGCAGCGGTTGGCAGATTAGTGCCCGGGATCATTTCAAAATTCATGACTTCTCCTACTGGTTCGGCGCGTTGTTACCGCTGATCTGAGCTGCCTTAGTGATCACGTCATCAATAAAGCCATATTCCTTGGCCTGCTGGGCGGTGAACCAGCGGTCGCGATCGGAATCAGCGGTGATCTGCTCTACGCTCTGGCCGGTGTGGAAAGCGATCAGCTCGGCCATTTCTTTCTTGATGTGCAGCGACTGTTCAGCCTGGATCTTGATGTCCGAAGCCGTGCCACCGAGGCCGCCGGACGGCTGGTGCATCAGGATGCGGGCGTGCGGTAGAGCGTAACGCTTGCCCTTGGTGCCAGCGCACAGCAGGAATTGGCCCATCGACGCTGCCATACCCATCGCGACCGTTACTACGTCGTTGCTGATCCACTGCATCGTGTCGTAGATGGCCATGCCCGCGTAAACGGAACCACCCGGCGAATTGATGTAGAAGTAAATATCCTTTTCGGGATCCTCTGCGTTCAGCAGCAGCATCTGAGCCGTGATCGCGTTGGCGTTTTCGTCCTTGACTTCACTGCCTAAAAAAACGATGCGGTTTGCAAGTAGCGACTGGTAGACGTTGTCAGTCATGTTGCCGCCGGCCGCAACGGCCATGCTTAGGGTACGAGACAAATTTTCATTCACGTTCTCAAACCTACCTTGTAGAAAAAATGGTGCCGGACATTCTAAGACTGCGAGGCCGCCGACTTCGCTTTGGGTTGGTTGGATAGCAGCGAGTTAACCCACCTGACCTTCGGATCCGCGTCGACCAACAGCGACTTGGCCAACAGCGTACAAGGCAACGCGATAAGCGCTCCGAGCGGCCCGAAAACCCATGCCCAGAACATTAATGAGAGCAACGAAACAGTCGCGTTTATTCCCACGGCGTCGCCGGTCATCATCGGCTGGAAGACTCCCTGGACGATCCACGTGGTCACCAGATACATAGCTAGCAGGATCAGACCGTCCTGCCAACCGTTCATAGCGAAGGTAACGGTCACCGGGGGAACCATCGCGAAGAAGAAGCCAACGCTCGGGATATAAGTGGTGATGAACGTCAACAGCATCCAGACGTACGGCAGCGGCGCCCCGACAATCAGCAGCTCGACGTAGTTGAGCCCGGCCATCACTATGCCGAAGCAAGTCGAAACCAGCCAGTACTTGCGGATTCCGCGACTGAACATCCGCATCGCGGCAACCACCCGGGAGTGGCTCTTGCCCGCCTCGCTCATTCGCGTTTCCCAACCGCCGACGTCCAAAACCATCATGATGATCATCGAAAAGACGACGGCTGCCAGCGAAACCACGCCGGAGACGCTGGAGAAGATCTGCGGTAGCGCGCCGAGCAGGCTGGCAGGGTTAAATTCCGACCAGAAGTTTTCGAGCGTATGCGGATCTATGTTGAGCTGAACCAGCTTGTCGTAAACCTGATGATAGATGGGCGTGGCGGCTTCCACGAATTCTGGAGCCTCATTGACGATGCTCGATACCGCCCAGAACAGGGCGAAAACCAGCATGCCAAAGATACCGACCAAGGCAAAGGCGGCCAACAGAGTAGCCAGCCACTTAGGCCAGCCGCGCCGCATCAGCTGGGTCTGTACTGGGTAAACAACGATCACCAGGTTTAATGCTAGAAACGTCGGCGCGAGCAGCCAATCCAGCGTCTTAAGCAGCCAGATAAGCCCGGCAAGCCCAAGGCAAGCGAGCAATACCACCACCAGGCGCGGCAGATGCGGAGGCGCTCCCCAGAAGGGTCCCTGGGGAACAGCGGCAGGATCTGCGCTTGTGCGGATATCCTTCTTGCGCTGTTCGTCGATAAGTTCCAAGCCAGTTGCCGCTGGAGACTTCTTCACTGTCTCCAGTTCAACACGCGTCGAACCAGAACCACGGACTCGTCTTGCGGAAGCCATGTTCAAATCTCCTTAAGCTAGCTGACCTCGTCAGCTTCAGGCTTACTGCTAATCAGGTAACCAACCCACCTGGACTTCGGGTCGATATCAACTAGCAGCGCTTTGACCAACAGCGTCATGGGCAGCGCGAGCAGCGAGCCGAGCCCGCCCAGCACCGCGCTCCACAACAGCAACGACAGGAAAGAAATCGTGGTGGTAACGCCAACCGACTCTCCAGTGAACCTAGGCTGAATTAGCGACTGCACGACGAAGTTCAGCACGCTGTAAGCGATGATCACGGCGATCGCGGTCTTCCAGTCGTTGGCGAACAGCGCCACCAGGGCAGGCGGGATGACGCCGATGACGAAGCCGATGTTCGGAATGTAGTTGGTTAGGAAGCTGAACAGCACCCAGACCATCACCAGTGGGACGCCCATGATCTGCAGGGCTATGCCGTCCAAGACGGCAACGATCAAACCGAAGATGGTGGTGACCAGCCAGTACCTGCGGACGCCACGAGCAAACTGAGTGAGCGCCTTCGCGGTGTTTGGGCGGATCTGCGAGATCTTCTTCACCCTACCACTGAGACCGGGGCTGTCCATGGCCATGAAGAAGATCGTCATAACGATCACAACGAACATCCCGACGAAGCCGCTGGCTCCGCTGAAGACGGAGCTGGCAGCACCGATAACGCTATTCGGGTCGACCATGCGCAGCAGGCTAGCCAGCTGCGAGGAATCGAAGCCGAGTTGACCGGCCCAGGAAAGGAGCTGGCTGTAGAGGGTGTTCCACTGATCGGCGTAGTTGGGCAGGACATTGATCATCTCGGCAACCGACCAGATGAGCCCGGCAACCATGGCAAGCAAGATCGCGTAGACCGTGAGCATCGTTACGCTCGCGGCCATCCAAGCGGGCACGCCCTTGCGGGTTAGCCAGGTGTGAATCGGATATGCCGTAACCATCAGGTTAAGAGCCATCATGATCGGGCCGATGATCGAGGCGTATTTAGCCATCAAGACCAGCGCAAGCAAAGCGGCGGCAAGGCCAACCAAGACAGTTACCAGCCTTGGAAAGCCCTGCTCGCGTATTTGCTTGTTGTCGGACTGGCTAACGCTCTTAGAGCTGTCGTTACCCACGCTTTACACCTATCTTAAGCCCGTTACTCAGCGGATTCTTCTTCATCCTCTGCGATGGTGCCGTCGTTGTTAAGCTTGGCGAGGTCAAGCTTCTCGCCCTTGTCATCGGAGATCTCGGCGGCGGTTACGATGGTGCCGAGCGCCTTACCGCGACGTACCTCGTTCATCCACTCGCTCATGTGATTGTGCTCGAGCATGTGGCTCATCTCCTGCTCGGGAGTGCTGCCGGCCTGCTGAGCCTTCTGAACGATCAGCGAGGTGAGCTCTTCCTGGCTAACCTCGATCTCCTCGCCCTCAGCGAACTTGTCGAGAATGATCTGGGCGCGCAGACCCTCTTCGCTGCGCTTAGCGATCTGCGCCCAGAATTCCTCGGCAGTGTCGGGCTCCTCGTCGTTGTTCTTCAGGTACTGATCGATGGTCAAACCTGCATTGCTGAGCTGCTGCTCGACGCTGGCCTTGCGGGCTTCCTGGTCGTCGGTCAGGAGCTTCTCGGGAAGCTCGAAGTCGGTGAGCTCAACGATCTTCTGCAGAACCAGCTCGCGGGCGTTGTTGGACTGCTCGAGGCGGGCTACGCGAGTCAGGCCGTCGCGCAGATCGTCGAGCATCTCGTCGACGGTATCAAACTGGCTAACCATCTGGGCGAAGTCGTCGTCCAATTCGGGGAGCTCCTGGTTCATCACCTTGTTGAGCGTGACGTTGATGTCGGCCTCTACTCCGCGCAGCTCGCCGCCTACCAGGGTGGACTCGAAGGTCTTGGTCTCGCCGGCCTTCATGCCCTTCAGGGCCTCGTCGAGTCCATCGAGCATGCCGCCGTCGCCCAGGCGGTACTGTACGTCCTTGGCCTCACCCTCGGGCAGAGCCTCGCCGTTCTTGGTGGCGGTCAGGTCGAAGACAGCGACGTCGCCATCAGCCAGCTTGCGATCTACCTCTTCGAGC
Source organism: uncultured Propionimicrobium sp. (assembly GCA_963511305.1). GTDB lineage: Bacteria > Actinomycetota > Actinomycetes > Propionibacteriales > Propionibacteriaceae > Propionimicrobium. Next base: position 28,010 of record CAUPIJ010000005.1, read on the forward strand.
TTGGCGAACTGGGTACGCAGCATGTCGACGCGCTCGTTGACAAGTTCGTCGTCGACGTTGACGGCCGGAACCTCAACCTTGATCTTGGCGAAGTCGGGCAGGTCGAAGTCCGGACGAACGTCCAGCTCTGCGGTGTAAACGACCTTGTTACCGTCGTCGAGCTCGGTGATATCGATCTCCGGCTGGCCAAGCGGGTGAACGTCATTCTCGCGAACCGCCTCGGCGTAGGACTCAGGCAGGTACTGGTTGATTGCCTCTTCTAGAACCGCGCCGCGGCCGAAACGCTGATCGATTAACCTTGCGGGAACCTTGCCCTTGCGGAAGCCCGGAATGTTTACCTGGTTGGCAATGTTCTGATAGGCCTGCTTGATGGTTGGTTCCAGATCAGCGAACGGAATCTCAACAGTCAGCTTCGCCCGGGTCGGGTTGATTTGCTCGAAGGTGCTGGGCACTTGGTCTCCTGAAGTTTCTATTGTCTTCTGCCCAGTATTTCTGGGCACGTTCATCGGCCGGCGCACGAACCGTACGTTATCGACCTATCGCAACTGTTTGATCTTATCTATCTGGTTCAACAGCCGGCAAATAGTTTTAGCTAGCTCAAGCAACTTTAGCGCTTAGACCCCATCGCGCCGGCCATCGTCCAGTATGCGTGGAGCCGGATGCTGCCTTTTGCGAGGCCTCTACTGGTTAGCCATTTTCTGGCGCTCTGAGCGGCTGAGGCTTCGCAGACTATCTCCGCGTGCCAGCCTTCCCAGTGTTGAGCGGAAAGCGCGTAAGCCAGCTCGGCGGGCGGCACCCAGACAGCCTCGACAGCTGTCGGCAGTCTCTGGTCATTCTCGTGGTGCTTCAGCAGTATCGCCCTCGCAGGCACGCCTGACAGGTGATCGGCCGCAGAGTTCACGAACGGCACCCCAGCTGCATCGGCTATGAACAACACTCCGTTCGGGCGAGGCTCGGGCATTCTGAACCCGATCGACTCGTAGTAAGAGACGAAAAGATCATCACCTACCTGCGCGTCCTTAGCCCACAGAGCAGCAGGTCCAGGGGTGTTGTGCAGCAGGAAATGCAGGACGAAAGTCTGTTTCTCTCGGTCTATTTCGGTGACGGTGTAGCTGCGCATGAACTCGTCGAAACCGTCGGTGGGATCGGGAAACCAGCAACTAATCGGGTCGCTGTTTTGGATCGGGGTTTGGAGCAGCTCAGGCGCGTAGAACGTCAAGCTACGCATGTTTTCGCCCAGCCAGCCCGCCTCGACTACGTCACACAGAAAGTTTTGTTCCGCCATTCCTCATTCTTAGCTCAACGCAAGGCCTAGCACAGGCTTAAAAAGTTTTTGATGATCTTGCCGCCGCAGGGCGTCAGGATGGATTCGGGGTGGAACTGCACACCGAAAATCGGCAGGTTTTTATGCGCGACGGCCATCACCTCGTGATCTTCGACGCAGCTGGCGACGACCTCCAGTTCTTGTGGCAGCGTGTCCTCCTGCACCGCAAGCGAGTGGTAGCGGCCGACCATTTCCTGCGGCTCGCAATCTTTGAAAAGGATATTGGTGGTGTCGAGGTTCGCGAGACGGGCGATGCCGTGGACGACTTCCGAAGCGTAGGTGACCTTGGCCCCGAACGCCTCGCAGATCGACTGGTGGCCGAGGCAGACACCCAGGATCGGGTATTTCTTGCCTAGTGAAACCGCGTCCACGGAGATGCCCGCGTCCTTAGGGAAGCCTGGGCCGGGAGAAATGATGATGCCGTCGGGGCTGAGATCGTCGATCTCTTTCACGGTGAGCGCGTCGTTCCTGACCGCCTTGACGTCACTGCGGTAACCGCCAACCAGCTGCAGCAGGTTATAGGTGAACGAGTCGTAGTTGTCGATAATCAGGATCATTCGTTCTCCCCCATCTCGGCCGCGTCCTTTAGCGCCTGCAGAACGGCGGCAGCCTTGTTGATGGTCTCCTGATATTCGTTGGCCGCCTTGGAGTCCTGAACGATTCCTGCGCCGCTTCTGGCGAATACCTTATTGCCGATCTTGTATGCGATGCGAATGCCTATGCAGGTGTCCAGGTTGCCGGAGAAATCCAAATAGCCGATCGCGCCGCCGTAAATGCCGCGTTTGTTGCCCTCAAGATCGTTGATCAGTTCGCAAGCTCGAATCTTCGGCGCTCCGCTTAGGGTGCCCGCCGGCAGGATCGATTCGACGGCGTCGAGGGCGTCCATGTCGTCGCGAATCTCTCCCCGCACTGTCGAACCGATGTGCATTACGTGCGAGAACCTGACGATGTCCTGATAGCTCTCGACCTCGACGCTGCCAAACTTCGCGATCCGGCCGATGTCATTGCGGCCGAGATCAACCAGCATGTTGTGTTCGGCCAGCTCCTTCGGGTCGGCGAGCAGCTCAGCCTCCAGACGCTGATCTTCCTCTAGCGTTTTACCGCGCGGCCTCGTGCCGGCAAGCGGGAACGTGTAGAGCTGGCCGTCCTCTAGCTTCACCAGCGTCTCCGGCGATGCTCCTGCCACCTCGATGTTGTGGCCGCTGAAGTAGAACATGTATGGCGATGGGTTGATCGTGCGCAGCAGGCGATACGTATCGATCATGCTCCCGGAGAATTCCGCCTCCAGATAGTTAGACAAAACAATTTGGAAGATATCCCCCTCGCGAATGTAGTGCTTGGCTTTTTCGACCATTTCGATAAATTCGTCTTTTTCAAGCATGGGACGAATTTTGCTGAGTAATTTTCCGGAGGTAACCTCGACTGATTTTCCGTTTCGCAACAGACGAGCGAGATCTTTCAGTTCGCTCTTAGCCGCTTGGTATTCTTCTTCTGCGTTCTGGAGGTTTATCACCTTGATCAGAATGATTTTCTGACGGAAGTTGTCGAAGGCGATGACCTTGTCGAAGAGCATCAGATCGACGTCATTGAAGCCGTGGACGTTCGGGGCGTCCAGGTTAAGCGTCGGTTCGGCGTATTTAACGTAGTCATAGGCGAAATATCCGACTAGTCCACCCGCGAAGCTGGGCATTCCGGCGATCCTCGGGCTGCGATATTGTTTCAAAACCTCGCGAATCGCGTCTGAGGGGTTGCCGTATTCGGCGTCCTGACCGTTAATCTTGACCTGGCCGTCTAGGCAGGTGATTTCGAGTTTCGGGTCGAAACCTAGAAATGTGTATCGACCATAGGTTTTATCCTGGCTAGCCGATTCCAGCATGTAGACGTGCTCGGAGACATTCTTTAGGATTTTTAACGCCAACACCGGGGTAATGAAATCGGAAAGAATTTCTGTCGCTACAGGAGCCGCTTTATATTGCTCATCGAAAGTATTTAATTCGCTGAATTCGGGAAAAAACTGCATGGTTATCCTAAAAATTCATGGACGGAAGCGGTGGGGATGTTTTAAGCGCACCATCGTAGCCAGCAGCTGATGCGGTGCTGTAGCAAAGCAGTGTCCACGTCCATGCCCGATACTCTAACAGGTAATCGATGCGGCCAAATAAGCCGTTCGTCGCCATCGTAAGTAATGCCGCTGTCTCGCTTATGAAATGATTGTGGCTATGAGCATTGAGAGCTTCTTCACCGCCTGCGGCCTAACAGAGATGCCCACCGCCGTCTTCTGGGATATGGACGGCACGGTCATAGACTCCGAGCCCGAGTGGGCTAGGGCCTCCAGAAAAGTGGTCGAGTCTTTCGGCGGCACCTGGACTAAAGAGGACGTCACCGCGATTGTCGGAGCTAACAGGTATCATCACGGCAGCCGGATGCGCGAGGCCATCGAGGCCACGGATGGAGATGCTCCCGATTGGCAGCACTTGTTTCACGCCGTTGCCGATCTGGTGCTAAAGCATTATCGCACCGATGCCCAGCTGATGCCTGGGGCGAAAGAAGCCCTTACGGCTGTTAACCACGCGGGCATCCCACAGGCTCTGGTTACCGCTTCACCGCAAAGCATGGTCGAGGCTCTGGAGGAACTGGTCAAGCGGGAAGTTGGGTTGAATCCATTTCTGGATTTCGTTTGCGCCGAGGATAAGGCCACCGGAAAGCCCAGCCCCGAGCCTTACCTTCTGGGAGCTAAGAAAATAGGCGTCGACATTACTGGCTCGCTTGTCTTCGAAGATTCTGGGCCAGGGGTAGCCTCTGGGAAGGCGGCTGGCGCGACGGTGGTTGATTTAAGAAATATCTCTCTCGCCGATCTGGCCGAGCGTTTCCGGTAAATGGCCGGTAAAAATCGGTTCGCCGCCAGACATTGCCTCCCGCATGAAATTCCCTACCCGGTAAAATCCCGGGGTTCGCGGTACCCAACACTATCTAACATTGATCGAGACCATAAAAGCGTTGATTCACTAGGCAAAACATGCCTAAACACGATGGTCGGGGCGGCGGGACTCGAACCCGCGATCTCCTGCTCCCAAAGCAGGCGCGCTAGCCACTACGCTACGCCCCGGTCGGCCACTTTCTTGACCGCAGGGATTTAGTTTACTGGATAATCCGATTCTGCAAAGTTTCGGCGCGTCGCCGGTTGCTGGTTAGCAAAAACTGTCCGCCCTGTGTACAGTAAAGGGGCATCGCGGACGTGCTTCGGTAGAAGGACGTTGCGAGTGTAGTTCTGTTAGAGCGCATTACCTACTAGCTAATTTGCAGGACATGGCGAATGTGATTCATTAATAGAACATCGCGGATGTAGCTCAATGGTAGAGCCTCTGCCTTCCAAGCAGATTACGCGGGTTCGATTCCCGTCATCCGCTCAATGAGTAAGGACCAGATCTTCTGATCTGATCCTTACTCATATGCAGTGTTCCAGCGACGGGAATCGGACCCGAGAGGGCTGAGCCGAATCAGAAAACAATTCGGTGGATTGTTTTCCGGCTCAGACGCGAAGCAGCTCGCTGCAAGCGGGGCGGCTGCAAAGCAGACGCACGATCCCGTCATCCGCTCCACTTCCACGTCGGATTTGATAAGTAGCGTTTGCGTTAGCGGGTTTGGTTTTTGCGTTAGCGCGCGCCAAAGAAGATTGCAGCCTCATCACACGAGGTAATGAAGTCGGTTGCTAGGACAACATCTGGGTCTTTGTTGAACTTCTGTGCAAATCCTGATTAGCCTATTAGGATTAACAAGGTCAAAGAGGACCATTGCGGCTAGGAGTTTCAGTGACTCAACTTGCATTGTCGGCGCCGATGAGCGGCGTTATCGTTCCATTAGAAATGGTTCCCGATCCGGTTTTCGCTAAGAAAATGGTCGGGGAAGGCATTTCGATAGACCCTATTGAGGCTTATCTTTGTGCCCCGTGCGATGGGGAAGTCGTGCTCGTCCAGCCCAGCGGTCACGCTATCACGGTGCGTCACGCTAGCGGCGTTGAAGTGTTGATGCATATCGGTTTAGAGACCGTCTCATTAGAGGGGGACGGATTTAGCCCACTAGTCAAGGCTGGCCAGCAGGTTAAGTGCGGTGACCGGCTGATTGATTTCGATATGGATTTTGTGGCTCAAAAGGCCAAGAGTTTATTGACTCAGGTGGTTATTTCTAATTCAGATGTGATTGAAGATTTCGCGCCAGCCGCGACGGGTGTTGTTAGCGTCGGCGATGAGCTAGCCACTATGAACGTCAAAGCAAGCGTTGACGGTGAAGAAGTGGGCGGCGCCACTGTTTCTTCGGACGCTATCGTCATTGGTAACCCAACTGGGCTGCACGCCAGGCCAACAGCCACCTTAGTGAGCATCGCCAAACAATTTGAATCAAAGATTCGGCTATATCGTGACGAAGATTCAGCCAACGCCAAATCAGTGGTTGGCGTTCTAGGTTTGGCTGTCGCTTTGGGGGACAGGGTGCGGGTGGTTGCTACCGGCCCGGACGCTGAGGACGCCGTCAAGCAGTTGCAGGCTGCTATAGCAGATGGTTTGGGTGAAGAAACTGTTGCTGTCACCGACATTCCAGCAGCCGAAAAGGCGCCGGTCAAGCAAGAGAGTGTCAGCAAAAAGCGACGCAGTGATGACCCGAATTTGTTCATCGGGGTCTCCGCTTCACCTGGGCTTGGGGTTGGCAAAGTCACACAGATGCGGCGGGAAGAAATTAAGGTTAAGGAAGAATCTGCTGCTGACAAGCATGTGGAGCGGCGTCGATTAAATACTGCGATCGACCGTTCGCTAGAAGAATTACAGGCTTTAGAATCTTCAATGTCTGACGGCTCAAAAGCGGCAATCTTTGCGGCTCACCGAGAATTATTGGCTGACCCGGATTTGCTGGATCTAGCGTCCTCCGCAATCGACAAGGGTAAAACTGCTGAGTTTGCTTGGCGTGGCGCATATCAGTCCTATGCAGACCAGTTAGCGGCAGTAGATAACGAGGTTATTGCCGGGCGCGCTAACGATGTACGCGACGTGGGGCGCCGCGTTCTAGAAGAGCTCACTGGCGAAAAGAGCGAAGAGATAAGCCATGAAGCGGGCACCATTCTTATTGCCGAGGATTTGACGCCCTCCGACGCAGCAAAGCTGGATCCAGAAAAAATTGCCGGTTTCGCGACGGTCGGCGGCGGATCGTCTAGCCACGTGGCTATCTTGGCTCGCGGGCTAGGCATTCCAGCTATCGCTGGAATAGAGGCCGCAGCACTGGATGTGCCCAATGGTGAATTAGTTTTCTTAGACGGCACTCGTGGTCAATTGCGTACCGGCGTATCTGAAGACGAAGTAAACACCATTCGGATCCGGCAAAATAGAATCGCTGAGCGCCGAGCCGAAGCGGAAGCGCATGCCCACGAACCGGCGGTCACTACAGACGACCACAAGGTGCTAGTGGTGGCAAATATTGGTGGAGTAGAGGACGCCAAGAAAGCTGTCGCCATGGGCGGTGACGGGGTTGGGCTGTTGCGTTCGGAATTCCTTTTCTTGGGTCGCCAGCAGGCACCAAGCGAGGAAGAACAGGCTCAGATATATTCCGAAATCGCCAGCGAGCTTAAGGGCAAACCCCTAGTCATTCGCACTTTAGACGTCGGCGGTGACAAGCCGCTGCCGTATTTGCCCATCGCTCCGGAAGAAAACCCGTTCTTAGGCTTGCGCGGGGTGCGTGTTGGTTTGGATAGGCCAAGTATTTTGCAAACCCAAGCAAGGGCAATTTTGCATGCAGTTTCGGCTGGTGCGCAGATTTATGTGATGTTCCCAATGGTGGCCACCTTGGCTGATTTCCGTAATGCTAAAGAGATTTTCGAGGCAGAACGAGCGAAACTTAAGGTGCCGCAAGTGCCGTTAGGCATCATGGTCGAGGTGCCATCTACGGCAATAATGGCCGAGCAATTCGCTCGTGAGGCAGACTTCTTCAGTGTCGGCACGAATGATTTGACGCAATACACTCTGGCTATGGATCGTGGTCACCCGATGCTCGCTCCACAAATTGATGCTCTCAATCCGGCGGTGTTGTCGCTTATCGGCAGAGCGGCCGAAGCTGCTCACCGTTATGACCGCTGGATAGGAGTTTGTGGCGGTGTTGCCTCAGACGAGCAGGCAGTACCACTGCTTCTTGGCCTAGGAGTGGACGAGTTGAGTTGTTCTTTACCAGCTATCGCATCCGTTAAGGCTCAAGTTCGAGCTAACTCGTACGATTGGTGCAAATCATTGGCGCAAAGCGCGCAGCGCAAGACAACCGCTCAAGAGGTTCGTGATCTCGTCCCGCTAGAGGAGGACTAACAATGTCTAGTGCAGCAGAAATCGTTGCCGCCCTTGGCGGATCAACAAATATCAAATCCCTAACTCACTGTGCCACCCGGCTACGTTTCGAGCTTTACGACGCCAAACTGGTTGATAGTGCCAAAGTTGAACAAGTCAAAGGTGTAATGGGTGCAGTGCCCCAATCTGGTGACCGTTACCAGGTTATTTGTGGTGGCGGTGTGGCTACCGTATTCAACGAGATCAATAGCTTGCCCGAAATGGCTAACCGTAAAGCACCGGCTGCTGATGGAGAAATGTCTGACGCCGATATAAAGGCTGCGGCTCGCGCTGGTGGTATTCGTGGCAAAGCTGCCTGGATAGATAACTTTTTCGAATATCTATCCGATAGCTTCCGGCCCATGCTTGGGGTGCTGTTAGGCGCCTCTCTAATACTAGCGGTAGTCGCCGTTTTGGATGCATTAGGAATTGTCGATTCGCGTGCTACAGATAAAACAGCGACCTGGGTTTTTGTGGACGCGATGTGGCGTTCGGTGTTCTATTTCATGCCATTGATGGTTGCCTATAATGCCTCGAAGAAACTCAATGTTGAACCTTGGGTAGGCACGGCCGTTATGGCGGCAGTAATGACGCCAGAGTTCCTCAGTCTTGCTACCTCCGCAGACACGGTTTGCACAACGAATGAGGCTCTCGGTACCCAAAGTTGCGTGGCTCAGGTCTTCGGGTTGAGTATGCAGCTAAATTCCTACGGCGGTCAGGTTTTCGTCCCGTTAATCATGGCTGCCGTGCTGGCACCGATATATAAGCTGTGGCAGAAAGTGATTCCGGAAAGTCTGCATATAGTCTTCGTGCCATTCTTGTCGATTCTGATAATGATTCCAGTCACTGCTTTCTTGATTGGCCCTCTCGGAGTTTGGATTGGTACCGGACTCGGCACTGGTTTGGGATGGCTGAACACGAATGCGCCGATTGTGTTCGCGATTTTGATTCCGATGCTTTACCCGTTCCTGGTGCCGCTAGGTTTGCATTGGCCATTGAATGCCTTGATGCTTGCCAATATCCAGACCCTCGGCTACGACTTCATTCAAGGACCGATGGGGGCGTGGAACTTCGCTTGTTTCGGTGCTACCGCTGGTGTGCTGGCGATAGCGGTTAGAGATAAAGAAGAAACCATGCGGCAAACGGCAACCGGCGCTTTAGCGGCTGGTCTGCTAGGCGGTATCTCGGAGCCGTCTCTCTACGGTATTCACCTGCGCTACAAGCGGATTTATCCGAGAATGATTGCCGGCTGCTTGGTTGGCGGCATTACTATCGGCGTGTTGTCCATGATTACTGGCAGCGCCGGTCTGCAAACGAATGCCTTTGTTTTCACCTCGATTTTGACGATCCCAGTATTCAAGCCAATGTGGATTTACGTTGTGGCTATCGTCTTAGCGTTTATCACATCCTTCTTGGCTATTCTCATTACCGATTACCGCACTCCTGAGCAGCGTCAAGCAGCTAAAGCCGGTAAAGACTTGGATGCCGTCCAGAGCGAGCCAGAGGTTATCGTCGTCACGGACGTAGAAACTAACCAGGCGAAACAGTGGATTGAGGCGCTCGGCGGCGAGGACAATATCGAAAATGTTGGGCTGCTAGCTGAAACACGGCTGCGGGTCACTGTCGCAGATTCCTCGAAGGTCGATGTGGAGGCTTTGCGCAAGGCTGGTTTGCCTGCTGCGATAGAGGTCTCGCCTGGGGTTTGGCACCTTGTTGCCGGGCTAGAGGCTGACCACTTCGAATCTGCTGTGAAGCGGCGATTGGCACCGACCAACGCCTAACTGATTGGACGTCTTAATATCAAAAAGTACGACCGGGACCTCCCGGTCGTACTTTTAATTTGCTTGTCGGGACTCTAACCGGCGAGGGCTTGCTCCTCGGAGAAAGCTATTTCAGTCGACGTATATCTTCGATCGGTGACCCACATCTAGCGTGAGAATAATTAGTTCGCCACGGCGAATGTCTACGACGGCACGCCAGTCGCCTGCTCTCAGCCGCCAGAACCCAGAAAGATTACCCGTTAAAGCTTTACACGCTGACGTTGGATCATCCAGCGTAGCCAGACGCTCAATGGCATCGAAAACGCGGCGCGTGACCTGCCTGTCCAGCTTGCGCATGGCTTTAGCGGCTCGCGGCGAATACTCGACCTTCCACATCACTCGAAAAGTTCCGCAGCCAATTCAGCACTTGAAATGGTAGCAGTCCGCCCTTGACGGATTGACTCGGCTTCACTGCGAAGACTATATGCATATTCGAGTTCGTCGATTTTATCTTCTACAGCTTCCCTGACGTAGTAGGTCACTGGGCGCCCCGTAGCTGCGCTCAAATCTTCAAGCCTGCGTTTGAGATCTTTATCGACGCGCACGCTCACTACATCTGTAGACATAGTTACATTGTATACATAACCTGACTCTCAACATTCAATTTTCATATTCACCAAACAATTTTCTAATATGGAATCTTTCTACCCTGGAAAGTTGAACCCATGCTAGCGACCCTAACCAGTCTCGGACTTTCTGCCTCTGCCGGGCTTAACGCCTATATTCCGTTCCTAGTTGTTTCCCTGGTCGCGCGGTTTACCGATGTCATTAATCTGCCTCGGCAGTATGCCTGGATCGAATCTCCATGGGCCATCGGCATTGCCGCGGTGCTCTTATTAGCGGATGTCTTCCTCGATAAAATTCCAGCAGTCGACACGCTTAACGACGCTGTGGGCACGGTCATTCGCCCCATGTCCGGAGGCATAGTTTTCTCTGCCGCAACAGCGGCGGAAAATTTCGAGAAGAACTCAACCTTCATGGCACAAAACCCCTGGATTGGTGTCGTTCTAGGAGTTGTTGTGGCACTGATAGTTCACGGCGGAAAAACGGTTAGCCGACCGGTACTGAACTCAGCCACCGCAGGTTTCGCAGCCCCCGTGGTTTCGACAGGCGAGGATGCCTTCTCTATAGGGATGGCAGTAAGCGCAGTTTTCCTCCCCTTTCTTGTTATCTTTTTCCTCCTCATCCTGGGAATTACGATGTTCTTTCTTATTCGAACGGCCAGAAAACTAAAATCCCGTCGCAAGAACAAGGCAGCTCAGCGATACGATCCGGGCTCAAATTTTTAAGATCAAAAGAAGGCACCCCTCGTGTATGAAGGTAGGCCCCTAAAAGTGGGGAAAGCGAATTATTGGCAAACAGCGTCTTAGAGAATAATTTGGAATCGTTTTTAGCTGCGAGAAATGGGAGATTTTCGAGACCTCAACAAATAGCGAGGGCCAACCGCAGCAATTGCGGTTGGCCCTGTTAGCTACCTATTTTTTAGTAACTACGTCGCTCTTAGAGCTTCGCCTGCCACTTGCTAGCCCAAACTAGATCGTTCGGTGTGCCCTCGAACTCGCTCTTGCCTTCCAACTTGTCGATGGTGGCGATGATGTTGTCCTCGTTGGCGTGGTAGGCGTTGATGTAGCACTTGACCATGGTGGCGTCGTGCAGGTGAGTGGTGAAGTTGTGGCTGACCATGAAGGTCGGAACTTCCCAGACGTACCACGGGCACTCGTTGCTCATGGCGGTCTTCCACTGGATGCGGTAGTTGTTCTGAGCGCCGTAACCAACGACCTCAGCAACAATCAGAGCCGCATCTACTTCGTCGCGGAACTTCAGCGTCGGGCCCTTAACACGGGTGGTGCCGTCATTGACGGTGACCTCGTAGCCGCGCTTGGTCAGCTCGTCGATGTAGAGCTGTACCGTTGCGTCGCCAGCGTCATAGATGCCGCCGACTTCACCGCTGAGGTAGTAGAGACGAATGCGCTTGTGATCCTTAGGGTTGAGCGGCAGCTGATCGAGAGTGTTCTTGACCAGGGTGATGCCCTTGTCCGCGGCGTCCTTGCGCATTGCCAGGTGCTCCTCGCAACCGACAACCGCCAGGTCTTCCTTCTTCTTCAGCAGAGTGCCGTTGGCCTTCTTCTCGTGCAGGCGCAGCTTGGCCTTCAGGCCGAGGACGCGACGGTTGGCGTCGTCCAGGCGCTCCTTGGTGATGATGCCCTTCTCGACACCGGCCTTCATGAAGTTGAAGTCCTCGTCGAGGTTGTTGAAGAACAGGAAGCAGTCACAGCCAGCGGCGATAGCGGCCGGTACGTAGTCCTCACGACGCATGGCGGAGGTCATGCCGAGCATGTGCGAGGCGTCGGTGATGACCATGCCGTTGAAGCCAAGCTTGGTCTTCAACAGATCGTTGATCAGCTCCGGTGCCAGGGTTGCAGGCAGGATGTCCTTGTCTTCCAGTTCCGGGTTCAGCTTCTTCTGGTACTCAGGCAGAGCGATGTGGCCAGCCATGATCATCTCAACACCGTTGTCGATGTGTGCGCGATAGACCTTGCCGAAGCTCTCTTCCCACTCCTCTACGCTGAGCTCGTTGACGCCGAGCACCAGGTGCTGGTCGCGCTCCTCGGTGCCGTCACCAGGCCAGTGCTTGACGCAGGTGATGATGCCGGACTCGCGCTGGCCCTCAACGAACGGAATGGTGTACTTGATCACGTCGTCAGCATTGGTGCCGTAAGCACGGGTGTTGACGATGGTGTTACGCCAGTTGAAGAGGATATCGACGCAGGGGTCGAAGTTGACGGTAGCGCCGATTGCCGACATCTCACGGCCCGAAACGTAGCCAGCGTTGTAGGCCACTTCGGTGGAGCCCGAAGCCTCGGTCTGCGCGCCAGAAGCGATGTAGGTGCCGTCCTTCATGGCGCCGTTGCCGCCGGAGTCACAGTTGGCTGCGATGAGTAGCGGAATCTTCGAGGCCTTCTGCAGGCGGTTCAGAAGATCCTGAACTTCCTCAGAAGTTCCACCGTGGTAGCGTGCCACGCCAATGTGGTAGCGCTCCAGGATTTCTTCGGCGGTGTAGTCGTTACCGGAGAAGGTGTCTGCTCCGAAGTGGAACAAGTTGGTGAAAAGCTGCCCCACCTGCTCATCAAGGGTCATGGATGCGAGGGTATCTTCAACCCACTTGATCTGACCTTCGTCGAGGTTGTACGGGGCTGCTGTTAGATCTACAAGTTCTGCCATATTATTACTTCACTTTCGGCATAGGGACGGACTTATTGCCGGAGATGGTTTCCCACGGCACTTCATCGGGTAGATAGCTATTGAACTCATCAATGAGCTTCTGCTGGTATTCGCCGGCGTAGGTGCCATCAAGGAACTTGCCTAGAGCTTCGTCCTTGAACCTGGCCCACGAATACTTTTCATTTCCGGGAAGAATCGGATAGTAGAGGCACTCGGCCTTCTTCGCTGCGTCGCGATCGCCGGGGGCGTCACCAATCAACATGATCTTGTCAGGATCATACTTGCCGTGCGCGGCATACTGGACGTGCTCGGCCTTGGAGCCCTGCTCCTGACCGGCGATGACGCGCATGTAAGAAGCGAGCCCGTGCGCAGTCCACTCATATTCCAGAGCGTGCAGCGGAGTGGCGGAAACGACCATGGTGTCCACGTCGTCCTGCATGGCCTCGATTGCCTCACGAACACCAGGGAACGGGCCGCAGCCGTGAACCATATCGGCGATGGTCTCGTTAACCGCGTCGCCCCAGCGGATTGCCCGCTCAATGGTCTCGGACGGGTGATCCTTGTAGTAAGCGGCGATGCCCTTGTCGGACAGCGGGTAATCGGGGTCCTGGGTGAACGCAGTTAGTTCCGGATATTCGGGGATGGTCACGCCACGCTCTGCCACCTCGGTGCGGTCGCGCAGCAGGTCGAGCAGCTGCTTCAGCGCCAGCCAGCGGTTCAGGCCGCGGGTGATGGAGCCTAGGTTCACAAATAGCGCGGTCTGCCTAGCCAGAGTGGAGATGGGCTGCAGGCCCCAGTGCTTGATGTAGCAAGGGGTGAAGCACTCCTGATGCTTGATATCCATAGCATCCATGGCGCAGCCGTCAGAGTCGATACCAACAAAAAACTTCTTTTCGGGCTTAAGGTCAATGAGCTCCTTCACGCCCTCAGGGTAGTCAGTCAAAATAGAGCCTCCTTGCTCCTCAACTTGTGCAAACAAATCTCTATTCTCTATAATCGGCGATTTTCCCGACTTGTGCCACAACTTTAGAAATGTTGCCGGATTACGCGGAAACAGTAGGCAAAAAGGCTGAACTCCAGTTCAAACCCCTAAAGGGACGGAGCACAACTGGGCAACTATTTACGTGATGATCAGCGCATCAGATTACCGGCCCGAGACTTTAGGTCATGTTTCAGCCTTGCCAGATACATGACTGCATTGCGTCTGATATCTGTTTCTCTTTCCAGCAAAACGGATGAGAGATTCAGTGGCATTCTGCCGTGCACCAAACCCTTTTCGCGGTCAAGCGCGTCAAAATCTTCAGCTTCTATCAACCGGAGCAGGCGAGCCGTATGAACAAGCAACGGCCTGTCGAAGTATTTGTCTTCTGCTCGCAGACGCCTGATGGTTGAGCTCATCCACTCGAGCTCTCCGGGCTGCCAGGTATTTGTCGAGACACGGCTCTCGATTAACTGCCCAATATTTTGGCGCGCCATCTTCACAGCAAAGGCATGGCGGTTGGCACGATCCCATTTGCGCACGAAATCAGCGTCCCAAACAGAATTCCATGCCTTTCCTAGTTCGCTAACTGGCCTGGGCTGTGCTGTGACTCTGTCGGCGAGATCCGTTCCTAACCAATAGACCGGGTCATTCCAGTAGTAGGAAATTCCTCCCCCCCGAAGTTGCTAGATAGGCGATTACCTGGAGATCCTCGCCGGTTTTCACCGTGGTATCGAAACGTGCAGCCTGAAGTAGCTCTCTGCGAAAGATCCCGAAGGGCGCTGAACGATAGAAGACCCCATCGCGCACCGGGTTTAAGTTCCTGGAGCGCAGAGTCGGCAGCATCGACTTGCGCCCTTTATCCTGCTTATGAAACGGCGCGATGACTACATCTGCGCCGTCGTGACTTGCACGCTGCTGCATAGCAGCCAAGGCCCCCGGCGCATACCAGTCGTCGGAATCAAGCAAGCCCACCCATGGAGCCGTTGCCGCATCTACCCCTGCTTGGGACGCTGCCCCTGGCAATCCTTCATGGCCGCGCAGCTCCACTATTTCTATCCGGTCGGAATCTGGCAGATCCAGCTTCGCTGCTTGGACGTTGTGCGCCACCACTATCACCCCTGATCTGGGGTCAGACAAGACAGATTCAACCGCGCGTCTTATGGGACGATCCAGTGAGTGTACTCGCACCACTTGCTGCACATCGAGCAATTAGATTTCCCTTTCTGTCAGCGCTGAACAGACCTGACGAAATATCCCCACTGAGAGCAGTTCAACCTTAAGCCTGGTTTAAACGTCAGATTGCGAGTGAGAGAAATTCGTCAGCACGGCCACAAACGACAATAACGGATGCCAGCGTTTAACTACAACAACTTAGCTAATCAAGATTTCGAAGAATCAGATCGATAACCAACCAGTTAAATGAATATTCTTGAGTTATAAACAAAAAACTATTCATTTAGCGGCCTGAGTCGACTGGAAGCGCTGCTTTGCCCCGGCGGCAAAGCAGACCCGGAAATCCAGATGATTCTCGAAGCCGCCCGGAACGATACCGAGCATCTCACATAGTGATCATTTCGACGCAGGTGTGCTGCTAGATAAGTCGAATACGCCTGGTCAGGGCGATGCCCAAGTTTGTCTACAGATGTCTTTTAGTCATCAGTCTTCTCGCTTGCTGTAGGCTGATAAACTGATTTTTGAGCTTTTTGCAAGTGAAATGGATGCCCCCCCCCCGAAACGGCGGGCCTGCGCATCGTTTCTAAATCAGATCGGGGAATCGGGCTAAATGTTTTCACTAAAGACAGGAACTCAAAAAAGGAAATCAACACCTGGCGTAGGCGCGCGTTTTTTGTTCGTGCTGCTAGCCATGCTCCTGGCATTCGCAGGTTTAGCGTGGCTGCCCGGCCAAAGCGCCGTGGCGGATCCTGCGGCTACGCGCGTAAAGAAGACCTGCTACACGCCGGGTAACAGCGTGGTGTGCGACGAAGACGTCCTACATCAGCTGATCAAAGATGCGGGCACCACCCCTACCCAGATCGGTCTAGGCGGCGGAACCGAAACGCTGATCACCAAACAGATCGTGATTGAGCCTGGCCAGGACATCGAATTTGTTACCTATCCGGAAAACGTCTTTGGTGATGCGCCGACCTACAAGCTGACCCGTGAGGACGGCTTCACCGACCCGATGATTAATGTCCAGGAGGGCGGCAAGCTGACCTTCAGCTCGCTGGTCGAGGGCGGAGACGTGCAAGTCAATTCTCGCGGGCAGTGGGTCAACACCGGTTCTCCCACGATGATCATCAACGGCGAGTTCGTGATGAACAGCGGAAAAATCTATGGGGCTCGCAACGGTTCTGGCTTCGGCGGCGGCGCCGTGAATGTTGCTGGAAAGAATGCACGCTTTGAGCTTAATGGCGGCGAGGTCACCGATAACTGGCGTACGAAGGACTCACCCAGCGGAACCCAGCGTGGGGCTGGCAACATTTTCGTCACTGACGGCGCCACTTTCGTGATGAACGGCGGGTCGGTAACCAAAGGTCAGACTCATACCAAGCACGCCGGCTACGGCGAGGTGGGCGGCATCTCGGCCATGAAAGGTGCCCACCTGACTATCAACGGCGGAGAAATCTCCGACAACAGCGGTGCCTGGGCCGGCGCGATCTCGCTGTGGCAGTGGGAAGACGGCACGACGATTCGCGACGACATTAACAGCTTGGGCGAAGAAGCCGCGATCGCGAAGTACGCGAACCAGCGCGCAACCCTGGAAATCAACGGCGGGGTGATCAAGAACAACACCGGCGGTTACGCTGCCGGGGCGATTCAGATCTTCGGTAACGCCTCTGCAGTGATGAACGGCGGCACAATCTCCGGTAACTCCGCTGGAGCTAACGGCGGCGCTGTCAACGCGATGGATCTGTACATGTGGGGAGCCGACAAGACTTACACCGAGATCCCGGGCGAAAAGGATAGATTTGGTGGCACCGCCGAGGAGTGGGCCAAGTATTCCCCTGCTGCATTTACCATGAACGGCGGCACAATCACCGAAAACACATCCGGTTGGACCGGCGGTGGTGTGAACGTCGTCTCCAACCAGGTGAAACTCACCGGCGGCACGATCTCAAACAATAAGGCTAAGAACCAAGGCGGTGGCGTCTACGTGGCTACGAAGTCGTATGCCGTCCAGCTGGAAGACGCGCTGGTTACCGAGAACACCGCAGGCTGGGGCGGCGGCATGTGGATGTGCCCGACCGGCTCGGCGATAATCTACGTCACAAACGGTGGCGCTATCTTTGGAAACTCGGCCCAAGAATATGGAAACGACCTCGCGCACTACCCCTATGGCGGCTCTGGGGCTTACGAGTCTTATTTCGCTAAGAAGATGCTCGGCTTCGGCGATGTCTCGTATTACCTCGACGGCACATATGACAACCCGACCCCTCGTTTCGATGCCGCTAATCCGGGACGCGAGCAGGTCTACCTAGGCAACGTTCCGGCAGAAAAGCAGGATCCGAGCAAGGACTACAAGACGAAGCTGCTAAACGAGGGCCTGCAGAACGTCTCCACCGAGAAGGCTCACAACGATGCGCGTGCCTTCGCCAAGTTGATCATCACCGGCAACTCCGCTCCGCTCGGCGGCGGCATCGGAACTAACGGTGGCGTGAAGTTCGGTTACGACGACACCGAGCTGAACGTCACCAAGACGTGGGCAGACAAGGACGGCAGCGAACTCACCAAGAACCTCCCGGAATCCGTCACCGTGCAACTGAAGACGGTGCTCACGAATAACGCCGGCGAGACTGTCAACCTAGACGCGGGCGAACCCGTGGCGCTGAACAAGAACAACGGCTGGAAGCACACTTTCGTTTCGCTACCGAAGAGGATCTCCAGCACTGCTGACTACCCCGCCCAGGAGGTCACCTACACGGTCGAAGAGGCTGCGGTTGCAGGGTTCGCTCCAAAGATCGAGGTGAAAAAAGCCGAGGACGGGACCTACACCGCCGAGGTGAAGAACACCAAGAAGGAGGTTCCGCCGCCCTCTGAGTCGCCTTCGCCGTCACCCACGCCGAAGCCTCGAGTGCCCAAGACCGGAGCCAACTTCGGGCTACCGGCTATCTTGGCGGCGATGGTTGCCACGGGTGCCGCGCTGGTCATGCGCAATAGGCGCAAGGCACAGTAACCGTTTGCCGTTTGCTTCCCGTTTTTGGGCGGAAAGTCGCTCAGAAACGGGAAGCTGGCGCTCTTCTGGATATTCCGTGGAAAGCAGACTCCCGCCTGCCAAATCTCACCGCCAAGACGATGCTTTAGAGCAAAGTTTTGGCAACAAAACATCCGTGTTTTTCATGGACTCGAGTCTAAATCCGACAGAAAATAGCCATTTCACTAGGTTAAACGCTTAACTTATTTCACTAAGCCTCTTTTTTGGCAAGCGCGGGTGAGAAATTTATTTTCACCCCCTGGCAAGCACCCAAAGTTAGGCGTAATGTCTCACCTCATGCCGAGATTAAAGGGCCGTAGCATGAATCATGCGGCCGTTATTTTGGCGGGATTCATCACCGCCCTGTTGATCGGGACGGGTCTGCTGATGCTTCCTGTATCCACCGTCCACGAAGGCGGGATCGGGGTGCTACCTGCCCTGTTTACCGCCACGTCAGCGCTTTGCGTGACGGGCCTAACCAACGTAAATACCGCTAGCTACTGGACGCATTTCGGCCAGGCCGTGATAATCTGCCTGATTCAGGTCGGTGGTTTCGGGGTGATGAGCTTCGCGACGATCCTCGGCCAAGCCGTGATCCGCAGGGCCAACCTGAACGCAAACCTCATCTCCGCAACCGAGAGGCGCTCCCCCATGGGCGGGGTCCCGAAACTACTGAAACGCGTGCTCGGCATCACGATCATCGTCGAGCTGTTGGTGGCCACCGCCCTGACCATCCGCTTCCTGACGCTCGGATTTCCGCTGCATTCGGCGATCTGGCATGGCGCATTTCACGCGATTTCCGCGTTCAACAACGCCGGTTTCTCGCTCTTTCCCGAAAACCTCGTGCCGTACGTCGGTGACTGGTTTATCTGCGTGCCGCTGATTACTGCGATCGTCATCGGCGGCCTCGGCTTCCCGGTCTTGTTCCAGCTGCGAAACGACCTGTTCAGGCCGTACCGCTGGACGTTGCACACCCGCATGGTGCTCTTTGGCACCGCTGCTCTTCTCGTTACGTCGTCGCTAGTAATCATCGCTTTCGAGTGGTTCAACCCTAAGACGCTGGGCAAGCTGCCGGTGTCCGACGCGATTCTGGCTGGCATCTTCCAAGCTGTTCAGACGCGTACCACCGGCTTCAACTCGATAGACATCGGCCAGATGTTCGAGCCCACGCTCTTCTTCATGGACATCCTGATGTTCATCGGCGGCGGGCCGGCGGGCACGGCGGGCGGCATCAAGATAACCACCCTCTTCGTCTTGCTGGCCACCGTAGCCTCGGTGGTTCGTGGCCGAAAAGACGCCACGGCGTTCGGCAAGGGGATATCCATCGAGGTGGTTAGGCAAGCGATCACCGTGACCATTCTGAGCTTCACCCTGGTGGTCATCGCCACCCTGACGCTGCTAGTAATCACCGACTTCAGCCTCTCCCAAGTGCTGTTCGAGGTGCTTTCAGCCTTCGGAACCGTCGGGCTTTCCACCGGAATCACCCCGCAGCTCGGGGATATTTCTAGCCTAATAATTATCGTGTTGATGATGATCGGGCGGCTCGGCCCCATCACCGTGGCGACCGCTCTGGCACTCGCCCCCAAATCAGCAATCTCACTTCCCAAAGAAAGGCCGATCATTGGTTAACTTCACAAAGCCCACCTACGCAGTCCTTGGTCTGGGCAGATTCGGCTCGGCAGTAGCCCGAGAAATGATGGCGGACGACGCGATCGTGCTCGGCATCGACGTCAACAAGACCGTGGTCAACCGCAACAACGGTTTGCTGACTCAAGTTGTGGTGGCAGACAGCACCGACATCGAATCGCTTTCCGAGCTGGGCATCAGTGATTTTGACGGAGTGGTGGTGGGTATCGGTGGTTCGCACGTCGAGGCATCGATTCTCACCTGCTCCCTGCTATTGGACATGGGCGTGGAGAATCTGTGGGCCAAGTCCTCCGGTACCGCCCACGGCAGGATCCTGGAGCAGATCGGCATCCCGCACATCATCTACCCCGAGGTAGCGATGGGACGCAAGGTAGCCCACCTGGTTCGGGGGACGAGCCTGGACTACGTCGAGCTATCGGACGGCACCGCCATCGTCCACACGGTGATTCCTCCAGACTTGGAGGGGCCGCTGGATGAAGAAAAAATCTGGAGAAAATTCGGCTTCAAGGTAGTAGCGATAAAACGCGGCGATCGTTGGGAGCCGGTGCTGGGTGGCGAGCAGCTGGCTGCCGGCGAACAGGTGCAGATCTATGGCGAAAGCAAGCGATTGGAAAGATTCGGCCGCAAAGTGGCCAGGCTGTACGGCTAAAACCGAACGAAACAGCCGATTCCTTTAACTTGGCAGATAGGTTTGTTAAGAACCGTCACCTACCTCTAGGAGCAACCGTGAGCCTAACCATCGATGCACTACCGCCGGCGCGCAGCATCGACGCCATCTTCACCGCAGCTATGGCTTCCGAGGCCGCTCCCCTGCACGGTTTAGCCGAGGGCAGCGGGGAGTCTATTGCGCTCGGCTCAAGCGGCTCGCTGCGCCTATTTTGCATAGGTGAGGCGACCGTCGGACTGCTGAGCACCGGCATAGGTTTGGTTAACGCCGCAAGCGCGCTCAGCGCCGCCCTGTGCTACGTGAGGCCGGGCTACATATTTTCCTGTGGCTCAGCGGGAGGCCTGGACGCCGATTCGAAGATCGGCGACGTCACGGCAGGAGCCACGTGCCTTTACTCAACAGCGGACGCCCGCGCGTTTGGCTACAAGCTGGGCCAGGTTCCGGAAATGCCGGAGTGCTACCACGCCAACCCGGATCTGCTATCGCGCTTCGAGGAGTTGTCCAGGACGCTGAAGAACACTCGACTACGCGCAGGGCTGTTCCTGTCGTCAGACAAATTCGTCAGCGTCGATAACGCGCTTGAGCTGAGAGAGCTCTTCCCGGAAGCGATCACCGTAGACATGGAGTCCGCGGCTCTCGCGCAGGTTGCCTACGGAGCGAAGATACCCTTCCTGGCGCTGCGGGGAATCAGCGATCTGTGCGGCCCCAGCAGCCACGCCGACAACAACGAGAACGCAGGCGACGTCTCCAGGCTCTCGTTCCTGACCGCTATGACCCTGATCGGGATTCGCGCCCCAGAGGAGTTCTAGGCATAAGCCATGCTGACGTCGCGCTAGGCATAAAACCCAGCCAGCTCTTCGCGGTGGCTAGGTCGGAAGAGCCTCACTTTTTTGACGCACTCTTGGGTGTCTATCAGACAGAGGGCCCCTGCTAGTCGAATATGACGTTCACCTTGCCATCCGAAATGGTGAAGTCGAAAGTCTCATAGACGTTTCGTTCTACCGGATATCTGGCCTGTTCCCAGGAGTCTTTCTCGGAATAACGCTGCTTGTAGTTGATGACCAGCTCTGCTTCGAACTCCGCAGTGCCCTTGTAGATGCCATTTTCGGAGGTTAGCGAGTCGGGAACCAGCTCAATCGTCGGTTCCTCTTTCCAGCTTCGGTTGATGCCGGTGACTGACATGAAGCGCGGATCATCCATTTCGAGCTCATCGAAACCCTGGACAGTGAATTTATCCGACTGCATTCCCTGGGCATAGTGATCGTTGATTTGGGTTTTAACCTGATCAAGAACTGCCGGAGCGAAACTCGGTTTGACCTCCACCGAGCCACTAGTCTCGCCGTCAAACCCCACGGTGGCGGTTTCGGGGTCACCGTAAGTGATGGTTTCATCGCTGGCAGGGCCTGAAACGGTGTAGGTGCCTGGCAGCGCCGGCAGATTTACCATCATGCTGCCCGCCCACTCCTGGTTATCCTCAACGGCGTTAGACAGATCAATCTCTACCCCATTAACACTGACCTTCGGAGTGTACGCCTCGATGGATAGCCAACCGTCAATCGGGTTATTTACCTGCCATGTTGAGAAAAACAGATACTTACTACCGGTTTTGCTCATCGCTAGTTGAATTGGATATTTCTTCATATCCATGGTCAGCGACGCATCAATGTAGTAGGTCTCTGACCTACCGCTTCCGCCACCAGAATAAGCGTTTACGATCTCAAACTCAGTGGGACGGTTGGTAGCTTTCTCGTAAATCTCGTTAGTCAGCAGCGCCCTCTCGCCAGAGCGCAGATTAGCTTCAGACATGTCCAGCACTGTTTCGGCCTTGCCTTCGACCATAGCTGCAAGATACTTCTCGGCGGTTTTTTGTGGCGAGAAGCTCGCTGATACTACGAGATAAGCCACAACCAAAGCTGCGATGACGATAAGACCTGCAACCAGACCGAAGATCGCTTTCTTACTTAGCTTCTGCCGCTCGGTTTTTTGTCTGAAAGCTTGCTTGCTGTTCGAGGGGACCCTACTTGAGGTCGCCGCCGAATAAGGCCGACCACTACCCTGCTGATACGGGTTTTGGAAGTTACCCTGCGGCGGTACGCCTGGCTGATACTGCGGCCTGCCAACATCTCCCGCCGGCTGCTGAGGGCCACCCGGATAGGGCTGCGGACCTTGAGGATACTGCTGAGGGCCACCCGGATAGGGCTGCGGGCCACGAGGATACTGCTGAGGGCCACCCGGATAGGGCGGATACCCGGCCGGCCGACCAGCATTCGGCGGGTATTGCTGTTGCGGGTAACCCGCTGGCTGCTGACCACCGGCGTTTGGAGGGTGTGGCCCCTGCTGGTCGGGAGACGGTGGCATTTCGCGGGAACTCATGCAAGATTCCTCTCAGCTATCGAGGCTTTCTGCAAATTCGCGAAGCCTAGGTGTTTGTTCTTCTATTACTATAGCGAGCGAACTTCGAGCCGAAGACGGCATACCCGCGCTAAAGACCGCTCGGGTTATTTTTACCATTACCGAGCCAGTCCAAGCGGTCTAGGCATCTTCGGCGGGTGCTGCGCTACGCGTAGACCTGGGTCCATTCTTCGCGGTGATCCAACATCTGCTGAGCGGCCTTTTGAGCGCCCTCTAGCGAGTGGCTAGCTCCCCATCCGCACTGCACCTCGTTCGCTGCAGGCACCTCGGTCATGGCGACGATGTCTTTCAGCGTTGCCTCGAGGATATCCAGAAAATCGTCGTACTCTATGCCGCGGGTCAGCGCGTAGAAGCCGGTCTGGCAGCCCATTGGCGAGAAATCGATGAGCCGATCGGTGTGGTTGCGCATGTGCTCGGCTGCGGAATGCTCGATGGAATGAACGGTCGGCATTTCCAGGTGCTCGACGTTCGGCTGGGTGAAGCGGACGTCGTACTTGATGATCTCGTCGCCGCCGGGCAGCGTCTCCTGGTGGGCGACGCGAACGAAGGGCGCTTTCACCTTGGTGTGATCGAGCTGAAAAGATTCCACGTTAGTTTTTTGCATGCATCCAGTCTCCACCACGAGCAAAAAGCTAAACGATTCGGCGTTCGCTTTCGATATTGCCCCGTTGCGGAAAGCTCCAGCTTGCTTTCACCAACAGCCTGTTTGTAATTATTGTTAGGCGGCCCTGAACCTTGAAGAGCCTGGTTTGGCTTTAACCAGATTTCTAGCTACGTACGATTGGTTTAAGACTAAACAGAAAGGCACCTCCCATGGCAGTGCATGACAATGGACCGGAGCCATACAGCTTCGATCTCGAAACCGAAACCGTTGAAAACGAGAACTACCGAACTACTGCTTGGACCGGAAAGTTCCTTCAGGTGACGCTGATGTCGATCCCCGTTGGCCAGTCTATCGGGCTCGAAGTACACCCCGACAACGACCAGTTCTTGCGCATTGATGCCGGTAAGGGCAAAGCAGTGATGGGCGAGGCGGAAGATAACCTCACCTTCGAGCAGGAAGTTTCCGATGGCTGGGCGATCATGGTTCCTGCCGGCAAATGGCACGACGTCATCAACACCGGCGACGAGCCGCTGAAACTTTACGCGGTCTATTCCCCCTCGCACCACGCGCAGGGCATCATCCACAAAACCTTCGAGGACGCTGAGGCAGACGAAGATTCTGGACGCGACGTCCCGCCGGAATGGACTGTCCAATTAGGCAAGTAGCTATTAATCTCAGTGGGCGCGGAAGGCGATTTCGCGCCCACTTTTATGCTCTAAATAACTTTCGTAAATGAGTTAAATAAGCTAATTTTCAATTGCTGATTGCAGGATTATCGAGCGGAGGCGAGATGCTGATCGAGGAAGCAGGCGAGAACTTCGCGGACTACCTGAGACTGCGCACAGAGGTTTTCGTCGATGAGCAGGGCGTACCAAAGAAGCGCGAGATCGACGAATTCGACTCGCAGAATATCCCCGAGATCACCCACCTGGTTTGCCTGGACGAGGACGAGGTGGTTGGCACGCTTCGCATCTACTGCCCAGAGAAAAAAGACACGGTTTATCTACAGCGAATCACGGTTAAGAAGACCCGTCGCAGCCAAGGCATCGGTGCGGCCCTGATCCGATATGCCGAGCGTTATGCTGCGCGCGAAATTCTGCCGGAACACAAAGAGATCCGCTTCGAGATCGGCGGCCAGGTGGACAAGGTCGAGTTTTATCGCCAGTTTGGCTACGCGGTTTACGGCGAGCCCTACGTGGACGGCGGCATCGACCACCGTCACCTGACCAAGACCGTGAAGACCGATCGCTACAAGCATCTGGTCGATTATGAGCCAGACTACGACTGGCTTTGGCCCGAGCAGGGCGCACAGGAGATCGCGACCCTGCGCGCGTACGTTGAGATGCCAGAGTCAGAAGCAGCACAGAAGGCACTCGATGAATATGTCTCTACCGTTCCGACCGACGAAAACGGAGTTCACGGGCTGGGCGGCTGGCGAATCGACCCGGTCACTAGCCCGCTCGATGGCGAGGCTGCCGTGGCAATCACCTCGGGCGGTGAGGACGTCGCTGACGGTATCCAGGACGGCGCGGAATCGCTGGTCGAAGCGCTGAACGGCCTTGCCGCGACGGTTTACTGGCAGCAGCTGCCCCGTCCTATTGCTTAGATCGCTTGACGAATAGAGGTACCCCTCAACCACGAGCTGCGAGAGCGCGCCCTCGACGGTAATCACGCTCACACCAAGATTGCTAGCCAGAGCCCGTTTCGAGGGGAGCTTCTGATCGGGCCGCAACTCGCCGCTCTCAATGTCGCGCCGAATCGCGGTGTAGAGCTGCTCGTATAGCGGAACCCTTGAATCAGCATTCAGCGGGTAGGTCAACATCGAGATCTGACCTTAGAAGAAGAGCCGAATCTGAACATACCGATAAGGCTACATTGCGCTAGCGTTGCACGAAGAACTTCAAGATAATAAGGAGAAAAATGACCCGTTGGTTTGATCCCAAGGAGAACCCAGCTAGCCAGTTCATCGGTGGCGTGATCATGGACGTCACCACCCCCGAGCAGGCCGAGATCGCGCAGGCGGCTGGCGCGAAGGCGGTCATGGCCCTGGAGCGGATCCCCGCGGATATCCGCGCGGCAGGCGGAGTTTCCAGGATGTCGGATCCAGGCATGATCACCAACATTATGAAGAGTGTCGACATTCCGGTCATGGCTAAGGCCCGCATCGGCCACTTCGTCGAGGCCCAGGTTCTGGAGGCCATCAACATCGATTTCATCGACGAGTCCGAGGTGCTATCCCCCGCCGACGACGTCTATCACATCGACAAGACCAAGTTCTCCACCCCGTTCGTCTGCGGCGCCCGCAACCTCGGCGAAGCTCTGCGCCGCATCGCCGAGGGCGCGGCGATGATCCGCACCAAGGGCGAGGCCGGCACGGGTGACGTGGTGCAGGCGGTTCGCCACATGCGAACCATCAACGAAGAGATCGCCTACGTCACCTCTCTTCGCGAGGATGCCCTCTACAACGAGGCTAAGGAGCTGGCGGTTCCCGTCGAGCTGCTGCGCTACGTTCGGGAAAACGGCAAGCTGCCCGTCCCGAACTTCTCTGCCGGCGGCGTGGCCACCCCTGCCGACGCTGCATTGATGCGTCAGCTCGGCGCCGAGGGTGTTTTCGTCGGTTCTGGAATCTTCGCTTCCGGCAACCCCGCCAAGCGCGCTGAGGCGATCGTCAAGGCGGCGGAAAACCCGGAGGACGCGAACCTGATCGCCGAGGTCTCCAAGGATCTGGGCGAGGCCATGGTTGGCATCAACCCGGACGAGATTCAGGTCATCATGGAGGGCCGCTAGTCTTTAAGGCCTAGTCCAATCTCCAGAGCGGCCACCGGACTTGTGAGTGATCTTGCAGTCCGTGATGGCCGCTGATCTGTCTACGCCCTTTACCATGTCGACGACGGCCAGGGCGGCGACTGTAACCGCGGTCAAGGCCTCCATCTCAACGCCGGTTCGGTCTGCGGTTTTCACCGTAGCCGTGATCTGCACTCGGTCGGGGCGAAGCTCCAGATCGACCGAGGCGCCGTGGATGCCAATAACGTGAGCCAGCGGAAGCAGCTCCGGCACCTTCTTGGTTGCCGCGATGCCCGCGACCCGCGCTACGGCGAGCACGTCCCCCTTGGGCACCGTGCCGTCGCGAAGGGCACACAGCACCTCTTCGGAGCAGGTCACGGACGCCACTGCGGTGGCCTCGCGGACGGTCGGGTTCTTCTCTGTGACGTCGACCATGCGGGCGTCGCCGTCCTGGTTCAAGTGGGTGAATCTCATCTGCTCTCTCCAAACCAAAGGACGCTAATCTCTTCGCCGGCGGCAACCACGTCCTGCTCTGCCGGTACGCGCGCTATGCCAGTGGCCGCAAACGTGGTGGCAACGAAGTGCGACTTGGAGCCGCCGTGACTAGCCGGAACGACTAAGCCGTCGCGCTCAATGACCGGCATGAACTGGACGCGGCCGGGTTTGCGCCGCCACTCTACTCCCGCCTGATGCGCGCTGAACAGTTCCTGGTAGCAGAGCTCTCCCCGACCCGCCAGCTTGGTCAGCAGCGGGTTTCCGAACAGATACCATGAAACCATCACGCTCACCGGGTTGCCCGGCAGACAGAGCACCGGTTTGCCGCCCAACTTCCCGAAGCCCTGTGGTTTACCGGGCTGCATTTTGACCCTACAGAACTCTACTTCCCCGAGGCTCTCCTTGACTACGTCAAACGCACCCATCGAGACCCCGCCGGCAGTGACGATCATGTCGACCTGGCTGGCCAGCTCTGCTAGCCTGGCCCCGAACTCTTCGACGTTGTCGCTGTGGTAGGCAAGGGGCTTTGCGATTCCTCCGGCTTGGGCGACGAGCGCGGAAAGCAGCACGATGTTTGAGTCGGGAATCTGGCCGTCGCTAAGGGGCTCACCGGCATTCTTTAGCTCTTCGCCAGTGGTGACCACGCCTACAACCGGCCTCTTGACAACGGGAATCTCGCCGTAGCCGACGGAAACGAGGGCCGAGAGGTGGCTCGGACCAAGCCGAGTGCCTTTGGCGACCAGCTTTTCGCCGGGCAGCACGTCTTCGCCTGCCTTACGAACGTTGGCTCCGGGTTCTGCCGACTTGGTGAATATCACGCTGGCCGGCGCCTGGTGAGCCATGTTGCCCTCAGAGTTTTCAGTCAGCTCCACCTGAATTACGCTGTCGGAGCCATGCGGCATGGGTGCACCAGTCATGATCCGGATGGTTTTGCCTTTCGGCAGCGTCGGGATGTCGGTTCGCCCGGCGGCGATGTCGTCCACGACGGCCATCTCTTTGCCCGGTTCGACGTCTGCGGCGCGAACCGCGAAACCGTCCATCGCGGCGTTCGTGAACGGCGGAACCGCCAACCTAGTCTGGATATCCTCGGCCAAGACCCTGCCGGAGGCTTCTTCTACCTTGATGGTCTCTGCTCCGAGACTTTGCCCTAACGCAAGCACGTCGGCGTAGTGGCGTTCAACGTCTTTCATTTGGCTCCTTAGTGTCGTGATCCAGGATAGTCGCAACGTAGAATTGCCCTCATGGTTTCGATCGCCGTGATTACTGTTTCTGACCGCTGCGCTCGCGGGCTCCGAGAGGACGTCTCAGGCCCACTCGCCACCGAGCTGCTTTCTGAACATGGCGAGGTGCTTCCCATCACCGTGGTTGCCGACGTGGTGGCCGAGATCCAGCAGGCAATTTTGGGGGCGCTAAACTCGGGCGCTGAGATAGTTTTCACCAGTGGCGGTACGGGTCTGACTAGCCGGGATGTCACCCCGGAGGCCACCGAACCGCTGCTTGCAAAGAGAGTCATCGGCGTCGAGGACGCGTTGCGCGACAACCCCAAAGTGCCGACGGCAAGGCTCTCCAGGGGGCTGTGCGGAGTGGTTGAGCACGGCGGAAAGCGAGCGTTCATCATCAACGCTCCCGGTTCTCCCGGCGGCGTGAAGGACGCGGTGCGGGTGCTTGCTCCGCTGCTCGCGCACATCTGCGATCAACTACTCGACGGCGATCACCCAGATCCGCATGCCCTGGCCACGCGCGCCGTGCAGAATTCCTCGACTTCGGACCTGCAAGACGCCGAGGTCGTTGTGGCCGATGTGGTTGACGAGGAAATAGACGTCCAACTCCTGGCCGAGAGCGTGCGTGATGATCGCGCCGGTGCGACCGCGATTTTCGACGGCCGGGTGCGCAACCACGACGGCGGCAGGGGCGTGGAAGGCATCGAATACGAGGCCCATCCGAGCGCCGGCGAGACCATGCAGCGGATCGCTCACGAGCTCGCAAAGCAGAGCGGAGCGATCAAGATCGCGGCGCAGCACCGCACCGGAAAACTAGCCGTCCGAGATGTAGCCTTCGCCGCGGCGGTTTCGGCGGCACATCGCAAGGAGGCGTTCGGCATCTTGGAGCGGCTGGTCGAGAGGGTGAAGCAGGAGCTTCCGGTGTGGAAGAAGCAGAGCTTTAGCGACGGAACAAGCGAGTGGAAAGGTAGCGCCTAACCGCGCTAGAACGATTTTAGATCGTAACCATTTGCGGAATAAATCGGCTGAAATACTTCTAGCTAGGCAGCCCGCAAATCCCTGCTTAGCCGCCAGCAAAAGGTGGGAGGACGTCTAGCTCCCCACCGCCAACCTGATCGCCATCATGCAGTTGCTGCCCATTAAGCGTGAATGCGCACACTTTTAGCAGCCTGTAAAAGTCATCGTTTTTGCCTGCGGCAAGGATCTGCCTGAGCATTTCTAGGCTGCATCTTGCGGGCAGGTCGATGCTCTCGTTTCGCCGTCCGGCGTAGTCAGCGGCGGAAGCAAAGTAGTTAATGGTGAGTTTCATCTGGGTCTAGCCGCCGATCGCGCTCATGTTACGTCTGGGACTCAAGAATGATGGGTCGTCGATGCCGTGGCCGGGCTGCTTTGCCCACATTGTACGAGCCCAGAGCTCAGCCAGCTCTTGGTCGCTGGCGCCGCTGCGAAGGGCGGATCTCAGGTCTGTCTCTGTGCGGGCGAATAGGCAGGCACGGATCTGGCCGTCGGCGGTCAACCGGGTGCGGTCGCAGTCGCCGCAGAAGGGCCTGCTGACCGACGCGATGATGCCGATCTTTCCGGCAGGATGGTCTTTGCCCTCGGCAACGTCCCAATATTTGGCTGGTGACGTTCCTCTCTCGGATTCTGGCGGGATACGCAGCTCGAAGTCCCTTTTCAGCACTCTTAGGATCTGATCTGCGCTAATCATTTTTTCGCGCTTCCAGGACGTGCCGAGCGGCATGAACTCGATGAATCGCAGTATGTAGCCGTTCCGCAGGGCCAGCCTGACTAGGTCGGTTGCCTGGTGATCGTTCTTGCCGGGTAGTAGAACGGCGTTGAGTTTAATCGGGCTGAGTCCGGCAGCTGCGGCGGCGGCTGCCCCGGCGATGGCGTCATCGAACCGATCCCGCCGAGTGATGGTTAGGTAATCCTGCGGGTTCGCTGCGTCCAGGGAGACATTGACTCGCTGCAGACCGGCCGCGGCCAGATTTTCGGCACGGTGAACCAGGCCTAAGCCGTTGGTGGTCATGGAGATTTCGAGCCTCTTGCCGCTTGTGGTTCTTAGCTTTGCTGTCCCGGCGACGATCTGCTTGAGCTCCTTGC
The DNA here is from genome assembly GCA_963511305.1 of uncultured Propionimicrobium sp. GTDB lineage: Bacteria > Actinomycetota > Actinomycetes > Propionibacteriales > Propionibacteriaceae > Propionimicrobium. The sequence goes on from CAUPIJ010000005.1 coordinate 57,835, forward strand.
GCATCAGGGGTTCACCGCCGGTGAAGCAGATTTTTTCGATGCCCAGAACGCCGACCGCGATATTGATTAGCCTGAGCAGTTCTTGTGCGCTGAGGATTTCTTCTTTGGGTCGGAACGTGACGCCTTCCGCGGGCATGCAATAGTCGCAACGCAGATTACAGCGGTCGGTCACGGAGACGCGTAGATCGCGAGCGACTCGACCGAATTTGTCGATCAGTCGCAGCTGCTCACTCGTCGTGACTGTCACTGAAACCTCTCGTGCGTTGAATAATTCAATCATCGCACAATTATCTGCATTGCTAAACGGGGCGACCCTTCGCCCAACAGTTTGCTCTGGCTTAAAGCGAGGGAGGACGCTATCAAATAGCGCCCTCCCTCAGAACGATTAGTCGCGGATCAATCGCGAGTCAGCCTCCGATGGCGCGAATCAATCGCGAGTCAGCCTCCGATGGCGCGAGTCAGTCGCGAGTCAGCCTCCGATGGCGCGAATCAGTCGCGAGTCAGCCTACGATGGCGCGAAGCGTGGGGGCGAGCTGCTTCTTCACCAAGGCGCTCAACCTTGTTCTTCTCGTAGTCAGCGAAGTTACCCTCGAACCAGAACCACTTGGGATCGTTGCCGTCCTCGCCGTCGCCTTCCCAAGCCAGAATGTGGGTGGCGACGCGGTCAAGGAACCAACGGTCGTGGGAGATCACGACGCCGCAGCCGGGGAACTGCAGCAGCGCGTCCTCGAGGCTGGACAGGGTTTCGACGTCGAGGTCGTTGGTGGGCTCGTCGAGCAGCAGCAGGTTGCCGCCCTGCTTCAGTGTCAGCGCCAGGTTTAGCCTGTTGCGCTCACCGCCGGAAAGCACACCGGCAGGCTTCTGCTGGTCGGGGCCCTTGAAGCCGAACGATGCCACGTAGGCCCTGGAAGCCATCTCGAAGTTTCCGACCTTCAGGTAGTCCAGGCCATCCGAGACGACCTCCCAGACTGTCTTTTCCGGGTCGATGCCGGCGCGATTCTGGTCGACGTAGCTGATCTGGACTGTTTCGCCGACGCGTAGCGTACCGGAATCTGGGGCCTCGTCACCAACGATCATCTTGAACAGGGTCGATTTGCCGACGCCGTTGGGGCCGATGACACCGACGATGCCGGCGCGGGGCAGATCGAAGCTCAGGCCGTTGATCAGCAGGCGATCGCCGAAGCCCTTGACCAGGTCGTTTGCTTCCAGCACGACGTTGCCGAGCCTCGGGCCGGCAGGAATGTTGATCTCGGAAGTGTCGATCTTGCGGAAGCGTTCGGCCTCGGCAGCCAGCTCTTCGTAGCGGGCAAGGCGGGCGCGGTTCTTGGCCTGCCGGGCCTTGGGCGACGAGCGCACCCATTCGAGCTCGCGCTCTAGAATCTTGGCGCGCTTGGCGTCCTTCTGCCCCTCGATCTTCAGGCGCTTCTTCTTGGTGTCGAGGTAGGTCGAGTAGTTGCCCTCGTATGGGTAGAGACGTCCGCGGTCAACCTCGCAGATCCACTCGACGACGTTGTCCAGGAAGTAGCGGTCGTGCGTCACGCACAGCACGGCACCCGGATAGGTCTTCAGGTGGCCCTCAAGCCAAGCGACCGACTCGGCGTCCAGGTGGTTGGTGGGCTCGTCGAGCAGCAGCAGATCGGGCTGCTCGAGCAGCAGCTTGCACAGCGCAACTCGGCGGCGCTCGCCACCGGAAAGTACGTCAACGTTGGTGTCGGCGGGCGGGCAGCGCAGAGCGTCCATAGCCTGCTCAAGCTGAGAATCGAGATCCCAGGCGTTGCGGGCGTCGAGCTGGGTCTGTAGCTCACCCATCTCGGCCATCAGGGCGTCGAAGTCGGCGTCCGGATCGGCCATCTCGGCGCTGACCTCGTTGAATCGATCTAGCATCTGCTTGGTCTCGGCGACGCCCTCCTGGACGTTTTCGAGAACGGTCTTGCCAGGCGTTAGTGGCGGCTCCTGCAGCAGGATGCCAACGGTGGCGCCCTTGGCCAGGTTGGCTTCGCCATTGTTGATCGGTTCGATACCGGCCATCACCTTCAACAGCGTCGACTTGCCAGCGCCGTTCGGTCCGACGACACCGATCTTGGCGCCGGGGAAGAAAGATAGCGTAACGTCATCGAGGATCAGCTTCTCGCCGACCGTCTTACGGACGTTGTACATGGTGTAAATAAACTCAGCCACTACGAACGATTCCTTTTTCTCAAAGTGTGTGTTGACTCCAATTATGCCAGGGCGAAACCTAAGCCCGAAAAACAGGAGCATTAGGGTTTTGCGGCGGCTGCCACTGTGGGATCCTAGCCTGGCTAACCGGCGGCGCCGGAGGACGCGAGGAGAACCATCCTTTAATCCTTGTGACGATGTTTCTGAAGAACGAGCGGATATTCTCCGGGATCCATCTCAGGCCTCGATGATCCGTGATAGCACGAGCCCGCTTCTTGGTTATCGCTTTCATCAGCGTCTGTTGGCGCTCCAGGCCCCAGGCGTCGACGAGGCCACGCACCTCGGCGTCGCGAAGATAGGCTAGCTCGGTGATATCACGCATGACGCCCCAGGTAGCCCTGGCTACTCTTGGCCCGCTGAGCAGCCCGACGAAGCAGATCTTAAACCGGGCGAGCAGGTTTGAATAAACGATCGGATCGGCCTGGCTCAACCACCCCGCCCGCACAAAATCGCTCAGCCTGCTGCGAACGTTTCGAAGCTGATGAACGTAGCGGAAACAAAGGTAGACCACCAGCACCAGCATCGCTAACCATCCGAAAATGGCGGCTTTCTGAACTGAAAACCCAACTGACATCAGACCGTTGAACATCATGTGGCCAAACACCGAAACAAGAAAACCGACCACGGGAGCTAAGAAGCGCACCAGCTTGGAACGATTCAGCAGGCCAACCACGAAGCCCAACGCTGCGATCGAGGTGAATAGCGGATGCCCGAATGCGGTAACCAGGCCGCGCATCAGAACGATGGAGTCTAGTTTTTCGTTCGGATTTTCGCCCGACATATTCGCCGCGAAGATGTATTCGCGAGCGTAGTAGACGATGTTTTCGACGAAGGCGAAGCCGATCGCAGACAAGCCTGCCGTCGTCACCAGTTGATGTACAGAAACCAGGCGCCTGCGCAGCAAGATCGCTAGCCAAAAGACGACGGTCAGCTTCGCGCTTTCCTCCACGAACGGCGCCGAATAGATGGCAGACCTGGCCCCCTGCGATGGATCTACTGGCCCCTGGGCATTCATCAGCGCGCCGGCCCAGGTGTTTAGGATCAACGAAACGTAGACCGCGACGCTTGCCCCCCAGCCGAAGGCAATCCACTTCATCGACCACGGGGTGGGCCTGATTCGATCTAGCAGTATGAACGCCGCCAGGAAGCAGAGCGTCGTAGGTAGCGCTTTGCCCGCGCACAGCAGCAGGGCCTCGTTCAAGGCCGACCAGCTGATTAGCACCGGAGAGCCTACCTCTGAGGTAACCCTGGAAATTTCCGCGATCAGGTTTCTGCCGAAACTTCGATAGATCAGATATGTAAGCAGAAGATAGAAAAGGGTGAATGCGGCGGTAAGCCAGGCGTAGTGATTGCGCAGTAGCCGTTTCCAGAAGCTGGTTTCAGGGCGCCTTGCGATCGGCAGGCCGTTTCGGGTTCTTCGCGACTGAGCGGCTGGGCTCAGGTCTAGCTGACCGGCATTCGAGGCGGCGAGAACAGACTTTGCGGCACCCGCACCGGAGGTGCGCACCACCTGCTTCTTGGCCGGGCGCCAGACTTCTGCTTCGGTCACAAAACAACTGTAACCGTTCGACTTAATAAATAGCTATGGCGGCCCGGGTGGGAGTCGAACCCACGCACGACAGATTAGAAGGCTGCTGCTCTATCCTCTGAGCTACCGGGCCAAAGCACCATCTGAATGCTAATCGCATGCAGATTTTTTTGCCAGCACCTGCAAGCATACCGGTGTGCGGTAACGCGAGTAGTCTTGAGGGCGTGAGTGAAAAGATAGTTTGGATCGACTGCGAAATGACCGGCCTGAGCATCAAGGACGACGCCTTGATAGAGGTCGCGGTGCTGGTTACCGACGGCGAATTGAATGTCCTGGACGACGAGGGCATCGACCTGGTCATCAAGACGCCACAAGAGAAACTTGACTCGATGAACGACTTTGTCCACGAGATGCACGTCAAGTCGGGATTGTTGGAAGATCTGAAGACCGCCACGCTTTCCATGGCTGAGGCGGAGCAGAAGGCGCTTGCCTACATCAAACAGTTCGTGCCCAGTGCAGGCAAGGCGCAGCTCGGCGGCAATTCTGTGGGTAACGATAGGAACTTCCTGGCTCGCGACATGCCCGAATTGGAGGGCTATCTGCACTACCGCAACATCGACGTCAGCACGATTAAAGAGCTAGCCAAACGCTGGTTCCCCAAGGCCTACTACCAGTCGCCCGCCAAAAACGGTAATCACCGCGCGCTCGCCGACATCCAGGAATCGATCGAGGAACTGCGCTACTATCGGGACGCGGTTTTCGTCGACGGCAACGGTCCCGATTCAGAAACCGCTAGGGAAATCGCGGCCAAGCACCAGGGCGAGATAACCGGTTTATAGGGGTTTGCGTCTTCGATTTTCAAAAAACTGAAAAGCGGGCTAATCTATACGAGTTGCTTTGAGCGCCTAGCGCGCGGCAATTGATGTGTGGGCGTGGTGGGTGTAGCTCAGTTGGTAGAGCACCTGGTTGTGGTCCAGGTTGTCGCGGGTTCGATTCCCGTCACTCACCCCACGCATATCTCTTCTTTTCTCTCTAGCGTTTTCTACTGCCAAATCTGCTTGCCCGCCATGCGATAATAAGCGAGTGAGTTCATTGCGCAACTGCCTAACTAAAGCGCGCCAGAAGGCTGCCTTTGCAGCTGGCGATCTCGCAGCCTGGGCTTCTAAGGCCACTGGACGGGGAACGGGCGAGAGCATCCGCGGCGCCGTGATATCAAAGATCGCACCCAACATCTTTGACGAGCTGCTCGAAGGCAAACGCATCGCTGTGGTCACCGGCACTAATGGCAAGACCACGACGACGCACCTGCTTGCTGCAGCGATGCGGGCCAGCTTTCCGAACGTGGTGACAAACTCCGACGGAGGAAACCTGAAGCGCGGAATCGTTTCTGCCCTCTCAAAGAGCCCGAACTCCCCCATCGCGGTCTTGGAGGTCGACGAGCAGGTGGTGCCGTACGTACTCGATTCCGGCAACGTCGAAGCGCTCGTCATGCTTAACATCAGCCGAGACCAGCTAGACCGTCACCACGAGATCAACTCGATCGGCAAGCTCTGGCGCGACAAGCTCACTGAACTCGGGCAATCGGCTCCGACAGTGATCGCCAACGTCCACGACCCGCTGGTCGTCTGGTCAGCTTTGGCCTCCGACAAACAGATTTGGGTCGACATGGGGCTTTCCTGGGAGGCCGATTCGACGCTGTGCCCCGAATGCGGCACGATCCTCAGCTACGAGCAGACCGAAACGGATTCCCTGAGAAGGTGGAGTTGCTCGGGCTGCGGCCTTGCGCAACCCGATCCCGATGTCTGGGTCGACGGCCAGTCGGTGCAGTTCCGCGGCTCCTCGAAGATCGCGCTCGAGCTATCCGTCCCCGGCCGTTTCAACCGCGGCAACGCGGCCTGCGCCCTGGCTGCAGCTAAACTCATGTCGGTAGATCTCGAAGCCGCAACTCGCGCGATGACTAAGGTTGAGTCCCCCGCTGGTCGGTTCTCTACCGGCACTTTCGACTATCAGGGACATCAAACCCTAGCCCGCCTAGCCCTGGCCAAGAATCCTGCCGCCTGGGCCGAGAACATGCTGATCATGGACGCCGGCTGCGTCGTCCTAGCGATCGATTCCGCGATCGCCGATGGCGCCGACGTCAGCTGGCTGTGGGACGTGGAATTCGAAGCCCTGAACGGCAAACGAGTGATCGTTACCGGGCCGCGCTGCCACGACTTGGCGGTCCGGCTAAGCTACAGCGAGATCGACCACGAGGTGATCCCCGATGTCCGGGAGGCGTTGCGCGGCCCGTTCGAGAGGACGATCGACGTCCTGGCAACTTATTCAGCATTCCTGCAGCTATGCCACATGGGCGGAGTTGATGTCTCATGACCCACAAGATCATCGTTGTTTATCAGTCCCTGCTGGGAATCTACGGTGACCGCGGCAACGCGATGGTGCTCACCAAGCGGCTGCAGTGGCGTGACATAGACGCCGAGCTGGTCATGGTTGAGCCCGGCCAGAAGGTGCCGGACGACGGCCTCATCTACCTGCTGGGCGGTGGTGAGGATCGTGCGCAGAGTGCGGCAGTCAGTGAACTGAAGGCCGATGGCGGACTATTCCGCGGCCTGGAAAACGGCGGCCTGCTTTTCGCCGTTTGCGCGGGCTATCAGATCTGCGGTAAGACCTACACCGTCGGCGATCGCGACGAGGTCGAAACCGGCCTTGGCCTGCTCGATGTGGAGACCCGCAGGGGCTCCGAGCGCGCGGTCGGCGAGATCCTCACCTCCTGGCACAGCCCCGAAGGGGAAAAGAACCTGATCACGGGCTTCGAGAATCACGCCGGCTACACCTATCTCGGTTCAGACGCTAAGCCAGTTTCGAAGGTGGAGATCGGAGTCGGCAATGGAGATGGTTTCGACGGCGCAATGCAGGGACGCGTCATCGGGGTCTACCCCCACGGCCCGATCCTGTCCAGGAACCCCCGGTTCGCCGATCACCTGCTCGAGACCGCGCTGGGCGAAAAACTTTCTGCTCTTGATCATCCGGTAAACGACGAGCTCAAGCAGCTTCGCGAACGCCGGATTCACGTAGTCAGAACCACGAAGGACCGAGCCAAGCAGACCCGCTGACCTTAGTGGACGGCCGGGATACTGGTGGTTTCGAAAGAATAGTCTTCGGGCGCGTGCACGATGAAACGCGGCTGCCTTTGCCTGACCGGCTTCGAGACGGGTTCGTCGTCGATGTTGCCCTTGACCGCCAGCAGGTTTGCGGTGATCTCTCCGGGGTTGATAGCCGTGATGGCCTCGGTGGCCTCGTCGATCTTGACCGCAACGATTCGGGCAGTGTTCGCCACGTTAACAACAACGACCTTGAATCGTGCGGGCTGCCAGCCAAGCGTCCGAGCTACGTAGCAGCTCGTCGCGGTGACCAGCAGGATCAACTGGCTGCCAGAGCCGAACGTCACCGCCACGTCACCAGCAACCACTGCCCAGCCAACCCAGGCCGACTGAATGAGCGTGCCGAAAACCAGATAGCCAGGTGAAACACCCTTAAGACTGTGTTCAGCGACGATCGCATAGACCATCGCCATCACGCTAACCGACTGCGGAACCATCACGGCGAGCCCAAAGCCTGCAGAACCGAGCAGGAGGTCGATCAGGATGAGGATCGAGACCAGAGAAACCGGCAGCAGCGCCACGCGGAAAAAACCCAACCGCCGTTGCTTCTTGATCAGGGCCAAGATAGCCGCGTTGCAGACGCCGATCAACAGCGCGTTGATCGCGATATTTGCCGACGCGTTAATCAACGCGTGCGCCACCCAGGCGATCGAGCCGCCGACGGCAAGTTGCCATGCGACGAGAGATAGACCCGATACACTCTTCGCTCGCACCACCCTAAATAGCTGTGGCGCACTGAACCCGGCCCCTATGATTGCGACTAGCCAACCATAGACCTCGAGAACCCCCATTATTACTCCGAGAAGAAGTTATTAATCAGACGAGTTAATGCTCAGTCAAGAGGGCAGGCAAAATCAAATTTGTTGCGGCGTTTTGCGCTTTTCTTTATCGAAAAGAATTAATCGATGTGCTTTAGCATTTGCCAGCGGGTGCGATAGAGCTCGGAGAGTTCCAGATCTGCCGCAGACGCCTCGTCCACCAGCACGATGACGCTCGGGTGATGCTGCAACACGGTGGATGGCCATTTTGCGCTGACCGGGCCCTCAATCAGCTGAGTAACGGCCTCTCGCTTCGATTCGCCGAACGCCAGCAGCAGCAAGTTCTTGGCGTTCATGATGGTCTTTAGCCCCTGAGTGATGCAGGTGCGCGGAACCTGATCGGAGTCCTTGTCGAAGAAGCGGGCGTTGTCCTCCAGCGTCTGGCTGGCCAGCACCTCATGGTGGGTCAGGGAGCTGAGCGAACCGCCCGGCTCGTTGAAGCCGATATGACCGTCAGCACCGATGCCCAAGATCTGCAGGTCTACCCCGCCGGCAGCCTGAATCGCGGCTTCGTAGTTGATGGCGGCAACGTCCGGATCGGGATGCGAGATATTAGGGGTGCGCAAGTTAGCATCGCTTAGGCCCGTCTTGTCATCTCCAACCAGCTCTTCCTTCAGGACGTTGCGGTAGAGCTGCGGGTGATCTGGGTCCATCCCGACGTATTCGTCGAGCGCAAAGGCCAGGGAGTTGTGCAGCGAGAAATCGCCGTTGGCATACGCCTTGCGCAGCTCGGCGTAGAGCATGAGTGGGGTAGATCCGGTGGCAAGACCCAACGTAGAGGCGGGTTTGCGGCTGAAAAACTCGACAATTATTTTTGCGCCCTCTTTGGACGCCTCTTCCGCGGAGTTGAAGATCCCTACTCGCATCGGTTCTCCCTAAAGGTTGATCATTAGAACAAAACCCCGGCAGTTTCCCTGCCGGGGCCTAGATTCTCGTACACCGCCAGGGACTCGAACCCTGAACCCATTGATTAAGAGTCAATTGCTCTACCATTGAGCTAGCGGTGCGCGTGAGATGTAACTATAGCGCTTAGTTTTCTAAGAAACAAAATCGGCGTTCGGTGCCGTTTTCACATCATTTCCAGAGACGCGACACCGCGGAAAGCGCGCCGATTCCGGCCGCCAGGCCACCGCCCGCAAGCAGCACGCTGCCGACGTTATGCCACTTCACCCCGAGTTCGTCAACGAAGAAAACCTTAAACCCGTCAGCGGCCTCCTGAACGGTCTTTTTAGCGGCTAGCTTGGTGTCCTCGGCGGACTGCTTGACCGATTCCTTGACGTTGTTCTTGACCGCCTGCGGGTTCACCTGGGCAGCTAGATCCTCGATCCCGCCCATCAAATTAGCCCTGGTAGCAGCAATCCGAGCGCGGATCTGCTCAGTGTTTTCGTTGGCCACGATTCCCTCCAAGTGTTAGCGGTCGCATCTAGCTTATTGCAGCGTCTTTAAGACTACCTGTTTGAGGCTAAACTACTTAACATGACTGACCTCAAAGTTGGCGACATCGCCCCGCAGTTTTCACTCCCGGCGCATGACGGAAGGCCGGTTAAACTATCCGACTACGCAGGACGCCGCGTTATCGTCTACTTCTACCCCGCCGCGATGACTCCCGGCTGCACTGTCGAGGCGGTCGATTTCAGCAACGCAAAGAACCAGTTCGAGACCGCCGGCGTAGACGTTCTCGGCATCTCCCCGGATAACACTGACAAGCTCGCCAAATTCATCACCAGGGACAACCTGGACGTGACGCTTCTCGCCGACCCTGGTAAAGAGACGATTAAAGCCTACGGCGCATGGGGCACCAGGAAGATCTACGGCAAGGACGTCACCGGCGTTATCCGCACCACGTACGTCATCGATGTAGACGCGGACGGGGTCGGCAAAATCGCCGATGTCCAGCGAAACGTGCGCGCTAAGGGCCATGTGTCCAGAATTGGCGCGACTTTGGGTTTACAGCTAAATTTGCCCTAAGCTTTAGCAAGCACACCGGAGTGGTGGAATTGGTAGACACGCAGGATTTAGGTTCCTGTGCTGAAAAGCGTGAGGGTTCGAGTCCCTTCTCCGGTACTACTGAGGGCTGACATGAAATTCATCGGCGAAGTTTTTGACGGCTGCGGCAAAAGGCTAGGCGCTGGTCTGCGCTTAGAGGACGGCAGACTCCACGAGATCGTCGAGAAGACAAGTTCTGATAGCTTTCCTGCTCGCTATATCGTCCCTGGCTTCGTGGATACGCACTGCCACGGCGGCGGCGAAAACTCTTTTTCCGACGATTATTCCGCTGAACAAATTAGCTCTGCTATCTGGGCTCACCGGCGAAAAGGCACCACCGCCATGCTGGCCTCGCTGGTCTCGCTGGCAGATCCCCTGCCGCAAATTGCATCACTGCTGCCGTTCTGCGAGACCGGCGAACTGGCAGGCATCCACCTTGAGGGACCGTTCATCAGCCCGGATAAGTGCGGGGCGCAGAACCCGAGCGCCATCAGGGACGTTAACCTGGTCGAGCTAGAGAGCTGGTTGGTGGCCGGAGGTGGGTGGATCAAGACCGTCACGCTAGCCCCGGAGCTGTCGGAAGCTCTGGACGCCGCCCGCTTGCTTCACGAATACGGCGCGAAGCCGTCCTGGGGACACACGAACGCGTCGGGTGCGGCTACTAGGAATATCCTGGACAGATACTTTGACTTGGCGGGGTCTGCACAGACCACCACCCACCTGTTCAACGCGATGCCACCGATCGGTCACCGCGATCCGGGGCCGGTTCGGGAGCTCATCGCAGCCGCCCGAAATAGCAAGGCTTATCTTGAGTTGATTGCGGACGGCATCCACGTCGACTTGGACCTAGCCCAAGATGTTTTGGAATACGCGGCAAACGCCTACCTGGTCACCGATTCCTCGGCGGTGACCGGAGGCGAGCCCGGCGCGTACAAGCTAGGTGGCCTGGACGTCGAACTCCGAGACGGCGGCTGCTACCTGAACGGAACTAATACGCTTGCCGGGGGCTCGACGACCATCGCAGATCAATTCGGTCTGCTGGCTAGGGCAAACAGGCTGCCGCTGGCCAGGGTCATCAGGGCGGTCTGCCAGACCCCCGCTAGGGCTTGTGGCATCGAGAACGCGACCGGGGTGACAACATCTCTCAAGATCGGCAGCAGGCCAAACTTCGTGATTCTAGACGGGAACTTCCAAGTTTTAGAGGTGGTCAGAGAAGGCGAGCTGATTGACCTGGGCGGCGAAGATCGAGGTGCCGATGGCTAAGAAAAAGCACGCCGGCTCGACGCCGGCAACCGTAGCACTCGAGAAGGCAGGCGTTGACTTTCGCATTGTCACTTACCAGCACGACTCCGAGCAGACGCACTACGGCGAGGAAACCTGCGAGAAACTTAACCTCGACCCGAGGGCCGTACTCAAGACGCTAGTGGTCAACCTGAACCCCGGCGGAAAGCAGGAACTGGCGGTGGCGGTGGTTCCAGTTGCGGGAATGCTCGACCTGAAAGCCATCGCGAAGAGTTTCGGTGTGAAGAAGGCCGAGATGGCCGACCCTAAAGACGCCGAACGCTCCAGCGGCTACGTCACCGGAGGCATCTCGCCCCTAGGCCAGCGGACGAAGCTGGAGACCGTGATCGACGCCTCCGTGAAGGACTTCGACCAGGTCTATTGTTCAGGCGGCAAGAGAGGCTTCTCGCTGCTGCTGAACCCGAAAGATCTGGCTCAAGCCACCGGAGCTAAGTTCGCTGATATCGGGCGACCCACTTTCTATCAGACCTAACCAAAGCCGCAATTGTCTGGCCCAATGTGGCTATTCTTCAGGTTCTCTGTACCAGCGCATGGGCAGGATTTTTGGGCGGGACATCTTCTCGTCGTCCTTTTGGATGGTCCTGACCCTACCCGGCCCGGTATAGCGGGTCTCGAAACGAACCCCGATAGATTTTCTGCTGGTGGCCAGGATCCAACCCCTGCCGAAGTCCTCGTGCTCAATCTCGGTGCCGATCCGCCAGCCGTCGGTTTCGAATCTGCGCACCCGATGCTCAAAGACCGAGGTGGTCTCGTCTAGCTCGTCCTCTTCGATCCAGAACAATTCCTCCTGGGCGGCGATGGTGAAGTTCGAGACCCCGATACCCAACAGGCGCAGCCCTGGGGTGACGTCGATATCATCGAGTAGTTCCTTGGCGATCATCGCGATTCGCTCAGCGCTGTCCGTCGCACCAGCGATCGTTCTGGAGCGAGTGTAGGTGGTGAAATCGGCAAGCCTGGCCTTCAGCACGATCGTCTTCGCGAAGACCCCAGTTTTGATAAGTCGCCTAGCCACGTCCGCGGAGTCGCGATCGATGACCTGGTTCAGCTGGGCTCGATCGGTGACGTCAACCTCGAAGGTGTCCTCAGTGGAAATCGACTTGGCCTCCCTGACCGGCACCACCGGGCGGTCGTCGCGGCCAAAGGCGAGCTGTTTCAGGGAATGCCCGGCGGCTGTGCCGAGCGTGCGCACCAGCTCTTTTTCGGATGCCCGCTGTAGATCGGAGATGGTTTCGATGCCGAGCCGATTCAGTTTGATCTTCGTGGCCGGCCCTACACCAGGGATGGCCTGCACTTTCATGCCGGATAGCACGTCGAGTTCGCTGCCCGGCGCCCATACCTTGTAGCCGTTCGGCTTTGCAGATTCGCTGCCCAGCTTGGCCATCAGCTTACTGGTTCCGATGCCCACCGAGGCCGTCAGCCCCTCCGTCCTGATGAACAGCTGCGCGCGCAGCCTTCGCGCCAACCGCTCGAGATCTTGCGGGTTACTGCAGTCGACGCCACCCGCTGCCAGATCAACGAAAGCCTCATCGATGCTCAGCGGCTCCACGACAGGCGAGATCTCCCTAAGCAGATCCATGACGATCGTGCTCGACTGCTTGTATGCATCCCGCCTGCCGGCCAGGAAGATGGCGTCGGGCGCCAGCCTTCTGGCCTCGGAGGCCGACATCGCCGAGTGGACACCCAACTTCCTGGCCTCGTAGCTGGCGGTGGCCACCACTCCCCTGGCGCCAACGCCACCGACTATCACGGCCTCGCCGCGTAGCGAGGGTTTGTCTCTCTGCTCGACGGCCGCGAAGAACGCGTCCATGTCTAAGTGCAGAATCGAGGACTCAGCGCGCACGTCTATAAGTGACGAAGTCGAACTCGTCCCTCGGATCCCTCGAGACCTCCCGCCACTCTTCGCCCAGCTCCGGGAAGGTCACAACCCCCTCCGCGTCCTGTGGCACCTCGGTGAGATCAATCTCGTCCAGGTAGCTCATCGCCTGCCGGTAGACCTGGCCGCCGCCGAGAACGTAGGCGACGTCGTCCAGCTCGCTGGCTACGGCAATTGCCTCCTCAATACTCGAAACCGCCCGACCTCTTGGGTTGCCATCCTTATCTTCAGGGAAAGCTAGATCCTGCGGCTTGGAGGTCAGCACGATGCTGAACCGTCCTGGCAGCAGCCCCATGGCCTCGTGGGTCTTTCTGCCCAGAATCAGCGGATGCCCCATGGTGACGCGCTTGAACCTGGCGAAGTCCTCAGAGAACTTGAAGGGCTGGTCGAGGCCGTCCCCGATTACTCGGTTGGCGGCTACGATGGAGATGGCGATCAGCTTCACGGCTTGACTACGATCTTTCCGAAGAAGTCGCCCGAATCCAGCTTCTGCAGAGCCTCGCCGGCCTCGGAAAGCGGGTAGACACTGTCGATGATCGGCTCGATATTCTTCGCCGCCATGAACTTAATCATGCTCTCCAGCTGCTGCTTGGTGCCGAACGTAGAGCCGATCACCTGTAGCTGGCGGAAGAAGATCTTGGTCAGCTCGGTGCGCTCGGGCGCGTCGCCGGTGGTCGCTCCGCAGACGATGATTTGCCCGCCGGGACGTAGCACGTTCACCGAGTGCGACCAGGTTGCGGCACCCACGTTGTCGATCACTACATCGGCCTTCTCCGGCAGCCTCGCGCCAGGCTCGAAGGCCTGCTCTGCGCCGAGTTCGATGGCACGTCGGCGTTTCTCCTCGCTGCGGCTGACCGCCCAGACTCGCAGGCCGGCAGCGCTGGCCAGCTGAATCGTTGCGGTTGCGACGCCGCCGCCCGCGCCCTGCACGACGACTAGGTTGCCGGGCACCAGATTGGCCTTGCCGAACAGCATCGCGTAGGCGGTCAGGTAGGCGGTGCCGACGCTAGCGGCAACCTCCCAGGACATCCCGGAGGGCTTGGCCACCAGATTCTGCTTGGGGACGGTGATGTACTCGGCCAGGCCGCCGTCGTACTTTTCCGAGAGCAGCGTTCGCCTGGGGTCGAGCGTCTCGTCGCCCTGCCACTCGGGTGAGCTGATCAGGCCGTGAATGATGACCTCGTTGCCCTCCTCGTCGATGCCCGCAGCGTCGGTGCCGAGGATCATCGGGCACTGCTGCTCGCGCAGGCCGATGCCGCGCAGCGAGAAGAGGTCGTGGTGGTTGACCGACGCGGCCTTGACCTGAACTACGGCCCAGCCTGGCTGGGCCTGCGGTTTGGGGCGTTCGCCCACGGTAAGCGCAGCTAACGGATCTTCGTTGTTAACTGTGTGTGCGAATGCGGCAAGCATGATCTTCCTCCTGTTAGACGGCGATCGGTGCCTTAATGGCAGGATGCGGGTCATAGTTTTCGACCTTGATGTCTTCGAGCTCGAACTTGTCGATCTCGGTTACTTCTGGGTTCAGCCAAAGGGTGGGCAGCGCCCTGGGCTCCCTGGAGAGCTGTTCCTTGACCTGGTCAAAGTGGTTCAGATAGATGTGGGCGTCACCGAAGGTGTGGACGAAATCGCCGACCTCTAAATCGCAGACCTGCGCGACCATGTGAGTCAGAAGAGAATAGCTGGCGATGTTGAACGGCACACCGAGGAAAAGATCCGCCGAGCGCTGGTATAGCTGGCAGCTCAGCTTGCCCTTCTGGCCACCTTCACCGGGAGCAACATAGAACTGAAACAGCGTGTGACAAGGCGGAAGAGCCATCTCATCGACCTCCGCGACGTTCCAGGCCGAGACGATGTGGCGGCGGGAATCAGGGTTGTTCTTGATCGAGTCGATCAAACGAGAGATCTGGTCGTAATGCTCGCCGTTGGGTGCCGGCCAGGAACGCCACTGATAGCCGTAGACGTGGCCGAGATCGCCGTTCTCGTCGGCCCACTCGTCCCAGATGTGGATGTTGTGATCGTGCAGCCACTTGATGTTGGTGTCGCCGCGCAGGAACCAGAGCAGTTCACCGAAGATGCCCCTGGTAAAAACCTTCTTGGTGGTCAACAGCGGAAATCCCTTCGACAGGTCAAAACGCATCTGGTAACCGAAGACGCTCTTGGTTCCGGTGCCGGTGCGGTCGGTCTTGACCACGCCGTTGGTCATCACGTGTTCTAGCAAGTCAAGGTACTGCTTCATATTTCCTCCTCTTACTACCCTGCCTGTTCAGCGAGCTCTTCGGCAAGGATTGGCAGCATCTTTCTGAGCGCCTCGCCCCGGTGGCTGATCGCGTCCTTCTGCGTGCTGGGCATCTGGGCGGTGGTCAGGTCACCGTCTTGTTCGTCTGCGATAAATATCGGATCGTACCCGAAGCCGTTCTCGCCCCTAGGCTCGAAGGCGACTCGCCCTGGCATCGTGCCGCGAACGGTTTTCTGCGTCCCATCGGGCATCACCAGCGCCACCACCGCGACGAACTGCGCGCCTCGCCTGCCTTCTTCGACGTCGTCGATCTGAGCCAAAACGAGATCGAGATTGGCCTGGTCATCGTGGCCTGGCCCGGCCCAGCGGCTTGACCTGACGCCGGGCATTCCACCCAAAGCGTCCACGCATAAGCCGGAATCGTCCGCCAGCGTTGGCAGGCCGGTGCGCCTCATGCCTTCGGTGGCCTTGATCAGGGCGTTGCCCTCGAACGTCCACTCGGTTTCGGCGGGCTCTGGATAGTCCTCGACGTCGTGCAGGCTGACGACCTCGATACTCAGCCCAGCCTCTTCGACGATCCTGCGCAGCTCCACCAGCTTTTTGTCGTTTTTGGTGGCCAGCAGCACCCGTTGCGTCATGCAAGCACCTCGTGCTGCATCGCCGTGAGCTCACCGCAGCCCTTCTCGCCGAGCGCGAGTAGCTCATTTAGCTGTGCGCGGTCGAAGGGGTCGGCCTCGGCGGTGCCCTGGATCTCGACGAACCTGCCGTCACCGGTACAGACGATGTTCATGTCTACATCGGCCACCGAATCCTCCACATAAGCAAGGTCGAGCATTGGTGTGCCGTAGACGATGCCCACCGAAATCGCGGAAACCGAGCCAGTCAGCGGCTCGCCCACCAGTAGCTTTTGCCCCCTCATCCACTCGACCGCGTCGTGCAGCGCGATATATGCGCCGGTGATCGAGGCAGTGCGGGTGCCGCCGTCGGCCTGCAGCACGTCGGCGTCAATGGTGATGGTGTTCTCACCCAGAGCCTTGTAGTCGATGACAGCCCGCAGCGAGCGGCCAATCAGGCGGCTGATCTCGTGGGTGCGGCCACCGATCTTGCCCTTCCTGGATTCGCGGGCATTGCGAGTATTGGTGGCGCGAGGAAGCATCTCGTATTCGCTCGTCACCCAGCCCAATCCACTGCCCTTGCGCCAGCGCGGCACCCCGGTCTCTACCGACGCGGCAACCAGCACCTTGGTTGAGCCGAATTCGACCAGCACTGAGCCCTCCGCGTGCTCAAGCCAGTTGCGGGTAAATTTCACATTGCGCAGTTCATCAAACGCGCGACCATCTTCTCGCTTTTTCACACTCTTAGAGTAGTCGGGGCTACTGACAATTTTCGACAACTACAAAACAGCCTGCTCGACTTTGCTGACGAAATCACCCATCAGCCTGGAACCCAAGCCGGCGAATTTGCCCGGATCGCCCGTGGTGTAAAAACTGCGCGCTCCCTCGTGCTGCTCGCCCAATGGCCGCAGTCCGTCCAGCTTGGTCAACACCGCGAAGGCCGAGCGCGCGCATTCGTCAGAGCTGGAGACCAGGGCGACGTCCTCGCCCATCACGTAGCTGATCGGGCCCGAAAGCAGCGGATAGTGCGTGCAGCCCAGGATCAGGGTGTCCACGTCTTTTTCTTTTAGCGGGGTCAGGTATTCCCTGGTGATCTCTAAGACCTCAGAGCCGCTGGTGACGCCGTCCTCAACAAACTCGACGAACCGGGGGCAAGACTTCATGTAGAGCTTCACGTTCGAGGCAGCGAGAGCATCGAAATAGGCACCGGAATTAGCAGTCGCGGAAGTCGAGATGACTCCCACCCTGCCGTTCCTGGTGATCCTGGTGGCCCTTCTGGCAGCGGGAATGATCACGTCGACGACGGGCACGCCATAGCGCTCACGAATGTCTCGCAAAGCAGCCGAAGATGCCGAATTACACGCCACCACTAGGGCTTTCACGCCCTGCTCCATCAACCAATCGAGGCCCTCCAAAGCGAATTGCCTGACCTCGGCGATGGGCCTGGGGCCGTAGGGCGCGCGGGCGGTATCGCCCAGATAAATGATGTCCTCGTGCGGCAGCAGATCGGTGATAGCCCTGCACACGGTGAGGCCGCCGAAACCCGAGTCGAAGATGCCAATCGGCAGCGACGTGTCCATTTTTTCGAGCGCCGGTATGATCCCAGTAGTCACTTCGCCGAACATCTCTTGCCACCTATTCGCAGACCGTGAGCAGCGACTCCTGAACGAAGCCAAGCCACTCGTAAATCGAGTAGGCGAAAGACCGAGGATCGTCCTGTGTGATTTGCGCGAGCGCGTCGGCGTCCGCCGCGGTTTCGATCTCAAGTCGCACGGCGAGCGCGAGCCGCAGGCTGGTCAGGGTCTTTAGCCAGTAGCCAATGTTAACCGGTTCGACGGCGCATGTGCCATTTTCATCGCAGTTGCCGGAGAGATCCTCCAGCATGGCTCGAAGCCCGGCAACCTTGTCATCGAAGATACTTGGCGCGCTGAAGCGCTGGAAGTCGAAATTCGCCTCCTCGTCGTCGAGGTAGGCGGTCGGGAAAAGCCTCTTCAATACGGGATCGACATTGTCATAGACGCTCGGATCACAAATCCTCATGCTGCTGGTCAGCTGCCGATCTAGCTCAGCGAGGATCGCGTCTTCACTTTCGTCGCCCGCACAGCAGTTATCGGCAATCTGCTGACCCGGCTGCAGAAAACAAGAGCCGTCGGTGAGCAATTCGAGAAGTTGACAGAGCAGGCTGCTCAGAATCTCGACCTCTGCTGGCTCAAAGCGAGCGACCAGGAGTTCACCTTGCCGCTGAAAAGCGTGCATCATGAGCCCCTATCCAGAGTGGCCCAGAGGCCGTATTCGTGCATAGCCTGGACGTCTCTTTCCATCGCCTCACGAACGCCTCCGCTGACCACAGCCTTGCCCTCCATATGGACCTGCATCATCAGGGTTTCGGCCTTTGCGTGGTCGTAACCAAAGTAAGTGCTGAATACGTGAGTGACGTAGCTCATCAGGTTGATCGGATCGTCCC
Organism: uncultured Propionimicrobium sp.; assembly: GCA_963511305.1. Classification (GTDB taxonomy): domain Bacteria; phylum Actinomycetota; class Actinomycetes; order Propionibacteriales; family Propionibacteriaceae; genus Propionimicrobium. Next base: position 76,031 of record CAUPIJ010000005.1, read on the forward strand.
AGACTACTGTTACCCAAGGCTGACCAGCGAGCGCAGTCGGCTCAACTTGCGGCTGCAGGGAAGTGGCGCCGAGGGCTAACTGCTCGTTGGTCATACCTCCATTGTTATAGCCCCGTTCAACTATCCAAGTTCAAGAGGCAATATCCACCAACGAATGCAACTAAAATCACCCTCATGACTTCAACAGCGCTGCTGACAGATATGTACGAGCTAACGATGATCAACGCCGCCAGGAAAGCGGGCTTGGCTGATCGCCGCTGCACCTTCGAGCTCTTCCCGCGCAGACTGCCGGCCGGGCGTAGCTACGGCGTGGTCGCCGGCGTCGGACGGGCTCTGAAGGCGCTAGAGCACTTCACCTTCGGCGACCCGGAAATCGACTTCTTGGTTAAAAACAAGGTCGTAGACGACGACACCGCCGACTGGCTGAGCACGTTCCGGTTCAGCGGAAACATCAGCGGCTACCCCGAGGGGGAGCTCTTCTTTAGCGGTTCCCCGATCGTCTCTGTTGAGGGTGGCTTCGCCGAATGCGTGATTCTCGAGACGCTGCTGCTATCGATCTACAACTTCGACTCGGCAGTCGCCTCCGCTGCCTCTCGAATGACGCTGGCCGCGGAGGGCCGCCCGATCATTGAGATGGGCGGCAGGCGTACCCACGAGTGGGCAGCCGTCGCCGCCGCTCGCGCAGCCTGGATCGCCGGCTTCGGCTCCAGCTCTGATCTGGAAGCAGGACGCAGCTGGCAGATCCCGGTGAGCGGAACCGCCGCGCACTCGTTTACCCTGCTATTCGACGACGAAGAGGACGCCTTCAAGGCCCAGCTGGCGACCATGGGCAATAACACCACGCTGCTGGTCGACACCTACGACGTCGACGAGGCCATTAAGACGGGGGTTCGGCTTACAGACGGCAAGCTAGGGGCGATCAGACTCGATTCCGGCGACCTGAACACCGAGGTTAAGCGAGTGCGGGCGCTGCTCGATTCGCTTGGTGCGACCGAGACCCGGATCATCGTCACCAACGATCTCGACGAATACCAAATCGCCGCCCTGCGCGGCGCCCCGGTGGACGGCTTCGGGGTTGGCACCTCTGTGGTCACCGGCTCCGGTCACCCCACCTGCGGCATGGTCTACAAGCTGGTTGCCAGGGCGAGCTCTGCCGATCCGAACGAACCACAACAGCCGGTTCACAAGCGCTCTGAGAACAAGAACACGATCGGTGGACGCAAATATGCAGTCCGCCAGATCGACGACAACGGCGTAGCCGAAGCCGAGCTGATCGGCATCAACATCGCGCCCAGGGCCGACTACAACGACCGCAATCTGCTGGTAGACCTGGTTCTAGACGGCGAAATCGTCGGTAAAGAGCCTCTATCGAAGGCTCGCGAGCGTCACGAGATGGCCAGGGCTGAGCTGCCCCGCAAGGCCTGGAAGATCAGCCGCGCCGAACAGGCGATTCCCACGATCATCATCGACGAGCACGCGCAAGTTCGCGACAATCCTTATCTGGCGGGCAAGGCACCAGACAACCTATAAAAATAGGTGCGGAGGGCTATCATCAGCTCCTCCGCACCTTTTTGAAACTACCAAGCCCAAGGCTCGGGTGCTTTGGGCCAGCCGTTCATCACCGCGGCGACGCGCATCGGGCGCTTCATGCGATAGATATCTTCGAGCATGATCGCCTTGCCATCTGGCCCTGACAACGGGATACGCCAGTTCGGATACTGCCACCAAGTGCCGGGCTGGTTCTGGATTCGCTTGTCGCCAACGGCGTCGACCAGCGCAACATTCAGCACTCGAGCCGGCGTCTTGGTCAGGAAACGATGCAGGGCGAGCATGAAGTTTTCGTCGTGGTTGTTGCTATCCCAGCGCACTAGGCCACGATTTGCCAGGTTTTCGTGCCAGCGCCCGATCTCAAGATCCGCCATGTCGTTTTCGTGCTCGTATGATTCGGTAAGCAGATCCAAGTCGTGGCGCAGCTTAACGTGGGCTTTCTCCAGATAGCCCGCAGTCGGCGCTAGATCGTGAGTGGTGACCGAGCCCATGCAGGTCTCGCGCCACTCCTCAGGAGCCTTCGGCTGGCCGTCGTGCCCGTTCTCAAACCAAAGCACGCTGGTACCCAAGATCCCGCGACTTTCAAGATAGTCGCGAACCCAGGGCTCCACCGTGCCGAGATCTTCGCCGACAACGATTCCGCCAGCACGCATGGCCTCCAAGGCGATAATGCCGATCATGGCCTCGTGGTCATAGCCGACGTATGTTCCCTTTGCGGCTACTTCCCCGCGCGGAATCCACCAGAGCCTGAACATGCCGATGATGTGATCGATGCGGACGCCACCGGAATGATCCAGGGCGGTACGCACCATCTTCCTGAACGGCTCGTACGCCTTAGCGGCGAGCTGATCTGGACGCCAAGGAGGCTGTCCCCAGTCTTGCCCGAGCTGGTTGTAGCCGTCCGGCGGGGCGCCCACCGAAATATCCTGGGCATAGACATCGTTGAGCATCCAGGTGTCCGCGCTGGAGGCAGAAACCCCAACCGCGAGGTCAGTGATGACGCCGAGCTTCATGTCCGCGTCCACCGCGCTTTGCTGCGCATCACTCAATTGATCTGCGGCGATCCACTGCAGCCATTCCTGGAAGTTGATCTTACCGGCGTATTCCTCAGCGAATTTCGCGACTTGTCTGTTGTTCGGGTTCTGGAATTCCTTGGGCCAGGAAAGCCAGTCATTGCCGTAGTACCGGCAAAGTACGCACCAGGTGGCGAAGTCGCGAAGGCGCTTGCCCTGTTTTTCGCGGAACTTGTCGAACGCCATCTGTCTGGCTGGCCGCCTGCCCGCCCGATAAATCACGTTTAGGGCTCGACGCTTAGATTTCCAGGAGACGTCTCGATCCAGCAGATCGACCCCGATCAGGCTCTCAGCCAACTCGCCCCGAAGCACGTCGACCTGATCCCGCTCGGACTCGTCGAGCAGCGAGTATTCCTCGACCATCTCGGGGCGAATGTACATCGGGTTGAGGAAGAGCCTGCTGGTGGGCAGATAGGGCGATGCGCCCATCGGAGGAATCGCCTGGGACGCGTGCAGCGGATTGATCAACACGTAGTCAGCGCCCAGTTGAGTCGCGGACCAAGTTGCCAGGTCTGCGAGATCCACCAGATCGCCGATCCCCCAAGACTCGTGGGAGCGCACCGAGTAGAGCTGAGCGGCCAGACCCCAGACCCGACCCTCGCCAAGCTGCGGAGGCAGGTACAGATAATCAGGGGTAACGATCAGAGTGGAATCGGCCCTACGATCTTCAGAGACGAGTTCGATTCTGTGATAGCCGAGTGGCAGATCGTCGGGCACCTCGTAAGATGCCTCGCCGGTGAGCGTGCCGTCGACTACTTTGGGCTCCGCGAAGTTATCTACCTGCTTGACGTCGCGTTCGCCGCCCTGCTCGAGATAGATCTTCAACTGGGCTTCGTTGCCGTGCGTCAGGTGGGCTTCAAAGGTGGCGGTCTTGCCTGATCTAGCGACCACCACCGGAGGCAGCGTCTGCCGCCATGGGCGAAGTTGGACATCCGCCAGGGCTCGCTGAGCGGATTCCTCGCTGCTGGCATCTACGCCCATCGCCGCAAGCACTCGGATGATGGTACTGGCCTCCACCTCTACGTGGTTGCCTTTCCAATCCCAAAACTCGGTCGCCACGCGCATCGCGTCAGCGAGGCGCTTCAACGAACCCTCAACAGCCATTAGCCAGCCAATCTTCTAGTAGCTACCGCCCTCGGTGGAGCCTGGCTGAAATCATACCCAAGAATATCAGCCAGGCTTCAAGTCGTCCGCATGCTACCGGCAAGCTACTGAAATAAGGCGTGCCGCGAATCAGCGAGTGCGCACTACCTGGGTCTTACCGATCATGTCGTGCAGCGTCTGGCGCTTCTGCGTCCACAAAGGCATCAAAATGCTAATGAAACCGACGAGCGGGATTTGGTTCAAAATCACGTAAGCGCCGTGTCGAAGCGCTGCCTGGCCCCAGCCCAAGCCGCCCTTCTGCAGGCCTCGATCGGTTGGAACAACTCCGATTCCCAAAGCCATCTGACCCAACGTCGCTCCCCTAAAACGGAGCATCAGGAAGCCGTAAGCAAAGCTGACCAGCATGCTGATGACCATTGCCGCCATCATCGGGCCAATCAGTCCGTAAGCCGGGTCAAACGGATTTGGGAGTACATCTGCACCCACCTCGGCCGCGGCTTCTAAATCGTAGGCCCACTGAGTCAAGCCAGTATTGCCCGCTATCGAAAACGGAGTGACCAGGATATTGCCGACAATGCCAAGCAAGATGCTGTCGAGAATGCTGGCACCGACTCGGCTCCACCAGCCAGCAAGCGGGACACCGTCCGCGGTTGATGGCACGGATGCAGCTACTGTCGCATAACCAGCGCCATAGCCATAGGAGTAGCCAGCCTGCGGCTGCTGATAATTCTGCTGGGTGCTGTAGCTAGGGCGAAGATTTTCTGTCCAGTTGGCGCCGTCCCAGTAGCGTTCCTGTCCACTACCCGCGGGGTCCGGGTACCAGCCCATCGGTGGTAAGTTCTGCTGTTGGTTTTCGCTCATATTTCAAGAATGCCACGAGCACCTGACCAAAGCGATAGTTATCCCCTGTAAAAATGAGCTAGTTAACAGCCTCCGGACGATAATCCGTTCGGCTTGGCTCAAGCGTGTAAGACTAGATGCATGACTGAGATGGCACCGGGTTCTCAAACCCTCTTAGACAGAAAGACCGAGTCGCTAGAGGACGGCGACGCCGATCGCTTCAGCCACTACGTCCCGAAGAACAAGCTGATGGAGGCGATAGTCAACGGGACGCCCGTCATCGCGTTGTGCGGAAAGGTCTGGGTGCCGACCAAGAATCCGGAGGGTTTCCCCGTCTGCCCGGTCTGCAAGGAAATCTGGGGACAGATGAATCCGGGACCCGAAGATTGATCTGCTTAGTTCGCCCTAAGCAATTTAGTCAATTTGAGACATCCTGTCTCAAGGATTAATTGACTAAGGTGATTGAGTGCCAATTATTCAGGTAGGCGTAACTCATCGCTCAACGAGCAATGAGAATCTCGCCAAGTTAAGTGAGCATAAGGATGATTTGCTGGCCGATTTGGTGGCCAGCGAAGTAATAGACGGCGCAATTTTATTAGCCACTTGCAACCGCTTCGAGCTTTACGTCGACGCTAAGAAGTACCACCCCGGCGTCGAAACAGTCACCGACTGCGTTGAGCGGGTCACTGACGACGAGATGTGGCAAGTGCGCACAGAGCTGGAGGTTCGAGTCGCGGATCTAGCTGTGCAGCACCTATTCGAGGTAGCCAGCGGCCTGGATGCCGTCGTGGTTGGCGAACGCGAAATCGCCGGCCAGGTGCGCAAAGCGCTGACGGAATACTCCAAACACGCCAACGCAAAGCTGAACAGGCTGTTCCAGGCTGCACTCACCACTTCCAAGGCGGTCAAGAACAACACTGATCTCGGCTCGGCGGGAAAGTCGTTGGCCAGCGTCGGCCTGGACCTGGTTGATAGCCAACACGGCACTATCGCCGGACGCAGCGTGCTGGTGCTAGGCACCGGCGACTACGCGGGCGTCGTTGTTGCCGAGTTGAGCCACCGCGAGGCCGGAGACGTCAAGGTTATTTCTGCGAGCGGCCGAGCCCAGGCTTTCGCCGAGTCCCACCCTTCGGTCGAGGCCCTAGAGGCAAACGAAGAGGCCTTCCTTTCGGCGTTACGCTGGGCCGATCTGGTGGTCTGCTGCTCCGGGCAAGTGGAGAACCGCATCAGTGTGGAACTGCTCGATAAGGCTCAGCTGGATCGCTACAAGGTGCTGCCGATCGTAGACCTGGCGCTTCCCGGCGACGTCGACGCGTCAGTCTCGGATATGGCGCACGTGGCGGTGATCACGCTGTCCACCATCGCGGAAAACGTGCCACCTGAGCAGGCAAAGGCAACCCAAGAGGCCGAAAGGATAGTGCAGCAAGGCGTGGAAACATATGCGCATGTGGAGGGTGGTCGCCGCGCAGATCCCGCCGTGACTGCGATTCGCAGCTACGTCTCCGGGATCATCGATAAGGAAATCGAGAACGCCGAGCGCCACTACACCCCAGAAACCTCCGAGGCCGTCGCTAGGTCGCTGCACCGCGTCAGCAACGCGCTACTGCACGCCCCCTCAGTGCGAGCGAACAAGCTGGCAAAACAGGGCGATCTGGACTCCTTCACGCACGCGCTGCAAACCATTTTCGGCATCGAAGTAGAGGTAAATAGTTGATCAAGCTCGGCACTCGAGGAAGCCAGTTGGCGACGGCTCAGTCGCAGACCATCGCGGACGCCCTGGGCGAGCTGGGTCTCGACGTCGAGTTGAAAATCATTCGATCCGAGGGCGATAACCAGAAGATCGCGCTGAACGCTTTCAAGCGTCCCGGCGCGTTCGTCGCCAGGTTGCAGGAGGCAGTGATCGAGGGCAACGTCGATCTGGCTGTGCACTCCTTCAAGGATCTGCCCTCAGCAATTCCCGAGCCGCTTGTCACCGCGGCGGTTCCGAAGCGAGAATCACCCCACGACATCCTGGTCACCAAGGATGGCTCGGACCTGGCCGATCTGCCGAATGGTGCGAAGGTTGGTACGTCCTCGCCGAGGCGCTCTGCTGCCCTGAAGCGGCTTCGCCCCGACCTGCAGATCCTGCAGATCCGCGGCAACGTCGATACCAGGCTGAAGAAGGCCAGGGGCGGCGAGTTGGAAGCGGTCGTGCTGGCCGAGGCCGGACTGAGCAGGCTCGGCCTGCTGGACGAAAACATGACCCGCATTCCGCTCGACGTCATGTTGCCGGCTCCTGCTCAGGGCGCACTAGCCGTGGAATGCCGCGGCGACAACGCTGATCTTTTGGCGCAAATAAGCAAGCTAGACCACTCAGAAAGCCGCGTTTGCATCAGCGCCGAGCGGGCTATCCTACGCGGGGTCGATGCTGCCTGCACGACGGCAGTAGGAGCCCACGCGCAGCTGGATGGCGACATGCTGACCCTCACCGCTGATCTAGCCGACTGGCGCGGTGTGGACTACGCGTGCGCCAAGCGAAGTGTCGAGCTGGACGACAACCTCGCCGATCTCGATTCTGAGGGCAAAGAGCGCTGTTGCGTTAAGGCTCGCGAACTAGGCGCGCTGGTGGCGGCAGAACTTCTTGGCGAAGGACGATGATGAACCAAGGCTTAATCAAACCTGTTCTGCTTATCCGCCCGGATCATAACGACGCGGACGCCGCTGCTCTGCGCAATGCGGGCCTGAGCGTGCTGGTCGACCCATATCTGGTGGTTCACCCCTGCGAGGACACCACTTTCGCCAAGCAGCTTTTTGAACAGCTCAAGGAAGCTGGGGCAGGCGACTGGCTTGCCATCACCTCCCCAAGAACCATGCCTAACTGGGCCGAGATCGTCGGCGACATGCTCTACGATGCCCTCGACGATGCGAGGGCACGCGGACTCAGGGTTGCCGCGGTCGGTCAGCGCAGCGCTGCCGGTCTGAACGCAGACGTCGTAGGCGATCGTGATGGCACCACGCTGGCCAGGCTGATGATTGAGCAGGCTGATATTGGCCGAGTTTTGCTGCCCCAGAGCGCCATCGCACGAAAGGAACTTGCAGAAGTTCTGCAGGAGGCCGGCTGGCGGGTGATCAAGGGCGCGGTCTACGAAACCAGCGTCATGGCCACCGAGCCGATCAGCGCGGGTGCCGTCCGCTGCGGCAACATCTCTTCGGTGCTGCTGCGCTCGCCGAGCGCCGTCAATGCGCTGTGCGCCCACACCGGGTTGCCTGATTCTGCCGAAGTTAAGGTCTTCGCGGTTGGGCCGACCACCCAGGCCGCCGCTAAGAGGGCTGGCCTGGACGTCGTGGAGCTCGACCTGGGAAAGGCATCTGACATAGCCAAACGAGTCGCTGCGGAGCTGGCTACCCCTGCCTTTGAGTTCAAGGAGCCCGAAGATGACGGTCAGGTGCTGCCACCCAACCACCCGATGCGCACGGGCTTGACCACCGGCTCAGCGCTGATCCGCTCCTATCGCGGCGAACGCACTGAAAAACCTACGGTTTGGTTCATGCGCCAGGCCGGACGTTCGCTGCCCGAGTACCGAGCGCTGCGCGAGGGCACCGACATGCTGGAGTCGTGCCTCGAACCCGAGCTCGCCGCCGAGATCACCCTACAGCCGGTTCGGCGGCACGGCCTCGACGCCGCAATCTTGTTCTCCGACATCGTGGTGCCGGCCAGGCTTGCGGGGCTGCCCGTTCACATCGAGCCGGGCGTCGGGCCAGTTTGCGCCACCCCGATCCGTACCGCCCAGGACGTCGATCAGCTTCAGGAGCTGACCCCCGAGCAGGTCACGCCCGTCGCCAACGCGGCACGCATCGCTGTCAGCGAGCTCGGCTCGACTCCCCTGATCGGTTTTGCCGGAGCGCCGTTCACCGTAGCCAGCTACCTGATTGAGGGCAAGCCGTCGCGCGAGCTGCCGCTGACCAGGAAGATGATGCGCGAGGATCCTGACACCTGGCATCGACTGCTCGACTGGGTGGCTCGCTGCACGGTCACTTTCCTTCGTGAGCAGGCCAAGGCGGGCGCCAGCGCTCTGCAGCTCTTCGATTCCTGGGCGGGTAGGCTCGAGACGCACGAATACCGGGAGTTCTCCAAACCGCATTCCGCGCAGGTCTTGCGGGGCGTCGCCGATCTCGGCTTGCCCAGGGTTCACTTCGGCACACAAACCCGAGACCTGCTGATTGACATGCACGACGCCGGAGCCGACGTGGTTGGCGTCTCGCACGACATAGCTCTCGACGAAGCCAGTAAGCTATTCGACGACAAGGTGCCGCTGCAGGGCAACATCAACCCCACCCTGTTGGCTGCCTCTTGGCCGCAGCTGTCCGGCGAGGCCGCTGACGTCATCGCCCGCGGCAAGCGCGCCCCCGGCCACGTCGTCAACCTGGGGCACGGCGTCGACAAGGACACCGACCCCCGGGTTCTGACGAGGTTGGTGTCGTTCATTCACGAGGGCGCTAGATGAAGTTAGCTGTTATCGGTGGTGGCATAACCGGCCTGGCGGCGGCCTGGGAGGGTGTCTGCCAGGGCGCTGAAGTGACAGTTTTCGAGGCCGACTGCTTTGGCGGAAAGATCCGCACCACCAATGAGGATGGCTACATCATCGAGGAGGGCCCCGACTCGTTCGTGTCCTACCGCCCGTGGCTTCTAGAGCTCATTGAAGAGCTGGGCATCAGCGACCAGGTGATCGACACCCTGGGGGTGCGCAAGGTGATGATCCACTCGCGCGGCCGGATGAACCCGATCCCGAAGGGCATGACCGGGGTGCTGCCAACCAAAATCATGCCGTTTGCAACCACTGGAATCCTGTCGATATTCGACAAGCTTCGGGCCTGCGCGGATCTGTTCATGCCCCGCATCCTGCCCGCCCATGACGTCTCAATCGGCTCTTTCCTACGCCGCAGGCTAGGCGCGGGGGTTACCGAAAAATTCGCCAACCCGTTCATCGGCGGAATCTATGGCTCCAGCGTCGACGAGCTATCGCTAGATGCCGTGCTGCCCAGCCTGCGAGTCAACGAAAACGAGCACCGCTCGCTCATGCTGGCCGCGCTGGCAAACGGCAGGAAGACGAGCAAAGTTAGCAAACCCACGACCGGCTCGGTTTTCCGCTCGCTTCGCGGTGGCCTAGCTCAGGTAATTGACGAGTTGGTTTCCCAGCTTCACGAGCGTGGCGTTGAGCTGATCAACGCATCCGTCACCAGCGCAAACCTGACCGAGGACGGCACCGAGCTGATCATCAACGAATCTGGCCAGATCAGCCAGCAAAACTTCGATGCGGTGGTCTTTGCGGGCGGGCCTGAGTCTTCTAGCAAGCTGTTGGCCGGTAGCTTCCCGCGTGCCGCCGAGCGCCTGGCTAGCATTCCGTTGGCCAGCACCTCAGTGGTGACCATGGCATATTCGCAAGACGCATTCAGTAAACCGCTGGACAACCACGGTTGGTTAGAGGCGGACTCGGGCGCGCCGTCGTCTGGCATCACCATCAGCTCTGCAAAATTTGCTGGGCGCTGCCCCGATAAGATGATCTTGGTTCGAGCCTTCGTGCCGGATCGAGTGGGCGAGATCGCCCACTCCCCGACTGATGAGCTATTAGCTGCGGTTCGAGAATATTTCGAGACAGCGGTTGGGGCTATCTCTGGCCCCGAGCGGGTCTGGACTAGCCGGTGGAAATCGGTGATGCCGAAATACGTCACCGGCCACCTGGATGTTGTCTCTGAAGTAACAGAGCAACTTTCTAGCTCGCCCTGGCGCATGCCAGGCTCCGCGCTAAACGGCGTAGGATTGCCTGATTGCGTCGGGGACGCTAGAGAAAAAACCCGAGAACTCTTTACCACCCCAAAGGAGTAGATATGACTGAGAAGAAAACTGCCCGCGAGATCAACGAGATGATCGACTACACCTGCTGGGCTGTCTTCAACCGAGCTTCCGGCATGCCGGAGGATCACGCAGATCTGGTCAACGAGGCTCTCGCCAAGCACGGTGACATCAGCGTGCACGGCTGGTACGACGTTTCCGGCACCCGGCCTAATTCGCAGGTGATGATCTGGGCTCATGGCCCGTCGTTCGACGGCATGCAGGATGCCCTGCGCGACATCACCGTCGCGCTGAACGGCGGCCCCGGCAAGCACGACGTCGAGATGACCTGGTCGGCGTTCGGCATGCACCGTCCCGCCGAGTTCAATAAGGGCAACGTTCCGGCGTTCCTGGCCGGCAAGCCGGAGGGCGAGTGGGTTTGCGTCTACCCGTTCGTGCGCAGCTACGACTGGTACGTCATTGATCCCGCCAAGCGTCGCGAGATGCTGCTCGAGCACGGCAATATCGGCCGCGCCAATCCCGAAATCCGTTCTTCCACGCTGGCCGCTTTCGGCTTCGGCGACTACGAGTGGATCGTTTCGCTCGAGGCGGACGAACCCTGGCAGATCGTCGACCTGATGCGCCAGATGCGCGACTCCCAGGCTCGCCTGCACGTGCGTAACGAATACCCGTTCCACTTCGGGCACCGCATCGAGGTGGGCCAGATCGCCGGTGTCTTAATCTAGTTACTACTCATAGGTATTCACATGATCGACTCGATAATGCTGCTCGCGTTCGGCGGCCCAGAATCCATGAGCGAGGTTAAACCGTTCCTGGCACAGGTTGCCGCTGGCGTCGGCATTCCCGAGAGCAGGCTCAGCGAAGTGGCCGAGCACTACGAGCATTTCGATGGGGTAAGCCCACTAAATGAGCAGAATCGTCAACTGGCGCGCAAACTGCGCGAAGCGCTTGCCGCACGCGGCCACGACGTGCCGGTGGTGGTCGGCAACCGCAACGGCACCGACCGATTCCCCGAAACACTAAAGAGCCTGTCCGATAGCGGACACAGTAGCGTGCTTGCCGTCCCGACTACCCCATTCGCCTCGTATTCGTCGTGCAGGCAGTATCGCGAAAATGTGGCAGCGGCCCTCGATGGTGTGGATATCCAGTCCGTAAAGCTACCGCCGTACATCCACCTAGACGGCCTAGTGGAGGCCAACGCCGACCTGCTGGCCAAGTCCATGAAAGATAAGCTAACCGAGGACGGCCAGCCCTGCCTGCTGTTCACCACACACTCGATCCCGGCGCTGGGCAGCGAGATTTACGTGGCTCAGCACCTGGATCTAGCCGAAAAAGTAGTGAGCAGAACCGCGGAGATGTTGGGCCGCGAGTCGCTGGAGTGGGAGCTCGTCTATCAGTCCCGAAGTGGCTCGCCGCACACGCCGTGGCTGGAGCCGGACATCTGTGACGCGATCACGGAGAAATACGCTGCCGGCGAGCGCGAAGTGGTGGTTGATCCCATCGGTTTCCTCTCCGATCACATGGAAGTCATCTGGGATCTGGACAACGAAGCCGCGCAGACCGCGGCGAAGCTAGAAATGGGATTCACCAGGGTGCCGACCGTTGGCGTCCATCCCAGCTTCGTGGGTTCCCTGGCCGATCTCCTGGCAAAGTACCTGAGCAGCGAGCTGCGCCTACCCGAGCCGGGAGAGTTCTGTAGCCAGCTGTGCTGCCCGTCGCACAACCCAAGGCATGCTTCTGAAAATAGAGAAACAATCAATGGAGTTCTGTTATGACCGATTTTTCTGATCCTCGTTTTCACCCGACGATTCGTCCGCGCCGACTGCGCACCACCCCGCAGGTGCGCAAGCTGGTCGCCGAAACCCGGCTGGATCCTGCAGAGATGGTGCTGCCGATCTTCCTAGTCGAGGGCGCTAAGGCTCCAAAGGAGATCAGCTCGCTGCCTGGGGTTTTTCAGCACAGCCCAAACTCCTACCAGGAGGCCGTGTGCGCCGCCTACGAGGCGGGCGTCGGTGCGATCATGCCGTTTGGCGTGCCGCTGCACAAGGACGCCGAGGGCTCCGGCGCGATCGACCCCGAGGGCGTGCTCGCCCAAGCGGTGCGTCTTTCCAAGGAAGCCTGCCCGGAAATGGTGGTGATCGCCGATCTGTGCCTGGATGAATTCACCGATCACGGCCACTGCGGCCTGCTGGACGCTGACGGCAATGTCGATAACGACGAGACCCTGAAGCAGTACGCCAGGATGGGGCTTGCCCTGGCCGAGGCCGGCAGCGATTTCCTGGGTGCCTCCGGCATGATGGACGGACAGATCGGCGCGCTGCGCGCCGCCCTGGATCAGGACGGCTACCGGCGCACCGGCTTACTCGCCTACGCCGCCAAGTATGCCTCGGCGTTCTTCGGCCCATTTCGCGAGGCGGTTCAGTCGAGCCTGCAGGGCGATCGCAAGGCATACCAACAGGATCCGGCCAACTCTCGCGAGGCTCTTCGCGAGATCTCCCTCGACGTTGCGGAAGGCGCGGACATCGTGATGGTTAAGCCGGCACTGGCCTATCTGGATATCGTTTCCGAGGCTCGCAAGTTGGTCGATGTCCCTGTCTCCGCCTATGTGGTTTCCGGCGAATATGCGATGATCGAGACTGCGGCCGCCGCCGGCGCGTTCGACCGAAAGCGCGTAATTTTGGAGGCCCTGACCAGCGTGAAACGTGCGGGCGCTGGCATAATTGCTAATTACTGGGCAACGGAGGTTGCAGGCTGGCTAAGGGAGGCTTAATGCAGACAGCTAGGAGCGAGAGTCTTTTCGAACGCGCGCTGAAGGCGATGCCGGGTGGTGTTTCCAGCCCGGTTCGGGCGTTCGGCGCGGTCGGCGGCACTCCCCGCTTCGCTGCGGAAGCGCACGGGCCGTATATCACCGACGCTGACGGCAACAAGTACGTCGACCTGGTCAGCACGTGGGGCCCAGCGATTCTCGGCCACTCGCACCCGCAGATTGTGGAGGCAGTGCGCGAGGTGGTCGGCAAGTGCACATCGTTCGGTGCCCCCAGTGAGCCCGAGCTGCTGCTGGCCGAGGCCATCAAGGAGCGAATCGCGCCCGTGGAGCGCGTGCGTTTCACCTCGAGCGGCACCGAGGCGGTCATGACCGCAGTCCGGCTCGCCCGAGCCACGACCGGCCGCGAAAAGATCATCAAGTTCGCCGGCTGCTACCACGGACACTCTGACTCCCTGCTTGTTGCGGCTGGTTCCGGAGCCACCACGCTAGGCAGCCCCGATTCGCCTGGTGTCACTCGTGGCACCGCGGCCGACACCATCGTGGTCGACTACGGCGATCTGGCCCAGGTCGAGAAGGCACTCGCCGAGAACGAGGTCGCGGCCGTCATCACCGAGGCCGTGCCGGCGAACATGGGCGTGATCACGCCGATGACAGGTTTCAACCGTGGGCTGCGCGATCTCTGCGATGAGCACGGCGCGCTATTCATCTTTGATGAGGTGCTGACAGGCTTCCGCGTCGCGGCCAACGGCTGGTGGGGTCTGGAAGGCGCCAATGAAGGCTGGCAACCCGATCTGTTTACCTTCGGCAAGGTGATCGGCGGTGGATTCCCGCTGGCTGCGGTCGCCGGGCCCGCCGAGATCATGGATCAGCTCTCCCCCGCAGGCCCGGTCTATCAGGCTGGCACGCTGTCGGGCAACCCTGTGGCAGCCACCGCTGGCCTGACCACGTTGCAGCTGCTGGATGACGATTGCTACCTGCACATGAGCAAGATCTCGTCGCAGATCACCAGGATCCTAGACGACGAGCTGTCTGCTGCAGGCGTGCCGCACATGATCAACCGCGCGTCCAACCTGTTCAGCGTCTTCTTCACCAACGATTCCGTGACGAACTACGCCGAGTCGCGTGCCCAGGACACCAAGGCGTTCGCCAAGTTCTTCCACACGCTGCTGGACAACGGCGTCTGGATGGCACCGAGCGCGTTCGAGGCATGGTTCGTCTCGTCAAGCCACGGCGAGGTAGAATTAGAAACCATCGAAGCTGCGATTAAGAAAGCGGCGAAGGCCGCGGCTGCAGAATAATTTTGAGAATCTTTCGGCCCCTAACCGGTTTTCGACGAGATTAGTTAGGAGCCGAAAGTTATTTTATAAATCCTAGACAGGGGCTATTTCTTCCTAGCCTCATCGATCAGCAGGACGGGAATCTGGTCGCGAATCGGGTAGCGCAGCCCGCACTCGTCATTGATGCAGATCAGCTCCTTGCTGTCGTAGTCGATGGCCAATCCGCTATGGCACTTGGGGCAGGCCGCGACGTTCATGAACTCGCTGGAGAGGTTGATTTCTTCACTCATGTTTTAGCCTCGATTGAGTTTGGGGATTAGTTCTTTGAGATAGACCAGGGTCTCCTCGGGGCCGCTGACCTGGTGGCAGGGCACACCGATCTCGTAGACGGGATAGTCGTTGCCGCCTGGCACCAGACGGTCGCCGATGAACAGCATCTCGTCCAGCTCGATGCCGGTCTGCTCGCTGAGCGCGCGCATTCCGTACGCTTTATCGATGCCTTTTCGGGTGATGTCGATGGAGGTGGAGCCGCCGGCCCGCACTTCCAGCTGCGGGATGCGCTGGGCGACGGCATCGCGCAGCTGTTCGCGCTTGGTGCCGCTGGGATCCCACTGCTCTTTTGCCGCCACCGCCGCGCTTTGGCCTAGGGCCGAGAAAGTAATCTGCGATCCGCGATCCTCGATCCTCGGGCCGTCGACCACGTCGTCGGGCTCCCACAGGCCGAGCCGCTTAGCCTCCTCTTCGAGGGCCTGAATGGCACTGTTCTTTTCCTCGTCGCTAAGGGCGTGGAAATAGATTTCGCGCCACGCCCCATCGACGAAGCGCAAGTAGCGGGTGCCACAGGTAGGCATCAGGTGTAGGTCGTCTAGCTTGGTGTCCTTGGGAAGATTCGCCAGCACTTGCATGTCGAACTGCTCGAAGCGTCCCCCAGAAATGATCTGCACCGGAACGCAGTCGAGCAGAGCGGCTAGCGTCTCCCCCATCTGGACGGAAAGCGGAGACTTCGACGGAGCTAGTGTGTCGTCGAGGTCAAAACCAACAATTTTGATCTTCTCGATGTCTATCGAGCCTTCGAACGGCTGTGAACTCATTGCCCCAGCCTACCGTTAACGCTGCCCGCATCGGCAATCATCCTCAAGTGGCCGCGCCTGGCTAGCTCAATCACTTCCCCATCTTCCTGGCTATCCGCCTCATCGCTACCGTACGGCTTCAACTCGGCAGCACCCTCGGGGTAATCCGAAAAACCGATTTCGCGGACTGCGTTCGCCAGCGCGAGCAGATCGTCCTCATCGGGTTCGGGGGCAGGATAGCCCGGTTCAGTGAGGCGCAGCACCTCCCATCCTTTGGGCGCGGACAGAGTGCTAGCGTGTTCGGCGCATAAGTCGTAGCAGCCAGGTTCGGCATCGGTGGCCAGCGGGCCAAGAACAGCCATTGAATCCGCATAGACATAGGTCAGCGTAGCTACCGCAGGATTATCGCACGCCGACCTACAACAATGTCGCTTCATCACAGTTGGAAGAATATGCCGCAGAACAGTTAATCGCTATTAGCCTGGCCGGTTTAGGGCGGTTTCCGTGCCGAACCGATATTGTGATCCGTATGTATCAGCACAGAGACCGGCACGGCAGGGGAATCCGCGGACCAATGGCTTTGCCCAACCCGATCACTGGGCGCGCGATGCGGCTACCGGGACGGATTTCTGATTCCCAATACTTCATGATGTGCGTTCAGGAATCAGTAGAAATTATGCAGCGCAACTGCCCGGACGCGCTGATCGGGATAGATGTTGGGGTCGACGACGTGCCGGTTACAGCGCTTGGCCTGGCCGATGACAGCATGGATTCTGTACCGCTGGCGGCCGCTATGTCTGGAAACGACGACGGCCCGGCAAAGGTCATTGCTTTTCGACGTCCCCTTGAGCGCAGAGCCACAGATCGCGAGGATCTGAAAGAGCTGACCCACGAGACGCTAGTCGAACAGGTCTCTGCCCTAACCAATCGGCCGATGCACGAACTGGATCCAGATATCTAGCCCCTTGCCACTCCTGGATCGGGCAGCACTTCGATGTTCTTGGGCTGCGCGAAGTGCAACAGATTAGCGACAGAGATCCCTGTCTCGGTGAGGAAAATAGCGCCGGCTATCTGCTGCTCGGCTCGCACCTCCAAGTTCTTCTTTCCGCTGGGCACGGCGATCGAGGTCGATGTCCCCGCCTTCAGCTGAATGTCTGATGTTTCTTCGCCGTCCCAGGACACGTGTGCCGTGGTGTCCTGATCGGTTAAATTGGCCAACAGCAGAGTTCCGGCCGTCGCGGCGGTACCGATCAGATGGTCGCTGCCGTAATCGTCGCTTCCCTGGCTAACCGCCAGATCGCTTCCTGCGGAGCTGATCAGTGAGGCTGCGATCTCGTAATCGCTCGTGATCTCGATAGCAGCACCCTTGTCCAGATACTTCTTGAGATCAAAACTCTGGGTTCGCTGCGCCTCTGCGACGAGTTTCTCCTCGACCGTCTTGGTGCCCTCGGCGTCCACGACCCGGACAGTTAACTCCTTACGGGTGGTATCTGGATTTGTGACGACAAGCCTGCTCGTGTCCGCTCCAGCCGGAGCCCCAGGGATGAGGATCTTCTTACTCAGGCGCGAAGCGCTGCTCACGCTCATTCCTGTTTCGGTCTTGCTGGCAATCGACACCCCCAGCCTGCCGGTTATAGTGCGTACCCTGATGCCGGCCTGCTCCTCGTCGGTGGCGTAGTCGCTGAGTTTGATCAGCTGCGTCGAATAGCCGCCGATCTGCATCCCACGCAGATCGGGGGCATCTGCCTGGCCACTGGAAGTAGAAATGGTGATATCGACGTAAACCGGCTCGTTGTCCGGGTTGTACAAGACCAGAGTGGTGCCCTCGGTGCCTGGGGCAATAGCGACCGAGTCCGTCAACGGGCTAACGCATTGCGACCAGTAGGAATGTTCGTCCACAGCTCCGTAGATACCGCCTGAGGCGCTAGCAGTCTTGTTGACGGTGCTCAGCCTGGCTGGCTTGGTGATCGGCCCCTGATACGGGTTCGAGACGGTCTGCGGCTCGTCCGCAGCTAGCTCGCGAAGCTCGATCTCGCCCTCGTTCGCCACCGCGAAAAGCTGGCTATCCACGCCAACCATTGGGGTGCAGGTGCGAGACAGCCCAGAGGCAGCGGCGACTTTAGCTGGATCCCTAGGCGAAACAGCGCCAACCAGCGCAACCACTAGGCCGAATAGCAGAACACCGACCGGAATTGCCGCACAGATCGCGAGCCACTTCTTGTCCAGGGGTTCCTTATCGGGTTGCGTCGGCTCAGACCTTATTGCTCGGGCGGGGTCGCTAAAGCTAGGCGGCTTGGCTATCAGCACCGGATCATCGAGGTTGAGCGCCATGCGCCTAACCATGGTGATCTCCATTTCATCCGCGAATTCCTCGCCGCTATCTGCAGGCAGCTCCTGCGATTTTTCGGGTTCGGCTTCGGGGATTCCCCGGGCAGCGCGCTTCGGCTTGGCCTCTTCTTCGGGTTCTTCTGGCATAGCTCGTCTCATTCGCCTCGCCTCCCAGCGCTAGTTTCGGCTCGCGAAGCTCTCCTAGGCAGCTTCTTCTCGCTTGCCGCAGGTGCCCCCAGGATTCCCAGAGCGAGAATTCCCAATATCTGCGTGACCATCGACAACAAGTTGGGCGACGAAGAGATCTCAACGCTCGATTTTTCGTTCAGCTCCCAGGCCTGGCGCCAGTCACCGGAATCCGTGGCTTTAAGCGTGCGGTCACCGGCCTTCGCCCGCCACTGGTTGTCTTTCGGCTCGCTCAAGATGACTTTGCCGTCCTTGAACATCAGCAGGGAAACATTGGTTGGCATCGAGAAAACCAAAGTGTCATCGTCAACCGGAATTGGCGTCAGCGCAGACGAACTGGAAAACTCCTGAACCGCCTGATCGCTTACTCCGCTGACCACGACGTGGCTGATTGCAAGTTGAGTGAGCTGGCTTAAGACGTTATCGCCCGGCTGGCCCGCAGCGATCTGCTTAGCCAGATCAGAAATCTGCTCGTTGGCCGCGCTGCTAGCGAGTGCAGGAGCCTCGCCGCTTCCCCAGCTAGCTCCGGCCTCGTCTACCAGCCAGTATCTAGCGGTGTCGTCGGTCATCCGCATGATCAAGGCACGAGTATGTCGCTCAGAATTTAGTGTGTCCTGGACGTAGCTCGGGATATTAGACGTCGACCGTTGCAGTGGCCCGCACCCGGCGATGGCCCACCAGACGCCGGCCGTCGCTAACGCTAGAACGGTCACGGTGCTTAGCCAGAAATTGAGTGTTCGCAGGTCTCGGCTCGCTGATTGGTTGGCCTTGCCGATGCCTAGAGCCGCCAGCACAATCAGGCAGCCGAGGTAACAGAACATGAGCACGAAGCAGGTCGGCCGAACCGGGATGAAGTTGACCGTCACGACGAATCTGCTGAGAGCAATGGCACACAATAGAGACGCCAGCGCGCCACCCATCAGATAACAGCTCAACTTGGTGCGCAGCCTGTATAGCGCCACGAGCGCCAGCACCCAGATAACCGCTACTACCAGGATGTTTATGACCATTGGTGAATGGGCATATCCCGAACGCCCAAAGGCCATCCCGATGGGGCTGGGAGCCTGCGCAGCCCAAGCAGCAGACGGCTCTGCACCGGTGAGCAATCTGCCCGGATCGGACAACAGTCTGGGCAGCCATGGCGAGAGCACCACCACTGGCCCGAGCGCCGCCACGAGCGCGGCCTTCCAGTTCTTAATTCGGCGGCCAATCAGGAAGGCGATCACCGCCAGGGGAAGCCAGGCTAGCGGCACGAACGAGACGAGCAGGATAGCCAGCAGCGCGAAGTGCGCTGGCCGACGCCAAGACTCTGCCCCCGCTTTGTCTCGCAGCAGCCAGGCTCTTGCCACGTTAGCTAGCAGCGGGATCAGCACGGCTGCGGCAACCGCGTCGAGACTGCCCGTTCCAGTAGCTCCGCTAAGAGGCAGCAGCAAACCCCAGACCGCAGCCAACACCGCAGCCTGCCACTTGGATGCCACCAGGTGCTTGATGAAGAAGAATCCGCTTGCGGCCGCAAGCGAACAGCCGCCCAGAACAACCAGAGAGACAAACCAATCCGGCTGCCCCAAAAGCAGGGTGGAACCGAGAGCCATCAGACCTAGCCACGGCGGATTGGCTCCTAACATGCCAGCCGTGCCGTTGGTCCAAAAGTGCCAGGCAGCGCCCACCGAGTCCGGGCTCGGCAGCAGCAACGGTCCGGACAATCTGCCGAAGCCGATAAGGCCGCGACAAGCGATCAGAGTGATCACAAAGAGCACCGCTGCTGTGACGAGGCCGGGGGAAAGGAGATTCCTGATGCCGCTTCGGGCTTGAGGGTCGGGACGGAGCCTAGCGCCTTCGGCTCTATCGGCAACCTTTCCTGCCAATAGGTCAAGAGAGTGACGCAGCTCGGAGAATCTGGCCGGGAGTAGCTCTTGATCGACGTTTTCTAGCTCGCCGCTCTTGGCGGCTCCTTCGGCGATCGAATGGACTGCTGGTTTCTCTGTTTGAAACTTGGTCAGAGCGTTCTTTGCTGCGCGTCGTCGATCGGGATTTTTGCTCAGCAAATGTCCCAGTTGATTCAGTCTCGCCGAGAACAAGATCTTCCTGCTGGCACGTTCTACATCGGCGGCGTGACCGGCGGCCACCATCATGCCGAGCGCGATATCCAGGGTGTCTGGCTCTGGAGCCAGCTTGCTGTCCCGCAGACCACTGCGAGTGGCGTCGATGTGGCGGATTGTTGCTTCCGGGCAAGTGACCACCCTGAGTCCGGCTCGATTTGCGCGCATTCCGAATTCCACACCGTCGCGAAGCAGCGGAACCTCGGAGCTCAGCCCGCCAAGCCGTTGCCAGGTGGCGAGAGAAATCAGCGTCCCCGCTGTGGAACCACCCAGCACGTTCATCGGCTCGAGTTGGCCCTGGTCTATCTGGCCAGGCTCCACTACAGAGACGCGCGACCCATCGGCAGCAATCGACTCTCCGACGGCATCTATCTTGTCTGGGTGGTTGCGCCGTCTGGGTTGAAGCAATTTGGGGAAAATGACTTGCGGCGCGTCTTCGCCAGATGCCGAAGCCATCAGATTAGTCAGGGAGGTTTTGCCGACCGCGGTGTCGTCGTGAAGCAGCCATAGCCAGTCGAACTCGACGCGAGCGATATTCTCGTCGATGCCGGCGGCAGCCAGGCCGAGTTTTACGTTGTCGCCATAACCCAGGTTCTCGTTACCGTCAACCACCAGATCGAAAATCCCGGTGGTCTCTAGCATCAGCCTTGACTCATCGGTCGAATCAGCGTCGACTCCGATCAGCATTCCTGGACGGATCTCGAGTCGCTCAAGATGTGCCAGCGTCCTGGGCAGCCAAGCCTCGCCGTTGTGCGCAACGAGAACAGCCACCACCCGAGAGGCGGCTCGACGGATGGTGCCGGTCACCTCTTGGCCCCTGCGCGGCGCGTCTTCAACCCAGGACCAAAGCTTGCTTGAATCTTTCGCTAACACTTACCCGAGCTTAGCCTTCCAAAGCCCTTTTGGCTTTGTCCGCAGTGCTATTTAGACAGCGCGCTTCTTGAGTTTCCTGCGTTCACGCTCGGAGAGACCGCCCCAAATACCGAAGCGCTCGTCGTTAGACAACGCATACTCGAGGCATTCTTGACGGACCTCGCACGACTGGCAAACCTTCTTTGCTTCCCTGGTGGATCCGCCTTTTTCGGGGAAGAAGGCTTCCGGGTCAGTTTGGGCGCAGAGTGCTCGTTCCTGCCAAGCCAAAACTCCGTCTTCTGGAGCATCGGCCATAGACGTAACCTGCAGCACGACTCTCCCCCCCCTTCTGGTTCTGACTTTACTGATTAAATTACACTGTTGTAATTACCCGCGAGTCAAGTTTGACAAAAGAAAAACTTGCTTTCAACCCAGCTTGCAAGAATTTCCATCTGTCCCCTCCGAAAGAGGATGGGAACTAGGCGAAGTCGCCGTCCGATTCGGCAACGACTTTGTCGACCAGAGCCTTGATGTCCTGAGACGAGTTGAGCGGGGCAACCAGAGTTATCTCGTCTGTGCAAACCACGGCAGTGTCTTTTAGGCCGACGACGGCGATCAGCCCGTCGGTGGTGTTGATGAGCAGATTTCCCTCGGACTTGAGGGCCACCTGGCCGCCGAAACCGCGGTTCTCCCCCATCTGCTCGGCAGCTTCGTAGAGACTCGCGTAGCTGCCTACGTCTAGCCAGTTGATGGGCAGCCCGACGGCAACAACCTGGGTGGTTCCCTTACCGTGCGAGACCGGCTCCATGATCGCGTAATCGACGGAGGTCTTGAACAGCTTCGGATAGATTTCACCGAGCTTTTCCGGCCTGGCAGCGAGGTCTTGAACGGCATCGTAAGTCGCCGGCACCAGTTTTTTCAGCTGCTCGAGCAGCGTGGCACCGCGCCAGACGAACATTCCCGCGTTCCACCAGTAGCTACCGGAAGCAAGATATTCCTCGGCGGTAGCCGCGTCGGGCTTCTCCTTGAACTCCGTGACGTGGCTGGCTAATCCAAAGCCATCGATGTCGTCGCCCCGGCGAAGATAGCCGTAACCGGTGTGCGGCGAGGTCGGGACGACGCCGAAAGTCACCAGCGCATCCAGCTCCTCGGCAGCCCGGAAACCATCCGCTAGCGAAGAGACGAAGGCTTCGATGGGGCTGATCAACTGATCCGCGGTGAGGGTGGCGATAACCGCATCCGGGTCCCTACGAGTCAAGACCGCAGCCGGCCAGGCCACGGCGTTCAGCGAATCCCGTCCCTCTGGCTCACCGAGCAGATTTTCGGGCACCAGGTCGGGCAGCTGCTCGAGGACGAGGTCGGCGTATCCTGCGCCAGTACAAACCAGAATCCTGTCGGCAGGCAAAAGCTGATTAGCCCGCTCAAAGGCCAGCTGCAGCAGGCTCTTGCCGGAAAAAAGTTTCAACAGCTGCTTCGGCTCGCCCTTTCTAGACAACGGCCAGAGCCTAGTTCCAGAGCCACCCGCCATAATCACCGCGTAACGCATGAAGACAGGTTAGCTTGTGGCGACTAGAAGAACACGCTGTTTGGCTGGACTTGGTTTCACTATCGCTGATTTGTGGGCGAGGACAATGGCTAGAAAAGTTCCTTAACGGTAATCTTTTCAACATGCCTGATAATCAAGACAAGAGGCGCCAAGCTGACCTCGACTGGCTCTATGGACGAGATTCCCAGAGCACAGACCCCAGCGAACACGCGCAGCAGATCCCCAAGATGGATTTCAGGCAAGAACACCCAGCCCCTGGCAATAGTTTCCAGCCGGCCGAGCGTCCTGCACCAGCGCCGGCTCCGGCACCAGCTCCCGCACCAGCTCCCGCACCTGCGCCAACCAAGCAACCGCCGGCGCCCAGGAAGAAAAGTAAGCCGCGCCACCGGGTCAGGAAGACGCTCACGGCTCTTCTGGTCTTGCTGATCGCGTGGCTCGCGTTCTTAATCGGGGTGCCGGTGAGCACGGTCGCGGGAATGGCATCGCTGGAGCAGCCAAAGTCGACGGCCGGCTCTCACCCAGGAACCACATTCTTGCTAGTCGGAACAGATAGCCGAGAGTTCTTGAGCGAAGAGGATAAGCAGCGGCTGGGCACGGGCGACGCCGCCGGCAACCGGGCGGACACCATTATTTTGCTCTACCGTCCGCCTTTCGGCGATTCGGTGATGGTCAGCCTGCCCAGGGACTCCTACGTCGAGATTCCCGGCTACGGATTCGACAAGCTGAACGCCTCCTACGCTTACGGTGGCCCCCAACTGCTAATCCAAACGGTTGAAAACGCAACCGGCGTCGGCATCGACGGCTACCTGGAGATCGGTTTCGGCGGCTTCGCGGCGATGGTCGACGCGGTTGACGGCGTCGATGTCTGCCTCGATGCTCCCATGCAAGATGGGCTCGCAAATGTTGATTTGCCTGCGGGCTGCCAGACTCTGAACGGCCAACAGGCATTGGGCTACGTGCGGATGCGCTATTCGGACCCGCGCGGCGACCTCGGGCGCGCCGAGCGCCAGCGCGAGATCATCGGAAAGCTGGGAGAAAAAATCGCTACCCCACGGACTTTCATCGATCCAATCCGCTACTGGAATTTGAACAAGGCTATCGGTCAGACGCTGAGCAAGGGCTCCGAAACTTCCGCGCCGCAGATGGCAGCAGGAGCGCTCGGTGTGCTGAACTCAGCGAAGAACGGCAATTCTCTGCCGGTGCCGGTCGCGGACGCTGCAGGATGGAGCCCGATGGGCGCTTCGGTGGTCGTCTGGGACAGTCAGCTTGCCAGTGAGCTGTTCGCGAAGATCAACGACGGCGACACCTCGGATCTGGAAAAGTTTAAGCCAACCGACTAATTTCTCAGCGGCTACTAGAGTGTCGGCCGCGAGAAACCATGGCCTGACAAGGCGGATTCTTGCGTGGTGGGCACGAAGGCCATTTTTGTCAGTGCCGGCTGCAATACTTCTATTGCAAGCAAAGTTTAAGGCGGCAGACATGGTCAAATTCGTTCACACCTCCGACTGGCAGTTGGGCATGCGCAGGCATTTCCTGCTTCCCGAGGCTCAGGGCCAGTTCACAGGCGACCGCGTAAACACCATCCGCAAGATCGGCGAAACGGCTAGAAGGGCCGCGGCGGAATTCATGGTGGTGGCCGGGGACGTCTTCGAAACTAACTGGCTGAGTCAGAAAGACATCGCCCAGGCGCTGGATGCTATGCGAGAGATCGGCCTGCCCGTCTACCTGCTGCCCGGCAACCATGACGTGCTGAATTCCTCTTCTATCTACGATTCGGCCGCGTTCAAAAATAACCAGCCTGAAAATGTCGTCGTGCTTAGAGAAAACCACTACCAGGTGGCTAATGGCGTCGAGATCCTGGCCGCGCCGTGGACCTCGAAGCATCCTGATGGCGACCCGGTCTCTGGGCCGCTTGGTGAGCTGTTCTCTACCCTGCCCGCAGACGGCACGGTTCGCATCGTCGTCGGCCATGGCATGTTAGACGAGCTGAACCCGGACGCGATGGCTCTTGACTCAATAGACCGATCTCGGCTGGACGATGCCCTGGCTAGGGGCGTCATTCACTACGTCGCTCTCGGCGACAGGCATATCCGCTGGCCAACCGACGATTCCGGGGCAATCCACTACTCGGGCGCGCACGAGGTAACCGATTACAAAGAGATCACCAAGGGCTCTGCTGTAACTGTTCCGGGCGCTGTTTTGATCGTCGAAGTCGACGAAAATAATCTCGACGTGCATCACGTAGCTGTCGGCCAATGGAGATTCATGCAGAAGGCTTACGTGTTGACCGCCCAAGAGGATGTGGACGCCCTCGACAGGGAGCTCTCAGCAGTGGAGAACGCCAATCGCACTATCTTGAAACTCACGCTGACCGGAGTTCTCTCCACGAGCCAGAAATCTAGGCTGGAAACAATTCTTTCCCGCCACGAGGATAGATTCGGGGCGCTTGAGTATTGGCAGCGGCACACCAATCTGAAGGTGCTGCCAGACGAAAACGATTTCGCCGATATTCCTGCTGACGGCTACTTGAAGAAAACGGTTGATGAGCTATCGGGTCGCGCTGAAGATGCGGTCGCCTCCGAAGCTCTAATGCTGCTTCACCAGATCATGAGCGAGGAAAAATGAAACTTCACTTTCTAGAGCTTCGCAACGTGAAAGCCGTCGAGCACCGCGCGATAGATTTTGTTGGCGGTAAGGTGACGGTGATCTCAGGCAAGAATGAGATCGGTAAGACGACGATGGTGCAGGCGTTCAGCACATTGCTGAACGTCAAGAGCACTTCAAATAAGGCCGAGATCAAGCAGCTTCGCCCAAAGTTGAGCGGTGAGGATCCGCAGATCACGGCCGAGTTTTCGATCGGCGACGAAAGGATTCGGCTGTCCAAGGTCTTTGCCGGGTCTCGCGGCAAGACGAACCTTCGCTACCTGTCGGGCAAGAAATCCGGCCGGGCGCTCAGCGGCGGCGATGCCGAGAACGAGCTGGAGGCTCTGCTCGGTGGCGCCGATCAGAAGCTCTTCGATGCGCTGAATAATTTTGGCTCCGATCCGTTCTCGCAGAAGCCGTTCGCCACCTCCGCCGCCCTGACTCGGGCGCTGCAAGAAGCGTCCGGAGGTGCCAACGATTCCGACCAGAGCATGGTCGAGATGGCCAAAGCGCACCGCGACGACTACTTCACCGCAACCGGCAAAGCCCGAGGCGAATACAGCGCCGCAATTTCTGCCAAATCTGCTGCAGAGAATGATTTTGCTACGGCTGCGTCAGCCCTGGAAGAAATAGCTGACACGGAGCGCAGGCTTTCAGAGTCCAAGTCGCAGATAGCAAGGTTCAAGACTCAGCTCAGTGAGGCCAAAGCAGACCTAGCAGATTTGCTGTCGAAGAGCGACTTAATCTTGACCGCCGAAGCCGACGCCCAAAGGGCTAAAGAGGCCAGAGATCAGGCGATGCTTGATTACACGATCGCTCAAGCCAAATGCAAGGAGCGCGCCGAAAAGATCAACGAGCAGACCGCTGCGAGCCAGCAACTAGCCGAGACCGAGTTGAGCCTTAAGCGCCTTGACGAGAGCCTTGAGCTAGCGAAGAAAGAAATTAGCGAAGCCGAAGACCGCTTGGAACTTAAGGCAAAGGAGCTAGCTGATTCCGCGCAAAAGCTGGACATGGCTCGAACCTGCGTTGCCGCTATCGAGGCGAAACAGAACTTAGCATCCGACGAGAAGCTGCTAGCAGACATCGAGTCGGCACAAAAAGAGATAGCCGAGCTAGACCAGAGGCTGTCCACAGGAAAACTGAACAGGGCTACGGGCGCCAGATTGCTGGCCGATATCAATTCGGCAGAGCGCGAGCGTGAAACCGCGCTAGCGAAGCTGGAAGCTAGCTCGGCTCGGTTACGTGTCACGTCGTTGGGGAATCAAAATAAGCTGCTCATTGATTCAACCGAGACCGAAGTTACGAATGCGTTAGAGAGAAATATCACCTCTGACGTGGCTATCGAGGTGCCTGGCAAGTGGCTGTTCGAGATAGCTGCGCCTACTGTCTCACAGTTCAAGGAGGACGCGAGTAGGGCCGAAAGCGCATATGCACAAGCCCTTTCCGCTGCGGGCGTGAAAGATGCTCAAGAGGCCCGTGAGCTCTGGCAGGGAATCACCGATTCAGTTGCGGAGCGTGAGCTAAAAGCACAGCGTCTGCAGCTACTGCTCTCTGATCGCAGGCCCGAAGATATCCGAGCTAGCATCTCGTCGCAACGGGCTCACCTTGCTGCGTTACCTGCGGATCTTGAGCTGCCCAGCAGCCTCGATGCGGCTAAAGATGCCCTAGCCGAAGCCGCCAGCGAAAACTCTCAGTATGGGCAGGAACGCGAAACGGCCCTGGCGGAACTGACCCAAGCGAACTCGGCTATCCGGAGCGATCAAGATAAGCAGAGCGAGCTCAGGGGCACGCTCAAGGTTTTAGCTGATAGGCGTGATGAGCTAGCTAAAAAGCTAGCCGCAGAGCGTCTCGAAACCCCTGATGAGGTCGTCGAACAGCAGCTGAGAGAAAGCCGTGAGAGCTTGCGGGCTGCCGAAAGCGCCTTAGCAAAGGCACAGCAGCTATTAACTGAGTTAGACGCTTCGGGACATAGGCTGCAGCAAGAGACGCTCGAAGCCAAGATCGTTAATATCTCGCAGACGCTGTCCTCGCACCAGAAAAATTCTGACCAGCTCACCGGCGCTTTGAAGGGGGCACACGCTGATGTCCGCCAGCATCGCTACGACGAAACATTAAGCGCGCTCGAATACGCCAAGCAGAAACTGGAGCGCATCGAGGTGAAGGCGAATGCCGCGATGCTGCTCTACGAGACCCTAGCCAAGCATCTTGCTGAGGCCCAGGAAAAGTACCGCATGCCTTTTACGCAGAAGATCCGAGAGCTTGGGCGCGCTATCTATGCCGACGACAGCTTCGAGGTCTTCCTCAACGAAGATCTGACGATCGAATCCCGGGTGCTGAACGGCATCCGAATCGACTACGAGCAGCTCTCGAGCGGAGCTAAGGAGCAGTTGCTCATCCTGGTCAAACTTGCCGCAGCGATGCTCGTTGATGAGGCAGACGGCATGCCCATTTTCTTGGACGACCAGCTCGGCCACACTGACCCGTCCAGACAGACCAGGATGGCCGCCATTCTGGCTAAAGCCAGCGAATATGCCCAGCTCATCGTACTGACCGCCGACGAGGGCAGGTACGCGGCGCTGACCAATCGCAGCGACGTCAGGATTAGTTAACGAACGAAAAATTCGCTGACCGCGGTTTCCAGAATTTCGAAGCCAGCCTCAGCCATCTCCTTCATGGCCTGACGCGGCTCGATTTGTTTTTTGTCATCGGAAAACCAGACTCCCCACTGATCAGGGCAGACGCCGATTGCCGACTTTGAGCACTTCGGGTCTTTGGTGTTTCTAGCTTTAGAGCTCATCGTTGAACCTTTTTGGGCTTCTATGCCTATTTCCAAAGCGTTTGGCGCTCTAATGAGAGTAAAACAACTGGCAGGAAATTCCGAAAGGAATCGAAGATTTCGTTCTTCCAAATAACGTGGAGAGCCAGCTTGGAAATCATTGATGCAACAGGCTGCAACTTTTGGCAAAGATTATTCGCATCTGTTATGAGCCCTGGGTAAATTCATAGATGTCGCGAGCGAGGAAACTCCTCGGGACGAAAGCACACGGTGGTGCGAGATGCCACCAGTGCATTTCGCGCCCGAGAGAAGGAGTACAGCTTCGCGAGTCACTCAACGAGCTATCTCCTCTCTGCAAAAGAAGACTTACAGCGAACTCTGCGTGAAACCTAACGCGGAGCCAAAAATAAAAGACCACCCTCCTGCTCTATGCAGGCTAAACAGAAAAGAGAACTTAAATGACTGCAACTACTTTTGAGACCACCACCTCGATGCCGGTTCTTCAGACTGAGCAGCTACGCGAAAGCCAGGTCACCCTGATGCTGGTGCAACTGCTTTTTGCTTCGTTCCTTACCGTCTTCATTGGTCTGTTCATCAACCCGATCATGTCCATCGTCGCTGCCATTCTGACCGCGATCATCACCCCCCTGCTGGCCATAAGCAACATGGCCAAGGACGCCAACTAAGCGCAAGAGGGGGGCACGCGGCTTAGCCGTGAGCCCCCTTTCTTATACACAAATAAGGGCCAGGGCCCAGAAAACCTGGAACCCCGGCCTGTCATCTTGCAAGCTACATAGCTGTCGGAGATTTTAGAATTCAGTCACCTCGTCACCAGGACGAACGAACTGCTCCTTCATATTTTCCTCGATCTCCTCCATCGAGAGGTTGCTGGTCTCGGGCATCCACTTCCAAAGCAGGAAGAAGACTCCCACGTTGACCACCGCGAAGATCGCGTAGGTCCAGCCGCCGCCGAGGTTGTCAATCAGAGCCGGGAAAACCAGCGTGACGCAAGCGTTAACGATCCACATGAAGAAGACCGCGCCGCCATTGGCTACGCCTCGAACGGGGGCCGGGAACATCTCGCCCAGCATCGTCCAGACGACCGGGCCGTTCGACGACTGCACGATCAGCATGAATACGCCCATCAGCGCAAGAATCATGTAAGCAGCGATCGAAGGCGGCGTGGTGCCGTCTGCCATGTGCGGCTGGATCATCGTGGCGAACATGATCGCGATCGCACCCAGCGTCACCGCGACAGCGCCGACACAGCGAAGCAGAATCGTGCGCCTGGGCAGCTTGTAGACGAGGTAGAGACCGAGCACGGAGCCGCCAACCGACATCACGCCGTTGGCCACCTGAGCGGTAATCGCAGCGGTCGTCGACATGCCCGCGTACTCCAGCACCTTAGGTGCGTAGTACATGACAGTGTTAACGCCGTTGAGCTGGTTCGACGCGGCCAGCAACATACCGACCAGGAACAACCTGCGCACCCAGGGGATTCGGAAGATATCCCGGAACCTACCCTTGGCTACCTTTGAGTTGTTCTCATTCTTCTTGATGATCTCCATCATCTCGTCTTCGAGCAGGCCGTCGCGGTGATCACGAACGCGCTTCAGGACGCCGATAGCGTCGATATACCTGCGGTTGACCGCGTACCAACGCGGCGATTCGGGCATCATGCGCATCAGCAACCAAAGCGCAATAGCGGGAATCGTGCAGAGCACGAGCATGTAGCGCCAGGTAGAGCCGTTGCCCGCGTGCGCGCCGTGGTAAACGAGCTGATCCACGAATACCTGGTATTCCTCGTGGCCGAGGACATTCTGGAACTTGGTCACGTTAGCCCAGGGCTGCAGCCCCATCTCGGTTAGGCGCCCGGAGGGATCCGCCTCGATGTTTACCTTCGGGCCGCCCTGCATCATGTTGATGATGGCGTTGAAGATGAAGGCGAACATCTGACCGGTAACGATCATCAACTGATCGATGGCAACGATGGTGCCGCGGATTCGCTTCGGCGCGATCTCCGCCAGATAGACCGGCACAGTCGCTGAGGCGCCACCGACAGCAAGGCCCAGGACGAACCTAGAGATATACATGATCGGCAGATTCGGCGATACTGTACAGGCCAGTGCACCGACGACGAAGATAACCGCCAGCAGGATGATGTTGTGGCGACGGCCGTATTTATCGGAGAGATGACCGCCGAAGATCGCACCAAAAGCGGCTCCGATGAGCAGGCAAAAACCGATCAGACCCTCTGTAAACGAGTTGAGCAGGAAGCCGTCAGTCTCGACTGGCATCCTCATGTACGGCAGGGCGCCCGAGATCACGCCCGTGTCGTAACCGAAGAGGAACGAACCCAGCGTCGCAGTGGCAGCCACCAGGCCAATGCCGCGGTGCTTGCCCAACATTGGGGTCTTGTCTGTTAGCTCTTTAACTTGCGCCTTGGAGGGCATTTCATTGTCGAACATTCAACCCCTCACTTTCCAAAATCCGTGTTGTAGGTAACGGGACCTTCAACCTCGACAACGTCATGCCACTGCCCGTCACTAGCTGAAGCAACGATCGCTTCATCGACTTCAGCAGCGGCCCAGCCAACGACGCCGGAGCCGGCGCGCTCGCGCTCGTAACGCCAAGTGAAAGCACCCTTGGGGCTGCAGGCGTAATCGGCCAACAGCCAGCAGCGCACGTTGGTGATCCTACCAAGCTTGCCTTCGGCGATGAGCTTGCGTGCCTGCTCAATCGCGGGCATGTGGCGGTAGTTGAAGCCTACCGAGGTGACAATGCCCGACTTCGCTGCAGCCTCAGCGATCTCCTTGGACTGCTGCGCAGAGACGCCCATCGGCTTCTCGATCCAGAACGGCTTACCGGCCTCCGCGGCGGCAATACCCATCTCGTGGTGCAAAAAGTTCGGGGAAAAGATGGAGACGACATCGACTTCCGGGTCGTTTAGGACGTCTCGATAATCTGCGACCGCGCGCTTAAAGCCGAGGGTTTCGGTCGCCAGTTTTCGGTTTTCCTCGACGGTGTCGAAAGCCACTGCCAGCTCGACATCCGCATCTAGTTAAGGAAATTTTCCGCCATGGCCTTGTAGGACTGAAGCGTCCTGGGTTTTGTTCCTACTCGTTTTTGAGAGGATTGGGGCATGTCTAAGAGGTGTTCACCAGAGTTTAAGGATCGTGCGGTGCGTATGCTCGTGTATCGCTTAGCTGGTGATGGCTCGTGTTCTCAGTGGCAGGCAGTCTGTGAGATCGC